>NZ_JBICZH010000008.1:0-351895 GCF_043201995.1 Streptomyces sp. NPDC048258
CCGCTCCACGTCGACGTCGAGCTCGGGATGGGCGGCCGCCAGTCCCCGCAGGGCATCGGCGACCACGGTCTCCGGACTGTTGATCAGCATCTTCACGGGCTCTCCTCGGACGGATCGATGGTTGGGCGGATGACTGCGGGCCGGGCGAGGACTTCCTGCCCCCGATTCCGGAAGTCGACGACTCCGTGTCTGAATTGATAGCGAATCATGGCGATCGGTAGTTTTGTGTGCACTCCGGATGACTCGCCCGACCCAAGGGCGAGGGTCCGGACAGGAGGTGCGTGCCGGTGCCCGGTTCGAAGCGGAATGCGCGGCCGAGGAGCAGGGCGCGGCGTGCGGTGGCGCGGGGGGCCGAGGGCCTCGACGCGCGGCTGCCGCTCTCCGAAGTCCTCCGGACGGGCCTGCGCAAGCTGTTCCCCGACCACTGGTCGTTCCTGCTGGGCGAGCTGGCGCTGTACAGCTTCGTCGTGCTCCTGCTGACCGGCGTGTACCTGACCTTCTTCTTCGACCCCTCGATGCGGGAGACGCCGTACGAGGGTTCGTACCGCCCGCTGCACGGCGTGCTGATGTCCCAGGCCTACCTCTCCACCCTGCGGATCAGTTTCGACGTACGGGGCGGCCTGCTGATCCGGCAGATCCACCACTGGGCGGCCCTGGTCTTCGTCGCCGCCATCGGGGCGCACATGCTGCGGGTGTTCCTCACCGGCGCCTTCCGCCGCCCGCGCGAGGTCAACTGGCTGCTGGGCGTGACCCTGTTCATGCTGGCGCTGCTGGAGGGCTTCGCGGGGTACTCGCTCCCCGACGACCTGCTGTCGGGCACCGGGCTGCGGATCGCCCAGGGGATCATGCTGTCCATCCCGCTCGTCGGCACCTACCTGAGCTTCTTCGCCTTCGGCGGGGAGTATCCCGGCGAGGACATCGTGCCCCGGCTCTACCCCGTGCACATCCTGCTGGTCCCCGGCCTGCTGCTGGGGCTGATCACGGTGCACATCCTGCTCGTCGTGGTCCTGAAGCACACCCACTGGCCGGGGCCCGGCAGGAGCGGACGCAACGTCGTCGGCCTGCCGTTCTTCCCCCAGTACATGGCCAAGTCCGCCGGGCTGTTCTTCACCGTCTTCGGCCTGCTCGCCGTCCTGGGGGCCGTCGCGCAGATCAACCCCATCTGGACCTACGGGCCCTACCGCGCCGACGTGGTCTCCACCGGCGCCCAGCCCGACTGGTACGTCGGATTCCTCGAAGGGGCCCTGCGGCTGATGCCGGGGGTGGAAACCCGCCTGTGGGGCCACACGATCATGTGGAACCCCCTGGTGACGGCCGTCCTCCTGCCGGGCCTGCTCTTCGCGCTCCTCTACGCCTACCCCTTCTTCGAACGCTGGATCACCGGCGCGACCGGGGAACGGCACCTGTGCGACCGCCCGCGTGACCGGCCCGTCCGCACCGGCCTGGGCGTGGCCGCCCTCTCCTGCTACGCCGTGCTGCTCCTCGCCGGGGCCCAGGACATCCTCGCGTTCGTCTTCGACGTGTCCGTGCACGCGCTGACCTGGACGCTGCGCGTCTCCTTCTTCGCCGTGCCGGCGGCCGTCTTCTGGCTCACCAGGCGGCTGTGCCTGGCCCTCCAGTCGCGCGAGCGCCGGCTGCTGACCGAGGGGGAGGCGTCCGGCCTGGTGCGCCAGAGCGTCGAGGGCGGTTTCGAGCCGCAGCACCGCGCCCTCACGGCGACCGAGCGGTATGCCGTACTCGCCAGGGAACGGCCCGAGCCGCTGGAGCCGGCCGCCACTCCCGGCGGCAGCGCCCGGCGACGCCGGCTGGACAGGGCGCGGTCGGCGATCAGTGCCTGGTACTACCAGGACCGGGTCCCCTACCCCACCACCCCCGAACAACACCGGAAGATCGCCGCGACCACCGCCGGACCGGACGTGCGGGAGTCCGCCGAGGACGGCTGAGGTACTCGGGCTCGGGCTACTCCTCGTGGCCGAGGTTCTGGAACGCGAACCCCAGGACCCCGGGCAGCAGCACACCGAACCCGATGAGGCACAGCCACAGGCCCTGGACCACGCCGAGACCGATCAACGCGCTGCCCGCCGCCGCCAGTACGGGAAAGTGGCTGCGGGCGGGGAAGAACGCGCGCCGGCCCCCGGCCTCCCGCACCTCGGCCTCCCCGCGGTCCTCCGGACGCTCTCCGGCGCGCCGGTACTGGCGCCAGAGGAAGGCGGAGACGAGGGCCGCCATGACGAAGGAGACGCAGAGCGCCGCCGTGCCCGCCGGCTCGCGGGAGAACCAGCCGTAGACGACCGCGGTCACCGCGAAGAACAGGGCCGTCCCGGTGAAGAGCCAGGCCTCACCTTTCACCGGGCACCTCTCTCACCGGGCACCTCTCTCACCGGGCACGTCTCTCGCTGGGCACTCTTTCACTGGGCACCTCCGGATGGTGCAGGTCGAAGGCCGGGGATTCCGAACGGATCCGGGGCAGGGCATGGAAGTTGTGCCTGGGCGGCGGGCAGCTCGTCGCCCACTCCAGGGAGCGGCCCCATCCCCACGGGTCGTCGACGGTGACCCGCACGCCGTAGCGGTGGGTCCACCACACGTTGTAGAGGAAGGGCAGCGTCGAGAGGCCGAGCAGGAAGGAGCCGATGGTGGAGACCGTGTTGAGCAGGGTGAAGCCGTCGCTCGCGAGGTAGTCGGCGTACCGGCGCGGCATCCCGGCCTCGCCCAGCCAGTGCTGGACCAGGAAGGTGGTCTGGAAGCCGATGAACAGCGTCCAGAAGTGGATCCTGCCGAGCCGCTCGTCCAGCATCCGTCCGGTCAGCTTCGGCCACCAGAAGTAGAAGCCCCCGAACGTGGCGAACACGATCGTCCCGAACAGCACGTAGTGGAGGTGGGCGACGACGAAATAACTGTCCGTCAGATGGAAGTCCAGCGGCGGCGATGCCACCAGCACGCCCGTCAGACCGCCCAGCAGGAAGGTGACGAGGAAGCCGATGGACCACAGCATCGGTGTCTCGAAGGAGAGCGACCCGTTCCACATCGTCCCGATCCAGTTGAAGAACTTCACGCCAGTCGGGACGGCGATCAGGAACGACAGCAGGGAGAAGAAGGGCAGGAGCACGGCCCCCGTCGCGAACATGTGGTGCGCCCATACGGTCGCCGACAGGCCGGTGATGGCGATCGTGGCGCCGATCAGGGACGCGTACCCGAACATCGGCTTCCGGCTGAAGACGGGAAGGATCTCGCTCACCACCCCGAAGAACGGCAGCGCCACGATGTAGACCTCCGGATGCCCGAAGAACCAGAACAGGTGCTGCCACAGCAGGGCGCCGCCGTTGGCCGCGTCGAAGACGTGCGCGCCGAACTTCCTGTCCGCCTCCAGGACCAGCAGCGCGGCCGTGAGGACCGGAAAGGCCAGCAGCGCCAGAATCGACGTGAAGAGCACGTTCCAGGTGAAGATCGGCATCCGGAACAAGGTCATGCCCGGGGCGCGCAGACAGACGATCGTGGTGATGAAGTTGACCGACCCCAGGATCGTGCTGAGTCCCGACACCGCCAGCCCCATGGCCCACAGGTCCGGGCCGGTTCCAGGGGAGTACGTGGTGCTGTTCAGCGGCGCGTAGGCGAACCATCCGAACGCCGCCGCCCCGTCGGCGGTCAGCAGGCTGGAGACCACCATGAGGCCCCCGAACAGGTACACCCAGTAGCTGAAGGCGTTCAGCCGGGGGAAGGCGACATCGGGCGCGCCGATCTGCAAGGGCATGACCGCGTTGGCGAAGCCGGTGAAGGTCGGCGTCGCGAACAGCAGCATCATGATCGTGGCGTGGATCGTGAACGCCTCGTTGTACTGCTGGTTCGAGACGATCTGGAGCCCGGGGCGGGCGAGTTCGGCCCGCATCACCAGGGCCAGCACACCGGCGAAGAGGAAGAAGGCGAAGGCCGTCACCAGGTAGAGGTTGCCGATCACCTTGTGGTCGGTGGTCGTCAGCCACCCCAGTACGGCGGACCCCTGGCCGGCCCGTCGTTCGGTCCTGGGCGCGGTCCGGTCGTCGGGCGGCGCCTCTCCCGGTGAACGGTCCACCGACGTCATCCGTCCTCCCGAAGCCTCGCCGCCGCGCTTGCACCCCTTGCCCTACAGCCTGTGGAGGCGGGGCGCCGGGCGGCGCGCCGGGATACCGCCCCGGGTAGCCCGGCTGCCGCGCGGTTCGGCGCCGAGGTGCGGGGTAGCCGCCCGTGGGGGGTACTGGGAGCACCCGGACCACGAGGAGGCGCCGTGACCGAACCGGATCCCTTCACCGAGGCGTTCGACGGCCCGATGTACGTGGTCACGGCCGCGGCCGGCGGTGAGCGGGCGGGCTGCCTGGTGGGATTCGCCTCGCAGTGCTCGATCCACCCGCCGCGGTTCGTCGTCTGGCTGTCCACCGCGAACCACACCTACCGGGTCGCGCGCGAAGCCCCGTACCTCACCGTGCACCTGCTCCGCCGCGACCAGCGGGCGCTGGCGGAGCTCTTCGGCGGCGAGTGCGGCGACACGGTGGACAAGTTCGCGCGGGTCGGCTGGCGGCCGGGACGGGAGGGCAGCCCGGTCCTGACGGACGTGCGTACGTGGTTCACCGGCCGCGTCGAGGGACGCGCCGGGGACGCCGGGGGCGCCGGGGGCGGCGATCACGTCGGCTTCCTGCTGTCGCCTGCCGAGCGCTGTCCGCCGGTCGAGGGAGCTGTACCCGCGCCGCTCCGGCTCGAGGACGTACGCGACCTGGAGGCGGGCCACCCGGCCTGAACCGCCTCGTTCCGCACGGGGCGCGTGCGAGGCGGGCGTGTTTCAACGGGGCGATCGCGGCAAGGCGCCCACCATGGTGCGAATCGGATACACGATGATGACCGAACAGGCCGGGCCGCGTGAACTGGTGGCCCATGTGGTGGGCGCCGAGCGGGTGGGATTCGACTTCTCCGTCATCTCGGACCATTCCTTCCCCTGGCTGGACGCCCAAGGGCACGCGCCCTACGCGTGGAGCGTGCTGGGCGCGGCCGCGCAGGCCACCCGCGACATCCCGCTGATGACCTACGTGACCTGCCCGACGTTCCGCTACCACCCCGCCGTGATCGCGCAGAAGGCGGCCACGATGCAGCTCCTGTCCGGCGGCCGCTTCCGGCTGGGCCTCGGCTCGGGCGAGAACCTCAACGAGCACATCGTCGGAGGCGGCTGGCCCGCCGCGCACGTCCGCCTGGAGATGCTGGAGGAGGCCGTGGGGATCATCCGCTCCCTCTTCGGCGGCGAGTACGTCAGCCACCACGGCCCCCACTTCGACGTGGAGAACGCCAAACTCTGGGACCTCCCGGACGAGCCGCCCCCGATCGGCATCGCCGTCTCCGGAGACCGCTCGTGCGAGCTCGCGGGCCGGTACGGCGACCTCGTGGTCGCCACCGAGCCGAAGCGGGAGCTGCTGACGGCGTTCGACGCGTACGGCGGCACGGGCAAGCCGCGCGTCGGACAGCTCCCCGTCTGCTACGACACCGACCGCGACGCGGCGGTGGCGCGGGCCCACGAGCAGTTCCGGTGGGCGCTGGGCGGCTGGCGGGTCAACGCCGAACTGCCGGGCCCGGCGGGCTTCGCCCAGGCCTCCGCGCACACCCGGCCCGAGGACGTCGCGGACGCCGTACCCTGCGGCGAGGACGTGGACGCCTTCGTGGAGGCGGTACGCCCGTACGCCGAGGCCGGATTCACCGAGATCGCCCTGATCCAGATCGGCGGCGACCGGCAGGAACCCTTCCTCGGCTGGGCGGAGACGAAGCTGCTGCCCGCCCTGCGGGAACTCTGACCGACGACCCTGGTCCACGCCCCTGATCCACGACCCTGATCTAGGACACCGGCGCCTGTGTACGGCGCTCCGCGTCGGCCCTGAAGACCTGGGCCGCGCGCTCGGTGCGCAGGGACTCCAGCACGCGGGCCTGTTCCGTCGCCCGGCGCAGGAGTTCGTCCACGCGGCCGAGGTCGATCCGGGGGTCGGTGCCGGCCAGGGAGCGCAGGGAGCGCCAGCAGGACGCCTTGCCCTCGACGCCCAGGCGCATGGCCTCGAGTTCCAGCACGTCGCTGAGCGGCGAGCGGGAGACGATCCGGCCGTTCAGCTTGAGCCGTCCCGCCTTCTCCGCCAGCCAGCCCAGGGCCATTCTGCTGCGCATCGCGGGGATGCCGAGTTCCGTCATGAGCGCGCGCAACTGCTCCCGGTCCTGCTCGACTTCTTCGGCCAGCGCGGCCAACCGGGGTCCACGGGGCGTGCCGCGCTGATGGCGGGCCGCACGGCGCAGGAGTTCGACGCCCGCGCCGGCTCCGGTCAGGTGGTCGTTGAGGTAGATGCCGAGCAGCGGCGGGGCCGTGCGGTCGGCGAGGGCGCGTGCGGTCACGGTGTGCCTCCCGGGTGGTGGTGGAGCGGCGGTGGCGCGGGCCCGGCCGTCCCGCCTTCGTCGGGAGGGAGGCCGGGGGACAGGTGGTAGACGGCGAAGGCCTGGTCGATGACGGGCATCGCGACGTTGCGCACGCGGACCCCGCCCGCCGTCATGCCGTGTTCCGTGCCCAGGTGGGCGTGCCCGTGGACGGCGAGGTCCGCGCCCTCCCCGTCGATCGCCTCCGCGAGGAGGTAGCTGCCGAGGAAGGGGTGGATCTCCGGGGGCTCGCCCGCCAGGGTGTCCGGTACGGGCGCGTAGTGGGTGAGCGCGATGCGCAGTACGGCGCCCTGGTCGCGGAGCTCGCGCAGGGCCCGGCCGAGACCCGCGGCGCAGGACCGGGTGTAGCGGATGAAGGCCTTCATCTCCGGTTCGCCGAACTCGCTGGCGCTGCGTCCGGCGAAGCCGCCGCCGAAGCCCTTGGTCCCCGCGACGCCGACCCGCGTACCGCCGATGTCGAGCAGGACGCCGTCGCCTTCCAGGACGTGCACGCCGCCCGCCGTCAGTTCCCGGGTGACGGCCTTCTCCTGGTCGCTCTGGTAGTCGTGGTTGCCGAGTACGGCGACCACGGGCACCGGCAGCCCGCTCACCTCGCCGGCCACGACCCGGGCCTCTTCGGGAGTGCCGTGACGGGTCAGGTCGCCGGCCAGGAGCAGCAGGTCGGCGCAGGAGCCGAGGGTGTCGAAGGCCGGCCGGAGCAGCCCGGCGCTGCCCGGGCCGAGATGGATGTCCCCGACGGCGGCGACGCGGATCACGAGAGCTCCTCGGAATGGTCGGGTGGGCCGCTGCGGCTCACGGTGAGGTCCACCTGCCAGGGCACGTCCGGGAGCTCTTCACCGGCGATGCGCAGCAGCGCGGACCGGCAGTCCGGATCGGCGACGCTTCCCCAGATGACGACGCGGGAGCCGCGCAGCTCGATCCGTACGCCCAGTTCGGCGAGCTCCTCGCGCGCCAGCCGCTCGCGCAGGTGCTCGATGCGGTACTCGATGAGCTCGGTGGAGGTCACGGGGTTCCCTCCGATCCCGCCGGGCGGGCGCGCCGGACGATGACGTGGAGACGTTCGAGCAGGTACAGGAAGGCGTCGGGCAGCGGGGCCTCGCGGTGGTCCCGGTCCAGCCGGTCCCAGTCGATCTGCTCCCGCAGCATCCGGGCCATGGGCAGCAGCTCGCCGAAGTCGCAGTAGTGATCGCAGAGCGCGGCGAGGCGGGCGTCCATCAGGTCGGTGGGCGCGAGGACGGGCATCCACACCGAATCGACCGCTTTGACGCTCGCCCGGTCCAGCAGGGCGGTACTGACCGGACGCCGGGCGAGCTCGAAGATCAGGTCGATCTCCTCGCCGCCCGACCTGCCCTTGACCAGCCAGTCCTCCGGGGCGCGGCGCATCGCGATGCCACCGTCCTCCAGTGCCTTGACCACTGCGTCGGCGTCCTCCGGCCGGACGCAGAAGTCGGTGTCGTGCTGGAAGCGGGCGGGCAGGCCGTGGGCGAAGGCGGCCACGCTGCCGGCGAGGGCGAAGGGCTGCCCGGACTGCTTGAGCAGGGCCGCCACGTGTTTCGTGGTCTCCAGGATCGCCTGCGTGTGGTCCTTCGGCAGCACGTCGTCGTCCGGCACCGGCGGGTCCAGCCCGTCGGGCGGCGGAACTCCCTCCGGCGCTTTCGCGGGATGACGGTTCACGGAATGCGCCTAACCCGTCTGGTTCCGCCCAAACCCGGCCGGTCCGGTGCAAAGCTGTGGAATGCCGCGCGGAGCACCGGGTAGGCGCCCCACGTGACGACCGCCACCGGCCAAGGAGTGATCATGTCCCGCGGTTCCAGTTCCCGGCGTGAGCGCCGGCAGGGAGGGCGCACATGAACCGCGCCGCGCTGTTCGACGTCGACGGCACCCTCGCCGACACCAACCACCTTCACGTCACGTCCTGGTGGGAGGCGCTGCGGCAGGGCGGCCACCACGTCGCGATGCACGACATCCACCGCGCGATCGGCCTGCCGGGCGAGGACCTGCTCGCCCATCTGCTCGGCGAGGACCGTGACACGAGCGAGGACGACACGCTCAGCGCCGCGCACGACACCCTCTACGCCACGTACTTCGACCGGCTGCCCCGGTTGGACTCGGCGGCGGAGCTGCTGCGCGAACTCGACCGGCGGGGCTGGCGGGTCGTGCTGGTGACCTCCGCGAAGGACACCGAACTGGACGCGCTCAGACGGGCCGTCGACGCCGACGACGCCATCGCCGCGACGGCGAGTTCCGACGACGTCGAGGAGGGCAAACCGGCTCCCGATCCGGTGCTCCACGCCCTCGGCCTCGCGGACGCGTCCGCGCGCGACGCCGTGTTCGTCGGCGACACGGTGTGGGACATGAAGGCGGCCACCCGGGCCGAGGTCACGTGCGTGGGGCTGCTGTGCGGCGGCATCCCGAGGCGCGACCTCGAAGAGGCCGGGGCCCGGGCCGTGTACGAGCACCCCGCCGACCTGCTCGGCCACCTCGACAGCAGCCCCTTCGGGTAGGGGCGTGCGCGGACCGCGGACAGGAGCGACACGATGACATCCGACCACCGGAGCCCCACGGACCAGCCCGCGAGCCCTGACGGCGACGGCACCCGTGTCGTGGTCGTAGGAGCCACGGGAAACGTCGGAACCAGCGTGGTGCGGGCCCTCGCCGAGGACCCGGCCGTGGGGTCCGTCCTCGGCCTGGCCCGGCGTGTGCCCGACTGGCGGCCCCCGAAGACCGAGTGGCGGGCCGCGGACATCGAGCCGGGCGGAGCCGATCTCGTACGGCTCTTCACGGGCGCGGACGCGGTGATCCACCTCGCCTGGAAGTTCCAGCCGACCCACCACCCGGCCCAGACCTGGCGCACCAACGTCCTGGGCGGCATCCGTGTCTTCGACGCCGTGGCCGCCGCGGGCGTGCCCGTCCTCGTGTACGCCTCCTCGGTCGGCGCGTACTCACCCGGCCCCAAGGACCGTGCGGTGGACGAGTCCTGGCCGACGCACGGCTGGCCGCAGGCCGCGTACACGCGGGAGAAGTCCTATCTGGAACGGGTCCTCGACGCCTACGAGCACGCCCACCCCGGCATCCGCGTGGTCCGGATGCGGCCCGCCTTCCTCTTCAAACGGGAGTCGGCCTCGGAGCAGCGCCGCATCTTCGCCGGCCGGCTGCTCCCGGGCCGCCTCGTACGGCCCGGCCTGATCCCCGCCGTGCCCGACCTGCCCGGCCTGCGCTTCCAGGCCCTGCACACCGACGACGCGGCCGCCGCCTACCGCGCGGCCGTCGCCCGCCCGGTCCGCGGGGCCTTCAACCTGGCGGCCGAACCGCCCCTGGACGGCGCCGTGCTGGCCGGTGTCTTCGACGCGCGGCCCCTGCCGATGCCCGCCGGTCCGGTCCGGGCGGCGCTCTCCGCCGCCTGGCGGCTGCGCCTGGTCCCGGCCTCGCCCGATCTGTTCGACGCGGTGCTGCGCCTGCCGCTACTGGACTGCTCCCGGGCCCGCGAGGAGCTCGGCTGGACGCCCCGCCGCACCTCGGTCGAGGCGTTCGAGGAGTTCCTGTCCGGCCTGCGCGCCGGGGCGGGGATGGACACCGCCCCGCTCGCCGCGGGCTAGCCGCCGGGGGTCGCAGGGGAGGCGAGAAGGACAGGAGGCGTGCGGAGCATGAGCGACAGTGCCGTCGTCGTCATAGACATGATCAACGCATACGACCACGCCGACGCGGAACTGCTGCTTCCCTCGGCACACCAGGCCCTGCCCGGCATCGAGACGCTGCTCAAGCGCGCCCGGACGCGGGAGGTCCCCGTCATCTACGTGAACGACAACTTCGGGCTGTGGCGTTCGCACCACGGCGAGATCCTCGACATGGCCCTGGCGGGCCCGCACGCCGGACTCGTCGCCCCGATCCGGCCCGACCAGGACTCGCTGTTCGTCGTCAAGGCCCGGCACTCGATCTTCTACGAGACCCCGCTGGCCTACCTCCTGGCGCAACTCGGCGTCGGCCGGCTCGTCCTCTGCGGTCAGGTGACCGAGCAGTGCGTGCTGTACTCCGCCCTGGACGCGCACATCCGCCACCTCGGCGTCACCGTCGTCCGGGACGCCGTGGCCCACATCCACGAGGACCTGGCGGAAGCCGCCCTGCGCTTGATGGAGACCAACATGGCGGCGGACATCGTGACCGCCGAGGACGTCGCCCTCTGACACGCGGCGCGGGCCGGGGGGCGAGGTTTGGATCCTCCCTCAGCGAGCACGCGCAGGATGACCGGAACCCCAGCAGAGGAGGGATGTGGCATGGCCGGAGTCCAGGAGCAGGACGTCGTCGCCGTGATCCTCAAGGACCACCGCACCATGGAGGAGTTGTTCCGTCGGATGCGGAGCGTGGAAGCGGACCGGGCCGGCGCGCTCGCGAAGTTCTCCGCGCTGCTCATCGCGCACGGCGAGGCGGAGGAAGCCGAGGTGTACGGCGCGCTGAAGCGGTTCAGGGACGTCGACAACGAGGAGGTGGAACACGGGATCGAGGAGCACGCCGAGGGCAACGAGGCGCTGCTGGCGCTGCTCGAAGTGGACGAGGTGGGATCCGACGAATGGGACGCGCGGCTGGAGGACCTGGTGAAGGCGGTCTCCCACCACGTCGACGAGGAGGAGCGGACGATCCTCAACGGTGCCCGGGAGAACGTTCCGGACGAGCGCAGGGCCGAGCTGGGAGCCGCGTTCCTGCGGGAGCGGGAGCGGCAGCTGGCGGCGGACTGCGGGAGCGTCGAGAACGTGCGCAGCGTCGTAGGGGGGTGAGCCCCCCCATATTCGTGCACATGTTCGATGAATGGGGTTAGGGTGGGGTCATGCGCGCAGCCCAGGGCCTTCAGGGTTCCCTCTTCGACCAGGGGGACGAGATCCGGCTCGGCCCGCTCGCGGGCCTGCGGCGTACCGCGCTCGGTGCCGGGGCATGGGTCGACCACCTCCCCGGCTGGCTGACCGGATCCGACGCTCTCTTCGAGCGGCTGGCCGCCGACGTGCCCTGGCGCGCCGAGCGGCGGCAGATGTACGAGCGCGAGGTCGACGTGCCCCGCCTGCTCGCCTTCTACGGTGAGGGCGATGACCTTCCGCACGCTGCCCTCGCCGAGGCCCGCGAGG
Organism: Streptomyces sp. NPDC048258; assembly: GCF_043201995.1. Classification (NCBI taxonomy): domain Bacteria; kingdom Bacillati; phylum Actinomycetota; class Actinomycetes; order Kitasatosporales; family Streptomycetaceae; genus Streptomyces; species Streptomyces sp. NPDC048258. The sequence continues at coordinate 11,538 of NZ_JBICZH010000008.1, forward strand.
CGCTGTCGCAGCACTACGCCGCGGAGCTCGGGGAGCCTTTCGTCACCGCGGGGTTGTGCCTCTACCGCGACGGCCGCGACAGCGTGGCCTGGCACGGCGACCGGACCGGCCGTTCGTCCACCGAGGACACCATGGTCGCCATCGTCTCCGTCGGCGACCCCCGCGACCTCGCCTTGCGCCCCCGCGACGGCGGGGCCACCCTGTTGCGGCTGCCCCTCGGCCACGGCGACCTCGTCGTCATGGGCGGCTCCTGCCAGCGGACGATGGAGCACGCGGTGCCCAAGTCGGCGCGGGCCGTCGGACCGCGCATCAGCGTCCAGTTCCGCCCGCGCGGCGTCATGTGACCCGAGTCGCGGGCGTGACGCGGGCGCGCTCGACTCCTTCACCCGGCACGTCTGACCGCCTCGCGCGTCAGGTCTTCGCGGGCCGGGTCGCCGCCGCCGCTGCCGCGTGCAGTGAGCGCAGGGCCAGCAGCAGGACCCCGATGTCGTCGAGGTACACCGGGTCCGGGATCAGGTCCACCGGCGAGACGGTGTAGATCACGGCCGCCCAGAACAAGGCCTTGTCGCGCAGCGGGATCCCGGCGTCGAGGAGCAGTCGCCGCGCCCGGAAGACCCGTACGAGCAGTACCACCGCCGCGATCGCGAGGCCGGCCGCGACGACCGCGGCGAGCGTGAGCCAGATCTTTCCGTCCATTTCGCCCCTATACCCGCTCCGTGGGTCCGTCTATCGCCGCTCAGGCGCCCTGCTCGCGCAGCCGCCGGCCGACCTCGCCCAGTCCGTCGGCGAGCGCGTCGAGCTGCTCGCGGGTCAGGACGTCCACGAGGATCTCCCGGACCGTGGCCACGTGCCCGGGCGCCGCCTCGTCCAGCCGGGCGCGGCCGGCCTCGGTGAGGACGGCGAAGACGCCGCGCACGTCGGAGGGGCAGCTGCGGCGGCGGACCAGCCCGGCCTTCTCCATCTGGGTGACCTGGTAGGTCAGTCCGCTCTTGGAGTTGATCAGGCCGTTGGCCAGTTCGGTCATCCGCAGCTCGTGCCCGGGGGCCGCGGCGAGCCGTACGAGGATCTCGTACTGGGGGTGCGAGAGGCCCGATTCGTCCTTCAGCTGCTGGTCGAGGCGGCGGTTCACCAGGGCCGAGGCGGCCAGGAATCCGCTCCAGGCCCGCATCTCGCGGTCGTCCAGCCATCTCGTCTCAGCCATGGGCTCCAGCCTACACGGGTTGTTCCAATTTGAATCAATGGTTAGGGTCGGAGGCCTGCGGTTCGAATTTGAACAACCCTGAGCAGCCCTGTCCCCCCTCTCGGGCCGCACGACCGGAAGGATTCCCCCGATGACCAGCCCCTCCGTCGCCACGACGAAGCCGCAGGCCGCCGCACCCGCCGCCCAGCCCACCGCCGTCCCGGCACTCTCGACACCGGCCCACGACGCCGGCCTGCTGCTCCTGCGCCTCGTCCTCGGCCTGACCATGGCCGCCCACGGCTCCCAGAAGCTCTTCGGCTGGTTCGGGGGCGGCGGCATCAGCGGCACCGGGCAGTTCTTCACCGCCAGCGGCTACCCGGCGGGCGACGCCATGGCCGTCCTCGCCGGCCTGACCGAGACCCTGGGAGGCCTCGGCCTCGCCGTCGGACTGCTCACCCCGCTCGCCGGAGCGGCCGTCGTCGGCACCCTGATCAACGCCATCGCCGTCCACGGCGCCGGATCGTTCTTCGCCCCCGAGGGCATCGAGTACGAACTGCTGCTGACCGCCAGCGCCGCGGCGCTGGCCCTCACCGGCCCCGGCCGGTACGCCGTCGACCGCTTCCTGCCCGTGCTGCGCAGCCACCGCCTGGCCCACGGCGCCCTCGCCGTCGCCCTCGGCGTGGTCCTCGCCGGCGCGCTGCTCCTCGTACGCAACTAGCACCTGTCCGGCGCCGCGCGAGGGTGTCCGGGGCCTGCGCTGATTGGCCCCGGGCATTCGGGGGAAGAGCGCACGAATGACACAACCCATCGAAGACTACGCACTCATCGGTGACCTGATGACCAGTGGACTGGTCGGCCGCGACGGGTCCATCGACTGGCTGTGCCTGCCGCGCTTCGACTCGGGGGCCTGTTTCGCCAAGCTCCTCGGCGACGAGGAGAACGGCCACTGGCGCATCGCGCCGGCCTCCGCCGAGGCCGCCGAGCGGTGCACCCGCCGTGCCTACGTGGACGGCTCGATGGTGCTGGAGTCGTACTGGGAGACCGAGGACGGCACGGTCAAGGTCATCGACTTCATGCCGCAACGCGACGTCTCACCCGATGTGATGCGGATCGTCGAAGGCGTGTCCGGCGAGGTGACCGTACACAGCACCCTGCGCCTGCGCTTCGACTACGGCCACGTCGTCCCCTGGGTCCGGCGCAGCGACGGCCACCGCGTCGCCGTCGCCGGGCCCGACTCCGCCTGGTTCCGCAGCGAGCCGCCCGTGCACACGTGGGGGGAGGCCAACAGCACCCGCTCCGAGTTCACCGTCGCCGCGGGGGAGCGCGTCGCCTTCGTCCTCACCTGGCACGCCTCGCACGACCCGCGACCCGAGCCCGTCGACCCGTACGCGGCGCTGGAACAGAGCCTCGCCGACTGGCGGGAATGGACCTCCCAGTGCTGCTACGAGGGCCCCTACCGGGAGGCGGTCACCCGCTCCCTGATCACCCTCAAGGCCCTCACCTACGCCCCGACCGGCGGCATCCTCGCCGCGGCCACCACCTCCCTCCCCGAGGAGATCGGCGGGGTCCGCAACTGGGACTACCGCTACTGCTGGCTCCGGGACTCCACCCTCACCCTCGGCTCGCTCCTCGCCACCGGATTCCACGACGAGGCCCGCGCCTGGCGGGCATGGCTGCTGCGCGCGGTCGCCGGAGACCCCGCCGACCTCCAGATCATGTACGGGATCGCCGGCGAGCGGCGGATCCCCGAGACCGAGCTGCCGTGGCTGCGCGGCTACGCCTCCTCCGCCCCCGTACGCGTGGGCAACGCGGCCGTCGACCAGCTCCAGCTCGACGTGTACGGCGAGGTCATCGACTCCCTGTACCTGGCGCGGTCCTCCGGGCTCGCCTCCGAGCACCACGCGTGGAAGATCCAGCTCGCGCTGCTCGACTTCCTGGAGCGCAACTGGCACCGGCCCGACGAGGGGTTGTGGGAGGTGCGCGGCCCGCGCCGCCACTTCGTGCACTCCAAGGTGATGGCCTGGGTCGCCGCCGACCGGGCCGTGCGCACCCTGGAAGGCGATCCCTCCCTGCCCGGCGACGTGGAGCGCTGGCGGGCCATAAGGGAGGAGGTGCACCGCGACGTGTGCGAGAAGGGCTACGACTCAGAGCGGGGCACCTTCACCCAGTACTACGGCTCCAGCGAGCTCGACGCGGCGGCCCTGCTGATTCCCCGGGTCGGCTTCCTGCCGCCCGACGACCCGCGCGTCATCGGCACCGTCGACGCGGTCCGCGAGGAACTCGGCCGCAGCGGCCTGGTCCGCCGCTACACCACCGAAGGCCCCTCCGTCGACGGGCTGCCCGGCGACGAAGGAGCCTTCCTGGCCTGCTCGTTCTGGCTGGCCGACGCCCTGTACCTGACGGGGCGGGAGAAGGAGGCCCGGACCCTGTTCGAGCGGCTGCTGACGGTACGCAACGACGTGGGGCTGCTAGCCGAGGAGTACGACCCCATCGCCGGGCGGCAACTCGGCAACTTCCCCCAGGCCTTCAGTCACGTCGGCCTGATCAACACCGCGCTCACCCTGGCCCAGGGCGAGGCCGTCGGCATCCCGACGGGGAGTTGAGGATCCGGGTGCGGGACCGACGGGATTCGAACCCGCGGGGCCGACGGCCAGGTCCGGCCGCGGGCCGCTAGCCGTCGGCACCGGGGACCTCCGGTGCCGACGGTGCATTGGACCGCTCTGCCACAGCCCCGCACCCTGCGGGACCGCGCGGTCCCGTTGTGCCGGAGCCTACGCGTCGGCGTGCTCGCCGTCCTCCGGAATACTGACCAGCCAGCGCGTCTCGCGTCGCGGCCGCAGGTACAGCGCCCAGTACACGGTGGCCGCGGCGGTGATCCCGCCCGTCCACAGCAGGTACTGGATCTCCTGCTGGGTCAGGATGTACGCGAGTACGGCGATCAGCACGACCGGCACGGCCGGCCACAGCGGCATCCGCCAGGCGGCGGCGTCGCGGTGCGCCCCGCGCCGGCTGAACAGCGCGGCCACCGCCACCAGCAGGTACATGCCGGTCACCGAGACGCCGGTGACCCCGTACAGGGTGTCGAGGTTGACGAAGCACATCGCCGCGCCCGGGACACCGACGACCAGGGTGGCCACCCACGGCGAGCCGAAGCGTCCGAGCTTGGACAGGGCGTTGTTGACGGGCCGGGGCCAGGCCTTGTCACGGGCGGAGGCGAACAGCACCCGGGAGTTCTGGATGACCATGACGATGCCCGCGTTGACGATGGCGAGGGCGACGCACAGGCTCACGAAGGTGCCGACGGCCGAGTTGGACCAGGCGGTCACCATCCCGCCGAGATCGCCCGCGGCGAGCGCCTCCAGGTCCGGGGCGCCCATGGTGATGGCGATGACCGGGATCAGGATGACGGCGGTGGAGATGGCGAGCGTGGCGAGCACGGTGCGGGCCACGTTGCGCCGCGGGTTCTCCAGCTCCTCCGAGAGGTAGACGGCGGTCGAGAACCCCTGGGTGATGAACAGGGCGATGGCGAGCCCGGAGACGACCATCATCGCGGTGACGGTGGACGTGCCGCCGCCCTCGGCGGCCACCGCGCCGTGCACCAGCGCGTCGGCGCCCCGCTCGCCGTGCGCGAAGCCGAGTACGGCGACCAGGGCGGCGGCGACGACCTCGAGGACGAGGAAGATGCCGGTGATCCAGGCGTTGGCCCGCAGGTCGAGGAGACCGGCGAGGGTGGCGAGCAGCATGACGCCGCCGCCGGCGACCGGCGCCGGGATGTCGATCACCGGGGCGAGGTAGTCGGCGGTGCCCATGGCGATCACGGGCGGCACGATCATGACGACCAGCAGGGAGAGGACGAACACCAGCCAGCCCGCGAGCCGGCCGGCCAGCGTGGAGACCATCGCGTACTCGCCGCCCGCGCTGGGGATGAGGGTGCCCAGCTCCGAGTAGCAGAACGCGACGCCGATGCAGAGCAGCGAGCCGATCGCGATGGTGAGGGCGGTCCAGGTGCCGAGGCTGGAGAACAGGTCGGGCACGACGACGAAGAGGGTCGAGGCGGGCGTCACGCACGAGAGCGTGAGCAGCGTGCCGCCGACGACGCCTATGGAACGCTTGAGCTTCTGCGGGACGGGCCCGGTGGCGGGGGAGAGGGCCTGTGGTGCGCTGATCGTGTCAGTCATCGGTGCGGGGTTCCGATCGGCAGGTGCGGTGAATGAGCGCGGGAGCGGTATCGCCTCCGAGGCGGTGGTGAGCAAGTGGTTCCGTGGCTCCCGGGCCGACATGCAATCCCTGCGAGATCCGCAGGTCAATAGCTGTTCACCTGCGGATTCCGTCGTCCGGGGCCCTGCCCTCCCCGGTTCGCGGCGTAAAGACCGTGTTAACGCTGCACGAGTGGCAGGTGCGGGAACCGCAGCGCCCCCGCCGAAGAATTTCCCTCCGCTTTGCCGGACGCCGGGATCCGCTCCAGGACGCCGCCCGCGAAGACGTCGTAGAGCGGCAGCGTCTCCAGGTGGACGTAGCCGATGTGGCAGTCGCAGACGGTGAGCGGACAGCCGCGCGGGCGCAGGGCCGCCCGGTACGAGCCGTCGTACAGGTTGCCCAGCTCCGCCTTCACGAAATGGCAGCGGCGGACCGTGCCGTCGCCGTCCACCGAGATCACCGACTCGCCCGTGCGGCAGGGCAGCCCCGCCGAGCGGTGCGGGTGGCGGCTGTACGCGAAGAGCGGGTCCAGCGCCGACCAGTCGGCGGCCTCCGCGTCGGTGTACGTACGGCCCTCCGCCGCGTTCACCCACAGGTACACCTCCGCCGGGAGCTCCGCGCGCAGCCGCCGGGCCTCCGCGAGGTGCTCCGGCAGCCCGACCACGCCCACGCTGAACCGGATCCCGCCGGCCGCCAGCTCCCGGCACCGGCCGAGGAAGCGGTCGTACGGGGTCTGCCCCGGGTGGTACGTGCACCACAGCGCGAGCGTGTCCGGATCGGCCTCGGCGGTCCACTCGACGCGGCAGCTCAGGTTGGTCTGGATCGCGACCCGGCGGATGTGCGGCAGGTGGGACAGCTCCACCAGCGCGCGCCGGTACCAGGAGCGGACCAGGCCCTCGCCCCACGGGGTGAAGAGCACCGACAGACGGTCGGCCGTGTTCCCGGCCGCCCAGGCGGCGAACCGTTCCAGCGCCGCGCGGTCCGCGGTCAGCTGCGCCCGGCTGTCCCGCCGCTTGGCGAACGGGCAGTACGGGCAGTCGTAGTCGCAGGACGCCAGCGGACCCCGGTAGAGGAGCGTCAGGTCCATGGCCGGTGACACGGCCCCCGGGCCCGTCACTTGCGCTCGTACGCGGCCATCGCGGCCCGTACCTCCGCCGAGAACAGCGCCGGACCCACCGCGTCCGAATGCGCCAGGCCCTCCGGGGTGAGGCGCATCAGGCCCGGGGTCTCCGCGAGCCAGCCGCGCTCCGCGAAGACCGCCAGTTCCGCCGGGAAGTCCTCCCACGGGCCGCTGCCGAACCGCTCCCGGTACTGCGCCACCGCCATGCCCTCGGCCTGCAGCAGGGACTGGAGCAGGTGACGCCGCCGCGCCTCGTCGGCGTCGATCCACCGGCCGTACTCCGCGCGCGCGAAGTCGGCCTTGGACCGCCCCACGTAGTCGTCGACGATGCCCCGTATCTCCCGCATGTCCACCGCGTAGTCGAAGGAGTAGTGCAGCTCGGCGGTGTACGAGCGGGCCCCGCAGCCCAGACCCACCATGCCGTCCGTCTGGCAGGCGTAGTCGTCGGCGCCCGCCGCCGGGGCCCCGGGGCGGCGGAACATCCGCATCGACACCTGCTCGTACCCGGCGGCCAGCAGATGGTCCCGGCCGGCCCGGTAGAGCCGCAGCCGCTGTGCGTCCCATTCCGCCGTGGGCTCGTCCGACCGGCGCCCCAGGCCCGTCAGGGGCCGCACGTACAGCGGATACAGGTACAGCTCCTCCGGTTCCCAGGCCAGCGCCGCGTCGAGCGAGTACCGCCAGCTGTCCTCGGTCTGGCCGTCGATCCCGTAGATCAGGTCGATGTTCAGGACCGGGATCGCCGCGTCCCGGATCCGGGACAGGGCCGCCTCCACCTCCGCGCGCTTCTGCGGCCGGACCGCCGTACGCGCCTCCTCGGCCACGAAGCTCTGCACGCCCAGGCTCAGCCGCGTCGTGCCCCGGTCGGCGAGGACGGCGAGGCGGTCCGCGGTGGCGGTGGAGGGCGAGGCCTCCACCGACAGCGGGACCGCCCGCAGGTCGGCGCCCGCGCTCTTCTCCGCGATGTCGCAGAGCCGTTCCAGCTCGGACGCGGTCAGGAAGGTGGGGGTCCCGCCGCCGAAGGCGGCCGCCGCGTACCGCACCGGCTCGTCCGGGCCGAGCGCCTCGCGGACCGCCGTCGCCTGCCGCTCCAGCGCGTCGAGGTACGCCGTGGTCAGCCCCTCGGGGGCGCCGATCCGGGTGAAGAGGTTGCAGAACCCGCAGCGGACCTCGCAGAACGGGATGTGCAGGTAGAGGGAGAGCGCGTGCTTGGGCTGCTCCGCCCACAGCTCGCGCAGCGCGGGCCGCCCGGTCAGCGCGCGGTACGCCGTCTTGTGCGGGTACGCGTACACGTAACTCTCGTACGGGGTGGGGGAGGCACTCATCGCACGGCCTCCTTCGGCTCCAGGAAGAACTGCGCGTACGGGACCGTCCAGACCGCCTCGTGGGCCAGCCGGTGCCCGGTGTACCCGTCGTCGCCGTAGGTCGTGCCGTGGTCGGAGCAGACGATCGCGAAGCAGCGGCGCCGCGCGCTCATCGCGTCGAACAGCCGGCCGATGTGCCGGTCCACGTACTCCAGCGCGGCCGCGTGCGTCTCCCACGAGTCCCCGGCTTCCGCCGTGGCGCCCGCCAGGTGGAACCAGTTGGGCTGGTGCAGTGCCGACACGTTCACGAACAGGAACAGCCGCCGGTCCCGCGGCAGTCCGGCCACCACCCGCTCCGCGCAGGCCACCTGTGCCTCGAAGGACGTCGGCGACGGCACCCCGAACTCCGGCTCCCAGTGGCTCTCCTGGAACATCCCCGGCAGTACGGAGCCCAGCGCGGCCTGTTTGTTGAAGAAGCCGACCCCGCCCACGCACACCGTCCGGTACCCGGCCCCGGCCAGTCCCGAGACCAGGTCCGGGGTGTCGAACACCCAGGTGCGCCCGGCCGTGGTCTCACTGCCCGCGAACCGGGCGGCGAACAGCCGCGGGTGCGGCCCGGGCCCGGCGGGCGTCGGGAGGAAACCGGCGAACATCGCCTGGTGCGAGGCGTAGGTGAAACTCCCGGGCGCGTGCCGCCGCTCCCAGACGCCGCCGGGCAGGTGCGCCGCGAGGTGCGGGATCCGGCCCTCGGCCGCCAGGCGGGCGGCGACGTCGAAGCGCAGGGTGTCGAGGGTGACGAGCAGCAGGTCGTCGCGGCCGACGACCTCGTTCATGTCAGGGGCGGGCGGGGACGGGTGCATGGTGTTCCTGTCGTGCGGATGCGTGTACGGCGGCCAGTTGGGCCGCGTAGGTGTCGAGGCCCGCCGCGGGCGAGCCGGGCAGCCCGGTGAGGTGGGGCAGCAGATCCCCGAAGGCGTTGACCTCGCCGACGGCGAACCGCCGCCAGCCGATGGCCGGGAGCAGGTCCACGCCCACGCACAGGGTGCCGGGGAAGGCGGCCGCCGCGCGCTCGCAGACGGCGAGCGCGTCCTCGGTCCAGCTGCCGCCCGCCGCCGTCACGGCGGCGACGGCGGCGTCGAGGTCGCCGCGGGCGCCGCCGAGATGGAGGTTGGTCATCGGCCCGGACGCGGTGCGGACCACCGCGTGCGTGGCCCGGCCGCCGACGACCACGACCCGCAGATCGGCCGGGCGGCCGTCCTGCGAGGCCTTCGGCAGCCAGCGCTCGATGTGCAGGCCGTCGGGGGCGAGCGCGTCGACGATCGCGCCGACCGCGCGCTCGTCCTCGTACCGGCGCACCCGCAGCGAGTTGTGCAGCCCGCCGGAGGCGGACCGCTCCACCGAGGTGGTCGCCCGGATGCGGCCGCCCGCCCCGGATTCGAGGGCGAGGACGCCGGAGGCCGAGGAGCCGTGGGCGAGCTTCACGAAGACCCGGCGCAGCCCGGGCCGCGCGAGCACCTCCCGTACGTCCGCCCAGCCGCGCACCGGGGCCGCGGCGGGGCCGGAGGTCGGCGAGGCCGGCACCGGGACTCCCGCCGTCTCCAGGGCGTGGTGGGTCAGCCGTTTGTCGAACAGCACGGCCAGGTCCCCCGGGGTGGTGAGCAGCCGTCCGCCGGCCGCCGCGACCTCGGCGGCCAGCGCCTCCACGGCCCCGGTGAACCGGCGGTACCAGCGGCCGGTCCCCTCCACCCGGGTGGGGTCGGACGTCCCCCGCAGCAGCCGGTCGACCTCCGGATCCTCGCCCGGAGAGTCGATCCGTACGGTCTCGCCCGGCCCGAACCGGGCCCCGCCGGTCAGCACCTCCCGCCACGGCACCACCCGGGCGGCCGGAAGTCCGGCGGCGCGGACGGCGTCCTGGAAGAGCGCCACACGGCGGCCGCCCGGAATGCCGACGACCGCGAGGGACGGTCGGGTCACTCCGACACCGCGACGTACCGGTAGATCTCCCCGTCGTACTCGTCTTCCTCGCCCGGGGCGAGGGCGAGCTCCACGCCGTGCGGCTCCAGAGCCGCGCGCAGCCGCTCCTGGAGCTCCACGCCGATGAAGTGGTGGTCCAGGTCGAGGCGCTTCAGGTGGGTGAGCGGCCGGCCCGCGAGCAGGGCGGCCGCGCCCTCGTCGGTGAGGATGCCCATGGACAGGTCCAGGGTCTCCAGCCGGGCCACCACCGGCGCGCCCGCCACGGCGACGGCGACCGCGTCCTGGATCTCGCTGTTGCGCAGGGCGAGATGGCGCAGGGCCGGCAGCCGCGCGCCCGACAGGATCGGCTCCAGGTCCTCCGGCTCGGTGTCCGCGCCGTACTCGGACGTGCCGAGCCACAGGTCGAGGACCTCCAGGGCGGGCAGGTCGCTCGCGGCGATGCCCCGCACCACCTCCCGGGGCAGCCCGCCCGTCTCCACCACCAGCCGCCGCAGCTCCGGGTGCTTGACCGGCGCGAGGACCAGCCCCTCACCGCCGCGCACCCCGAACTCGCGCAGCGCCGGGAAGGCTTCGAGCAGCGGGGTGACGTCCCCCTGCTGGATCCACGATATTTCCGACTCCTCGCCCTCGATGTCGCCGAGGAAGAGGGACCGCAGGTCCGGGAAGTCGGCGGCGGCCCCCGCGAGGGTGGACACGATGGCGGCGCTGGAGATCTCGTAGGTCTCCTCCCAGACGCCCACGATCAGCGCGCGGACCTGCCGGGTGTCGACGGCGGCCGTGAAGCGCGCGTAGGCCTCGCTCCAGGTCTCCCCGGTGTTGTGCTCGTCCGCCCGCACCCGCCAGGCCACGGCGCCGGCCTCGGGCAGCTCCCGCTCCTCGTCCGTGGCCGGGAAGTCGAAGGCGGGCAGCCCGCCCAGCTCCTTGAGGTGTGCGACCTGGCTCATGCGCTGCTCCTGGTGGTGAACGGTCCGCTCGGACGGGCGGACGGTGCGACAGCAGTTCTACCAAGTCCCACTGACAACGCCGGAGGCGGAGTGCGGGCCGTGCGTACGGGCGGGCGTACGGGCGGAGTCCGCGGGTATCCGCGGTCCATGACTGTCGCGAAGACGAGCGTTCTCGTACTGGACTGCGCCGAGCCGGAGTCGCTGGCCCTGTTCTACGCCGACCTGCTCGGCGCGGAGGTCCGGCCGGGGGAGGGGCCCGACACGGTCGAGGTCGTCGGCGGGGCCGGCGTACACCTGGCCGTGCACCGGGACCACGGCTACGCACCACCGAGCTGGCCGCGCCCCGAGGACTCCCAGCAGGCACACCTGCGCATCCTGGTCGCCGCCGCGGATCTGGACGAGGCCGAGCGGGAAGCCGTCTCGCTCGGCGCCCGCCCGCTGTCGCCCGCCACCGGCGAAGGCCCCCGCGACGCCCGCCTCTTCAGCGACCCGGCGGGCCACTCCTTCACCCTGGCGGCCGGCCGGCGCCCGCGGTAGCGGCGCGCCACCGCGGGACGCGAGCGGCCCTACGCGGCCCCGCCCGTGCGGGACGCCAGCAGCAGGGCGATGTCGTCCGGCCGGTCCGCGGCGGTGCCCGCCTCGCTGATCAGCCGGTCGGCCGTCTCGGTCAGCGGGCCGGGACCGGTCGCGGCCAGCGCCGCCCGCAGCGCTTCCACCCCGATGTCGATGTCGATGCCCGGCTTCTCCACCAGCCCGTCCGTGTACAGGGCGAGCACCGAGCCGACCGCCAGCCGTAGTTCGGTGACCGGGTACGCGGCCTCCGGGTCGATGCCGAGCACCAGCCCGCCCGCCAGGTCCAGTACCTCGGTCCGCCCGTCGGGGTGGCGCAGCAGCGGCTGGGGGTGCCCGGCCCGGACGGCCTGGGCGGAGCCCGACGCCGGGTCGAGCACCACGTAGCAGCAGCTGGCGAACTGGCCCGGGTCCAAGTCGCTGAGCAGCCGGTTCGTGCCGCGCACCACCTGGTCCGGGGTGCTGCCGGTCAGCGCGAAGGCCCGTACAGCGCTGCGGAGTTGGCCCATGGTCGCCGCGGCCGCCACACCGTGGCCCTGGACGTCCCCGATGATCAGGGCCAGCCGCCCGCCGCCGGTCTCGATGACGTCGTACCAGTCACCGCCCACGTCCATGCCCTGGGTGCCGGGGAGGTAGCGGCCCACCGTGTCCACGTGCTCGTGCACCGGTAGCCGGTGCGGCAGCAGGGCCGCCTGGAGTCCCCGGGCGAGCGCCGCCTCGCTGTCGTAGCGCCGCGCCCGTTCCAGGGCCTGCGCGATCAGCCCGGCCAGAGCGGTCAGCACCGTACGCTCCTCCGGGCTGAATCCGCGGGGCGTGTCGAAGCCGAGGATGCACGAGCCGACGGGGCGGCCGGAGGCGATCAGCGGCAGGAACGCGCGGGCGCCGGTATGGGCGTCCAGCGGGATGCCGGGATAGGCGGCGGCCAGGTGTTCCATCGACTCGAAGAACAGCGGCCGGCCCGTGGTCAGCGTCTCCACGCCCGGCAGCCGCACATCGAGCGAGACCCCGTCGAACCGGTTCAGGAAGCCCTTGGGGAAACCGGTCTCCCACGCGAGGTGGAGATGCCGCTCGTCCAGCAGGTAGATCGCCAGCTGGCGGCCGCCGAAGGCCGGCAGCAGCTCGTCGGTGACCACCGCCGACACCTGGCGGGCCGTGACCGCCTCGGTCAGCGCGATGGCGAGGGCCACCGGCCGGTACAGCGCGGCGGCCCGGTCGGCGGGCGAGCCGAGCCCCGCGCCCGGCTGGACCATCGACGTGGGCGCGTAGGCGGGCCTCTCGGTGGCGCCGATCGTCACGGTGACCCCGTCGGAGCTCGGGTACAGGTCCACCGACAGCCACTCGCCGGGCGGGTGCCGGCCGCGCCGGGCCGGGAAGTGCACCGGCTCGATGGACATGAACACGGCACGGAAGTGGTCCTCGTACGCGGGATGCCCGAGCCAGGGCAGCGCCTCCCACAGCACCTGTCCGCGCAGCTCCGGCCCACCGAGGCCGAGCAGGTCCTCGGCGGCGGTGTTGACGAAGCCGATCCTTCCCTGCCGGTCCACGGACAGCAGGGCCTGGTCGAGCCGGTCCACGGCCTCGCGCGCGCCCGGCTCGGCGGCGCCGCCCGCGGCCGGTCCGGGCGGCCGTACGAGCAGCGGGTCGCCGTCCCAGATCACCGGCGCCCCGGCCGCCGTCAGCGCCGCGAGCTCCTGGGCCAGCCGGTCCGCGGCCTCGCGCAGCCGCTCGCGGTCCACCGCCCCGACCGGGACCCCGGGAGTCGGCTCACGCAGGACCAGCAGTACGCCGAACCGCTCGGTCCCGGCCGTCACCGGCTCGTACAGCGAGCCGAAGGGGAACGGCAGCCCCGCCATCAGCTGGGGAAAGCGCCGCATGGCCGTTTCCACGTCGGGCAGGTGCACGGACTGCCCGGAGCGGTAGGCCTCGGCCACGGGGTAGGGCCGGTTCACGTGCATCCGCCACCAGGGCCGGAACAGCCGCCCCGGGAGCCCCGTGACCACGGCCATCCGGAGCAGCCCCTCGGTGCCGGAGCGCAGGTACACCCCGCCCGCGTACCCGCCTACGGCCGCCACCGCGTCGACGGAGGCCCTGGCGAGCACCTGGGCCGTGGCATCGGGGGCGGGGCCGCCACTGTCCGGTCTCGCCGTCACACCGTCAGCATGCGCCTTCGGCGGTGGTGCCCGCACCCGGACGCCCGGCCCGGTCCCGCCCGGCGTTCCGGTACCCGGCCACCACCGCGGCCGACGCGAGCAGCAGCACCACGGCCACCGTGCGCAGCGCGACCCCCATCGCGTCGGTGAACGCGGCGACCTGCGCCGGATCCGTCGGGTTCCCGTGGAACCGGGAGGCCAGCACCGTGCCGACCACCGCCACCCCGAGGGCGGCGCCGATCTCCCGGGCCGCCGTGTTCAGCCCGGAGCCCAGCCCGGCCTGGTGCGGCGGCAGCTCGGCGACCACCGTCAGGGTCAGGGAGGGCGCGCACAGCCCGGTGCCGACGGACAGCACCAGCAGGTAGAGCGCGTACAGGGCGTACGGGGTGCCCGCGCCGGCGGTGGAGACCAGCAGCAGCCCCGCACCGATCAGGCCGAGCCCGGCGCCGACCGGCAGCCGGGGGCCCGTCCGCTCCTGGAGCCGGGCGCCGAACCGGGGCACCAGGGCCATGCCGACGGTCAGCGGGACGATCGCGAGGCCGGTCTCGGCGGGGGAGAAGCCCTTCGCGTACTGGAGGTACTGGGCGTTGACGACGAACAGGGCGAAGAGCCCGAAGAAGGCGGTGCCGATGCCCAGCGCCCCGGCGCGCAGCTTGCGCGAGGCGAAGATCCGCGGGTCGAGCAGCGGGCGGGCGGCGCGCAGGGCGTGGCCGGTGAAGGCCGCGAGGAGCCCCGCGCCGGCGGCGAAGGCGGTCAGCACACGCACCGAGGCCCAGCCGTACGCGGGCCCCTCGATGATCCCGTAGACCACCGCGAGCAGCGCTCCCGCGAGCAGCGCCGCGCCGACGGGGTCGACGGCCGCGTCGGGCCGCGAGGGCGTACGGGGGACCGTACGGGCGACCGCGAGCGCGAGCAGCGCGCCGAGCGGGACGACGGCCCAGAACAGGGCCCGCCAGGTCAGGAACTCCCCGGCCAGGCCGCCGCCGACATTGCCCGCCAGGCCCCCGAGGCCCGCGGCCAGCGTCCAGGTGGCCAGGGCCCGGCCGCGCTGCTCGGGCGGGCTCAGATGGACCAGGACGGACATGGTGGCGGGCATGATCAGGGCCGCGCCGGCTCCGCACAGGCCCCGGCCTGCGATCAGCACGGCCGGGGTCTGCGCTAGGGCGCTGAGGGCCCCGCCCGCGGCGAACAGCCCTAGCCCGGCCAGCAGGGCGCCCTTGCGTCCGTACCGGTCGCCGAGGGCCCCGGCCGGGATCAGCAGTGCGGCGAAGACGATGACGTACGCGTCGACCGCCCACAGCAGCTCGCCCGGGCTCGGACGCAGGGCGGACGCGGCGAGCTGCGGGATGAGCAGGTTGACGGCGGCGACCATGCCCTGGGCGACCAGGACGCAGGCGCACAGGACGAGCAGGGCGGGCCGGGTGAGGGCGGTCGGAGCGGGCGCGGGGGGCGCGGCGGGATCCCGTTTCAGGGCAGGGCGGAGCACGGCTCCTCCTAGGAGTCGGTGGCGAGAGGGGGGAAGAAGGGGAAGAGAGGGCGAGGGGTTCAAGGCCCCTGCTTCACCGTAGAGTTGGGGCGACCTGCTTTCCAGTGCAAGTTCTGCAAGGGATGAATGCGTGTGACGCAATCCGGAACCCGAGCCGGAACCGGATCCGGTCCGGACCTGAATCTCCTCGTCGCCCTGGACGTCCTCCTGGAGGAGTCGAGCGTGTCCCGGGCGGCGGCCCGGCTGCACCTCTCCGAGCCCGCGATGAGCCGCACCCTCGGCCGGATCCGCAAGACCCTCGGCGACCCCGTCCTGGTCCGGGCCGGGCGGACCATGGTGCCCACCCCGCACGCCCTCGCCGTCCAGGGCGAGGTCAGGGCCGTCGTGGAACGGGCACGCGCCCTCTTCCTCACCGGCGGCCAGGTGGACCTGTCCACCCTCGCCCGCACCTTCACCGTGCTGGCGAACGACGCCTTCACCGCCGTCTACGGAGCCACCCTCCTCACCCGGGTGACCCGTGAGGCGCCGGGGGTGCGGCTGCGCTTCCTGGGGGAGAGCCACGTGGACGTCCCGGCGCTGCGCGAGGGCGTCGCCGACCTGGAACTCGGCGTCGTCGACACGCGTTCCCCGGAAGTGCGCGTCGAGCACCTCGCCGACGAGCGGATGCTGGCCGTGGTCCGGCGCGGCCACCCGCTGCTCCGCGGCCGGATCACCGCGCGCCGGTTCGCCGCCGCCGAGCACCTGATCGCCTCCCGGCGCGGCCGTCTGCAAGGCCCGGTGGACACCGCCCTGGCCGAACAGGGCCTGTCCCGGCGGGTGGTGGGCAGCGTGGGCACCTTCCCCACCTCGCTGTTCGTCCTGCGCGAGAGCGACCTCGTCGGACTGGTCACCACCCAGGCCGTACCGCTCGCCGCCGCGCTGGACCTGGAGACCTTCGAGATCCCGCTCGATCTGCCGACGCTGCCCTTCGGCATGGCATGGCACCCGCGCCACGACGCGGACCCGGCGCACGCCTGGCTGCGCACCTGCACGCGCGAACTGGTGCCGGGGGACGCGGCGACGGACATGCCGACGGACGCGTCGACGGAGGCGCCGGCGCCCGCCCCGCGTTCCGTACGCGAAGGCCCCGCCGAGCGGCGGCGATAGGCCGACCGCATCCCTCGTCCGGGGGACGGACGGGTGTACGGCCCTTACCCCGGACGCGCCGCGGGGCACGATACGCACGCGTCCCACCCCACCCCACCGGCAGGCCACCGGAAGGCAGAGCATGCGGTTCCAGTACGACACCATCGACGAGCGCTACGCGGAGTCCCGGACCACCGCCGCCTTCTCGGCGGCCGACACCTACACGCTGCACGGAGCCATCGACGCGCTCGGCGGGGTACGCGGGCTGGACGCCCTCGACCTGGCCTGCGGATACGGCTTCAACACCCGGCTGCTGGCACGCGGCGGCGCCCGGCGGACCGTCGGTGTGGACATCTCGGAGGAGATGATCAAGCTGGCCCGGGAGCACGAGGCGGTGCAGGACCGGCCGGCCACCGAGAACATCGAGTACCACGTCGCCGACCCCGCCGGCCTTCCCGACCTCGGCCCCTTCGACCTCGCCACCGCCCTCTACCCCTTCCACCACACGCCCGACCGCCAGGAGCTGCACGCGGTGTTCCGGTCGGTCCGCGCCAGCCTGCGCGCCGGCGGACGCCTGCTCGCCATCGTGCCGAACGCCGGCGCGTTCCCGCGCGTGGACTGGTCGCCGTACGGGGTCCGCATCCTCGACCGGGTCCGGAGCGGCGACGCGCCCCTGCTGAAGGCGCACTTCCTGACCGACCCGCCCGTGCCCTTCGAATTCCGCGAGTGGTCCCACGCCGACCTCGCCGAAGCCGCCGTCGAGGCGGGCTTCAGCACCGTCGGCTGGCAGCCGAACCGGACCCCGCCCGCCGACCACGTACGCGACGAGGCGTACTGGACGGCGTACCGCGCCTGGCCGATCAGCTCGCTGATGACCTGCGTGGCCTAGGGGGTGGTGCCGGTGTCACAGCTCCGCCGCCGACCGGATCAGCTCGACGATCCGGTCGCGCGCCGCCCGACCCTCCGGCAGCGGCAGCAGCGGGTAGGCGTGCGGCAGCCCCGCCTCCTCGTGGAACTCCACCTCCACCCCCGCCGCGCGCGCCCGGCGCACCAGTTCCCTGCTGTCCGTGGTCAGCACGTCCCGGGTCCCGGTGAACACCGTCAGCGGCGCCAGCCCCTCGAAGGACCCGTGCAGCGGGCTCACCCGGGGATCGTCGGCGGCCAGGGTCCCGGCGTACAGGCGCCCGGCCTCCCGCAGCCCCGCAAGCGCCAGCATCGGATCGTCCGCCTCGATGCCCGCCTGGTCCGGATGGCTCACGGTGACGTCCAGCCACGGCGAGATCAGCACGATCCGGGAGGGCTGCGCCCCGGTGCGCTCGCGCAGCCGCTGGGCGGCGGCCAGCGCCAGCCCGGCCCCGGCGGAGTCCCCGATGAGCACCGTCCCGCCCGCGCCGCCGCTCGCGATCAGACCGCTGAGCAGGTCGGTGGCGACCGGGACCGTCCGGTCGGCCGTCCCGCGGGGCGCCAGGATGTACGCCGGTACGACGACCCGCGCCCGCGCCTGTGTGACCAGGGTCCGGACCATCGCCCAGTGCGGGCGGACCAGCTCGCTGACGTAGGCGCCGCCGTGCACGTACAGGACCCGGGCCACCGGCTCGGTCCCGCGCGGGGAGACGTCGTACACCGGCCAGGCCCCGACGAAGGTCCGCGAGATGTCCGCGACCCGGCCCAGCCCGCGCGGCGGCAGATGGGAAGCGGGCCTGCGGGCGGACTGGGCCACCCGGGTCCGTACCGCCTCGGCGCTCGCGAACCGTCTTCGCCGTCCCGCCGCGATCAGCGCCACCGACAGCGCCCTGCTGCGCAGACTCGGCACGCCCCTCACCTCCCCTTTTCCCCGAGCCGTCGCCGGCCCGGGCCCCTGCCCCTGCCCCGTCACGTGAGGAGCATAGGCGTGAAGCTGGGCTGTCGGCCCGCTTAAGAAAGTCTCGATGGACTGATCACCGCGCCGCTCGGCAGATTGGTTCCGTTCACCGACGCCGTCCGCGCCCCCGCGCTCGCGGCGCCCCCTTCCGCATGCCTGGAGCCACCCCCATGAAGGCACTCGTCAAGCACAAGGCCGAGCCCGGTCTGTGGCTCATGGACGTCCCCGAACCCGAGTACGGCCCCGGCGACGTGCTGATCAAGGTGCTGCGCACCGGCATCTGCGGAACCGACCTGCACATCCGTGCCTGGGACGGCTGGGCGCAGGGCGCCGTCAAGACCCCGCTCGTCCTCGGCCACGAGTTCGTCGGCGAGGTCGCCGCGCTCGGCGCGGACGTCCGCGACATCGAGATCGGCGCGCTGGTCAGCGGCGAGGGCCACCTCGTGTGCGGCAAGTGCCGCAACTGCCTGGCCGGGCGCCGCCACCTGTGCCGCAGCACGATCGGACTCGGGGTCGGCCGCGACGGCGCCTTCGCCGAGTACGTGGTCCTGCCCGCGCAGAACGTGTGGGTGCACCGGACCGCGGTGGACCTGGACGTGGCGGCGATCTTCGACCCGTTCGGCAACGCCGTGCACACCGCGCTGTCCTTCCCGCTGGTCGGCGAGGACGTACTGATCACCGGCGCCGGCCCGATCGGGATCATGGCGGCGGCCGTCGCCCGGCACGCCGGCGCCCGCAACGTGGTCATCACCGACGTCAGCCCCGAGCGGCTGGAGATCGCCCGCAAGGCGGGCGCCACGCTCGCGGTGAACGTCGCCGAGTCCTCCATCGCCGCCGCGCAGGCGCAGCTCGGCCTGCGCGAGGGCTTCGACATCGGCCTGGAGATGTCCGGCCGCGCCGAGGCGATGCGCGACATGATCGACAACATGACGCACGGCGGCCGGATCGCGATGCTGGGCCTGCCCGCACAGGAGTTCCCGGTGGACTGGGCCAAGGTCGTCACCTCGATGATCACGATCAAGGGCATCTACGGCCGCGAGATGTTCGAGACCTGGTACGCGATGCAGGTGCTGCTGGAGGGCGGGCTCGACCTCAGCCCGGTCATCACCGGCCGCTACTCGCACCGCGACTTCGAGGCCGCGTTCGACGAGGCCGCGACCGCCCGCAGCGGCAAGATCATCCTGGACTGGACGGCGTAACCGCCCTCCCCCTACTGGACCATCTCCCTCCGGCCGGGCTCCGCACACCCTCCCCCCTCCGCGGGGCCCGGCCCCCTCCCGTCTGCCTCCGCTCCGCCGGACGGCGCACCGCACAAGGAGAACCGCACCATGTTCGAGTCCGTCCGCGAGGACCTGCGCGCCACCCTCGACGAGATCCGCGCCGCCGGCCTGCACAAGCCCGAGCGCGTCATCGGCACCCCGCAGAACGCCGCGGTCGCCGTGACCGCGGGCGGCGCCCCGGGAGAGGTCCTCAACTTCTGCGCCAACAACTACCTGGGGCTGGCCGACCACCCCGAGGTCGTCGCCGCGGCGAAGGACGCGCTGGACCGCTGGGGCTACGGCATGGCGTCCGTCCGCTTCATCTGCGGCACGCAGGAGGTGCACAAGGAGCTGGAGGCACGCCTGTCGGCCTTCCTCGGCCAGGAGGACACGATCCTCTACTCCTCCTGCTTCGACGCCAACGGCGGTGTCTTCGAGACCCTCCTCGGCGCCGAGGACGCGGTCATCTCCGACGCCCTCAACCACGCCTCGATCATCGACGGCATCCGCCTCTCCAAGGCCCGCCGCTTCCGCTACGCCAACCGCGACATGGCGGAGCTGGAGACCCGGCTCAAGGAGGCCACCGAGGGCGGCGCGCGCCGCAAGCTGATCGTCACCGACGGCGTCTTCTCCATGGACGGCTACGTCGCCCCCCTCGCGGAGATCTGCGACCTGGCCGAGCGCTACGACGCCATGGTCATGGTCGACGACTCGCACGCCGTCGGCTTCGTCGGCCCCGGCGGCCGCGGCACCCCCGAACTGCACGGGGTCATGGACCGCGTCGACATCATCACCGGCACCCTCGGCAAGGCCCTCGGCGGCGCCTCCGGCGGCTACGTCGCGGCGCGCGCCGAGATCGTCGAGCTGCTGCGCCAGCGCTCGCGCCCGTACCTCTTCTCCAACTCCCTCGCCCCCGTCATCGCGGCGGCCTCCCTCAAGGTCCTCGACCTGCTGGAGTCGGCCGGCGACCTGCGCGAGCACCTCGCCGCCAACACCGCGCTCTTCCGTACGAAGATGACCGAGGCCGGATTCGAGATCCTGCCCGGCGACCACGCCATCGCCCCGGTGATGATCGGCGACGCGGCGGAGGCGGCCAGGATGGCGGAGCTGCTGCTGGAGCGCGGCGTCTACGTGATCGGCTTCTCCTACCCGGTGGTACCGATGGGCGCGGCGCGCATCCGCGTCCAGCTCTCGGCGGCCCACTCGACGGCCGACGTGGAGCGCGCGGTGGCGGCGTTCGTGGAGGCCCGTGCGGCGCTCGCGACCAGCGGGGCCTGAGTGACCTCCGCATCCTGAGACAATGGCGGGGTGATCGACCCCCGCCGGCTGCGCATCCTGCGGGCCGTGGCGGACCACCGTACGGTGACCGCCGCGGCCGCAGCCCTGTACCTCACCCCCTCGGCCGTCTCCCAGCAGCTCGCGGCGCTGGAACAGGAGACGGGCCACGCGCTGCTCACCCGCAGCGGCAGGGGTGTACGGCTCACGGCGGCCGGTGAGATCCTGCTCGGCCACGCCCACGAGGTGCTGGCGCAGCTGGAGCGCGCGGAGGCCGAACTCGCGGCGTACGCAGGCGGCTCGGCCGGCGAGGTCACGGTGGCCGCCTTCGCCACCGGAATCGCCGAGGTACTGGCTCCGGCCATCGCCCGGCTCGCGCTGGACCACCCGGGGATCCGGCTGCGGGTCCGGGACGCGGAGGGCGACCAGAGCCTGCCGCTGCTGCTCGACGGCGAGGCCGATGTCGCCCTGGCGGTCGAGTACCGGGGCGGGCCGGGCGCGGACGACGCCCGGCTGTCGGTCCTGCCGCTGTACGCGGAGCCCTTCGACGCGGTGCTGCCCTCGGGGCACCCGCTCGCCGACCTGCCCGCGGTGTCGCTGGCGGACCTGTCCGAATCGGACTGGGTGGGCCAGTACCCCGGCAATCCGTGCCACGACGTGACGCTGCTGGCGTGCGAACTGGCCGGGTTCCAGCCCCGGTTCGTCCACTCCTCGGACGACTTCCGGGCGGTGACGGCGCTGGTGGGCGCGGGGGCCGGGGTGGCCCTCGTACCGCGCTCGGCGCTGCGGGGCATGGACCTCAAGGAGGTCCAGGTCCGTCCGGTGGCCGGCCCGGCCGCCACCCGGCGGGTCTTCGCCGCGACCCGCCGCGGCGGCGAGACCCACCCGCTCATCGCCCCCGTCCTGGCCGCCCTGGTCCGGGAGTCGGAGCGGCTGCCGGCGCACTGAACGGCGGCGCCTGAACGGCGGCGCCCGGAGCCCGGGCGCCGGATCCTGCCCGGTCAGCCGACCGGGAAGACGGCACCGGGCGCGGCGTGGCCGACGGGCCCGCCGTAGTGCGCGGAGGCGCGGGCCACCGCCTCCTCCGGGGTGAGGCCGCGGCCCACGTGGGTGACGACCAGCCGTCCGGCGCGCGCGGCCGCCGCCGTCCGCCCGGCCTCCTCGGGCGTGTGGTGTAGGTGTTCGGCTTCGTCCGGTGCCGGGCGCCGCGCGCTCTCGGCCTCGCAGAGCAGTACGTCGCACCCCTCGGCGAGGGCCGTCAGCGCGGGGCAGGGCGCCGTGTCCCCGGAGTAGACCAACGCGTGACCGCCGGCCTCGACGCGCACGGCGAAGGCGGGCATGCCGTGGGCCACCGCCCGGCTGGTGAGGGTGAGCGCCCCGATCCGCGCCCGGTGTCCGTCGGACAGCTCGTGCACGGCGAAGGCGGACTCGACCGGACTGCGCGCCGCACCGTTGGTGAGGAACCCGGCCAGCCGGTCGGCGATGCCGGGAGGGCCGAACAGCGGCAGCGGAGCCGCACGTTCGACGTCGGCGAAGAGCAGGCCGTAGTACGCCGTGAGCAGGTCGGCGCTGTGGTCGGCGTGCAGGTGCGAGATCCAGACCGCGTCCAGCTCGCCCAGCCCGACGTACCGCTGCAGCGGCCCCAGCGTCCCGCTGCCGGCGTCCATCCAGATCCGCGTGCCGCCGCCGGACACCAGGTAGCCGGAACAGGGGTTGTCCGCACTCGGATACGGCGTGGCGCTGCCGAGGACGGTGAAGCGGAGGGGATCGACGCCCGTCGTGTCGTTCATACCCGCATGACCTCCACGCCCGCCGCCGCGAATTCCTCGGCGACCTCGGCCGTCAGGCCCGTGTCCGTCACCAGGACGTCCACCGACGAGGTCGCACAGATACGGGCGAAGGCGCGCACGCCCAGTTTGCTGGAGTCGGCCGCGATCACCACCCGGCGGGCCCGCTCGCACAGCAGGCGGTTCACCGAGGCCTCGTCCTCGTGCCGGGTCGCCGCCCCGTCCGCCGGATCGAAGCCGTCGACGCCGAGCACCGCCGTGTCCACCGCGAGCTGCCCGAGCACCTGCTCGGCGAGGGGGCCCGTCAGCTCGTACGACTGCGGGCGGGCCACCCCGCCGGTCAGCACGATCTTGAACTGCGGCCGGATCACCAACTCGCCCGCGATGTTGAGGGCGTTGGTCACCACCGTCAGCGCGGGGGAGCCGGAGGCCAGGTCCGGGCGCCCGGCCAGGGCCCGCGCCACCTCGGTGGTCGTGGTGCCGCCCGTCAGGCCGATCACCTCGCCCGGGGTGACCAGGGCGGCCACGGCCTCGCTGATGCGGCGCTTCTCGGCGGCGCGGCGCGAGGTGCGGTAGCGCAGGGGGAGTTCGTAACTGACCCCGTGCAGCACCGCCCCACCGCGCGTGCGGACCAGCAACTGCTGCTCGGCGAGCTGGTCCAGGTCGCGGCGGATGGTCGCGGCGGACACGCCGAGGGCCTCGGCGGCCGGTTCCACCTCCAGCTCGCCCCGCTCCACCAGCAGGTCCAGCAGCGTCTGCCAGCGCTCCTTGCGGGTCATCGGCCGCCCCCTTCGGTGTTCCCGCAGCGTGCCTGCGGTGTTCTGCCGTCTTCTGCCGTGTTCTCCATTGGCCTACCCGCCGACATTAACTCAGGCGATCCGTCCATAGATGCTTGAAGTTGCGCGAAACCGCCAGCTACCTTGCAGGAACACGCATTCAGACCCGTTCTGCCGCACGAGGGAGCCTGCATGAGTCACGTCGCGCACGAGTTGGGCACGCAGCCCGAATGCTGGGAGCGGGCCGCGGAACTGGCGCCGGCCCGGCGGGCGATGCTGCCGCAGCCGGGGGAGCGTACCGCGATCGTCGGGTGCGGGACCTCGTACTACATGGCTCAGGCGGCCGCCGTGTTGCGCGAGGAGGCCGGTCAGGGGGAGACCGACGCCTTCCCCGCCTCGGAGTTCCCGCGCCACCGCCGGTACGACCGGGTCGTCGCCCTCACCCGGTCCGGGACCACCACCGAGGTGCTGGACCTGCTGGCCGGGCTGCGGGACGCGGGCGTGCCCACGACCGCCGTCATCGGTGATCCGGCCACCCCGGTGATGACCCTCGCCGACGAGCTCGTCGTCCTCGACTTCGCCGACGAGCGGTCCGTCGTCCAGACCCGCTTCGCGACCACCGCCCTCACCCTGCTGCGCGCCCATGAGGGGCTGCACACCGCGAGCGTGGTCGCAGATGCCCGCACGGCGCTGGCCGAGCCGCTGCCCGCCGAGCTTGCGAGCCGGGGGCAGTTCACCTTCCTGGGGCGTGGCTGGAGCGTCGGACTCGCGAACGAGGCCGCGCTGAAGATGCGCGAGGCCTCCCTGTCCTGGGCCGAGTCCTACCCGGCGATGGAGTACCGGCACGGGCCCATCAGCGTCTCCGGCCCCGGCACCGTCACCTGGTCGCTCGACGAGGCCCCCGACGGGCTCGCCGAGCAGGTGCGCGGCACCGGCGCCCAGTGGGTGGCCGGGCGGCTCGACCCGCTCGCCGAGCTGGTCCGGGTGCACCGACTGGCCCTCGCCGTCGCCGCCCACCAGCAGCTGGATCCGGACACGCCGCGCCACCTCACCCGCTCGGTGATCCTCACCACCGGAGAGGAGGCGGTCCGATGAGCCTGGTCCCCGCCGGCACGCTCGTACGGGAGGCGGCCGGCGCGGGCCGCGCCGTCGCCGCCTTCAACATCATCACCCTGGAGCACGCCGAGGCCGTCGTCGCCGGGGCGGAGGCGGCCGGACTGCCGGTCATCCTCCAACTCAGCGAGAACGCCGTGAAGTTCCGCGGCGGGCAACTGCTGCCCATCTCCCGCGCGGCCGCCGCCTGCGCCGAGGCGGCGGGGGTGCCGGTCGGCCTGCACCTCGACCACGTCAAGAGCGCGGAGCTGCTGCGCCAGGCCGGCGACGCGGGATTCGGCTCGGTGATGTACGACGCCGCGCACCTCCCGTACGCCGAGAACCTGGAGGCGACCCGTTCCGCCGCGGACTGGGCGCACGTCAACGGGCTGTGGATCGAAGCCGAGCTGGGCGAGGTCGGCGGCAAGAACGGCGCCGCCCCGCTGGACCCGCACGCGCCCGGCGCCCGTACCGACCCGGACGAGGCACGCAGGTTCGTCGCCGACTCCGGGGTCGACGCGCTGGCCGTCGCGATCGGCAGCAGCCACGCCATGACCAGCCGGACCGCCTCCCTGGACCACGCGCTGCTGGCGCGGCTGGCCAAGACGGTGGACGTACCGCTCGTCCTGCACGGCTCCTCCGGGCTGCCGGACACGGAGCTCGCGGCGGCCGTCGCTGGCGGCATCCGCAAGGTCAACATCGGGACCGCGCTGAACGTGGCGATGACCGAGGCCATCCGCACCCACCTCACCGAGGCGGATCCGAGGCCCTATCTGACGGCCGCCCGCACGGCGATGGCGGCGACGGCCGCGGCTATGATCAGCGCCCTGAACTGACGGGCACCGGGGGGACCATGGAAGCGCAGCGGGGCCGCACCGACCGGCGCGGACTCCTCAGGCTGCTCGGCGGCTCCGCGCTCCTGCTGACCGGGGCGGCGGCCGGCGGGTACGTCCTGTGGCCCGAGGGGCCGCCGCCGGATCCGGAGCGGGTCCGGACCGACACCGAGCCGCTGCGCGCCAGGTTCGCCTCCTTCGGCGAGATGACCGACGCGCACTGGCTCGGCTACGACATCAACAAGGGCGCCTACGACGACCGCTCGATCCCGGGACCGGAATCCCGGATCCGCGTCGTCGGCCTGGCCCGTCTGCCGCAGGGGCGGGCGATGGAGGCGATACGCCGCCCCCGCCCGGTCCCCTTCTCCGTCGGCGGTCTGTCGGACATCCCCGACCCGCTCCGGAAGTTCGTCCCGGCGGGCGCCGTCTGGCAGAACAGCCCGGACCACGACCTGGAGATCAACACCGCGCCGTCGTCAGCCGACCACGTGGAGGGGCACTACTTCCTCGACGCGGCGCGCGACCTGGTCTGGTTCGACGCCGTCTTCCTGTACGCCTGACGGCCGGGATCCAGACGAGCTTCCCTGGTCAACAAGGCAGGAAACCCCCCCTTTCCGGTAGGCCGGAAGAACCGTTTGGTCACGACAGGTGACCCTTAACGTGATTCTCGTCGCCCTCCGTAACCCCGAAAGGGACCCCATGCGTCTCCTGCGCCTCCCGCCTCTCCGCAACGCCGCGCTCGCCGCCGCCGGCGCCCTCACTCTCCTCGTCGCGGTCCCGGGCTCCGCCCACGCCGCGAGCGGCCAGTTCTCGTACTCCTACATCGGACTGGACGGCCAGGAGCAGCGCGCCGCCCTCGTCGACCCGGAGAGCCGTGCGTGCATCACCATCCCCGAGGCCGCGGACCCGGGGGCCTCCGAGCCGGCCTTCTCGCCGCGCAACCGCACCGACTCCTCCGCGACGGTCTTCACCGAGCCCGACTGCACGGGGGACTACTTCACCCTGCGCCCGTACACGGGCTACGGCTCGTCCCGCCTGAAGCTGCGCTCGGTGGTCTTCTCCTGACCCTGCACACCCCGCCGCACCCCGACCGTGCCGAAAGGCCGCCCGTCCGACCCTTCCGGATTCTTGTAACAGGTTCTAGTCTGCCCTGCGCCACCACAGCGACCGGCTGGACCGCGAGAATCCCGGAGGGGCCGTGCACCTCGAATACACGCCCGAGCAGCAGCAGTTGCGCACCGAGCTGCGCGCCTACTTCGCCCAGCTGATCCCCGAGGACGTCTACGCCCGCTACGAGGACCCGGCCGCGCAGAAGCGGTTCTACCGGGAGACCATCCGCCGGCTCGGCGCCGACGGCTGGCTCGGGGTCGGCTGGCCGAAGGAGTACGGCGGCCGCGGGATGTCCCCGATGGACCAGTTCATCTTCTTCGACGAGGCCGCGCAGGCCGTCGTGCCGCTGCCCCTGATGGCCCTCAACACCGTCGGCCCCACGATCATGCAGTTCGGCACCGACGAGCAGAAGTCCTACTTCCTCCCCCGCATCCTCTCCGGCGAGATCGACTTCGCCATCGGCTACAGCGAGCCCGACGCCGGCACCGACCTCGCCGCGCTCAAGTGCAAGGCCGTCCGCGAGGGCGACGAGGAGACCGGCACCTACGTCGTCAACGGGCAGAAGATCTGGACCACCAACGGCGACACCGCCGACTGGGTCTGGCTCGCCGTCCGCACCGACCCGGACGCCCCCGCGCACAAGGGCATCACCATGCTCCTCGTCCCGACCTCCGACCCCGGCTACTCCTGCACCCTCATCAACACCCTGGCCTCGCACGACACCACCGCCAGCTACTACGAGAACATCCGCGTCCCCGCCACCCGCCGCGTCGGCCAGGAGAACAAGGGCTGGCGCCTGATCACCAACCAGCTCAACCACGAGCGCGTCACCCTCGCCGCCCACGGCACCATGGCCATCCGCGCCCTGCACGACGTCCAGCGCTGGGCCGCCGCGACGAAACTCGCCGACGGCCGCCGCGTCATCGACCTCTCCTGGGTCCGCGGCCGCCTCGCCCGCACCCACGCCCGGCTCGACGCGATGAAGCTGCTCAACTGGCAGATGGTGAACGCCGTCCAGTCCGGCACCCTCACCCCTCAGGACGCCTCCGCGGTCAAGGTCTACGGCTCCGAGGCGCGCCGGGACGCGTACGCCTGGCTCATGGAGGTCGTCGGCGCGGCCGGCTCCCTGAAGGACGGCTCCGCCGGGGCGGTCCTGCACGGCGAGCTCGAACGCGGCTACCGCAGCGCCGTCATCTTCACCTTCGGCGGCGGCAACAACGAGATCCAGCGCGAGATCATCTCCTGGATCGGCCTCGGCATGCCCCGCGTCCGCCGATGACCCCGCCGGCCGTCGGCCCCTGTGGCGCCCCGGCGAAGCCGGGCCGCCACAGGGGGAGTTCGCGCGGTACAGGCCCTCTGGCTTCCTTCGGGCCTCAGCCTCATGATGGACGGGCCACCCTCACCGTGGAGGACTCGAATGGACCCTCTGTCCCTTGCCATCGCCGCAGCCCTCGCCGCCGGTGTCGCCACCGGAGCGGGTGAGTCCGCCGGGGCCGCCCTTCCGGCCCTTCTGCGGAGGATCAGGGAGCGCTTCGCCGGGCGTCCGGTCGACACTTCGCCCGATATGGAGTCCCGGGAACAGCTCGCGGCCGCCCTGGACGAGGAGTTCGCGCGCGACCCCGCGTTCCGGGAGGAGTGCCAGGCTCTGTGGAGCCAGGCGACGAACGGTGGCGCCGCCAACTCGTTCCAAGGTCAGGCCAAGAACGTCGTCATGACCCGCGACATCCATGGCGGGTTCACGATCCAATGAAGCGCGCTCGCCCCGCTCCTCGGCGCGCGGCGGAGTCACCGCGGCGGAACCGGGGGAAGCTCCATCTCCGCCGTGATGGCCCAGCGTTCGTGGTCGCGCCAGACTCCGTCGATCTTGATGAAGCCGGGTG
This sequence comes from Streptomyces sp. NPDC048258, assembly GCF_043201995.1. Classification (NCBI taxonomy): domain Bacteria; kingdom Bacillati; phylum Actinomycetota; class Actinomycetes; order Kitasatosporales; family Streptomycetaceae; genus Streptomyces; species Streptomyces sp. NPDC048258. The sequence goes on from NZ_JBICZH010000008.1 coordinate 39,458, forward strand.
AGACACCCTCCTTCCGGAACCCGAGCCGCCGGACAAGGTTCAGCGAGGCGGTGTTGCCCGGCTGGATGTCGGCCTCCACACGGTGGAGGCCCAACCGGTCGAAGGCGTAGCGCACCGCGAGCGCGACGCCCTCGGACATGTAGCCCCGGCCCGCGTAGGGCAGGAACGCGGCGTAACCGAGCACGCCCCGGTGGTAGGGCTCGCGGACGATGCCGTTGATGTTGACCGTTCCGACCAGGTCGTCCCCGTCGTTGAGGCAGACCACCATGCCGACAGCGGCCGTTCCGTCGGTTCTCGCCACGTAGGCCGAGAATCCACTCGATGTGCGCGGTATTCCGACCCATGGGTGATGGAGGTCGGCACTCATTCGCGCCAGTTCGAGGAATCGTTCCTCGTCTTCCGCCGCGACCGTCCGGAGAGTTACTTGCGACCCCTGCGTCGATACGGTATTCATCGGCCCCAGTGTACGCGGATGGGGAGCAGAAATATCGGCAAAGTCTGTGAACGCACATAGCCCGGTGCTAATCTGATGCCCTGCACCCTTCGTGGATCACGCCTTCCGCTGTGATAGAAAGGTGATCATGAGCGATATGGACCCCGCCGGGCGCTCCCTCCCCGACATCGGGAATCTCACTCTCGCCAGCCTAGCCTCCGATTCGGCCGTCACGGCTGCTGAATTCCGTGAGATGATCTTCCACCCCGACCTGCCCGACCGGACGGCAGCCTTCAATTCTGAAATCGGTGGCGATTCGCACATCGTCCATCCCGATGTGCCCGAGCGGATGGCAGCCTTCCAATCTGAAATCGGCGGCGATGAGTGCCTCGTGCCATCGACCAATTCGTCCTGAAGGTACACGGCGGCTGCAACCTGGCCTGTGACCACTGCTACGTCTACGAGCACGCAGATCAGAGCTGGCGCGACAAACCACGGACGATGAGTCCGGAAGTGGTGACGCAAGCGGCGGCGCGTATCGCGGAGCACGGTCGTATTCATCAGCTGTCCGTGGTGCGCATCAGCCTCCACGGCGGAGAACCCCTCCTTCTCGGAGCGAAACGCCTGCGGGAGATCGCCAGAACGCTGCGAGACGTCATCCGTGGTGAATTCGGGCTGGGCCTTCAGGTGCAGACCAACGGCGTGCTGCTCAACGAAAGATTCTGCAGGCTGTTCGACGAACTCGGCATCCAGGTCGGAGTGTCACTCGACGGTGACCGGTCGGCCAATGATCGTCACCGTCGATATGCGAGCGGCCGCAGCAGTCATGCCGGGGTCCTCCGGGGACTTGAGCTGCTGAGGCGGTCCGAATTCCGTCATCTCTATGGCGGGATCCTGTGCACCGTGGATCTGGAGAACGACCCGATCGCGGTGTACGAAGCATTACTGGCGGAGTCGCCACCCCGCATGGACTTCCTGTTCCCCCACGCGACCTGGGATAATCCGCCGCTGCGGCACGGAGAATCACCGGCGCCCTATGCCGCCTGGCTGGGCCGCATCCACTCCCGCTGGCTCGCCGACGGGGCGCCGGTTCCGATCCGGCTGTTCGACGCCCTGACGGCCGCGTCCCGGGGCGAACCCAGCGGAAGTGAAGCGGTAGGGCTCCGACCGGTCACCCTCGCCGTGGTGGACACCGACGGCTCGTGGGAACAGGCCGATTCCCTGAAGACCGCTTATGCGGGCGCACCCGCCACCGGCATGTCCGTCTTCACCCACAGCCTGGACAGCCTCATGTCCCACCCCGGCATCGCCGCGCGGAACGAGCGTCATGCGGAACTCAGCGCGACGTGCATGGCCTGCCCCGTCGTGCGGACGTGCGGTGGCGGTCTCTACGCCCACCGCTACAGCTCCGCGGGCGGCTTCGACAACCCTTCGGTGTACTGCGCGGATCTCCTGGTCCTGGCGACCGAGGTGCCGGCGGCGCAGTCGGGGCACGCGGCCGCCGGTTCCCGCCCGGGTGGCCGGCAGCGCGTCACCGACCACCTGCCGGACGGCGCGTTCGACGCGTTCGCCGCAGGGGCGGGGACAGTAGAAGGCGTCCATGCGCTCCAGGACATGCAACTCGCCCTGACGAAGGCGCTGATAGCTGGCACAGCCGGTCGGCCGGTCGGCCGGTCGCCCCTGGGGGACGCGGCCTCCGAAGGCTGGGACCTGCTCATCGAGTTGGAGAACCGTCATCCGGCCGAGACCCGGGACGTCCTGCGCCACCCCTTCGTGCAGGCGTGGGCGGACCGCTGCCGGCGTCCCGTCGCAGCAGCCGAGGCTGAACGGGACAGAGCGCACATCGCAGGCGTCGCGGCTGCCGTCGCCCGGCAGGCGGGTATGGACGTGAGTCTGCCGTTACCGGTGAGAGCCGGGCTGGTCCATCTGCCGGGCGCGGGCGCGTTACGGGTCTGGGGCGACGGGCCCACCGCCGTCGTCTCGCTCGCGGGTGGCCACCCGGCAGGTGGTCGGCCGATCGTGATCAGACGGCTGACCGCGACCTCGCTCCCCGTCGCCGTCGAGGACCTCGACCCCTACCGCGCCGAAGAGGACCGGCCCGCTCTCGGTCGCCTCTCCGCACCCGAGTGGGATACCTGGCGGACCGCGCTGGCCGGCGCGGGAAGCGAACTCTGGCGGCTGGTCCCCTCCTACGCCGCGACACTGAGGGCGGGACTGCGTGCGGTCGTCCCCCTCCGGGACGCGGTGACGGAGCACGGCGTCGGCTTCCGCGCTTCGAGGCGGGCGTTCGGGGGCGTCGGCCTGGGCCTGCGACGGGGGCCTGAGGGCAGGATCGTCGGGGACCCGGCCGCTGCCCTGCTGTGCGAGTTCCAGCACACCAAGCTGGCCGCACTGCTGGACGCGTACGCCTTCTTCGCGGCGGCGGACGCCGCCTCGGTGTCGGTACCGTGGTGGCGTGAGCCGTTGCCGGCCCGGCAGGCCCTCCACCATCTCTACGCACACGTGGCCCTCGCGGAGCTGTGGTGCGCGCGTTCCACCGGGATACCGCGCCCGGCCGCTCCGGAGCAGCGCGAGGAAGCCGCGGCAGCGTTCCGACGGTTCCTGGACCGGGCAGACATCACCGTGGACGCCTTGGCGGCCCAGGTGCCGATGGAACCGGCGGGCGTCCGCTTCACGGCCGGCCTGCGGGCCACCGTCGACCGGCTGTCCGCCGAGGGCCGCCCGGGGATACGGCGCGATCCGGCCGGCCGGCCAGGTACGGGCGTGACACGTACGAGGAGCCGGACCCGGAGAGAAGGCCCATGACCACAGACGGCAGCACCAACACCTTCGCCGGACAGGCCACGAACGTCGTGCTGGCGGGGAACATCAACGGCGGCGTGAACAGTGGGCAGCGCGCATTGCCGGTACCGAGGCAGCTGCCCCGGGCCGCGACCCACTTCACGGACCGCACCGACGTTCTCCACAGGCTGGACGAGCTGGCCGCGGCCGGGAACGGCATCGCCGTGATCTCCGGCCCGGCCGGGGTGGGGAAGAGCGGCCTCGCCGTGTACTGGGCCCACGAGCGCCAAGCCGCCTTCCCCGACGGCCAGTTGTACGTCAACCTCTGCGGTTACGACCAACGGGCCCCCCTGCGGCCCGAGGACGTACTCCACGGCTTTCTGCACGCCCTGAACGCGTCGGCCGACGGGGTCGTGCATGATCTGGACGCCATGGCGGCGCTGTTCCGCTCGCTGGTCCACGGGAAACGCCTGCTGGTCGTGGCGGACAACGCGCGGAGTGCGGACCAGGTACGGCCGCTGCTTCCGTCGTCACCGGGCTGCTTCACGCTCGTCACCAGCAGGAACCGCCTGGGCAGTCTGACCGCGGTGGACGGGGCCACGCCCCTGCCCGTGAGGCCGTTCGACATTCCCGAGGCGGTTCAGCTGGTGGAGCACCTCTCGGGTCACCGGGACACGCGGGCCGCCACTCAACTCGTGGTCCGCTGCGGCGGCATGCCGCTCTTCATCAGGATCGTGGCTGAAAGAGCGAGCACTGCCCCCTCTCTGAGCGGGCCGGTCGCAGACCTCGCGCGTGACAGTGACCGACTCGACGCACTCTCCACACTGGATGATGGGATGGATGCTCGTATGGTGCTCTCGTGGTCCTACCAGGGACTGCCCGCGACGATGGCCCGGGCCTTCCGGTTGCTCGCCCTCCACCCCGGTCCCGACTTCTCCGTTCCGGCGGCCGCCGCGCTGATCGGCCGCCCCGAGAACGAGACCCGCCGCGTCCTCGAGAAGCTGGACGCCCTCAACATGCTCGAGGAGATGGGAGGAGGACGGTACCGGTACCACGACCTGCTCCGGGACTACGCGCGGGAGCGCGTGGAGGAGGAGGAGACGCCGTCGGAGCGACTGAGTGCGCTGCGCCGGGAGTTGTCGTACTACCTTCGGAGGGTGGACGCCTGCGACCGTGTTCTGGCCCCTGAGCGGCAGCACGTGCCGCTGGACCCCGACACGGACCAGGAACCCGTGCTGTTCTCGGGCCCCGACGACGCCCTCGCGTGGTGCGATTCCGAACTCCCGAGTCTCGTCCGAGCCGTCCATCAGGCCGTCGAACTCGGCCTCGACGACATGGCATGGAAACTACCGGTGGCGCTGGTCTACTTCTTGCGCCTGCAGAGGCGCGACACGTACCGGTTCGAACTGTCCACGATCGCGGTCGACGCGGCCCGCCGGGAGGGCGACCGGTGGGCCGAGGCCTGGAGTCTGATCTGCGTCGGCGGCGCGGAGTCCGACCTGGAGCGCCACGAGGACGCGCTCGGGCATTTCACGGAAGCGCTACGGATCAGCCGGGAGATCCAGGACCGCCACTGGGAGGCCACCTGCATCTACAACGTGGCCTGGACATTGCGCCTGCTGGGCCGCTACGCCGAAGCGCTGGAACAGCAGCGCCAGGCACTGGAGATCCACCAGGAGTGTGATCAGCAGCGCAGCGTGGCGATCACCCTGACCGAGATCGGTGCGCTGGAACTCGACCTGGGCAGGCCGGACCAGGCGTACACCGAGTTCGAGCGGGCTCTCGCCGGAGCGCGGGCGACGGCCGATCTGCCCACGGAGGGCAAGGCGTTGCACGGGCTCGGCGACGTGTGCCGCACAGCCGGACGGACGAGCGAGGCGATCGAGTGGTACCGACAGGCCGTCGACGTATGCCAACGCGTCGGCGACCGCTTCGTACAGGCCTGCTCGCTGCTCGAACTGGGCAAGCAACTCGCCGTAGCCGGCCGTCCCGCCGAGGCGGGCCAGGCGCTGGCCCAAGCAGTGGTGATCTTCGAGGCCCTCAAGGACCCGCTGGTGGAGGACGCACGGCGCTGTCTCGCGGACCTCGGCGGTGAGGCGGACTGAGCACGGCATGCGGCGCCCGGCCGGTCGCGTCGGATGCCGCCTTCGCCCGGCGGCCCGGCCCCTGGGGATCACTCGCGCCCCTGGCCGCCGTGCCGACCGCCTCGTACCCTGGAGCCGCCGGGCGCTCCCCCGGCCACCGCTGGGAGGTGCCCCCGGCGACAGGGAGGTACGGGGATGGGAAACACCGTGGCCGTACCCGACCCGGGGCTGTACGGGCCGGCCTCCGTCACCTGGCAGTGCCACGGCGACCCGGTGATGTGGATCGCCGGCGTCCGCGCGCTCTACCTCCAGGCCCTGCACCCGCGCGCCGTCCGCGGGGTCATGGAGAACTCCGACTTCCGCAAGGACGCCTGGGGGCGGCTCCTGCGCACCGCCGACTTCGTCGGGACGATCACCTACGGCACCACCGAGGCCGCCGAGCGGGCCGGCGCCCGCGTACGCAAGATCCACCGGGTGCTGTCCGCCACCGACCCGGACACCGGCGAGCGCTTCCCCGTCGACGACCCCGCACTCCTGCTCTGGATCCACTGCGCGCAGATCGACAGCTTCCTGCACGTCCTGCTCCGCTCCGGCGTCCCCCTCACCCCCGCCCAGGCCGACCGCTACGTCGACGAGAACCGGGTGAACGCCCGCCTCGTCGGCCTCGACCCGGCCGCCGTCCCCGCCGACACCGCCCAGCTGGCCGCGTACTTCGAGGAGATCCGTCCCGAGCTCGCCGCCGGTCCCGACGCCCACGCGGTGGACGACTTCCTGCGCGGCCCACCCGTCCACCCGCTCCTCGTACCTGGCCGAAATCTGCTGTGGCGCCCGCTCGCCGACCTCGCCTACGGCTCCCTCCCCGCGTGGGCAATCCAGCTGTACGGGCGGCCCGCACCGGCCCCACGCGAGGTCACCCGGCGCCTGCGCCTCACGGGACGCGTCCTGCGCAGCATTCCCGCAGGTCTGCGCTGGCAGCTGCCTCCAGGTCACATCTTGAAAGCGATGCGCCGCATGGGCCCCGGGAGCCGCCCCTCGACGTACACACTGCGTACATCAGCGGCCATACTGGACCGGCCGGGGAGGGCGTGGCACGACAACGGGGGCGACTTCAAGACATGGCGGAGTCCAGACTGATCCAGGGGCGGTACCGATCGCTCGATCTGATCGGTCGCGGCGGCATGGGCGAAGTGTGGCGCGCCCGGGACGAGTCGCTGGGCCGGCAGGTCGCCGTGAAATGCCTCAAACCGCTCGGACCTGAGCAGGACGCCCACTTCACCCAGGTGCTGCGCGAGCGGTTCCGCCGCGAGGCCCGGGTCGCCGCGTCCCTCCAGCACCGGGGCGTCACCGTCGTCCACGACTTCGGCGACGACAGCGCCGCCGGCGGGCCCCTCTACCTCGTCATGGAACTCCTCGAAGGCCGCAACCTCAGCCAGCTCCTGGAGGACAACGAGACCCGCCCGCTGCCCGTGGACGTGGTCGTCGACATCGCCGAACAGATGGCCGCCGCCCTCGGCTACACCCACGACCAGGGCGTCGTACACCGGGACCTGAAGCCCGCCAACATCATGCGGCTCACCGACGGCACGGTGAAGATCTGCGACTTCGGCATCGCCCGCCTCGCCCACGACATCGGCTTCACCGCCAAGCTCACCGGCGGCGGCGTGGCCATGGGCACCCCGCACTACATGTCGCCCGAGCAGATCGCGGGCGGCGAGGTCGACCACCGCAGCGACCTCTACTCCCTCGGCTGCGTCCTGTACGAGATCGCCACCGGCGCCCCGCCCTTCGACCTCGGCGACTCCTGGTCCGTGCTCGTCGGCCACCGTGACAACGCGCCCGTCCCGCCCCGCGAGCACCGCCCCGAGCTGCCGGAGTACTTCGAGCAGGCCGTCCTGGACCTCCTCGCCAAGCGCCCCGAGGACCGCCCCGGCGACGCCCGCCACCTGCACCGGAGGCTCGTCGAGGCACGCGTCGGCCCGGGCGGACTGCCCGGCGCCCAGGCTCCCCTCCCGGCATGGGCCGACGGAATGACCGCCGGACGCAAGGCGGGGATCGAGGCGCGTCCCGCGAGCGGCGCATGGGCCGTGCTCACCGGTTCCTGGACGGCGCGGCACAGCGGCGAGCAGCCGCTCGGCGCCATCGGTGGCCGGCAGCGGATCGTCCGTCCCGCGCCCGCCGAGGACCCGCGGCTCACCGCCCCGTACGGGGTTCCGCGCGTCCCCGGCCCGCGCGAGACCGGCCCCGACGCCCTCGCCGCCGGGCACACGCGCGCCTTCGCCCTCAGCCGGGCCGGCCGGCCCGAGGCGGCCCTCGCCGTGTACGAGGCCGTGGCCGACGGACGGGCGCAGGTACTCGGCCCGGACCACGCCGACACCCTCGCGGCGCGCCAGGAAGCCGCGTACGAACTGGGCCGGCTCGGACGCCACGCGGAGGCGTACGGCATCTACCGCGCGGTGCTCGTCGCCCGCGAGCGCACCATGGGCGCCCGCCACCCCGACACCCTGCGCTGCCGCCACAACCTGGCCTGTGCCCTGGGGGCGCTCGGCCGGTTCGCGGAGGCCCACGCGACCGCCGCCGAGGTCGCCGCCGACCGGGCGGCCGTCCTGGGCGCCGAGCACGCGGACACCCTGCTGACCCGCTACGAGGCGGCGTACGCGCTCGGCCGCCTGGACCGCTGGCAGGAGGCCCTGGCCGGCTTCCGTCAGGTCGCCGCCGTACGGGAGCGGGTGCTCGGCCGCGACCACCCCGACACCCTGGCCGCGCGCTACGAGGTCGGCATCGCGCTCGGCCGCACCGGGAGCGCCGCCCAGGCCCTCGACCTGTTCCGCGCCCTGGTCCGCGACCGCACCCGCGCGTACGGGGCCGCCGACCCGGAGACGCTCCGCGCCCGGCACGTCCTCGGCGTCAACCTGGGCCGCCTGGACCGCTGGGAGGAGGCGGTCGCCGAGGCACGGCAGGTGGGCGCCGCACGCGCCGAGGTGCTCGGCGCCGAGCACCCGGACACCCTGGTCAGCCGCCGCGAACTCGCCGTCGGACTCGGCCGCCTGGACCGCTGGGAGGAGGCGCTGCCCATCTACCGCGAGCTGTCCGGCATCCGCGAGCGGTCCCTGGGCGACGAGCATCCCGACACCGCCCTGGCCCACGCCGACGAGGCCCACTGTCTGGAGCGACTCGGCCAGGTGTGCTACCAAGAGCCATGACAGCCATGCCAGACATGCGGGGCTCCAGCGGTTTCGGACACGACGTCTATGACGATGTGATCGTGGGCGGCGGGCACAACGGGCTGGTGGCCGCCGCGTACCTGGCCCGGGCGGGCCGGTCCGTGCTGGTCCTGGAAAGGCTCGGGCACACCGGCGGGGCGGCCATCTCCAGCCGCCCCTTCGCGGGCGTCGACGCCCGCCTCTCGCGCTACTCGTACCTCGTCTCCCTGTTCCCCGCGAAGATCGTGCGCGATCTGGGGCTGCGCTTCGAGGTCCGCAAGCGCACCGTCTCCTCGTACACGCCCGTCCTGCGCGACGGGCGCCCCGGCGGGCTCCTCGTCGGCGGTGGCGAGGCGCGCACCAGGGAGTCCTTCGCGCGGCTGACCGGCTCGGAGCGGGAGTACGAGAGCTGGCGCGCCTTCTACGGCACCACGGCCCGGGTCGCCGGGAAGGTCTTCCCGACCCTGACCGAGCCGCTGCCCACCCGCGAGGCGCTGCGCGCCCGGATCGACGACGAGGCGGCCTGGCGGATGCTGTTCGAGGAGCCCCTCGGGCAGGCGGTGGAACGGCACTTCGCCGACGACCTGGTCCGGGGCGTGGTCCTGACCGACGGGCTGATCGGCACCTTCGCGGACGCGCACGACCCCTCGCTCGCGCAGAACCGCTGCTTCCTCTACCACGTCATCGGCGGCGGGACCGGGGACTGGGACGTGCCCGTCGGCGGCATGGGCGCGCTCACGGACGCCCTGGCCGGGGCCGCGAGGGCGGCCGGGGCGGAGATCGCCACCGGCCACGAGGTGCTGCGGATCGACACGGACGGCATCGCGCCGGCCGAGGTGGTGTTCCGTACGGCGACCGGCGAAGGGCGGGTCGTCGGCCGCACGGTCCTGGTCAACGCCTCGCCGCGGGCGCTGGCGGAACTCCTCGGCGAGGCATCCGCACAGCCGGCCGAGCCGGCCCCCGAGGGGGCCCAGCTCAAGGTCAACATGCTGCTGCGGCGGCTGCCCCGGCTGCGGGACACCGCGGTCGACCCGCGCGAGGCCTTCGGCGGCACCTTCCACATCGCCGAGGGCTACGAGGAGCTCGCCAGGGCCTACGCGGAGGCCGCGGCCGGGGAACTGCCCTCCGTACCGCCCTCGGAGATCTACTGTCACTCGCTGACCGACCCGACGATCCTCGGGCCGGAGCTGGTGGAGCAGGGCTACCAGACGCTCACCCTGTTCGGCCTGCACACCCCGGCCCGGCTGTTCGGACACGACAACCGGCAGGCGCGCGAGGTACTGCTGACCGCCACCCTCGCGCAGCTCGACGCGCACCTGGCCGAACCGCTCACCGACTGCCTCGCCTTCGACGCCGACGGCCGGCCGTGCATCGAGGCGAAGACCCCGCTGGACCTGGAACGCGACCTGCGCCTGCCCGGCGGCCACATCTTCCACCGGGACCTGTCCTGGCCGTACGGCGCCGCGGACACGGAGACCGGCGGCAGGTGGGGCGTGGGGACCGCCCACCGCAACGTACTGCTGTGCGGTGCGGGGGCGGTGCGCGGCGGCGGCGTCAGCGGGGTCCCCGGCCACAACGCGGCGATGGCGGTGCTGGGGCACTGACCTCCCGCTAGCGGACGGGTCAGGTCACCGGTTCGATGACCACGATCGGGATCTCGCGGTCCGTCTTGGCCTGGTACTCGTCGTACGAGGGCCAGTGCCGGAGCATCAGCGGCCAGTACGCGGCGCGTTCCTCGGCGGTCGCGGTGCGGGCCGTGCCCTGGAGGGTCCGCGGGCCGACCTGGATGCGCACCTCGGGGTGCTCGGACAGGTTCCGGTACCACAGCGGGTGTGCCGGGTCGCCGCCCTTGGAGGCGACGAGGAGGTAACGGCCCTTGTCCTCGCCGTAGATGAGGGGCGTCCGCACCGGGTTGCCGGAGACCCTGCCCACCGTGGTGAGCAGCAGGGTCTGGGTACCGTTCCAGAACTGGCCCTCTGCCCCCTTCGAGGCCACGTACTGCTTGACGTGGTCGAGCTGCCAGCTGCCGGGCCTCGGGTCGGTCGGGTTGTCCCAGTCGATCTCGGTCGTCATGGAGTTCTGCCTGCCTTCGTGTTGAACGGTCAACAACCTCAGCAACGAATTCCAACGCTCACGGGCACGGTGTTATGCCGCGCGGGGGGTGGGCGTGACTTCACTCTACAGCTGTAGAGTGAAGTCATGCCCACCCCTGAGCGCGGAACCGAGCGCGGCGCCGACCGCAGAACCCTCATCGCGGACACCGCGATCGGCCTGGTCGCCGCGGGCGGCCTGCGGGCCCTGACCCACAGGGCGGTCGACGGCGCGGCGGGATTGCCGACGGGCAGCACCTCGTACTACTTCCGTACGCGGACGGCGCTCATCGGCGCCTGCTACCAGCGACTGGCCGAACTGGATCTCGGCGACGTGGACGCGGACGTGGCCGGCGGTGGGACCGGGACCGGGGGCGGGGCCGGGGCCGGGGCCGGGGCCGGGTCGCAGCGACCGCTGCCGGACCGGGACGCGGCCGCGGCGGCGCTCGCCGCGCTGCTGCACCGCTGGCTGACGGCGGGACGCGAACGCCAGCTGGCGCGGTTCGAACTGAGCCTGGAGGCGGCCCGCAACCCCGCACTGGAGACGGACTTCCACCAGGCGGGCCAGGGGGCGCGGGCCCGGGCGGCGGGGATCCTCGCCGCACTCGGTGCGGAGCGGCCCGAGGAGGCGGCAGAACTGCTGGTGGCCTGGACCGACGGCCTCCTCTACGACCGCCTGGCCGGCGCCCTGGCCCGCTCCCGCCCGGCCCCGGACCTCTCCGAACTGACCTCCGCCACCCGCCGCATGATCGACGCGGCGCTCTCCACTTCCTAGGATCAGGCCATGATCGCTGAACTGCAGTGCGTGGTCCTGGACTGTCCCGAGCCGCAGCGGCTGGCCGGGTTCTACCGGTCGGTGCTGGGCGGAACCGTCGACCAGCCGGACCGGCGGTGGTCGGTCGACGGGGACTGGACGACGCTCCACACCCCGTCAGGCCTGGTCCTCGCCTTCCAGCGCGCGCCGGACCACCAGCCCCCGCGGTGGCCGGACCCCGTCCGGCCGCAGCAGTTCCACCTGGACTTCGGTGTCCCGGACCTGGACCGCGCGCAGGAGCAGGTGCTCGCGCACGGCGCGACCCTGCTGGACGAGGGCCCGGCCGACCGGGGCTGGCGCGTCTACGCCGACCCGGCAGGCCATCCCTTCTGCATGGTCCGTCACTAGTAGTGCTGTGACCGGCACGCCTTGCCGGTCACAGCACCTGGCCGTGGCTACGCGATCTGCCACTGCTGATGGGCCGAGCCGTCGGCCGGCTGCTGGGTGACCAGGGCTCCGTCCGTGCCGGAGGCCGTGGTCAGCAGGAGGGCGCTCTTCTTGTTGGTCACCGAGTAGCCGCCGGCGCCGAGTGCGGTGATCTTCCAGTGCTGGCTGTCGCCGCCGGTACACGTCGCCTGGACCACGGCCGCGCCGGCGGCGGTCGAGCCGCCGGAGACGTCCGCGCACAGCCTGGACGCGCCGTTGACCAGGGTGTGGCTGCCGTCGCCGTTGAGGGTCAGCTGCCACTGCTGGTTGGGCCCGCCGTGCGGGGTCCAGGTGATCAACTGGGTGCCGGACGTGCTGGAGCTCGCCGGGTCGTCGAGTGCCTTGCCGCCCGAGGTGAGGGTACGTGTGCCGCCCAGCTGGGCTCCGTACACCTCGAACTCGTACAGCGAGTAGCCGTACGCGGTGCCCCGCTGGGTGCCGTACACGCGGATGTACCGGCCGGATCCGGTCAGTCCGGTCAGGTCCTGGACCCCGCCGGTACCGGTGGTCGTGGAATGGACGGTGCGCCAGGTGGCGGCGTCGTCGGAGAGCTGGATCTGGAAGGACTTTCCGTACGCCGCCTCCCAGCGCAGCACGACGCGGCCGACGCTCCGGGTGCTGCCGAGGTCGACCTGGAGCCACTGCGGGTCGCTGTAGGCGCTGGACCAGCGGGTGGCGGGGTCGCCGTCGGTGGCCGACGCCGCAGGGAAGTTCGCCGTCTCGGTGCTGGAGGCGGTGGTCGGACGGCCCAGGGCGAGGTTGCCCGGCTGGGCGGGGCCGGGCCAGGCGGGGTTGTGCCCGACGGCCGCGACGAGGGGGGTGAACGCGGCGTACGTCGCCGCGGGCTTCGGCGATCCCCAGGTCTGCTGGGCCAGTGCGCGCAGCGGGTACATGATGCCGGCGGCTATCTGTTCCTCGGTCTCGGCGGTGGGGCTGTCGCACCAGACGTGGATCACCGAGCCGGGGTTCTTCGCGGGGTCGGACAGGGTGTTGCCGCCCTCGAACCGGTCCGGGGTCCAGGTCTCGTACATCCACTTGGTGTCGGGCTTCGCGCCGCCGAGCACGTAATAGGTGGGGGTCCAGGACTCGTTGGCCACGACGTGCCCGGCGTCGGCCAGCTGCTGGGGGGTGAGGCCGTAGGTGTACCAGTACTCGACGATGATGCCGGGGTGGGGGCGGAGGGTCCCGTCGCCGGACTTGATGCCGTCGTTCCACATGCGGGTGGTCTTGCCGCCGGCCCGCACCAGGTCGTCGGCCCAGTTGACGAACCCGTAGTAGGTGTCCTTGGCGGTCGCGTTCGCGCCGTAGTGGGCGCGGGCGTAGCTGAGCAGCTGGGGGTACTTGCCGTAGTCGGTGACGTATTCGTCAGCGCCGATGTGCCAGTACGGGGCCGGGAACAGCGGCAGGTACTCGCCCACCAGGTCCTTGATCAGTGTGTACGCGCCGGGGAGCGAGAGGTCGATGAAGTCGTTGCTGACGGCGCCGGAGCTGCTCTTGAGCTTGAGTTCGGGGTGCGCGGCCAGGATCGCGTTCATGTGCCCGGGGGTGTCTATCTCCGGGACGATGGTGACGTGGTACTTGCGGCCGAGCTCGACCAGGTCGGCGATGTCCTGCTTGGAGTAGTGCTCGGCGGAGACGATCTCCGGGTGCGTGGAGCTCTCCAGACGGAATCCGAACGTGTCCGACAGGTGGAAGTGGAAGTAGTTGAGCTTGAGGTACGCCAGCTCCTTGATGTGCTGCTTGAGCCAGTCGACGGTGAAGAACTTGCGCCCCTGGTCGACCATGAGCCCGCGCTCGGCCTTGGCGGGCCAGTCCACCGCCGTGCCGGCCGGCACCGAGGCGGACTGGTGCAGGAGCTGGAGGACGCTGCGGGTGCCGTAGAACACGCCGGCGTCGGTCCCGGCCTGGATGGTGAGTGATCCTGCGACCGTCATCCGGTAGCCCTCGGCGGGCAGGGAGCCGCCGCCGAGGCCGAGGCCGATGTCACCGGCGGCCGGGCTCCCGGTGGCGACGGCCACGCTGCGCCCGGTCAGCGCTTGCAGGTCCTGCGCGAACGTGGCTGCCTCGTCGGCGAGTTGGGCGGTGTTGGCGGGGTCGACGACGATGCGGGTGGCGTCGGTGAAGGTGTAGGTACCGGTGCCGGCCGTCCATTGACGCAGGGCCGGTATGGTCTGCGGCGGCCCGGCGGCCGCCTGGGCGGGGCCGGCGCCGACGCCGGGTATCGCCAGTGCGAACACCGCGCACGCGGTGGCGATCAGCAATCTGAGCAGACGCATGGCTGCCTCCAGCCGGGTATGGCCGAGCGGAGCGTGTGGGGTGCACCAGTGCAGCGCAGCGCCGGGTTCATGTCAATAGGTGCTCGAAACCGGGCCGAACCACGCAGGAATGTGCAAGATCGTCGGCCCGCCGGGCGGAGGCGCGCGTCGTGCGGCCGGATCGCGCCCGTGCCGCCCGGGGTCACACCGGCCCACCTGTGGCGCCCCGCCGGCCATGGGGCAGGATGGCAGCCCGTTCCGTGTGCGTACACACGCCCGAACGGGCCCCCGCACAGCACGATCTGACAGGTGACAAAGTGACGACACAACACATACGCCGCTCGGCGGCGCCCTTCGCTCCGGAGGGGATCCTGTGAGCCGCGATCTCGTCCTGCACGACTGGGTGGTGGCCGCCATCGCGATGGCGGCGGGTGTCGCGGCCGGGCTGCTGCTGCGCGCCGTCCTGCGGTGGCTGGGCAAGCACGCGAGCAGGACGGCGTGGAGCGGGGACGACGTCATCGTCGACGCGCTGCGCACCCTCGCTCCCTGGGCGGCCGTCATCGGCGGCGCCGCCGCCGCGGCCACGGCGCTGCCCCTCACCACGCGGGTCACGGGGATCGTCAACCAGTCGCTGACCGCCCTGCTGATCCTCATCGCCACGGTCACGGCGGCCAGGGTCGTCGCGGGGCTCGTGCAGTCCGTGGCCCAGTCCCGTACGGGAGTGGCCGGATCGGCCAGCATCTTCGTCAACATCACGCGCGTCGTCGTGCTGACCATGGGCGTGCTCGTCGCTCTCGAGACCATGGGCGTGTCCATCGCGCCGCTGCTCACGGCCCTCGGGGTGGGCGGTCTCGCGGTCGCCCTGGCGTTGCAGGACACGCTGGCCAACCTCTTCGCGGGAGTGCACATCCTCGCCTCGAAGACGGTGCAGCCCGGTGACTACATCCGGCTCAGCAGCGGCGAGGAGGGGTACGTCGTCGACATCAACTGGCGCAACACCGTGGTGCGCAACCTGTCGAACAACCTGGTGATCATCCCCAACGGCCGCCTCGCGCGCACGAACATGACCAACTTCACCCAGCCGGAACAGAAGTTGTCGCTCCTCGTCCAGGCGGGTGTCGGCTACGACAGCGACCTGGAGCACGTCGAGCGGGTCACCCTCGACGTCGTCGACAGCGTCATGGCCGACATTTCCGGAGGGGTCGCCGACCACGAGGCCGCCGTCCGCTTCCACACGTTCGCGGACTCCAGGATCAATTTCACCGTGATCCTGGGCGTGGGCGAGTTCAGTGACCAGTACCGGATCAAGCACGAGTTCATCAAGCGCCTGCACGAGCGGTACCGGGCCGAGGGCATCTCCATCCCCGCCCCTACGCGGACGGTCTCGGTCCAGCCGTGGGGGCCGTCACCGGTCCCGCACCAGCGCGACTCCGCGGACCCGGTGCTGGCCGAGCGCTGAGGGGGCCGGCGCCCAGGGGACTGGGATGGCCGGATCCGCCCGCTCGGAGGGATCCTGGAATCGGTACCGGAGCGGGAGGAGGCGCGCGATGACTCACGCCGAAGAGTGGAAAGTGGGCGTCTACCTGATCGAGGAGGACGGCACGACCAAAGCCCGGGCGGTGCTCGAGAGCGGCAAGACGACGATGGTCGGCCGCGGCACGGCGCGCTGCAATCCCGAGGACGTGGAGATCCCCGCGATCGGTGACGAGCTGGCGGCGAGCCGCGCGATGCGCGACCTGGCGGGCCAGCTGATGCGAGCCGCCGACCGGGACCTGGCCTCGGTGGGCGCCGTGCCCAGGCCACCCCGTACGGGCTACGGCTGGCCGGAAGACGCGGGCCCCGCCACGTAGACCGTGTGCGCCGGGCGGGGTCCGGGCCTCGCCGTGGAGCGGCCGGGCTGACGCGCGGGCGCGTCAGCCCGGACGGCATGCGCGGGTGACCCTCCGTGACGGGATCGGGGCCCGTGGTGCCCGTTCCGCTACGGGCAGGTGGTGGTGGGGGTCAGGCCGGCGATCCGGCTGAGCGGGATGTCGATGTCCTGCCCCTGGGTCCGGAGGAGGACATTTCCTTCGCTGCCCGAGCCCAGAGTCCCGCAGAGCGTGCCCGCCGACGTCGAGACCTGCACGAACTGTCCCTGGGAGGCTGCGGGAGCAGCGGGCCACCAGGAGGAGGCGGCAGCGGTGGCCACCAGCACGACGGCGAGGAACGTCAGGGTGAGCCCCCTTCGCAGTCGTCGGGCGGCGCGGTCCACGCCGTTCTTCCCCTCCGGCCTCGCGCCGGCCTCTGCCGCGGACGCCGGTACGGGCCAGGCGACGCGAGCGACCAGATACGTCGCCCAGCAGGCCACGGCCAGCGCCACCAGGACCAGTACCCCCGCCAGTTCCTCGATGCCCCGGGGCGCCTCCGAGCTGCCGCCGCTCTTGAGGACACCGCAGATTCCGATGAACCCGAAGACGGCCAGCTGAACGGTGTGCCAGCCGCGGGCGGAAGCCTGCACCTCCGCGGCTGCGTTCGCCGCGTGCAGATCTGGGACCGGCGGCCGATCGTCCTGGCTCATGCGTCCATCTCCCCGGATCTCTCCTGCGGACGGGCCAGCGGGCCTGGCGCGCGTACGAGCAGGCCAGCAGCTTCCGTCCGTACTGGTCAACGGGACACTCCGCACACGGTCGGCAGTCACCGGTACGCGCGGGAACCGGGGGCACAGCACTAGTCCGCCGAGCGGGTCCAGCCGATGGCCACGATGCGGGCGGCGTCGGCGGGGCGGTCCTCCGCGAACAGGAGGCGGGCCGGTTCCGCCACGCGCACGACGTCCACGTACACCCCGCGCCCGACGTAGCGGCCGGTCGCGGCGTGGCGGAAGCGCAGCCGCACCTCGCGGCCCGACCAGGCGGCCGTGAGGGGAGCCTCCAGGCGGTGCCAGATGCGGCCTCCCCAGCCGCCCGCGGAGCCGCGCGGCCAGGACTCGGCGCCGCCGCCGGTGGACCGGACCGTGGTGAACGGCAGCGGCTCCCAGTGCTCCCCGTCGGCCGAGGCCTCCAGGTGGAACGCGCCCTCGCCTGGCACGGTGTCCCACCACACGGCGCAGCGCAGCCGTGCGGCGGCCGTCGCCGGGGTGATCGGCGGCAGGTTCAGGGTGCCCGAGGAGCCCGGAGTGGTCCCGGAGAACCAGGCAGGGCCGCCGTGCCTCGTGCGGACCGGGACGGCGCGGGCGAAGCGGTTGCCGACGGCGACCCGCGGGGCGCTGCCGGCCCGCCAGGTGCGCACGGGGTGGACGGAGTTGCCGAGCAGGATCAGGAAGGAGTCGGTGGAGGGGTCCAGGACCAGGGAGGTACCGGTGAACCCGGTGTGCCCGGCGGAGTGCGGGGTGGCCATGGCGCCCATGTACCAGTGCTGGTAGAGCTCGAAGCCGAGGCCGTGGTCGTCGCCGGGGAAGGCGGTGTTGTAGTCGGTGAAGAGCAGCTCGACGGAGGCGGGGCGCAGGATGCGCCGGCCCGCGTAGACCCCGCCGTCGAGCAGGGCGCGGGCGAGGACGGCCAGGTCCCAGGCGGTTCCGAAGACCCCGGCGTGGCCCGCGACTCCGCCGAGCGCGTACGCGTTCTCGTCGTGGACCTCGCCCCACACCAGGCCGCGGTCCAGGCCGGACCAGGGCGGGCGCTGCACCTCGGTGGCGGCGGTGACCCGGCGCCAGGAGCGCGGCGGGTTGTACCGAGTGCGGTGCATCCCGAGCGGAGCGGTGATCTCGTCGTGGAGCAGGACATCCAGAGTGCGACCGGTGATCTCCTCCAGGAGCAGCTGGAGGGTGATCAGGTTCAGGTCGGAGTACCGGTAGACGGACCCGGGAGTCTCCTGCGGCCGCACCGACCACAGCAGCCTCAGCCGGCCCTCGCGTGTGGACTCCTGGTAGAAGGGCGCCCAGGAGCGCAGCCCCGAGGTGTGCGTGAGCAGCTGACGGACCGTGATCAGTTCCTTGCCGCCGCCGGTGAAAGCGGGCAGGTACCGGTGCACCGGGGCCTCCAGCTCCAGCCGGCCGCGCTCCATCTGCTGCACGGCCAGGATGGAGGTGAACAGCTTCGTCAGCGACGCCAGGTCGAAGACGGTGTCCTCGGCCATCGCGATCCGCTCGGCCGCCGGGAACTCCCGGGCCCGGTCCGTACGTCCGTCGTAGTCCGCGTACCGCACGGCGTCACCCATGGCGCGGTGCAGCGCGATGGTGCGGCCACGGCCGGCGAGCACCACCGTCCCCGCGTAGTAGGGGTGTTCGGGGGAGGGGCCGAGGAACCGCCGCGCCTCCTCCGCCACCCCCTCCAGGTGCTTGTCCAGCAACCCGGCCTGACGCGCGGACCCGTACCGCAGCCGCAGCCCCTGGAGCGCGCGCCGCTCGGCCGCGCCGCCGGCCGCCCCGGCGGAGCTGCCGGGGAGTGCGGCGTGCAGGACGAGCACTCCGCCGAGTGCGAGCAGCCGTGCGCCCAGCCGGCGCCTGCTCAGCGCGTGCCCACTCGTGGCCTCTCCTCCGCTCGCCCCCGTGCCTGCTGCCATGTTCCGGCCCTCCTGTCCGAGTTCGCCTGCGGCGCCGTTTCCCAGGGCTCCGCCCCGGACCCCGCGCCTCGAACGCCGGCGAGGCTGGATGTGCCTGCGGCGCCGGTTTCAGCGCCGCAGGCGACCGACTGCGCCGCACGCTAGTGGGTATCTGCCCGGCCGTCGGGGAGCGTTCCCACTTGGCGGACCGGAAAGAATCTGACACTGCATCAGAAAATCTCTTCCCTCGGATGCCGGTCTGCGGCATTCTGCCGCCCATGGAGACGGAGCTGAGCAAGAAACTCGGAGTCGAACACGCCATCTTCGGCTTCACGCCCTTCCCCGCGGTCGCCGCCGCCATCACCCGCGCGGGCGGATTCGGCGTACTCGGCGCGGTCCGCTACACCGCGCCCGACGACCTCAAGCGCGACCTTGACTGGATACAGGCGCACACCGACGGCAAGCCCTACGGCCTTGACGTCGTCATGCCCGCCAAGAAGGCCGTCGACGGCATCAGCGAAGCCGACATCGAGGCGATGATCCCGGCCGGTCACCGCGCCTTCGTCCGCGACACCCTCGCCAAGCACCACGTGCCCGAGCTCGCCGAGGGCGAGGCCTCCGGCTGGCGGATCACCGGCTGGATGGAGCAGGTCGCCCGGAACCAGCTCGACGTCGCCTTCGACTACCCCATCAAACTCCTGGCGAACGCCCTGGGTTCCCCGCCCGCCGATGTCATCGCGCGCGCCCACGACCACGGCGTCCTCGTCGCCGCCCTCGCGGGCAGCGCCAAACACGGCCGCCGCCACGCCGAAGCCGGCATCGACATCGTCGTCGCCCAGGGCTACGAGGCCGGCGGACACACCGGCGACATCGCCACCATGGTCCTCGTCCCCGAGATCGTCGAGGCCGTCGCCCCGCTCCCGGTCCTCGCCGCCGGCGGCATCGGCAGCGGCGAGCAGATCGCCGCCGGACTCGCCCTCGGCGCCCAGGGCGCCTGGCTCGGCTCCCTCTGGCTCACCACCACCGAGGCCGACCTGCACTCCCGTGCCCTCACCGGGAAACTGCTCGCCGCCGGCTCCGGCGACACCGTCCGCTCCCGCGCCCTCACCGGCAAGCCCGCCCGCCAGCTGCGGACCGAGTGGACCGACGCCTGGGACGACCCGGAGGGCCCCGGCGCGCTCCCCATGCCCCTGCAAGGGCTGCTCGTCGCCGAGGCCGTCTCGCGGATCCAGAAGTACGAGGTCCAGCCGCTGCTGGGCACCCCCGTCGGCCAGATCGTCGGCCGCATGAACAGCGAACGCAGCGTCCAGGCCGTCTTCGACGACCTCACCAGCGGGTTCGAACGTGCCATCGACCGCATCAACCGCATCGCCGGCCGAGCCTGAGAAGGGCGTGAGCAGCATGACCGAAAGGCCCAACGGCTTCTGGGCGCAGGCCGCCGCCGACCCCGAGCGCACCGTCCTCGTCACCCCCGACGGCGAGGAGTGGTCCGCCGGACGGCTGCACGCCGACGTCAACCGCCTCGTCCACGGCCTGCGCGCCGCCGGTCTGGAGAAGGGCGACGTCTTCGCCGTCGTCCTCCCCAACGGCGTCGAGTTCTTCACCGCCTACCTCGCCGCCTCCCAGGCCGGTTTCTACCTCGTCCCCGTCAACCACCACCTCGTCGGCCCCGAGATCGCCTGGATCGTCTCCGACTCGGGCGCCAAGGTCCTCATCGCCCACGAGCGCTTCGCCGACGCCGCCACCGCCGCGGCCGACGAGGCGGCCCTGCCCGTGAACCGCCGGTACGCCGTCGGCGCCGTCCCGGGCTTCCGGCCGTACGGGGACCTCCTCGAAGGACAGCCCGGGACGCCCCCCGAGGAGCGCACCCTCGGCTGGGTCATGAACTACACCTCCGGCACCACCGGCCGCCCGCGCGGGATCCGCCGGCCGCTGCCCGGCAAGCTCCCGGAGGAGACGTACCTCGGCGGCTTCCTCGGCATCTTCGGCATCCGGCCCTTCGACGACAACGTCCACCTGGTCTGTTCGCCGCTCTACCACACGGCCGTCCTCCAGTTCGCGGGCGCCGCCCTGCACATCGGCCACCCGCTGGTCCTGATGGACAAGTGGACCCCGCAGGAGATGCTGCGGCTGATCGACCACCACGCCTGCACGCACACCCACATGGTCCCGACGCAGTTCCACCGGCTGCTCGCGCTCCCGCAGGAGACGAAGGACGCGTACGACGTCTCCTCGATGCGCCACGCCATCCACGGCGCCGCGCCCTGCCCGGACCACGTCAAGCGGGCGATGATCGACTGGTGGGGCCGGTGCGTGGAGGAGTACTACGCCGCGAGCGAGGGCGGCGGAGCCTTCGCCACCGCCGAGGACTGGCTGAAGAAGCCGGGAACCGTCGGCAAGGCCTGGCCGATCAGCGAACTCGCCGTCTTCGACGACGACGGCAACCTGCTGCCCGCCGGTGAACTGGGCACCGTCTACATCAAGATGAACACCGGCGGCTTCAGCTACCACAAGGACGAGGGCAAGACGAGGAAGAACCGCATCGGCGACTTCTTCACCGTCGGCGACCTGGGCCTGCTGGACGAGGAGGGCTACCTCTTCCTCCGCGACCGCAAGATCGACATGATCATCTCGGGCGGGGTCAACATCTACCCGGCCGAGATCGAGTCGGCCCTGCTCACCCACCCGGCGGTCGCCGACGCCGCCGCCTTCGGCATCCCGCACGCCGACTGGGGCGAGGAGGTCAAGGCGGTCATCGAACCGGCGGAGGGCTTCGAGGCGGGCGACGCCCTGGCCGCGGAGATCCTGCACCACTGCGAGCGGCAGCTCGCCGGCTACAAGCGCCCCAGGACGGTCGACTTCATCGAGACGATGCCGCGCGACCCGAACGGCAAGCTGTACAAGCGCCGCCTGCGCGACCCGTACTGGGAGGGCCGCGAGCGCGCGGTCTGAGCCCGGCCCGGCCGGGGGCTACTCCTGGTAGCAGCAGCCCCCGTAGCCGTCGCAGTCGTACTCGATGCCGCCGCCGCGCAGGAGCTGACTGCAGTTCGGGCAGATGGCGAGCAGGGCGGGGTTCGCGCGCAGGAAGCTGGAGTTCCGCAGGGCGAACACGGCCCGGACGGCGTCGGCCCCGTGCTCGCGGATGCCCTGCTGCAGGAATTCGAAGGCGCCGTAGGTGTGCCCGCATTCGCACTGGATGCGGGTGCAGCGGAAGGAGCCGATGTTCTCCAGGCCGAGCTCGGACTCGATCCGGGTCCGCTCCTGGTCGGTGACCACCTTGATGCCCGAGAGTTCGATCCGCTCCGGGGTCCAGTACCAGGACTTGACGGTCCTGGCCTGCTCGGCCGTCAGGTAGAACGATGCCGTCCGGCCGCTGGTGATCGTCTCCTTGACCATCTCGACGACGCTGCAGTCGTCCGCCGAGACGATGACCTTCCCGGTGCGGGCGACGGCTTCGATGTGGGTCAGCAGAGAGTCGTCCACGGCGTTTCCTCCCGGCGGGTGGCGCGCGTTCCGGACAAAGGGGTCCAGGTCCTGCCCGCCACTCTTCCCGCGCGTGCCCGCCCGGCCGGGGGCGGCGCGCCGTCGCGACACCCGAAAGGACCGCCTGCCCGCCCGACTCCCGGTGCGGCGCGTCCTTGCCGGGCCGCCCCGGGGACGCATGGCAGCGTGGCCGGCATGAGTACGGCAACGCGCAGATCACCCCTGACCGACTGGACCGTCCTGGTCCCCGTGGTGGCGCTCGTCGCCCTCGTCTTCAGCTGGGGACGCGACCTGCCCTCCCCGGTCGTGGCACTGGTCGCCCTCTGCCTGGCCGGCGCCGTGCTGGCGGCCGTCCACCACGCGGAGGTCGTCGCCCACCGGGTCGGCGAACCCTTCGGGTCCCTCGTCCTCGCCGTCGCCGTCACCGTCATCGAAGTGGCGCTCATCGTCACGCTGATGGCCGACGGCGACGACAAGACGTCCTCCCTCGCCCGGGACACCGTCTTCGCGGCCGTCATGATCACCTGCAACGGCATCGTCGGCCTGTCCCTGCTCGTCGGCGCCCTGCGCAACCGGGTCGCCGTCTTCAACGCCGAGGGCTCCGGGGCGGCCCTCGCCACCGTCGCGACCCTCGCCGTCCTCAGCCTCGTCCTGCCGACCTTCACGACGAGCAAGCCCGGCCCGGAGTTCTCCAGCGCACAGCTGACCTTCGCCGCCGTCACCTCGCTCGCGCTGTACGGGCTGTTCGTCGCCGTCCAGACCGTCCGCCACCGGGACTACTTCCTGCCCGTGGACATCGAGCGCAGCTCCGGCGAGCACGACGACCACGCCGCGCCGTCCACCGCCCGCGCCGCCCTGATCAGCCTCGGCCTGCTGCTGGTCGCGCTCGTCGCGGTGGTCGGCGACGCCAAGGCCGTCTCCCCCACCATCGAGAAGGGCGTCGCCGACGCCGGCCTGCCCAATGCGGTCGTCGGTGTGATCATCGCCCTGCTCGTGCTGGCGCCCGAGACCCTGGCCGCCGTCCGCGCCGCCCGCCGCGACCGTGTCCAGACCAGCCTCAACCTGGCCTACGGGTCCGCCATCGCCAGCATCGGCCTGACCATCCCGGCCATCGCCCTGGCCTCGATCTGGCTCTCCGGCCCGCTCATGCTGGGCCTCGGCCCGGTCCACATGGTGCTGCTCGCCCTGACCGTCGTGGTCAGCGCCCTCACCATCGCCCCGGGCCGCGCCACGCTGCTCCAGGGCGGCGTACACCTCGTGGTGCTGGCCGCGTACCTCTTCCTGGCCGTCAGTCCGTGAGGGCCAGGAAGAGGGCGCGGGTCACCGCCGCTCGCGGGCCACGACCACCTTCAGCTGCGGCGAGGTGAGGATGTCCCGCTCACAGAACCTGGACGTCACCCAGCGCTCCTGCGAGAACAGCCGGGTCTGGTCGGCGTAGTACGGCGAGTCCGGGTTCGAGGACTGGCTGTACGTCAGCAGGGTGCGCGCCACCGGGCAGCGGCCGCCGTCCCAGCCGACCGCCTGGATGTGGCTGGACCCGTGCACGACCTCCGGGTAGCCGCCGGCCGCCGCGTTCCACGGTGCCTCGATCTTGTTCCAGACGCCGAGCGCCTCGGTGCCGCCGCCCACCGGCAGCCGCTGCCCGCCGCGGACCACGAACTGGTGCTCGCCCAGCGGGGCGTCCAGCGCGATCCCGGCCGCCCCCAGTTCCAGGACGGTGTCCGCGAGCGCCCGGCCGATACCGGGCGCCGACCGGTCGAGCGTACGGGGCGTGCGTACCGGATCGGCCGCGGAGAACGGCACCAGCCACAGGTCCTTGGCCGGGGTCGTCGCCGTCAGCTTGCGCCAGAACCGGTCGAAGAACAGCGCGCCGCGGCTGGCACTGTCGGCCGTACGGTCCCAGCCCGCCAGCACTCCGCAGGCCGCCGAGACGTCCACCGCGCTACCGTCGCCCGCCGTCGCCGTACCACCCGGCAGGGCGGCGCAGGCCTGCGCCGCGTCCGCCGCCGCCAGGTCACCGGCCGGCGCCCGGTTGGCGAACTGCTGCTTCTGCAGGTCGGCCACGGTCAGCCGGCCCTTCGCCGCCATCGCCGCCACGTCCTCGATCGCGCCACGGGTGCGCATCGAGCGCGGGGTGCCGGCATTGCCCCAGATCCGCTCGTAACCGGTCAGCGGCCGTTCCGCGTTGGCCAGCCAGGCACTGTCGTTGGAGTTCTCGGCGTACGGCGCGTCGCGCAGCGTCGGCGCCTTCCCCGGCCCGAACACCCCCGGCTGCACCGCGTCCGGATCCGAACCGGGCGCGCAGTCGCCGCGCGCCCCGTCCAATACCGCCAGCCCCGAAGCGGGATACGTGGCGCGGCCCAGCGGCGTGGAGCAGCGCGCCACGAGCTCGTCGGTGATCCGCGGCAGTACCTGGGACTGGGTGAAGAGGGTGCCGCCCGCCGAGTCGGCGGCCACGGTGTTGACCCACGGCAGGCCCTGGGTGCGCTTCAGGGCGTCCTGGATCCCGGCCACCGAGCGGGCCTTGCCCATGGCGAGCGCGGTGTCCGAGCCGCGCAGGTTCGCCGCGTTGGGATCGTTCAGCGCGTACGCCGTGCCGGTCGTCCAGGGCAGCGGCAGGCTCGGGCCGAGGTTCGAGACCACCGGCCCGTAGCGCGTCCACCACTGGGTGCGGGTCACCGGATCGCCGCCCGCCACCGGGACGGTGACGGTCCGCCGGGTCATCTTCTCCGGCTTCCCGTCGACCAGGTAGGCGGTCGGGTCGGCCGGGTCGAGGGTGAGCTGGTGCAGGTTGACCGGGGTGCCCGTGGCCACCGTGTGGCTCCAGGCCACCTTCTCGTTGAAGCCGATGTTGACCACGGCGGTGCCGAGCAGGGAGCCGCCCGAGACGTTCAGTTCTCCCGGGATGGTCTGCTGCGACTGCCAGAAGCGGCGACCGCCCTGCCAGGGGTAGTGCGGGTTCCCGAGGAGCAGCCCGCCGCCGCTCGCCGTGGTGGATCCGGCGAAGGCCACCGCGTTGGAGCCCATGTCGTAGCGGGTGGTGTCGAAGAACTCCTCGGCCGCCTCGGCCGCGGCCGCCGGGTCGGGCTCCTGCGGGGCCGCCGTACGGGCGCCGGCCGGGCCCGGCGGCTGAGCGGCCGTGATGCCGTCGATGCCGCGGCCCTGGCCGCCGAGGACCGAGACCGCGAACCCGCGGGCGGCCACGTCGGTCACGGTGACCGGACGGACCCAGCCCGCGCCCTTGCAGGCGGGGTCGGTGACCTTGTTCTGGGCGAGCCAGGCGTTGTAGCCGGCGGCCCAGCCGCGCATCAGCTCCTTGAGGTCCTTGCCGGGGCCGGCCGGAGCGGGCGTGTCCAGCAGCTTCTCGACCGTGCCGGACTCCCGTACGCCCTTGAAGTACAGGTCGCTGGAGAGGTTGCGGGCGGCGGAGGAGAGCGATCCGTCGGGCGCGGCGTCGGGGCCGAACCAGCGCGAGCGCTCACCGGCGAGGGTCACGAACCCGTCGGCGAGGACGCAGACCTGGTCGGCGGCCTGGGCCCAGCCGGTGCCGAAGCCGAGGTGCGCGTAGTCGCGGGCGAGGATGTGCGGAATGCCGTTCTCGGTATACCGGATGACGGCGGACAGACCGCCGCCGGTGGGTATCCGGTCACCGGTCGCCGCCGAGGCCTGCGGTATCGCGGCCGTCGCGGCGAGCAGAGCGGCGCCGGTGAGGGCGACGCGGCGGAACATCGGGCGGGTGCGGAGCAACATACCTCCCAAGTAGCCTGCGGATGCGCAAGGTTGTCCGTGAGACAGGCGGTGCGTCCGTGCCCCCACACTCATGCAGGCAGTCCGATGATCTGTCAACATCCCGTTTGGTATCCCGGTCATTGACCTCGGGCGGTGAGGGGACGAGGATCACGCCATGACGGCAGTGCGGCACAACACGGTCGACGGACTGGTACACGACAGCGCGCGGCGGGTCCCCGGCCGAGTGGCCGTCCGCTACGGCGGGCGGAGCTGGACGTACGCGGAACTCGACGCGGCCGTCACCACCGGGGCCGCCGTCCTGCGGGAGCGGTACGGGCTGGCCGACGGCGACCGCGTCGCCACCTTCGCCCACAACTCCGACGCCTACCTGCTGGCCTTCCTCGCCTGCGCCCGGGCGGGGCTCACGCACGTACCGGTCAACCAGAACCTCATTGGCGAGGACCTCGCGTACATCCTGGACGACTGCACCAGCGCCCTGGTCCTCGCCGATCCGGATCTGGCCGGGCGGATCCCCGACGGGTATCCCGTACGGCCGCTGCGCGACGCACCCGGCTCCTTCCTGGCGGAGCTGACGGAGCCGGCCGAGCCGCTCGCCTTCGAGCCCGACCGCGACCCGACCGTGCTGGCGCAGCTGCTCTACACCTCGGGGACCACCGCCCTGCCCAAGGGCGCGATGATGACGCACAGGGCGCTGGTCCACGAGTACGAGAGCGCGGTCGAGGCGCTGGACCTGTCCGAGGACGACCGGCCGGTGCACTCGCTGCCGCTCTACCATTCGGCGCAGATGCACGTCTTCCTGCTGCCGTACCTGGCGGTGGGCGCGGAGAACACCATCCTGGACGCGCCGGTGGCGGAGCAGATCTTCGACCTGGTGGAGGCGGGGCGGGCGGACAGCCTGTTCGCGCCGCCGACGGTGTGGATCGCCCTGGCCAACCATCCGGAGTTCGCGGTGCGCGAGATGGGCGCGCTGCGCAAGGCGTACTACGGGGCCTCGATCATGCCGGTGCCCGTACTGGAGCGGCTGCGGGAGCGGCTGCCGCGACTCGGCTTCTACAACTGCTTCGGCCAGAGCGAGATCGGACCGCTGGCCACGGTGCTGGGGCCGGACGAGCACGACGGGCGGATGGAGTCCTGCGGGAGGCCGGTGCGGCATGTGGAGGCGAAGGTCGTCGACGAGGACGGCAAGGACCTCCCGGACGGCACGGCGGGCGAGGTGGTCTACCGGTCGCCGCAGCTGTGCCTGGGGTACTGGAACGAACCCGAGGCGACGGAACGGGCCTTCCGGGACGGGTGGTTCCGCTCGGGGGACCTCGCGGTGCGGGACGCGCAGGGGTACTTCACGGTCGTCGACCGGGTGAAGGACGTCATCAACTCCGGCGGAGTGCTGGTGGCCTCACGGCAGGTCGAGGACGTGCTGTACACCCACCCGGGGGTGGCCGAGGCGGCGGTGGTCGGGCTGCCCGACGAGCGGTGGATCGAGGCGGTCACGGCGGTGGTGGTGCCGCGCGGGGAGGTGACGGAGCCGGAGCTGATGGCGTACGCGAGGGAGCGGCTGGCCCACTTCAAGGCCCCCAAGCGGGTGCTGTTCGTGGACGCCCTCCCGCGCAACGCCAGCGGCAAGATCCTCAAGCGCGAACTCCGCGACCGCTTCGCGGGCTGACGCGCCGCCCGGGGGTGCAGCCGGCACACTCTCGGCCGGGCTCCGGCCCCGGGGGCGGAAACGCTCTCGGGCGTCCGCGGCCCGGAACCGCGCTCAGGCGTCCGGCCCGGGGGCGCGGCTCCGACGACCGCGGCCCCCCGGGCCCGTTCGGTCGGTTCCGGGACCGACCGGGGATCACCCGCCGCGCCCGGAAGTCGGGGACGGCGGTGATCCAAGCTGCGGCTCGGGTGGTTGTGGCCGGGGGTCCGCTCGTGCGGCTGCGGCCCCCCGGGCCCGTTCGGTCGGTTGCCCGAACTGACCGCGGATCACCCGCCGTGCGCGGAGCTCGGGGACGGCGGGTGATCCGAGCTACGGCTCGGGCTGTTGTGGCCGGGGGTCCGCTCGTTCGGCTGCGCTCCCCGGCCCGTTCGGTCGGCTGCCGGGATCGACCGGGGATCACCCGCCGTGTCTGGAACGCGGGGATGGCGGTGATGCGAGCTGTGGCTCGGGTGGTTGTGGCCGGGGGTCCGCTCGTGCGGCTGCGGCCCCCGGGCCCGTTCGGCCGGTTGCCGGAACTGACCGCGGATCACCCGCCGTGCCCGGACCTCGGGGACGGCGGTGATCCGAGCTGCGGCTCGGGCTGTTGCGGCCCGGGGCTGCACTGGGGCGGCCACCGGGCATGCTCCGGCGGGCCCGGGCGGGCTGTCCGGGACCGCCGGAACGCGAACCCGGCGGGGCATGGGCCTACCGCGCCGGCGGCTACACGGCGTCGAAGTCCGTGCCCCGGCTGACCGGCTCCCAGGCAAGGGCCTCCGCGCGGGCGGCGTCCGCGTGGGCCGTGATGAAGTCGACCGCGTCGTTGCCCAGCACGAGCCTCAGCGGTGTGCTCTCGGCGTCCAGCGCGGCGAGGATCGCGGCGGCCGCCTTGACCGGGTCGCCCGGCTGATGGCCGTCACTGGCCGGCAGCCCCGCGCGCACCGGGCCGACGACGTCCTCGTAAGCGGGCAGGGCCGTGGTGTGCCGCAGGACGCTTCCGCCCGCGAAGCCCGTACGGAAGGAGCCGGGCTCCACGATCAGCGCCTTGATGCCGAAGGCGGCGACCTCGGCGGCGAGCGCCTCGGTCAGGCCTTCCAGGGCGAACTTCGTCGCGCAGTACGCCCCGACGCCGGGGAAGGCCAGCCGCCCTCCCATGCTGCTCATCTGCACCACGGCACCCGACTTCCGGGCCCGCATGTGCGGCAGCGCGGCCCGCGTGAGCGCCGCCGGGCCGAAGAAGTGCAGCTCCATCAGCTCCCGCAGCTCGGTGTCGGAGGTCTCCTCCACGGCGCCGACCAGACCCCGCCCGGCGTTGTTGACGAGGACGTCGATCCGGCCTAAGCGGTCCACGACTTCCGTGACGACCTCGTCGGCGCGCGCCGTGTCCGTCACGTCCACCGCGATCGGTACGAGGCGCTCCGGGTGGGCGGCGGCCAGCGCGGCGAGGGAGGCGGGGCGGCGGACCGCCGCGACCACGGTGTCCCCGGCCGCGAGCACGGCCTCGGTGAGGGTCAGGCCGAAGCCGGACGAGGCCCCGGTGATCAGCCAGACCCGGCCCTCGGCCTTGGTCTCCCGGTCCTGAACAGACATCAATCCCCCTGTGGGTGAAGGTGTTCGTAGATGGTTCCCGCCCATCCTGGCACCGTCGGCCCGGCCCGGTCAGCCCCTTCCGGGGTCATGAGGGGTGGTCGGAAGGGGGGTCCTCGAAGGGGAGGTGTCCGCTGCGCCGGAGGCGGCGCAGGGTGAAGTGTTCGTGGAGGAGCCGGCCCACGAGGGCTCCGCCGTAGACGACGAAGCCGACCCCGACCAGCCAGGACTGGACGACCAGCAGCGTGCCGAAGGGGCCGTACGTCACGGCGTTCGAGGCGATCAGAGGGGAGAACACCATCTGAGAGAAGACGCGCAGCCCGAGCAGGCCGATGCTGGTGGCCACCGCCCCGGGCACCAGGGCGCGCCACCGGACCCGGCCGCCGAGCAGCATCCGCTGCGAGCCGATGAAGAACAGGCAGGTGCCGAGGAGGTCGCCCACGGTGCCCACGATCGTGCCGATGGCGTCGTTCGACGGCGCGGGGATCGCGACGAGCAGGGCGAGGTAGCAGACCAGCAGGGCGAGCCAGACGACATGCCGCCACATGGTGTGCCAGCGGGCGGTCGGCAGGTCCCAGACCTTCTCGTAGCCGGTCTGCACGGCGGAGCCGAAGGTCAGGCCGAACACGGCCAGGGCGGCCAGACCGAAGGCGGTGGTCCGCTCCAGTGCCAGGTCCGCCGCGCTGAACAGCGTCTCGACCCGGGCCCGCGAGGACTCCGTCACCCCGAGGGCCTGGCCGAGCCAGCGGCCGAAGCCGGAGCCGCTGCCGGGTGCTGCGGCCGCCACGACCACCAGCAGCGGCACCAGGGTGAGGAACCCGAGGGCCGCGAAGCCCATCGCCCGGTGCATCAGCTCCATCTCCCGGCCGCGGCTCCAGGCCAGCCCCGCAGCCGAGCCCTGGAGCCGGTCGTACAGCCGCCGGAAGATCGAGGTCACGCCTCATGCACTACCCGGGTGGGCCCGCCCGCTCCCGGGAGCTGCCCCGAAATAGGCCCGAAGGGGTGGTCAGGGGTGGTTTCATCCGGCTGGCCGTGAGTCCGCTCCTTCTCCTTCGCCGGCGCCGCGGAGGTCCACCAGCCGCTTGATCTTGCCCACCGAGCGCTCCAGGGTCTCCGGCTCGACCACCTCGACCCGGACCGAGACCCCGATCCCCTCCTTGACGGCCCGGACCACCGCGGCGGCCGCGGCCTCCCGCCGGGCGGCGTCCGCCTCCCGGCGCGCCTCCACCCGTACCGTCAGGGCGTCCATCCGGCCCTCCCTCGTCAGCCGCAGCTGGAAGTGGGGAGCCAGCCCGGCCGTCCGCAGGAGGATCTCCTCGATCTGGGTGGGATACAGGTTCACCCCGCGCAGGATGATCATGTCGTCACTGCGACCCGTGACCTTCTCCATCCGGCGGAACGCGGGCCGGGCCGTACCGGGCAGCAGCCGCGTCAGATCCCGGGTGCGGTAGCGGATCACCGGCATGGCCTCCTTGGTGAGGGAGGTGAACACCAGCTCGCCGGTCTCGCCCTCCGGCAGCACCGCGCCCGTCAGCGGATCGACCACCTCCGGGTAGAAGTGGTCCTCCCATATGTGGAGCCCGTCCTTGCTCGACGCGAACTCCTGCGCCACGCCCGGTCCCATCACCTCGGACAGGCCGTAGATGTCCACCGCGTCGATGCCCAGCCGCTCCTCTATCTCCCGGCGCATCTCCTCGGTCCACGGCTCCGCGCCGAAGATCCCGGTCCGGAGCGAGGTGGAGCGCGGATCGATGCCCTGGCGCTCCATCTCGTCCAGCAGGGTCAGCATGTACGAGGGGGTCACCATGATGACCTCCGGCCGGAAGTCCTGGATGAGCCGGACCTGGCGGTCCGTCATCCCGCCCGAGGCGGGCACGACCGTACAGCCGAGCCGCTCGGCGCCGTAGTGCGCGCCGAGGCCGCCCGTGAACAGTCCGTATCCATAGGCGATGTGGACGATCTGGCCGGGTCTGCCGCCCGCGGCGCGTATGGACCGGGCGACGACATCCGCCCAGGTGGAGAGGTCCCCGTCGGTGTACCCGACGACGGTGGGGCGCCCGGTGGTGCCGCTGGAGGCGTGGACGCGGCGCACCTCGGAGCGCGGCACGGCGAACATCCCGAAGGGGTACTGGTCCCGCAGGTCGGCCTTGGTCGTGAAGGGGAACAGGGAGAGATCGGCGAGCGAGCGGCAGTCGTCGGGATGCACGCCGGCCTTGTCGAAGGCCTGCCGGTAGAACGGCACCCGGTCGTAGACGCGGTGCAGGGTCGCGCGCAGCCGCGTCAGCTGGAGGGCGGCCAGTTCGTCGCCGCTCAGCCGCTCGCCTTCGTCGTGGAGATCCGCGTATGCCGCCATGCCGTCACCTCATCGTGAGTCAACCGACCGATCATTCGGTAGATTGCCAGGACCTGGCCCGGTAAATCAATGACTCGAACGAGTGATCGTCTGATGTGATGGCCCGCATGCCTACGTTCACCACCTACGACGGAACCGAGCTCGCCTACCACCTCCGCGGCGAGGGCGAGCCGCTCGTCTGCCTTCCGGGCGGCGCCATGCGCGCCTCGGAGTACCTGGGGGACCTCGGCGGGCTCACCGCGAGCCGCCGTCTCGTCCTGCTCGACCTGCGCGGCACGGGCGACTCCGCGATACCGGAGGACGAGTCCACGTACCGCGTCGACCACCAGGTCGCCGATGTCGAGGCGCTGCGGGAACACCTGGGCCTGGAGCGCATGGACCTCCTCGCGCACTCCGCCGGCGGCAACCTGGCCCAGCTGTACGCGGCCGCGCATCCCCGGCGGGTGGGCCGGGTCGTCCTCGTCACCCCGACCGCGTGGGCGGTGGACCTCCCCGTCACCACGGAGCACCGGCTGGAAGCGGCGCGGCTGCGGGCCGGGAGCGAGCCCTACGACACGGCCATCGCGGCCTACGAGCGGATCCTGGCGGGCGACGGCCCCGGAGGGCGCGGCGAGGAGGAGTGGGACCTGGCCGCGCCGCTGTTCCACGGCCGCTGGGACGAGGAGGTCCAGGCGCACTGGGCGGCGGGAGAGCACCAGCAGAACGGGAAGGCGGCCGAGGCGTTCGCGGGGCCCGGCGCGTTCGATCCGCCCGCCACCCGGGCGGGGCTCCGCCGGGTGGAGGGCGAGGTCCTGGTCCTGGCCGCGGAGCTGGACGGCAATCCCCGGCCCGCGCTGGCGGCCGAGCTCGCCGCGCTGTTCCCGCGGGGCGCGGTCGACGTCCAGCCCCGGGCCTGTCACTTCCCGTGGCTGGACGACCCGGAGTGGTTCGCGGCCCGGGTGGAGCGGTTCCTGTCGTCCGGGGCCTGACGCCGTCGCCTCCTGCGCTGGGTGGGCGGGCGCGCCTCAAGGACCTGGGGCTCCGCCCCAGACCCCGCGCCTCAAACGCCGGCGGGGCTGGATTTTTGTCCGGGCTGGGTGGGTGGGCCCCGCCGGGCGGGGGGCCCCCCCCCCCCCCCCCCCCCCCCCCCCGGGGGGGGGGGTTTTTTTTGGGGGGG
This sequence comes from Streptomyces sp. NPDC048258, assembly GCF_043201995.1. Classification (NCBI taxonomy): domain Bacteria; kingdom Bacillati; phylum Actinomycetota; class Actinomycetes; order Kitasatosporales; family Streptomycetaceae; genus Streptomyces; species Streptomyces sp. NPDC048258. The sequence goes on from NZ_JBICZH010000008.1 coordinate 72,060, forward strand.
GGGGGGGGGGGGCCCGTGCCTTAAGGATCTGGGGCTCTGTCCCGGATCCCGGGCCTCAAGCGTCGGCGGGGCTGGGTTTGGCCCGGGCTGGCTGGGTGGGCGTGTCTTAGAGGCCGTTGCCCTATCGATCACGACGAACGTTGGTTCGGGTGTGGCGGCTCGGTCGGGTGATCTTCTGGTGAGCCGGGCATGAAAGCAGGGCCTCCCGCACAGCTCGTGGGTGTCGAGTCCAGAGCAAGTAGGAGGCCCTGCGTGGTGCAGTCTTCCGTGTCGGCGTCCGCGGAGTCCAACTCGCCTGCCCGGTCGTGTGATTGTCTCGCGCATGTACGGGAACGCGAGTGATCGTCCAAGCCGGGAGCCCCGGTATCCGTCGGACATGAGCGACGCGGAGTGGGAGGTCGTGCGCGACGCGTTGCCGGTGCCGGGGTGGCTGGAGGGCCGGGGCGGTCAGCCGGAGGGCTATTGTCACCGGCAGATGCTCGACGCTGTCCGCTACCTGGTCGCGGGTGGCATCACGTGGCGTGCGATGCCCGCGGACTTCCCCGCCTGGGACCGCGTCTACGCATTCTTCCGGCGCTGGCGCGACAAGGGCTGGACCGGTGAACTGCACGACCGGCTCCGCGACCGGATCCGTGAGGCCGCCGGCCGCGACACCGAGCCGACAGCGGGCATCATCGACGCCCAGTCGGTGAAAGGCGCCTCGTCGGTGCCGGCCGCAAGCCGAGGCTTCGACGGCGGGAAGAAGGTCAACGGACGCAAGCGGCACATCGTGGTGGACACTCTCGGGCTGCTGCTGACCGTGATGGTCACCGCCGCGTCCGTCACCGACCGCGAGGCCGGTCAGAGGCTGCCGGCCCGGCTGCGCGAGCGGCACTGGCGCATCACGCTGGTCTGGGCCGACGGCGGCTACACCGGCCACCTGGTCGACCTCGCCCGCAACGTGTTGAGGATCGCGCTGACGGTGGTCAAACGCAGTGACGACGTTTACGGGTTCGTCGTACTGCCCAAGAGGTGGCTGGTGGAGCGCACGTTCGCGTGGCTGATGCGCTCACGCCGCCTGGCCCGCGACTACGAGCGTCGCACCGACACCGCCGAGGCGATGATCCGGTGGTCGATGAGCATGGTCATGAGCCGCCGCCTCGCCCGGCGACGGCACTGAACATCCCCGGGCTTTCCTCAGGCACGAAGCCATGAGCGGCTTCCGGCAACGACGCTACGAACCCGCCCTCGTAGCCCGCGTCCCACCACAGGGGGCACCTGCGCTGTAGCCCCGAGACGGTACGGGGGCCAGGCCCCCGATACGTCGCCGTGTCACCCTCGTCCCCCTGGGGAGCTACATCGGATACGGCTCTCCAGCAGGATGCTGACCAGGAAGTTCCGCCGTAGCGTCGCTCTGGCGACCATCTGGAAGGGAAGTGTCATGGGCGAGCAGAAACCGATCTGCCCAGCCGCGCCGGGGTCTGCTGGCCATCCGGCTCGCACGCTCCTGTGGATGCCGCTTGCGCCTGCCCCGGAACGGCACGCACCTGTTCGGCCTTCGGCCGTGCACCGTGAGCCCGGGCTCGGGCCCGGCACGATTGCTGCACGCCTGACTTGCGGATCCCACCGGAGTACTCACGATGTCCGACAATGATCGCGTGCCTGAGACGACCGTCCCCACGGCGGACCGCCCCACCCTCCCTTACACGGTCAACACGGCTACTGGCCTGCGCATCTTGCGAGCCGACCTGGTCACCACATGCGCCCGTCCCATGCCACCGCTGGCCTGGCCCCGCTGGCTGCGCTGGCTGCCCCACATCCTGGTGTGCCTCACCGCCACCCTGATAGCCGCGGCGGCCGACATGACGGCTCCGGTCATGGGAAGCGCGGATGCGGCCACGCTGGTGGTCGCACTGCGGTGGCCGGCACCCGCCTGGTGGCTGTCGACGGCAGTCCTCACCGGCATCACGCTGGAGTATCCGCCTGCCCAAGACGGGCAGCTTTACGTGTGGATGGTGCACGCGGGCGTCCTCTTCCTCCTCACGCTGCGGGTGTGCTTGTTGTCCGCAGTCACCGCGGCGGTACTGAGCGCCCTGCTGGCTGTGATCCTGAAGCTGTCCGGCTGCGCTGTCGACTCATGGAAGGTGATCGTCGGGGCGCTTTCGTTGTTCGGTCTGGCCGTGCTCATCGGTGCCGTGGCCCGCGGCCGCCGCCAGGACCATTCACGCCTCACCAAGCAGATCGCCGCCACCGCCCAAGAACGGGCGCTGCGCACCGTCCTGGAGGAACGCACCCGGATCGCGCGCGAGTTGCATGACGTCGTGGCCCACCACATGTCGCTCATCTCCATCCAGGCCGATGCCGCGCCCTACCGGGTGCAGAACCCCCCACCGGAGCTGGTCACCGAGCTGGCCTCGATCCGCACCACCGCACTGGAGGGGCTGGCTGAACTGAGTCACTTGCTTGGCCTGCTGCGATCGGATGCCGACGACAGCACGACCGGCACCAGCCCGCAGCCCTCCCTCGCACAGCTCGATGCGCTCCTCGGCAGCGTGCGCGCCGCCGGTCTGCACGCCACCATCCGGATCGAAGGCACGGTCCGCCCGCTGTCGCCGGGCGTGGAACTGTCGGCCTACCGCATCATTCAGGAAGCCCTCAGCAACGTCCTGCGCCATGCCCCCGGAGCCGGGACAAGCATCGAACTCACCTATACGCGGGACGCTCTGTGCCTGCGCGTCCTCAACGGCCCTGCCACGCTTCCGGCCGGCACCTCGCCCGGATCCGGGCACGGCCTCACCGGCATGCGGGAGCGCACCGCGATGCTCGGCGGCGACTTGGCCATCGGCCCCACCCCCGACGGCGGATACGAGGTCACCGCCACCCTGCCCGACCCCGCCTCGCCCGCCACCAGCAAGGAGATCGACCAGTGGCCATCCGCGTAGTCATCGCCGACGACCAGGCCATGGTCCGGGAAGCCTTCTCCATCCTGCTCGGCGCCCAGCCCGACATCGAAGTCGTCGCCACCGCCGAAGACGGCGCTCAGGCCGTCGAGCGGGCCGGAGAACTGACACCCGACGTGATCGTGATGGACATCCGGATGCCGGGCATGGACGGCATCGAGGCCACCCGCCAGATCGCCTCCCGCCCTGGTACAGCAACGAAGATCCTCATCCTGACCACCTTCAACCTCGACGAATATGTGTACGAGGCGCTGCGCTCTGGGGCTTCCGGATTTCTCCTCAAAAGCGCCTCCGGAGTCCAGCTCGCGGAAGCCGTACGAGTACTGGCCCGGGGCGAAGCCCTTCTGGCCCCGGACATCACCAAACGGCTCATCGCGGAGTTCTCCCGTGTGAGCCCCGCCGCCAAGCGGCCGACCGGGGTGCGCATCGACGCCCTCACCAACCGCGAGACCGAAGTCCTCGCACACGTGGCCCAGGGCCTGTCCAACGCCGAAATCGCCCAGAAACTGGTCGTTTCCGAAGAGACGGTCAAGACCCACTTCGGCCGCATCCTACGCAAACTGCAACTACGCGACCGCACCCAGGCCGCCATCTTCGCCTACGAAACCGGCCTGATCACCCCCGGCAACGCCCCCCGCTGAAAACGCCGCATTGCCCCGTGCGCACCCCTACACGCCCACGCCATCCCGGATCCAGGCCCCACCCGCGCATGGGTGATGGGAACCGGCGGAATTTCAGGGATTTCCATCATGCTGCTCCCGGACCCGCGTAGTTCTGGAGGGCTACGCCGCAGGATGGCTCCTGCGGGGGACGCAGAGGACTGCCCCGGAACGCCAATCTCGTGGTGTCCAGCACGGAGGCTTAGTCCGCCTCCCGCACACCCATTCCCAAGGAACACCACCATGTTCACAAACCGACGCCCGGCCGCTTTGCCGGCGGCCATCCCTCCCGGCAGGGTCAAGAGGACGCTGCGCGTCGTGGTCGCTCTGATCGCTTCCGTCGTGGCCTTCGTGACCACCACGATAATGCTGGGTGCATACTTTCCGGCGATCCCCAAGGCCGGTGTGATCGGTCCAGTGCTCGGCGGCCAGTACCCCTTCCACATAGCCATCCTCGCTCTAGTCGGCGTCCTCCTGGGAGCCTTGGCCTGGCGCAGCGGCCTGGCGCGCTGGAGCCGCGTCCTCACCGCGGTCACCACGCTGTCCATCGTGGCCGCGCTGGCCATCGGCGGCATCCAGTTCAGTGCCGCACAGAAGGCGGGTACGAAGGTGTCCTTCGGCGAGATCTTCAGTCAGCTCGCCTACCCCAACGCCACCCCGGACACGACCCAGGTGTACGCCGCCCGCGACGGCCAGGCGCTCAAGGCTGACCTGTACCTGCCCAAGCACAGCCGGAACAGCAAGGTGCCGGCCATCCTCCTTGCCCATGCCGGAGGCTTCCGCACCTTCGACAAGAGCGACCTGCGCGGTACGGGACGCTGGCTGGCCGACCACGGTGTGGCGGCCATCGCCGTCGACTACAGCCTGGCCACCCCCAGCCGACCCACCTGGAACGCCGCCCCGCAAGACCTGCTATCCGCCCTGAGGTGGGTGCAGGACCACGCCGACGAGTACAGCGTCGACCTCTCCCGCATCTCCATGGGCGGCATGTCCGCCGGTGGCACTCTCGCCATGAACACCGCCTACCGCCTCCAGAACGGCACGATCCATGCCACCGACGGCCCCACCCCCACGCCCCCGTCCTCCGTCGTCGGCTTCTACCCCGGCACAGACGTCACCCAGATGTGGAAAGACAACGTTTCAGGCTCCCGCGAGGCCGCAGAACTCTTCACCGGCGGTACCCCTGACCAGTACCCCGAGCGCTACCGCGAAGTCTCCCCGACCACCGACATCCGAAAAGGCCTGCAACGCACGCTGCTCGTCGTGGGCGACCGCGACCGCAGCGCCCGTCCCGAAACCATCAAGGGCTTTGCCGCATCACTCCGAGCCGACGGCGTAGACACCACATTCAAGGAACTGCCCTTCGCCGAACACGCCTTCGACGACGCCTACGGCAGCCTCACTTCGCAAACCAGCCGCCAGATCCTCCTCGACTTCCTCACCAAGGGCAACCTGCAGACCCGCCCCTCTTTGTGAACCGTTCCGGGTTCAGTAGAGACTCGATTCCATGAAAGGATCGAGTCATGGCTCGCCCTTCCTCCTATCCCCTTGAGCTGCGCAAACGAGCGGTCCGACGCCCCAGATACCCGGTCCCGCCGCCCGATCTCCCCGCGGTCCGACCGGGGTTCCACGCCCAGATCTCCCGCACCGGCGCGCGAACACCCTGAACTCCTCGCCGACGTTCACCGGTTCGCGTCCGTGCTGCTTCCCCACACCGACGAGGAGCCGCGATGCCGCGCCGCCTTTCCTATCGCCAGGGCACGCCCAATTGGGTGGAACTGCTGACCACCGACCCGGAGGGGGCTCGGTCCTTCTACGGCCGGCTGTTTCACTGGGAGTTCGAAGAGCGACCGATGTACGGGGGCTCGGCCTGCTCGGTGGCGGTCATGAACGACGGCGTGGTCGCCGCCCTGGTCTCTCCAGCCCCTGGCACGGCGACGCAGGAAACCTCTGCGACCTGGCGGACCTACCTCGCCGTCGATGACGTCGACGCCACGGCGACCGGCTTCGAGGCGGCCGGCGGCCGGCTGCTGACGCCGCCGGTCGATGCCCTGGAATCCGGCCGGGTCGCGTTCGGGGAGGATGTCATCGGAGTGGGGGTCGGCCTGTGGCAGGCGAAGGACCACATCGGCGCCACGGTGGTCAACGAGCCCGGCGCCTTCATCTGGAGTGAGCTCATGACCCCCCGCACGGAGGCGGCGGCGGCGTTCTACGAGCAGGTCTTCGGCCTCACCACGACGACCGTCGATCTGGCCGGCACCCCCTTCACGGGCTTCACGGTGGGCGGGGAGATGATCGGCGGGCTCATCCCTCCGCAGCGCGAGGGCGTCCAGCCTCGCTGGATCGTCTACTTCTGCGTCGCGGACGTCGACGAGGCCGTCGAGCGCGTCGGGAAACTCGGCGGAGCCGTCGTTCACGGTCCGATCGACACCCCCGTCGGGCCGTTGGCTGCGCTGCGCGACCCGCAGGGAGCAGCGTTCAGCATCTGGGCCTTCAACGGGGAGACACAGTAACAACGACCCCGCAAGGTGTCGATCTCCGCACGGGGGGTGAAGGCATCGCCGGGAGGTTGCCGTCAGTGAGCAGCGGGCGTGTCCAGCCAACGGGACAGACCCATCGTCCGAAGCGATGGAAGAGCTGGAATTGCTGCTCCTTCGGGCAGGGAGCCTGCGGCCCAGGGCGTTCGAGTGCGCCAGGAGTTCGTGGTCCGTGCACCAACGAGGCTCCCCGGCGGAAGAGTCGAGAGTCAGACGTCTCGCTCAACCGCCGGGGAGCCTTATCCGTTCTGCGTCGAAAACGGGCGTGGCAGCCGCGGCCGGCCGCGCGTCCAGGGCGTGGGAGGCGGGAGCGGCGCCGAGCACAGACAGGACAGCGAGGACGAACGCGGGCAGGCCGCGCCTCATCAGGTTCTTGATCACATGAGTGGGTCTAGCGCGGCCCTCGTGGTCTGCGACAGGGCGTGAGCAGCCAACTCACCCGTGTGGGCGGCTGGATTCACCGCGGAAACGATCACTTCGCCCACACCAGCGCCGAACGCGACAGGACATTCACGCCAGGCAGGGACTGGAACCGCAGCATCAACCACCGCGCCGGTCCCCGGTCCGGTCAGTGGAACACGACGGCGCGACCGGTGGCGATGCTCGTGCGGCACACCTGGTACAGCTGGTGCCAGGCGGACCTCTCCATGTCGAAGAGGTCATCGGATGCGGTGTCCAGGCGGGCCCTCTCCTCGTCTGAGAGGTGCCGGTCCCGGTCGAGCCGGACTCCGATGGCGGGAGCGAAGCCGCACAGTTCGGCGAGCAGCTGCTGACTGGAACCGACCATCCCGCCGCCCTCCACCTGCTTCTCCGCCGGCAGGAAGAGTGGATCGTCAAAGTCGACCGGCACGTAGAAGCCCGCACTGTCCGAGTGGCACAGCAGGTGGGAGCTCATCATCGTTGACTCGTCGAAGACCTTGTCCTCGTCGCGTTCGTACTGCTCAGCGCTGGTGGCCGATGCGGGCGTGACGGACTCGCCCCGGGCCGCCAGCACGAAGACGCGGCGCAGGTGGTGCAGGTGGCTGGTGGGGAAACTGATGAAACGCAGACGTGACGGCTCGTCCAACGCCGGCTCCTGCCAGACGATTCCCTCATCGGCCAAGGCCCGGCTGAGAAGGTCGAATCTCTCCTGCCAGCGTACGAGCGCCTCGTGCTCCTCGACGCCGGCCATGTTCTGAAGCATGCCAACCGAAATATGAAGTCCCATGGCCGGAAGGCTAGACGCCGGCTCTGACAGTCACGGCAGCAACCGTCGAGCGGCGGTCTCGGCGCCGTCACTCGCACCGCTTCGACGACGAGCGCGGCGTTGACCTATCGATCTTGAGTGCGATGTGATCGAAAGTGGCTGCCGGGGCGAGTGAACCTGGTCGTGACCGTGCATGAGGACAGGGCCCCTGGCGCAGTTCGGAGTTGCTGAGACGCCGATCGCACCTGGAGGCCCGGTTGTCTATGTTGTACGCGGTCGAGGGCGAGGATCTCAACTCGTCCGTCGTGTCGTGCGATTGCCTCGCTCACCGGTTCGGGAACGCGGCCGATCAGCCCGACCGGGCGCCGGCGTACGGCACGGATCTGACGGATGCCGAGTGGCAGGAGATCCGTCCGCTGCTGCCGGTGCCGGCATGGCTGGAGGGCCGGGGCGGACGTCCGGAGGGCTACTGCCACCGCCAGATGCTCGACGCCGTCTTCTACGTCCTGGACAACGGGATCAAGTGGCGAGCGATGCCGGTGGACTTCCCGGCCTGGGACCGGGTCACGCCTTCTTCCGCCGATGGCGGGAGACCGGGCTGATCGCCGAGTTCCACGACCGGCTGCGCGGGAAGGTCCGCGAGAGGGTGGGTCGGGAAACGGAGCCGACGGCTGCGGTCACCGACTCGCAGTCCGTGAAGGCCGACGCGGTCGTCGGCGCCGGCAGTCGGGGCTACGACGGCGGGAGGAAGACATCCGATGCGAAGAACACGTAAAGCGGCAAGGGCAAGACGGGGCTCTTGAGCGTTCGGGAAGGCCACGGCCTCGTTGAACGGGACGCGGTGAGACAGGTAGTGGTGCAGGCAGCCGATCATCCGGTTGAAGAGGTTTCTCTGCGCGGCCGTGTGGCGGTCTCCGGCCTCTCGTCGGCGGTCGTAGTGGGCCCGTGCTCCGTCCGAATGGGCCATCGCCGAGAAGGCCCACATGTAGCCGACACCGGCCAGTCTCTGGTTCTTGACCCTGCGGGCCGCGACGGGACACGCTTTTGCCGGAGGCTCTGGTGACCGGGGCGGATCCCGCGTACGCCTTCAGACCTCTGGCGTCGGCGAACCGGGTCCGGTCGTCGCCGATCTCGGCCAGAACCCGAGCCCCGCTCAGCGGGCCCAGGCCGGGAAAGCTGGTGATGATCTCGGCATCGGCATGGGCTTCGAACGCCTGCACTGAGGCTTCGGCGAGATCATCGGCGCTCGCGCACGCCGCCTCCAGCTGCCGCAGCAGCGCAAGTGCCTGTCGGCCCATGGCCTCCTCGACCAGGGGGAGATGGTGCATCTGCGGAGCTCGGAGCGCGTTGTGCAGACGCTCGACCTCCCCGTCGATGGTGTTCTTACGACCGGCCTTCTTCAGCACGGTCCGCAGCTGGGACCGGGTAAGTTTGGCTGCTTGGCGTGGGGTGGGCGCCGCGGCCAGGAGAGCCCGGGCTATGGGGTGGTAGATGCCCTCACGTCGGTGGCCGGCGGCGGCCAGGTAGGGCTTTGGAGGAGATATGCCCGAAGGGCGCCCCCGCGGGGGCGCCCTTCGGGCATATCTCCTCCAAAGCCCAGCGGTCTGTTTACGAATCGTCTTGCCGCCGTTGAATACGGACAGTGATGATAGGGGTGAGAGTGCTGCTGGCCGGAGAAGGCGGGCGCGAGCGGGGGCTACTGCCTCTCGATCATTCGGCGGGCTGCGGTCAGTGCACCGTCGGTGCGCACCCGCCCTGCCAGAGTGTGTGCGGTCTCGACCACCTGGGGGGCGAGGGCTCGGCCCAGCGCTGCGGTGAGGGAGTCGGCCGTCGGGTCGCTGACCGCGTGGGCGCTGCCGATTCCGAGCTGGTCGACGCGGCGGGCGAAGTAGAACTGATCGAGCATCTGCGGGACGATCACCTGGGGCGCCCCGGCTGCGGCGGCCGTCGTGGTTGTGCCCGCCCCACCATGGTGCACGACTGCGGCGACCCGCTGGAACAGCGCTTGCTGGTTCACGTCTCCGATTGCTAGGCAGTCGGGCGCGGCTTCGTCGAGAGACAGCTCGGCCCAGCCGCGGGCGAGGATCGCGCGGCGGCCGAGTGCGCGGGCGGCTGCGATCATCTTCCGGGCGATGCCTTCGGGGGCGCGTACGCTGCCGAATCCGAAGTAGATCGGTGGCTCGCCAGCGTCGAGGAACTTTTCCAGCTCGGGCGAGAGCGGCCGGTGATCCGTCAGCGTCCACGCCCCGGTCTGGAACACGTTCAGCTCCGATGGCTCGGGCCACGGTGCCAGGGTCGGATCGGCGGCCAGCCATGGGGTGTCGGTGAAGATATGACGGCTTACATCGCTCACCGGGGCGAGCCCGGCAGCCTCTCGCTGTGCGTTGAGTGCCGCGCTCCACATGACATTCCAGCGCTGTGCGTCCTGGGCCCACAGGGTCTGGTTGTCGACGGGGCTGTCCGTCGGCTTTTCTCCCAGCAATCCGAACACTGGCGGCGCGTGGTGCGGCGAGGGCAGCGTGATCGGTGCGAACGCGGCGTACACGTAGCCGATACCTCGCTGCTCGGCAACCGAGTGGGCGGCGATCGCCAGCGCACCGCCTCCCACGATCACCCCGCATCCCTCGGCGGCCGAACCCACCGCCGCGAACTGATCCGCAACCGTGCCCTCGATCATCTGTCGCAGCTGCTCGGGTGTGGGCACTGCCCCTGCCGGCCGCTTGGCTGTGGCGTGCAATTCCGGGCCGACAGGAACGTAGGTGATCCCCAGCGACTTGGCCCACGCCTGGAAATCAGGAGGTGCGCACACCACGGCCTCCTGCCCCAATTCCTTCAGCTGCACGGCCAGAGCGATCACCGGCTGGACCTCTCCGCGCGATCCGATAGTGGACAGCAGCACCCGCATGTTCACTCCCATACTCTTGCCGCGCCTCGTGACGCGGAGGGCTATCTTCGCCCGATATGGGGGGCTTGCGGCAAGATCCCCCATGCGATATACCGTTAAACGGGAGATGGAAGTAAGGCGACTTGCCCGCCTCGGGTCCCGAACGGCGATGCCAAGTGCAGCGAGCGGTCCCATCCGCCCCCGGCGGCATGACAGGCTGCGCTCCGCCCTGCCGCCGCTGGCCGACCAATCAGCCCCAGACGTTCATCGCAACGGTGGTCTGCCAGCACGCAGCGGGCTCCTTCAGGAGTGCCCTCTCATACATGGATGTGTGAGTTCGGGGTCTCGTACTGGTGAGGTCTCCTACTCCACTGTCGCCAGTTCGTCATGGGTGTACAGCCGGACTCCGCCCGCTTCCTCGGTGGTGGTGTGGAGAGTCGGGTTGTAGGCAGGCGGGGGTATGTGGAGTTGGTCGGTGGTGTAGTCGCCGAAACGGAGCACGTTCTCGCGCCGGTAGGGGCTGAGAACCGCCAAATCGGCCGCATTCAGGGTCCAGCCCTCGCGGGCCATCCGCCGCAGCGTCCAGGTCATGTCGATGGTGGTGGAGAAGACCACGCTCGCGGCGACGAGGTCGAGGAACTTGACCGCCTTGTCCTGCAGCTCCGGGTCGCGGCTGGCCAGCCAGCCGGCGTTGCCGAAGTGCAGCCACTTGGTAAACCCGTTGTAAGCCTCGGCCTTGTTCGTGGCCCGCTGGATCTGCTCCCGCAGCGCCGGATCCGACAAATAGCGCAGCAGTACGACGGTGCGTACGGCACGCCCGACCTCTCGGAACGCCTGGTAGATCTGGTTCTTCCGCGACCGGTTGTTCAGGCGCCGCAGCAGCGTCACCGACGAGTTGCCGGCCTGAGTTCGGTCCCAGACGGCGTCCTGCTGGGCACGGGCAAGGACCGCGACGGACTGGGCCACTTCGGAGTCGGCGGGAAGGGTGCGGTGAGCTGCGGCATCGGTGCGAAGGATGTTCGCCAGCACCATGGCGTCCAGGTGGTCGGACTTCTTGCGGGAGACCGTGTGCCGGTCCCGGTATCGGGCGGCGGCCATTGGGTTGATGGCGTAGACCGGGCGCCCCGTTGCCCGCAGGCAGGCGACCAGAAGACCGCGGGAGGTTTCAATGGCCACCGGGACTGGATCCTGGGGATCATCGCCGAGCTCGGCGAGCATCCGAAGCAGCTGGTCGAGCCCTTCCGTCGTGTCGTCGATGCGAGCCCGGGCCAGCAGCGAGCCCGTCTCGTCGACGACGGCTATGTCGTGTGGTCACTGGCCCAGTCGATGCCGCAGAACGCTCTCACTCGACTCACGCCTTCTCATCAGACTTGTGTTGTGGCTGGTCACAGCCGTGCAGGGCATGCGTCTCTCTAATGGAAGGGCTCCGTGGCCCGACATCCGATTAGCCGTTCATGACCCCAGCGACCTGCGGGGTCCTCGGTCTTGACCGGAGCTGGTGGCTCACGAGCACGTAAGAGGTAGGCCCCGCAGGGGGCTTGGACCACGATCCAGGACGTCGTGCTGACGCCGGCGGCCAGCGTCGAACTGATGCCTCAGCGGCTCCATCTACTGCCCATTGGATCAATGGGCAGGCGGCGACACCTGATCTGCGACACCCTCGGCCTGCTGCTGATGATCAGCGTGACCGCGGGCGACGTCACCGACCGCCAGGCGGCCACCGACATGCTGCCCGCCCTGCGCAAGCGCTTCCCCACGATCACCAAACTGTGGGCCGACGGCGGCTACACCGGAACCCTGATCACCTGGGCCCTGGCCGTGCTGCACCTGGCCGTCACTGTGATCAAACGCAGCGACGACACATCCGGCTTCGTCGTACTCCCGCGCCGATGGGTGGTGGAACGCACCTTTGGCTGGCTGGCTGGCTGCTCCGCTCGCGCCGGCTTGCCCGCGACTACGAGCGGCGGCCCGACTCCAGCGAGGCGATGATCCTGTGGTCGATGACCATGCTCATGACCCGCCGCCTCGCAACCCCGCCGCGAGCGTGAACCGCCCCGACGGGTCCTTGACCAGCCAGCCCCTGTCCGCCATCCGGCTCGCCTTCGACCGGACGCCCTCGATCTTCGCCGGCACGCGCTCCAGGCCGAGCGTCGAAGCAATCTCACCGCAGGTCAACGCCGCCTCCGAGGCGGCCAGGGCCCCGACGATCTGCTGATAGTCCGGTGACAGCGCCGACACCTCAAGACCTTCACGCCATACCGGCACCACCGACCCCGGCATCACCGACCCCGGCATCGCCCCGCCCTTCGGCGTCGGGGCAGTGTTCTCCGCAACCGGCACGGCAGCCTCCCGGGCGTCAGCACCACTGCCCGGACCAGCGAGAACCTCGGCGAGAACCTCCCGCGCAGTAACGAACCGCTCCCAGAAGAGCTCCGCGTCGCGCAGCTCGGCAAGGATCCGGTCGGCTTCCTCACGCAGCACCCCAACCCGCTGCCGGGCGCCCCGCTCCCGCTCCTCCAGCAAACCGACTACCGACGGCATCCCCGAACCTCCACCACCGAGACGACACGACGTGTCCTGTCTGCCACGGAACCCACGACACCATGCCTGACCAGCAGAAAGTCAGCGATCAAGTACGGAAAGGCAACAGCCTCTTAGGGGTCTGGGGCTCTGTCCCGGATCCCGGGCCTCAAGCGTCGGCGGGGCTGGGTTTGGCCCGGGGGTGCCGGTCAGCAGGCCGTGTCCGCCTCCGTCGCCACCGTTTTGGCCCAGCGGTAGTCCGCCTTGCCGCTCGGGGAGCGTTGGATGGTGGGGGTGATGACCAGTTGGCGGGGGATCTTGTAGCCCGCCAGGCGGGTGCGGCAGTGGGACTGGATCTCGTCCAGGGTCGGCGACGGGGCGCCTGCCCGGACCTGTACCACCGCGGCCACGTGGCTGCCCCAGGTCGGATCCGGGACTCCCGCGACCAGGGCGTCGTACACGTCCGGGTGTGACTTCAGGGCCTGCTCGACCTCCTCCGGATAGACCTTCTCGCCGCCGGTGTTGATGCACTGCGAGCCGCGCCCGAGGACGGTGACGATGCCCTGCTCGTCCACCGTTGCCATGTCGCCGAGCAGTACCCAGCGCTCCGTGCCCTTCTGGAAGAAGGTCTCGGCGGTCTTGGCCGGGTCGTTGTAGTAGCCGAGCGGGACGTGGCCGCGCTGCGCGAGGCGGCCCGGTTCGCCCACCGGCACGGGCTCGTGCGTCACCGGGTCCACCACCTGCGTACGGTCGTTGACCTCCAGGCGGAAGCCCTTCTCCGGGCTGGAGTCGTTCGTCGCCCGCCCGTTGGATCCGGACTCCGAGGATCCGAAGTTGTTCAGGAGCAGCACGTTCGGCACGAGCCGCTGGAACTCCGCGCGCACCGTCTCCGACATGATCGCGCCCGACGAGGAGACGCTGAACAGCGAGGACAGGTCGGTCCCCTTGAGCGGGCCGTTCAGCGCGTCGATGAGGGGCCGCAGCATCGCGTCGCCCACCAGCGACACGCTGGAGACCTTCTCCTTCTCGATCGTGCGGAGCACCTCCTCGGGCGCGTACTTGCGGTGGATGACCACCCGCTGGCCGTAGTTGAAGGCGATGAACGAGGTGAGGGTGGATGTGCCGTGCATCAGCGGAGGGGCGGGGAAGAAGGTGAGCCCGGCGCCCTTCGATGCGACCCGCTCCGCCAGCTCCTCCGGCCGCTTGACCGGCTCGCCCGACGGCTCGCCGCCGAAGAGCCCGGCGAAGAAGAGGTCCTCCGCCCGCCACATGACGCCCTTGGGCATACCGGTCGTGCCGCCGGTGTAGATGATGAACAGGTCGTCGGGGGAGCGGGGTGCGAAGCCGCGCTCCGGCGAGCCGGCCGCCTCGGCGTCCCCGTACGCGATCGGCGAGATCGAGGGCTCCGGCGCGCCCTCGGGAGCCGCCCCGACGCGGATCAGGTGGCGCAGCTTCGTCGTCTGCGGGAGCGCGGCCGCCACCCGCTCGGTGAACTCGCCCTCGAAGACCAGCGCGGCGAGGTCGGCGTCGTTGTAGAGGTAGACCAGCTCCTCCTCCACGTACCGGTAGTTGACGTTCACCGGAACCAGCCGGGCCTTCAGGCAGGCCAGCACGGTCTGCAGGTACTCGATCCCGTTGTAGAGGTGCAGGCCCAGGTGCTCGCCGGGCTTCAGCCCGCTGTCCAGCAGGTGGTGCGCGATCCGGTTCGCCGCCGAGTCCAGCTCCGCGTACGTGAGGCGGCGCTCGGCGCCGGTCCCGGGGTGGTCCACGTAGACGAGGGCCTCGCGGTCCGGAACCACGTCCACGACCGACTCGAACAGGTCGGCAAGGTTGTACTCCACCGTTCCTCCTGACCCTGGACTTACCCATTGCTGGGCCCATGGCTGTCTGCTCCGGCGGTCATTAGAGCGCCGCCGACGGCAAGTGGGAAGGGAGCCGCTCAAGAAATCTGACTGAGTGTCAGAAAACTATTGAACTGCACCCGCCCCTACTGCAACCTGTTCTAGGTCTTGAGACGGGAGGACGGCAATGGGTGGGACGGAACACCTGACCGTGCAACGGCACGGCGCCACGCTGGTGCTCACCATGAACAGGCCCGAGGCGAAGAACGCGCTCTCGCTGCCGCTGCTGGTGGGGCTGTACGACGGGTGGCTGGAGGCGGATGCCGACGACGCGATCCGCTCCGTGGTGCTGACCGGCGCGGGCGGGGACTTCTGCGCCGGCATGGACCTCAAGGCGCTGGCCGGGAAGGGGATGGCCGGCGACCAGTACCGGGACCGGCTCAAGGACGACCCAGACCTGCACTGGAAGGCCATGCTCCGCCACCACCGGCCGCGCAAGCCCGTGATCGCGGCGGTGGAGGGGTACTGCGTGGCCGGCGGGACCGAGATCCTCCAGGGCACGGACATCCGGGTGGCGGGGGAGGGCGCCACCTTCGGGCTGTTCGAGGTCAAGCGGGGGCTCTTCCCGATCGGCGGCTCCACGGTGCGGTTGCCGCGTCAGATCCCGCGTACGCACGCGCTGGAGATGCTGCTGACCGGGCGTCCGTACTCCGCCGAGGAGGCGGCGCGGATCGGGCTGGTCGGGCGGGTGGTGCCGGACGGTACGGCGCTGGAGGCGGCGCTGGAGATCGCGGAGCGGGTCAACGCGTGCGGGCCGTTGGCTGTGGAGGCGGTCAAGGCGTCGGTCTACGAGACCGCCGAGTTGACGGAGCGGGAGGGGTTGGCGGCCGAGCTGCTGCGGGGGTGGCCGATCTTTGACACGGCTGATGCGAAGGAGGGGGCGCGGGCCTTTGCCGAGAAGCGGCCCGCGGTGTATCGGCGGGAGTAGCCCCCGCCGGGCCGTCGCCGGCCCGGGCCCGGGGGCGGGGTTCGGGTGCGGCGCCGTTGCTGGGGCTCCGCCCCAGACCCCGCGCCTCAAACGCCGGCGGGGCTGGGTTGGGCCCGGCGGGGCTGGAAGATCGGGGCTCCGCCCCGGACCCCGCGCCTCGAACGCCGGCGGGGCTGGTTGGGCCCGGCGGGGCTGGAAGATCGGGGCTCCGCCCCAGACCCCACGCCTCAAGCGCCGGCGGCGCTGGGTTGGGCCCGGCGGGGCTGGAAGATCGGGGCTCCGCCCCGGACCCCGCGCCTCAAACGCCGGCGGGGCTGGGTTGAGCCCGGCGGGGCTGGGTTGGGCCCGGCGGGGTTGAGATGCGCCCGGCGGGGTTGGACATGCCGGCCGGGCTGGAAGACGTCCGTCCCTCGAATCGAGAACGAGAATCGGAGAGCACCCGTGACAGCCACCGCGTCCTCGCCTGACGTGCTCCGCGCACCACTTGTCGTCGAGTTTCCGTTCACCCGGTCCCTCGGGCCCGTGCAGTCCGCCTTTCTCACCGGGTTGCGCGAGCGCCGGGTGCTCGGTGTCAAGACCTCCGGCGGCGCGGTGATGGTTCCGCCCGTCGAGTACGACCCCGTCACCGCCGAGGAGATCCGCGAGCTCGTCGAGGTCGGCGCCACCGGGACCGTCACCACCTGGGCCTGGAACGGCCGGCCCCGCCCGAACCAGCCCCTGGGCACGCCGTTCGCCTGGGTCCTGGTCAGGCTCGACGGCGCCGACACCGCCCTCCTGCACGCCCTCGACGCCCCCGGCCCCGAATCCGTGCGAACCGGGATGCGGGTGCGCGTGCGGTGGGCCGCCGAGCGCACCGGGGCGATCACCGACATCGCCTGCTTCGAGCCGTACGAGGGTCCCGCCCTCCACGAAGCCGCCCCGCACGACGGGGTGTTCGCGGAGCCCGTCACCGGCATCGTCGCCCAAGCCCGCCTGGACTACACGTACAGCCCCGGCCGCGCCCAGACCGCCTACATCAACGGCCTCTCCGAGCAGAAGACCATCGGCGAGCGCTGCCCCTCCTGCCACAAGGTGTACGTCCCGCCGCGCGGCGCCTGCCCCACCTGCGGGGTCGCCACCACCGACCAGGTCGAGGTCGGCCCGGCCGGCACCGTCACCACGTACTGCATCGTCAACATCAAGGCCCGCGGCCTCGACATCGAAGTCCCGTACGTCTACGCCCACATCGCCCTCGACGGCGCCGGCCTCGCCCTCCACGGCCGGATCGGCGGCATCCCGTACGACCAGGTCCGCATGGGCCTGCGCGTCGAGCCCGTGTGGACCGAGGGCGGCCGCCACCCCGACCACTACCGCCCCACCGGCGAGCCGGACGCGGACTACGACGCGTACAAGGAGCTCATCTGATGCCCAGGACAAGCAGGCACGCACGCGACGTGGCCGTCGTCGCCTTCGCGCAGAGCGACCACCTGCGCCGCACCGACGAACTCAGCGAAGTCGAGATGGTGATGCCGGTCCTCCACCAGGTGCTGGAGCAGACCGGTCTGAAGGCCGGTGAGATCGGCTTCACCTGCTCCGGCTCCAGCGACTACCTGGCCGGCCGGGCCTTCTCCTTCACCATGACGCTCGACGGGGTCGGCGCCTGGCCGCCCATCTCCGAGTCGCACGTGGAGATGGACGGCGCCTGGGCCCTCTACGAGGCCTGGGTCAAGATCCAGACCGGCGAGGCCGACACCGCGCTCGTCTATTCGTACGGGAAGTCCTCCCCGGGGTCGGTACGCGACGTACTGACCCGGCAGCTCGACCCGTACTACGTCGCCCCCCTCTGGCCCGACTCGGTGGCCCTGGCCGCCCTCCAGGCCCAGGCCCTGATCGACGCGGGCGAGACGGACGAGACGTCACTGGCCGCCATCGGGGCCCGCAGCCGCGCCGCCGCCGAGGCCAACCCGCACGCCCAGCTGAGCGGTCCGGTGGCCCAGGGCGACTACCAGGTGCGCCCGCTGCGCACCGGGGACTGCCCGCCCATCGGCGACGGCGCGGCCGCGGTGATCCTCGCGGCCGGGGACACGGCCCGGCGGCTGTGCGGGCGCCCCGCCTGGATCACCGGCATCGACCACCGCATCGAGGCCCACAGCCTGGGCCTGCGCGACCTCACCGACTCCCCGTCCACCCGGATCGCCGCCGAGCGCGCCGGGGTCTTCGAGGCCCCGGTGGACACGGCGGAACTGCACGCGCCGTTCTCCTCCCAGGAGGTCGTGCTCCGCAAGGCCCTCGGGCTCGGCGACGGCGTTGCCGTCAACCCCTCCGGCGGAGCGCTCGCCGCCAACCCGGTCATGGCCGCCGGCCTGATCCGGATCGGCGAGGCCGCCGCCCGCATCCACCGCGGCGAGTCCGACCGCGCCGTCGCGCACGCCACCTCCGGCCCCTGCCTCCAGCAGAACCTGGTCGCCGTCCTGGAAGGGGACCCCGCATGAGCACGTCGGGCAAGGAACCCGTGGCCGTCGTCGGCATCGGCCAGACCAAGCACGTCGCCGCCCGCCACGGCGTCTCCATCGCCGGCCTCGTCCGGGAGGCCGCCGTGCGCGCCCTCGCCGACGCCGGGCTGGGCTGGACGGACATCGACGCGGTCGTCATCGGCAAGGCCCCCGACTTCTTCGAGGGCGTGATGATGCCGGAGCTGTACCTGGCGGACGCCCTCGGCGCGGTCGGCAAGCCCATGCTGCGCGTGCACACGGCCGGTTCGGTCGGCGGGTCCACGGCGCTCGTCGCCGCCAACCTCGTCGCGGCCCGCGTCCACCGGACCGTCCTCACCCTCGCCTTCGAGAAGCAGTCCGAGTCCAACGCCATGTGGGGCCTCTCGCTCCCCGTCCCCTTCCAGCAGCCGCTGCTGGCGGGCGCGGGCGGATTCTTCGCCCCGCACGTGCGCGCGTACATGCGGCGCACCGGCGCCCCCGACACGGTCGGCTCGCTGGTGGCGTACAAGGACCGGCGCAACGCGCTGAAGAACCCGTACGCGCACCTGCACGAGCACGACATCACCCTGGAGAAGGTCCAGGCCTCGCCGATGCTGTGGGACCCGATCCGGTACTCCGAGACCTGCCCCTCCTCGGACGGCGCCTGCGCGATGATCCTCACCGACCGGGAGGGCGCGGCCCGTTCGCCGAAACCCGCGGCCTGGGTGCACGGCGGGGCGATGCGCAGCGAGCCGACCCTCTTCGCGGGCAAGGACTTCGTCTCCCCGCAGGCCGGCAAGGACTGCGCGGCCGACGTCTACCGCCAGGCGGGGATCACCGACCCGCGCCGGGAGATCGACGCGGTGGAGATGTACGTGCCGTTCTCCTGGTACGAGCCGATGTGGCTGGAGAACCTCGGTTTCGCGGCGGAGGGCGAGGGCTGGAAGCTCACCGAGGCCGGGGTCACCGAACTCGACGGGGACCTTCCGGTCAACCCTTCGGGGGGTGTCCTGTCCACCAACCCGATCGGCGCCTCCGGCATGATCCGCTTCGCGGAGGCGGCCCTCCAGGTCCGCGGCCAAGCCGGGGAACACCAGGTTCCGGGAGCCCGCCGGGCCCTGGGGCACGCGTACGGCGGCGGCGCGCAGTTCTTCTCGATGTGGCTGGTGGGGGCCGAGCCGCCCGCGTCCTGAACGGAGACGGCCCCTCGCGGACGGGGCCGCGCGGGGTGCCGGACCGGCCACGGGTGACTCACCGTGCCCTGTGCGGTACCCGCCGCGGTGGTTAACCTGGCCCCCGGACGACGTACCGGGAGGAGCACGCACGTGGCCGAGAGCATGACTTCACAGCCCCTCGCTGGCTGGGGCAAGCCGGACCTCGATCTCACCGAGGCGGACTGGCGGTCGAGCAGCCGGGGAGCGGGGGACGTCCAGATCGCCTTCGTCGAGGGCTTCATCGCGATGCGCAACAGCGAGCGCCCCGAAAGCCCTTCGCTGATCTTCGCGCCGGACGAGTGGCGCAGGTTCGTACTGGACGCGCGGGGCGGGGAGTTCGACCTGACCTAGTGCTGTGGCCGGAAAGGTTTGCCGGGGCGCGGCTCCCCCAGCTACCGCTGGGAGGTGCCCCCAGGTGCGGTGCATCGCAAGGCGGAGGGCCGCGGCTCGTACTGGACGTACTTGCGCGGTCCGACAACGCAGCGAGGTGCCGTGCCTGGGGGTACCTCCCTGGGGGTCCCCCCGGACGGAGTCTGGGGGAGGTAGCTGGGGGAGCGTCGCGACCCGGTGAACCTTGCCGGTCACAGCACTAGGTTTGCTCCCGCCCGCGCGCCGTGCGCGGCGCACCACCGGTGGCGCGGAGCCGCCGACCCGTGGTGCGCCGGCCCGGCCGAGCACGGCGGCCGCCGCGCCCTCCGGGCCGGTCGTCGTGCCCTCCGGAAAACCGTTGCCGCGCGTGCGGCGCCCCGGCATCATGACCCTCATGACGATCATCCGCCGAAAGGGCGATGCCGCGTAAGCGGCCCGGCGCGCTGCGCGCCGAGCGAGGAGGGTTCGAAGGGCGCCGACCGCCCGCCTGGGCGTGGGAACTGCCGTCCGTGGACCGCCTGTCGCCCGCTCCGAGCGCGGAGGTCCACTGGGCCTTGGGCGCCCGCTCGGGAAACGTCGCGGGCCTGCTGAGCATGTACCGGCGCTTTCTGCGCACGCCCGGTCGCCGGCTGTGGCTGGTCACCTCGGGGTGCCCGGGCTGCCCCGGCTGCGCGCTGGACGACGTCGCCGTCGTCAGGGATGAGCTGGCCGGCCACTACCGGGCCCTGCCGCCCGAAGCCCGGCGCGCGCTGGGCCGCGTACTGCGCCTGCTGGACGAGGAGTTCCGCCGCCGCACCTTCCCCGACCCCGATCCGCCCGCCGCGCACTGGGCCGACCGGAGCGGCGGTCCGTACGCCTGGTGGCACCGGCGGCTCTACGCGGATCACCGTTAGGGTGGCCGCATGAGCGGAGAGAGCGACCTGTGGAAGCTGCTGAGCGGGATGCGGCCCGAGTTGAACGAGGGCCGCTACGTGTTCTGCACCGTCCCCGGCACCACCGTCCCCCCGGGCACCGCACCCGTCGCCACCGTCCTGGAGCCCGAGGGCCTCACCCTGGTCCTGCGCCAGGAGGACGCCGACGCGGCCGGCCTGGCGTACGACTACACGGCCGGCTGGATCACCCTGCGGATCCACTCCGCCCTCGACGCCGTCGGGCTCACCGCCGCCTTCGCCACCGAGCTCGGTGCACACGGTCTGAGCTGCAACGTCATCGCCGGCTACCACCACGACCACCTCTTCGTGGCCGCCGACCGGGCCGCCGAGGCCGTCGCCGTCCTGGAGCAACTCGCCGGTCGAGCCGCCGGCGTTCGCCCGTAGCTCAAGCCGGGGGGATCGGGCGGAGCCCGGGAAGAGTGACCTCATGGACCACGACTCCAGGCTCGCCCACTTCCAGAGCGAGGCATCGGCATTCGAGAAGGCGGTCCGCGAGGTCCTCGACCCCGGCGGGCCGGCGCCACCGGTCCCCTCGTGCCCCGGCTGGTCGGTCTCCGACCTCGTGGGACACCTGGGGGGAGTGCACCGCTACCTCATCCACGTCCTGCGGGAACGCTTGACCGAGGCACCGGACCCCACGGACCTCTCCCTGTACGGCCTGCCCGCCGACCCGGCGGCACGGGCCGCCTGGCCGATGCCCGACCGTGCCCCGAACCCGGGCCCCGCGCCCGAGGGGCTCACGGACTGGTTCGCGCAGGGCGCGCGGGACCTGGAGGGGCTCCTGCGCGAGCTCGGGCCGGACGTACCGGTCTGGACCTGGTCGGCGGAGCAGAGCTCGGGCTTCTGGCTGCGGATGCAGACGATCGAGCTGGCCCTCCACCGCTGGGACGCGCAATCCGTGACGGGGATCCCCGCGCCCCTGGATCCGGACCTGGCGGCGGACGCCGTGGCCCAGACCTTCGAGGTCATGGCCCCCGCACGCCGCTCCTGGCGGGCGGCCCCGGCGGGAGCGGGGGAGAGGTACCGCTTCCGGCGAAGGGACGGCCCGGAAACCTGGACGGTCGTCTTCGACGGCGACGAGGTCCTGCCGGAGCCCGGCTCGACCGCCCCGGCGGACGCCGAGGCCGCGGGGGCGGCCTCAGACCTCGCCCTCTTCCTCTGGCACCGCCTGCCGGCCACGGCCCTGCGGGTCTCCGGCGACGCCACCCTGCTCCCCCACTACTTCACGCTCGTACCGCCCGTGTGACCCGCCCCGGTCCCGCCGCCCGCCCCGGCCGGGGGCGGGCGGCCGGATGAGGGCCCCGGGCCGGAAATCTTCGCCCGGCCACGTACCATGGCGGCATGTCCTTCCTCCGCCGCCACCGCGCCGCCACACCCGCCGGCCCGGACTTCGACGTCCTGGCCATGGACCCGGGGGACTGGCCGGGCAATCTCGGGGCCGGGCTGCTGCCCGCGCCCGACGGCAGCTGCCAGGGTGTCTTCCTCCGCTACGACCTGTTCGGCGGACGCGGCCCCGCGATGATCATCGGCAACCTTCCCGAGGGCTCCCCGGCCCGGGAGCTCGCCGACGGCCAGATCCCCTTCGAGGTGGCCCAGCTCCTCGACGCCCTCGAGAACGACGAGGACGTCGAGGTCACCGGAGTCGAGGACTGCCCCGTCATGCAGGGCGACAACCTCCTCATCGTCCGGAAGATCAAGCTGTCGGAGTCCCGCATCTCCTGCGTCCAGTTCGACCGCAGCGACAACGTGCTGGTCACCATCGCCAGCTGGGACCGCCCGATCACCGATGACCTCTACGCCCTCCTGAAGCCGCTCCCCGCCGAGCTCTTCCAGCAGGGCTGATCCGGCCGATCCGCAGGAATCACGCGTCCGCGATGTCGTTCGCCGCCACGTAGCCGAACGTCATCGCGGGG
This sequence comes from Streptomyces sp. NPDC048258, assembly GCF_043201995.1. Classification (NCBI taxonomy): domain Bacteria; kingdom Bacillati; phylum Actinomycetota; class Actinomycetes; order Kitasatosporales; family Streptomycetaceae; genus Streptomyces; species Streptomyces sp. NPDC048258. Next base: position 94,492 of record NZ_JBICZH010000008.1, read on the forward strand.
CCGATCGTCGATCCGGCTCCCGCGTAGCTGTGGCCCATCACCGCCGCGCTCGCGTTCCCCGCCGCGTACAGGCCCCGGATCACCGAGCCGTCCGCCCTCAGCGCCCGGGCCCGCGCGTCCGTCACGATGCCGCCCTTCGTGCCCAGGTCACCCGGCACGATCTTGAAGGCGTGGAACGGTGGCGCCCAGACCGGCGCCAGGCACGAGTTCGGTGTCACCCCCGGGTCCGTGTAGTAGTGGTCGTACGCCGTGTCGCCCCGGTGGAAGTCGGAGTCGGTCCCGTTCCACGCCTGCGCGTTGAACCGGTTCAAGGTCGCCCTCAGCGCCGCCGCGGGGACCCCGATCTGGCCCGCCAGCGCGTCCCACGTCCAGGCCTTCTTCGCCGCGCCCGCCTCGTACCACGAGTCCGGGAAGACGATCGTCGGCAGGACGTCCTTGAACAGGTACTTGTTGCGGTAGTTCTGGTCCACGATCAGCCACGCCGGGATGTGCGAACCGGTCGCGCCCCGGTCCTTCTCGTACATCACGTGCACCACATCGCTGTACGGGGCCGCCTCGTTGACGAACCGCGCGCCGTTCCCGTTCACGATCAGCCCGCCCGGCAGGGTCCGTTCGGCGAGGCAGAAGTACGGCTCCCCGGGCAGCGGGATCGACGGGCCCCACCACGCGTCCTCCATCAGCGCCAGCGCCGCCCCGGCCCGCTGCCCCGCCCGGATCCCGTCGCCCGTGTTCTCCTTCGCGCCCACCGACCACTGGGTGCCGATCGGCTGCTGCTGGTACTGCGCCCGCATCTGCGCGTTGTGCTCGAAGCCGCCCGAGCCGATGACCACCCCGCGCCGGGCCCGTACGGTGCCCCGTACGCCCTCCTTCTCCACCACCACCCCCGTCACGGGACCTCCCGTGCCGGCCTCCCGGACCAGGTCCACCAGCGGGCTGTTCAGCCACACCGGCACCCCCGCCCGCTGCAGCCCGGCGCGCAGCCCGGCCGCCAGGGCCTGGCCCATCGTCAGCGGCTTCTGCCCGAGCAGCGCCGCCTTCGTGCCGCGCGCCAGGCACTCGGTGGAGACGGCCAGGCCCTTGGCGTTAACGGCCGCCAGGTTCAGCCACTTGTAGTCCTGGCTGAACACCACCATCCCGGCGGGGACCGGCATGTACGCCGGGTTCAGGCGGGCCAGTTCGGCGCCCAGGACGTTCCCGTCGATCTGGTCCGGCTCGATGGACCGGCCGTTCGGCAGCCCGCCCGGCAGGTTGGGGTAGTAGTCGCTGTACCCCTCCATGAAGCGGAACCTGAGCGGGCTGTTGGCCATCACGAAGTCCAGCATCCGCGGCCCGTTCGCGAGGAAGGCGGCCTGCCGGTCCGCCGGCACCTCGGGCCCGACGACGGCGGAGAGGTACGACGCCGCCTTCTGCGGGGTGTCCGGCACCCCCGCGCCCAGGATCACCGAGTTGTTGGGCAGCCAGATCCCGGCCCCCGAGCGCGCGGCGGACCCGCCGAAGGTGGGCGCCTTCTCCACCACCAGGACGCTCAGCCCCCGCTTGGCCGCGGTGAGCGCGGCGGTCATCCCGGCGGCACCGGAACCGACCACGACGACGTCGTACTCACCGAGCGAGGGCCCGTCCTGGGCACCGGCGGCGCGCGCCGCGGCGGCCGGCGGCACGGTGGCCGCCACCACCCCGGCTCCGGCCCCGGCGAGGACCGTCCGGCGGGAGGGGAGCGCGGAGGGGGAACTGCTGGGTGAGGCGGGGCTCGCGGTCATGGGCAGGCTCCAGCGGCGTGGGGAGGGAGAGGGCGGCTCCAGCATTCTGATGCTGAGTCAGAAAAGGTGTTCGGGGGATCATGTGATGTCAAGCCATCCGGCGTCGCCGCCTCCGGTGCGCCACCGTCACCACGCCTGGCAGCGGGCCCCACAGCACCGGCGGGCGTAGCAGACGCAGCCGCCGCGAGGACGGTCCAGAGGCGTACGCACCGGCGTACGAGCCCGCGTACGCACCTGCGTACGAGCCCGCGTACGCACCTGCGTACGAGCGAAGTCCCGTGGCGGTGGGGGCCACGGGACTTCGCGTAGGGGGACGCGGGACGCGTCAGCGGGTGCCGACCGCCGCGCGGATCGCTCCGCGGGCCATCCCGGCGTCGTCGTGCAGGCGGCGCAGCAGCAGCCGCTGCTCCTCGCCGGACGACAGGGCGCCCGCCGACAGGGGCTGGGCCGGAGCGGTCGCCAGCATGGAGCGCTGGACCGCCGTCTCCGACATCCGGATCTCCCGGGTGAGCACCAGCATCAGGTTGATCAGGAAGGCGTCCCGCACCGCCGGTCCGGCCGACTGCGCGAGCCGGCTGATCTGGCTGCGCGCGGCCGGGGCGTCGCCCAGCACCGTCCACAGGGTGGCCAGGTCGTAGCCCGGCAGGTACCAGCCCGCGTGCTCCCAGTCCAGGAGCACCGGCCCGGCCGGGGACAGCAGCAGGTTCGACAGGAGCGCGTCACCGTGGTTGAACTGCAGAGCCGTGCCCGACAGCTTCACGCCGTGCAGCAGCTTCTGCAGGTCACCGAGGTCCCGGTCCGTCAGCAGGCCCAGCTCGTAGTCGCGGGCGATCCGCCGCGCATAGTTCAGCGGGGTCCCGAACAGATCGGTCGGCGGACGCCACTGGTTGACCCGGCACACCGCGCCCAGGGCCGCCCGCAGGTCGACCCGCGGCGGGGCCTCCACGGGATGCCGCTGCAGCGCCGCGACCCGGCCCGCCATCCGCTCGACGATCAGTACGCAGTTCTCCGGGTCGGCGGCGATCAGCCGCGGCACCCGGACCGGCGGGCGATGCCGGACGAACGCCCGGTACGCCACTATTTCGTGCCGGTACCGCTCGCGCCACTCGGGCGAATGGTCCAGTAAAACCTTCGCGACGGCGGTCATCCGTCCGGTGGTGCCCACCAGGAGGACCGACCGGCCGCTGCGCCGCAGCACCTGGACCGGCGCGAACTCCGGACAGATCCGCTGCACCGAGGCGAGTGCGGTGCGCAGTTGCGCCCCTTGCGGCCCCGAGAGGTCGATTCTTCCACTGAGCGGCTGCGATCCGGCTCCCGGCATCCGCCGTGCCCGTACGGCGCCCTGCGCCGGAGCGGCGGGGCGGCCGGGTTCGAGGTAGGGGCCGCCGCCCGCCTGGAGCGTGCGGTGCGGCCGGACCGGGGCGGACACGGAGGACGTTGCTGCGTACATGGCGTTACGGATCCCTTCGTGCGCCGACGATTTACGTACGCCGCCCCGCCGGATCCCGTACTTCACCCTGGGGAGTTCCGCCGGTGAACCGGGGCGGGGAGGCGCATTCCAACCACACACCCGGCCGTGGGTGGCGCATCATCGAGCGTGCCCTGGCGAAGCCTGGCGAATAGTCCCTGGGCATCTGACGGCGGGTTACTGTCAACTCAGCCGAGAACCTGGGGGCTTGACGTGAGCAAAGGTCCGAACACCCGCTTGAACGACCTGTTCGGCCTCGCCGGCTGGTCGAAGGGCGAACTGGCGAGGATGGTCAACAGGCAGGCGGCGGCCATGGGCCACCCCCAGCTGGCCACCGACACCTCGCGGGTACGGCGCTGGATCGACATGGGGGAGACCCCGCGCGAACCGGTGCCCACGGTACTGGCAGCACTGTTCACCGAGCGGCTCGGTCGTGTCGTGACCATCGAGGACCTCGGGTTCGTACGGCAGCGGCGCACCAACAGACGGCAGCCGGACGGGGCGCAGGAGAACCCCGACGGAATGCCCTGGGCGCCCGAACGCACAGCCGCGGTCCTCACCGAATTCACGGGAATGGACCTCATGCTCAACCGTCGCGGTCTGATGGGCGCGGGCGCCGTGCTCACCGCCGGCTCCGCCCTCAGCAACGCCATGTACGACTGGCTCCACACCGACCCCGCCCACGCCAAGGAGGCCCAGCGCTTCGGGGAGTCCTTCCAGGCCGACCCAGCGGGCTACGACCGCTACGAGGCGGCCCCCATCGGCTCCCAGGAGATCGAGGCGCTGGAGCGCTCCGTCGAGGTGTTCCGCGCCTGGGACGCCTCCAGGGGAGGCGGCCTCCAGCGCAAGGCGGTCGTCGGCCAGCTCAACGAGGTGGGCGGGATGCTCGCCTACCACCACCCCGACCACCTCCAGCGGCGGCTGTGGGGGGTGGCGGCCAACCTCGCCGTGCTCGCCGGCTGGATGTCCCACGACGTGGGCCTCGAACCCACGGCGCAGAAGTACTTCGTCATCGCCGCGCACGCCGCGCGCGAGGGCGGCGACCGGCCGCGCGCCGGCGAGGCGCTCTCCCGCGCCGCCCGCCAGATGGTCCACCTCGGCAAGCCGAACGAGGCCCTGGACCTGATGAAGCTGGCCCAGTCCGGCTCCGGCGAGCAGACGCTGCCGCGCACCCGCGCCATGCTGCACACCATCGAGGCCTGGGCGCAGGCCGCCATGGGCAAGGGCCAGGCCATGCGCCGCACCCTGGGCGAGGCGGAGGAACTGTTCGTCTCCGACAAGGGCGACGTACCGCCGCCGAGCTGGATGCAGCACTTCGACGAGGCGGACCTGCACGGCATGCAGGCCCTGGCGTACCGCACCCTCGCCGACCACGACGCCACGGCGGCGCCGATCGCCGCCCGCCACGCCAGGGAAGCCCTCCGGCTGCGCGGCGACGGCTACCAGCGCTCGCAGATCTTCGACTACATCTCGATGGCCTCGGCCTGCTTCATCGCCGACGACCCCGAACAGGCCGACCGCTACGCCCGGCTGGCCCTGGTGTCGATGAACGAGACCTCCTCGCACCGGACATGGGACCGGCTGCGCGAGATGTACCGGCTCACCGGGCAGTACGCGGGGTACGCGCGCATCGAGGACCTGCGCGAGGAGATCGAACTGGCCCTCCCCGACATCCCGGCACCGCGCAGCCCGCGCGGCACGGAGGTGTAGTGGCGAAAGGCGTACGGAGACGAGGAAGGCCGCGCCTTCCGGCGCGGCCCTGAAGCCCGTACGGCTGATCACCGCTCAGGATCCGACGCGGGCCACCAGCACACAGGCGTCGTCCTCGCGCTCGCTCTCGCCGAACTCCTCGATCACCATCCGCACGCAGTCCTGCGCCGACCGCGCCGCCGAGAACCGGGGTGCGAGCGCCAGCAGCCGCTCGGTTCCGTCGGCCCGGCTGAACTCGATGCTGCGCGGCGTCAGCCCGTCCGTGTGCAGGACGAGTACGTCGCCGACCTCCAGGCGTTCCTCGGCCTGCCCGTACGAGGCTCCGGAGGTGGCTCCCAGGAGGACGCCCTCCGGCGGAGCCAGGGAGCGGCCGGAGCCGCGGCGGAACAGCAGGGGGGCCGGATGTCCGGCCTGCGCCCAGGAGAGCACGCGGCGCGCGGGGTCGTAGCGGCAGCACACGGCCGAGCCGAGCGCGGGCTGTACGGAGGTCTCCAGGAGCTGGTTGAGCCAGCCCATGAGGGGGCCCGGCTCGATGCCGGCCATGGCCATCCCGCGCAGGGCGCCGAGCATCATCGCCATCCCGGAGGTGGCGGTGACCCCGTGCCCGGTCAGATCGCCGACCGTCAGCAGCGAGCGTCCGCCGGGGAGTTCGAGGGCGTCGTACCAGTCGCCGCCGATCAGTGCGCTGGTCGCCGACGGCAGGTAGTGCGCGGCCACGTCGAGCGTGCCCGTACTGCTGTGCGGGAACCGCAGGGAGCCGCGCCACGGGGGGAGCACGGCTTCCTGCAGCTCGACCGCCAGCCGGTGCTCGGTCTGCGCGATCTCCCGCCGGCGCTGGAGCGAGTCACGGGACTCGCGCACCGCCCGCTGGCTCCGGCGCAGTTCACTCACATCCCGCAGCACGGCCCACATGGAGGCCGTGCAGCCGTCGGAGTCGAGTACCGGCTCGGCCCTCATGTGCAAGGTCCGGACCCGGCCGTCGGCCCGGACGATGCGGAACTCGCCGTCGATCGGTTTGCCGTCCACCAGGCAGGCGGTGACCCACGCGGTGAGCAGCGGCTGGTCCTCGGAGAACAGGGTGGAGCCCAGCTCGTCGAGCGGGAGCGCGCCCGCCTCGGGGGACCGGCCGAAGATCTGGAACAGCTCGTCGGACCAACTGACCTCGTCGGTCAGCAGGTTCCACTCGGCACTCCCGACGCGGGTCTGCGCGTCGGGACCGGCTTCGGGCGCCGCCGACGGGAGCTCGACGGTCTCGGCGGCGGGCGGCAGGCCCTCCTTGAGCTGACCCAGGTGCTCGCGGAGGTCGTCGAGGTGGTGGACGGCGAGGTCGCACAGAGCGCGCTGCCAGCGGCCCTGGGCGTCGTCGTCGTCGACGACGGTGTCGCGGCGGACCGCGTCCACTTCACCCCGAAGCCGCCGGGTCTGCGAGATCAGCGCGTCCACCGACCCCGGCTCGGGCGGTTGCGCGGGACGGTCCGCGAACAAGTGGGACGGCATGAGAACTCCGATACAGGCGCGGCACGGCCAAGTCTGAAGGAAGGACCGGTTACGACTGTTGCACAGGCGGCGACGGCCTGTAAGACGTTTGGCAACATCCGCGTCGGACTTGCTCATGGCATATGCCGCAGGCCTTCCGGGGTCGTGCCCCCGCGTGCGAACGAATCCGGTCAGCCGAGGTCAGGGCCCCATGATCGGCTCCGGCGCGCCTGCCTCCCGGGTCTGCGCGAAGCCGGGTCCGGGGGGCCGAACCGGGCTGGAACCCGCGGCCGGAAACCGGCCTTGCGTGCGGGCCGGATCGCTCGTACGACCGAGGTGTACGAGGCCCCCGCGCGATACGGCACGGATCGACGGCCCCAGCGCGGTACCCCCCGAACGAATGACCCCGGGTTGCGTCCCACGGCTTCCCCCTCAACCCCTTGATCGCTACCCTACGTGTCGGTAACGAGCCGGGAAGGTCCGCTTCAGCGGACCCGTGCAGGGTGGGGACACGACACATGACCGGGCAGAACCACCCGGCGGGCCAGAGCCGCCGCTCCTTCCTCACCTATCTCGTCGCGGCGCCGACCCTCGCCCTCGTCACCCGCGCCGGCGCCGACGCGCTGGCCCCGCAGCCGGCCCACGCGGTCGTGCCGAGCCTGCCCGCCATCGCCGATGTCATCGACCTCGGCGACCTGTTCATCCTGGCCGGCGCGCCCACCTCCGCCCTGCTGGCGCTCGCCGTCGAAGCGGACGGGTCCATCCGCTTCCGGCTGCCGCGCGAGGAGGTCGGCCAGGGCCTCACCACCGCCGTGGCCATGCTGGTCGCGGAGGAACTCGACGCGCCGCTGGCCGCCGTACGTGTGGAACTGGACGACGCGCGGCCCGAGTTGGTCTTCAACCAGCTCACCGGCTCCTCCAACTCCATCCGCTCCCTCTACGGGCCGGTCCGGCAGTGCGCCGCCACCGCCCGGGCCCGCCTCGTCGCGGCCGCCGCCCGCCGCTGGGGCCTCTCCGCGGCCACGCTGACCACCGCGAACGGAGCCGTCCGCGCCCCCGACGGCCGCACCGCCGACTACGGCTCGCTCGCCGCGGCCGCCGCCGACCCCGGCCTGATCGTCCTCGGCGCCACCCCGAAGAAGACCGCGAAGCACACCCTCGTGGGGCGGCCGACCAGCCGCGTCGACGCCCGCGCCATGGTCACCGGAGCCCAGCGCTACACCCTCGACCTCGACGTGCCCGGTGCCAAGCCCTGCGTGGTGCGCCGCCCGCCCACCCTCGGCGGCAGCGTGAAGTCCGTCGCCAACACCGCCGCCGTCCAGGCCATGCCCGGCGTCCTGCACGTGGTGACCGTCCCGACCGGGGTCGCCGTCGTCGCCGAGACCTTCGGCCAGGCCATGAACGCCAAGGCCGCCCTCCAGGTCACCTGGGGCCCCGGCCCCGCCGACGCGCTGTCCGACGCGCAGATCCGGACGAAGCTGCGCGCCGCGACCCCGCCGCTGCTGGTGCCGCCGCTGCTGACCCCGCACGTGGACGCCGAGTTCGACTTCGCGTTCGTCAGCCACGCCCCGATGGAGACCAACTCCGCCGTCGCCGACGTACGGGAGGACCGCGCCGAGATCTGGTCCGGGCTCAAGTCCCCCATCGTGGCCCGCGAGACCATCGCCGCCGACCTCGGCCTGCCGCTGGACAAGGTGAAGGTGCACGTGGTCCAGGCCGGCGGCTCCTTCGGCCGACGGCTCTTCTTCGACGCCGCCCTGGAGGCGGCGCGGATATCCAAGGCCTGCCGCCGCCCCGTCAAGCTCATGTGGACCCGCGTGGACGACACCCGGCACGGCCGGATGCGCCCCGCCACCCACCACAAGATCAGGGCCACCCACCTCCTGGGCGAGGTGCTCAGCTTCGAGCACCGCGTCGCCGCCGCCGAGACCGACTTCCGGCACGGGCTCGGCGAGATCATCACGGCCACCGCCGCGAGCCTGCCGCTCGGCATCGGCAACGCGACCCTGGCCCAGACCCTCTTCCTGACCACGGTGAAGTCCCCGTACCACTTCGGCCTCACCACCCAGGCCCTCACCGAGGTGCCGACCGGCATCCCCACCGGTTCCTGGCGCTCGGTGTACTCCGCCAACACCCGCGGGGCCGAGGAGATCGTGGTCGACGAACTCGCCGCGGCGACCGGCAAGGACCCGTACCGCTTCCGCCGCACCTTCCTGAAGACCGACGCCCAGCGCGCCGTGCTCGACAAGGCGGCCACGGAAGGACAGTGGGGGCGGCCGATGCCCGCCGGATGCGCGCAGGGCATCGCCTTCCACGAGGAGTACAAGTCCCGCACCGCCTGCCTCGTCGAGATCGACACCCGCGACCCGGAGCACGTCCGGGTCACCAAGGCGGTCATCGCCGTGGACGTGGGCCTGCCCGTCAACCCGCGCGGGCTGGAGGCCCAGATGATCGGCGGCCTCACCGACGCCATCTCCACCACCCTGCGCGCCGGCCTGCACCTGGACAAGGGGCTCCCGCTGGAGGGCAGTTACAGCCAGTTCCACTGGGCGCGGCAGCGCGACACCCCGCGTGACGTACGGGTCCACGTACTGCCGGCCACCGGAGAGGAGCCGGGCGGCGCGGGCGAACTGGGGGTGCCCGCCGCGGTCGGCGCGATCGCCAACGCCTGGGCGCGGGCGACCGGTTCCAAGCCGCGCAGCTTCCCCCTCGACTTCGACGTCGACTTCACCCCGTACCCGCGATAAGCCCCCCGCCGGTCCGCGACAGCCCCCGACAGTTCCCGAGCCAGGAGTACGCCGTGCCCTCCCACACCTTCACCGTCAACGGGCGGAGCGTCACCGTGGACGCGCCCGACGACCTGCCCCTGCTGTGGGTGCTCCGCGACATGCTGGGGGTCAACGGCCCCAAGTACGGCTGCGGCGTGGACGTCTGCAAGGCCTGCACCAGCCATCTCGACGGCTCCGACATCCGGCCGTGCGTGGTGCCCGTCTCCGCCTGCGCGGGGAAGTCGGTGACCACCATCGAAGGGCTGGCGAACGGGGACGAGCTGCACCCGGTGCAGGAGGCCTGGCTCGAACAGGACGTCGCCCAGTGCGGTTTCTGCCAGCCGGGCCAGATCATGGCGGCCGTCGCCCTGCTCAAGCGGACCAGCACGCCCACGGACGAGGACATCGACGCCATCGCCAACATCTGCCGGTGCGGAACGTACTTCCGCATCCGGGAGGCCATCCGCAGCGCCGCCGCCAGGATGTGAGCGACGGCGGACCCCGGTGCTTCCCCCGCGCCCAACGAATTGCGCCGCGCCGGGATCCAGCCGCTCGACGCCCAACCTACGCGGGTGAGGAGCCGTGCGCAGGGTTCGCTGCGCCCAGTGACGCGGCGAGACGGGTATCACTGCGCACAGTGTGCGGCGGATGGTTGAATGCGGCCGTGCCCCGGTCCGACGACATCCTCAAGGTCCACCGGCTCGCCCACACCGGAGGCTCGGCCGCGCTGCTGGAGTGGCTCGCCGCCCACCTGGGCGGGTGGGCCGGTGTGGTGGACGCCGACGAGCGGGGGCGGGGGCCCGAGTCCGCCGTGCGGGGCGCCGCCGAGATGAGCGCGCGCGGCGTACGGTCGGCCGTCCTGCACCACGGCGGCTCCGCCACGCTGCTGTTCGCGCTGGACGGCGGGCGCGCGCTGGCCGCCGTACTGGAACAGCCGCACCACCCCGGCGCGGCCACGCTGCTCGCGGACGCCGCCGTACCGCTGGCCCTCGTACTGCGCGCCGAGGATGCCGCGCGGCGGGAGGAGCGGGCCGGGCTCGCCGAGGCGCGGGCCCGCGAGGCCGTGCTGCACCTGCTGATGAACGGCCGGCTCTCCACCGCCCACCAGATCGCCGGGGCGCTGGGGCCCTCGCTGCCCGAGCCGATGCGGATGTACGTCGTGGAATGCCGGACCGGCCGGCGCGGTGAAGTGGCCCGGCTGTGCGAGGAGCTGACGGGCGGCCGGGCCTGGATCGTGCGCTGCCCCGTGTACGTACGCCACCTCATCGTGCTCGTCCCGGCCGACCTGGCGGCGGCTTCGGCCGACCACGACCCCCTCGCCGGGGCGCTGGTGGGAGTGGCCCCGGACTGCGCGGTCGGGGTCAGCGGGGAACTGGGCCTGCGCGAGGCCCCCGCCGCCTACACCCAGGCCTTCCACGCCCTGGCCGTCGCCCGCGGCCGGGGCGAACGCCACGCCCGCTTCGGGCCGGGCCCCGAACTGGCGCTCGCCGCCCACGGAGCCGGGACCGGCTGGGCGGGGGCCCTGCTCACACCCCTGCACGCGCACGCGCCCCGGCGCCCCCAGGACCCCGGGGCGCAGGAACTACGGGCCACCGCCCACGCCTGGTTGAACTTCACCTCGCACGCGACCCGGCTGCTGAAGATCCACCGCAACACCCTGGCCGCCAGGCTCCGTCTGGTCGAGACGCTGCTCGGCCTGGACCTGGCCCGCCTCGCGGACCAGGCGGCGCTCTCGCTGGCGCTGCGGCTGACCCCGGGCGGGGCGCCGGGGGGAGGACCGGGCGGAGGGCCGGGCGCGGACGCGGCGGCGGCCCCCGACCTCGACGAGGTGCTGCGCGATCCGCGCCTGACCGCGTGGGCCCGTACCCATCTGGGCCCGCTGACCGGACCGGGCGCTCCGCCCGGCGCCCGCGAGACCGTCCGCGTGTGGCTGGCGCACAACGCCCAACTCGTCCCGGCCGCCGGGGCGCTGGGCATTTCCGTGCCGGGCGCCCGCAAGCGGCTGTCCCGCGTGGAGGCGCTGCTGGAACGCTCCCTGCTCCAGTCCCCGAGCGCCCGTCACGACCTGTGGCTGGCGCAGCGGGCGGAGGAGCTCGCCGGGTGACACAGGCCGCAAAAGGGATGATCAGTGCAAAACGTGCACGATCATTCCTCCATGAGGCGTATCAATGCGAAACGCGTGCTGGTCGGTGAACCCCTCGACACCGCGCGCCTGGGCGAGACCCTGCTGCCCAAACGGCTCGCCCTGCCGATCTTCTGCAGCGACCCGCTCTCCTCCGTGGCCTACGCCACCCAGGAGATCCTGCTGATCCTCGCCCTCGGCGGCGTCGCACTGCTCCACCTCACCTGGTACGCGGCCGCCGCCATCGTCTTTCTGCTCGTGGTCGTCATCGCCTCCTACCGGCAGACCTGCCACGCCTACCCCGGAGGCGGCGGCGCCTACATCGTCAGCTCCGAGAACCTCGGACAGACCGCCGCCCTGACCGCCGCCAGCGCCCTGCTCGTCGACTACGTGATGACCGTCGCCGTCTCCGTCGTCGCCGGTGTCGCCGCGATCACCTCGGCCATCCCCGCGCTGAACGACCACGAGGTCGCCCTCTCGGTGGGGTTCGTGGTGCTGCTGACCCTGATGAACCTGCGCGGCGTACGCGAATCGGGGCGCGTCTTCGCCATCCCCACCTACGGCTTCGTCCTCGTCATCTACCTCATGTTCGCCTGCGCCGCCGTCCGGCTGGCGACCGGCGACACCATCCGCGCCGAGTCCGCCGACCTGCCGATCACCGCGGTCGGCACCTACACCGGCCTCGCGCTCGTGCTCCTCGGGATGCGCGCCTTCGCCTCCGGCTGTACCGCCCTCACCGGCGTGGAGGCGATCAGCAACGGCGTCCCCGCCTTCCGGAAGCCCAAGGCGAAGAACGCGGCGACCACCCTCGCCGCGATGGGCGTGCTGTCGGTGACCATGTTCATGGGCATCACCGCGCTCGCCATGACGTACGAGGTGCACGTCGCGGCCGACCCCACCGAACTGGGCCTGCCCCCCGGCACCGCGACCTCCACCGCCCTCGCCCAGATCGGCCGTGCCACCTTCGGCAGCTGGCACTTCCTCTTCTACCTGCTCCAGGCCGTCACCGCCGGAGTGCTGATCCTCGCCGCGAACACCGCGTTCAACGGCTTCCCGATGCTCGCCTCGATCCTGGCCAAGGACCGGTACGCGCCGCGCCAGCTCTTCAACCGGGGCGACCGGCTCGTCTACTCCAACGGCGTGGTGCTCCTCGCGCTCGTCGCCATCGCCCTGATCGTCGCGTTCGACGCCGAACTGACCCGCCTCATCCAGCTCTACATCATCGGCGTCTTCGTCTCCTTCACCCTCTCCCAGGCGGGCATGGTCCGGCACTGGCGCGGAGAGCTCGCCTCGCCCGCCACCCCGCGCGAGCAGCGGGTGCACATCCACCGCCGGCTCGCCATCAACGCGGTCGGCGCCACCCTGACCGCGCTGGTCCTGGTCATCGTCCTGATCACCAAGTTCACGCACGGCGCCTGGCTGGTCGTCATCGCCATGCCTCTGCTCTTCCTCGGCATGAAGGGCGTACGCCGCCACTACGACCAGGTCATCCAGGAGGTCGCCGCCGCCCCCGGCGCGAAGCCGCGCAAGCCCGCCCGCCACCACGTACTGGTCCTGGTCGCCGCCGTGCACGCCCCGACCCTGAAGGCCCTCGGCTACGCGCAGGCCTGCGCCCCGACACGCTGACGGCGGTCACGGTCGCGGCGGACGAGGAGGAGGCGGCCCGGCTCCGCGCGGACTGGGCCGAGCACGACCCGGGCCTCCCGCTGAAGATCCTGCACTCGCCGTACCGCGAGGTGGTGCGCCCGATCCTGACCCACGTCGAGGAACTGGCGGCGGACAGCTCGACCGACATGCTGTCGGTGGTGATCCCGGAGTACGTGGTCGGCCACTGGTGGGAGCAGCCCCTGCACAACCAGAACGCGCTGCGGCTGAAGGCGCGGCTGCTGTTCACCCCGGGGGTCGCGGTGATCGACGTGCCGTACCTGCTGGAGTCGGCGAAGTCCGCGGACACCCCGGCCGCCGCGGTCACTCCCAAGTGATCTGCCGCAGCGCCGGAACCGCCCGGGCAGGGGAACCCGTACTGCTCGCCCGGCCCTTCACTTCGGAGCCGCCCGCTGGACCACCGCCGCGTGCGCGAGCGCCAGTTCCACCACGTGCCGCGGGTCCGACAGGGAGCGGCCCGTCAACTGCTCCACGCGGCGCAGCCGGTTCGAGACGGTGTTGCGGTGGCAGTACAGCCGCTGCGCGGCGTACGTCGTCGAACCCTGACAGGCCAGCCAGGTGCCCAGCGTGGTCAGCAGCAGCCGGCGGTCCTCCGCGGGCAGGGCCAGCACCGGGCCCAGCACCACCTGCCGCAGACGTCCGGCGAGTTCGGCGCTGCCCGCGACCAGCGCCGCCGGCAGTCCTTCGTCCAGCAGCGCGGTGCGCGGGCCGCCGGACTCCGGGGCGGTACGCAGCGCGAGGGCGGCCAGCCGGTGCGCGCGGGCCAGTTCGGCGGGGGCCTCCACGACCGGGCTGACCCCGGCGCGCACCCGGAGCGGCGCGAGCAGTTCCCGTACGGACTCCAGCGGATGATGGCCCAGCTCCACCAGGGCGATCTCCCCGTCGGCACGGACCCGCCACAGCACGCGCAGCTCCCCGGCCACCGCGCCGGGTCTCTCCACCGCGCCGGGTCTCTCCACCGCGCCGGGTTTCTCCGCCGCCGGGGCGGAACCGTCGGCGGCCACCACGACCACCGCGAAGCGGCCGCGCTCGGGCAGCCCCAACCGCGCCGCGGCCTCCGGGGCGGCGGGACCGGCCGGGGCGGCCGTACCGTCCGGGGTGGCTGCGCCGCCCGGGTCCCCCGCGCCGCCCGCGCCGCCCGCGCCGCCGAGCAGGGCGTCCAGCAGGGCCGCGCGGCGCTCCCGGTCGCGGTCCGTGCGGGTGGCCTGCGCGCGCCGGTAGGACTCGGACGCGGCGTCCGTCATCTGGTCCAGTACGTCCCACAGTGCGGTCGCACCCGGCAGCAGACGGGGCAGCGCCGCCCGGTCGTGCGAGGCCACGGCCTCGGTGAGGGCCGCCCAGAGCAGCCGCCCGCCGCTGCGGTAGGTGCGCAGCAGCGAGCCGAGCGGCAGCCCCTGCTCGGCCCGGAGCGTGCCGGCGGCCCGGGCGTCGGCGAGCTCCACCGGCAGGCCGCGGGAATTGCGGACCAGGCCCTCGACGGCCTGGCGGAGGATGTGGTGGATCCGCTCGCGCAGCTCGGCCCGGCCGAGCAGGGCGGCGTACGCGGGATCCTCGGCCAGCGTCCGGTCGGCGAGCCGGTCCGCCGCCACGGCGATCCGGCGGGTCAGGTCCTCGCGTATCTCCTCGATGATCCGCTCCATGACGGGCAGCCTGACACGGGGGAGGGGGCGCTGGGGAGGGCCCGGACCGGCCGCATCCGGATCTGTGTACGCATCCGCTACCGTGAGCGGATCACTGCACTTGCAGTGCTCACCGCTCGCCGCTCACCGTCAGCCGTGACCGAAGCGACGCACCGCCCGCCACCGACGACCCCGAGAGGGACCCGCTCATGCGCCAGAATCCGCAGCGCCGTGCCGCACTGCTCGACGCCGCCATCGAAGTCCTGGCGCGCGAGGGTTCCCGCGGCCTGACACTGCGCGCGGTGGACGCCGAGGCGGGCGTGCCGACGGGCACCGCCTCGAACTACTTCGCCAACCGGGCCCAGCTGCTCGTGCAGATCCTCCACCGCACGCGGGAGCGGCTGGTCCCGGACCCGGCCGACCTGGTGGGCCCGCTGGACACCAAGGTGCTGCTCGGCCAGCTCCTGGAGCGGATGCGGCGTGAGCGCAGCGTGCACATCGCGATGCTGGAGCTGCGGCTGGAGGGCACCCGGCGCCCCGAACTCCAGGCGGAACTGGCCGGGTTCCAGGGCGCGGAGCTGGAGGTCAACGTCACCTGGCACCTGGAGTCGGGCCTGCCCGGGGACCGGCAGGGGGTGGTGCTGCTCTACCTCGCGATGCTGGGCCTGATCGTGGACGACCTGACCGTTCCGACGCTGCTGGAGGCCTACCCGGTGGACGCCCTCATCGAGACGATGGCCGAGCGCCTCCTCCCGGAGCGGCCCGCGGGCTGACCGGCCGTGGGCCCCGCCCGCCGTACCAGGGCCGGGATGCGGTGATCTTATGCTCAGGTTTACGCGAGTCAGCTGGTTTTGCGGCTGGTGAGGGACTTTGATGGGTTCGCCAGGCCTCGTACCGGAGCAGGGGGACCACTCATGGGAACCGAGCACCACAGCCAGAAGGACACCACACCCACCCTGATCGGTTCCGTGCAGCGCGCGCTGCGCCTGCTGGAAGCGATGTACGCGGAAGGCGGGGTGACCGCCAAGCGGCTCGCGCGGCTCACCGGCATCCCGCTGCCCACCGTCTACCACTTGCTGCGCACCCTCAGCCATGAGGGCTATGTGCAGCGCGAGGGCGGCTCGTTCCGGCTCGCGGACGATCTTCCGCTCGCTTCGTGATCAAAAGTCGACGGGTTCCGGCCAAGCTGTCGCGTGCATCCGTGCATGTTCCAGCGGAAAATGCCAGAACCCCCTTCCGCAGTGTGGAAGTTGAGTAAGTTCCCTCCTGTCGCGCCGTACGACCGTGCACCCCGCACGTCCGGCCGGGAGGGGAGCCCGCGTGCCCGGGATCGACGAATGCCTGCTCGAAGCCATGGCCCTGCCTGGTGCGCGGGGGGCCGCGCTGGTCGACTGGAGCAGCGGACTGGCCCTCGGCACCGCGGGGGACTCGCCCGTGGGCGACCACGAGACCACCGCCGCCGAGACCGCCGAGCTGGCCCGCGCGGCCGCCGAGTACGAGTCCTTCGCCCCGGCGGAACCGGAGCGGATACCCGATGACGGGTCCGGCCGGACGTCCGCCGGCCCACCCGTCGAGGACCTGATCGTCACCACCCGGACCGGCTACCACGTGCTGCGCTTCGTCGAGACGAGCTTCGACAGCAGCGTCTTCCTGCACCTGTGGCTCGACCGGGCCGACGGCAATCTCGCCCTGGCACGCCACAGGCTCCGCACCCTCGCCGAGGGACTGGTGCTCAGATGACCACCCCGGCCGCCACCTCCGCCGGCACCCCGGCCGCCACCGTCGCCGTCTCCCCCCTCCTCACCCGGCTCGCCGCCGAACGCGCCACCGGCGCCCTGTTACGCGACAGGGGCACCCTCTTCCTGGAGAACGGCCGCATCGTGCACGCCGAGAGCCCGGCCACCCCCGGTCTCGACGTACTGCTCACCACCGGCGGCGGCCTCGCCCCCGAGCGCTGGCGGGAGGCCGTGGACCGGGCCGGCGCCCGCCGCCAGGTCGCCCGCTTCCTCGTGGACAGCGGCGGTCTCGCGGGCGGAGAGCTGGAGATCTGCCACCTCGCAGCCATCTTCGACGCCGCCTTCTTCGCGCTCTCCCCGGGGAGCGGCCCCTCCCGGTTCCGCCGCGGGGCCACCCACTGGATCGGCTCCGTCCGCTCCGTCCCGGCCGCCGCCGTGGAGCGGGAGACCCGGCGCCGCCGGGAACTGCTCGACGCGGTCTGGCCGTACCCACTGCTGGACACCTCGCCGGTCGTGCCGAGGCCCGCCGCCCCCGGCCAGACGGTCACCGCCCGGCAGCGGATGCTGCTGCACCAGGCGGACGGCGTACGCACCCCGGCGGACCTCGCGTGGGTGCTGGGCCGGCCCGCCTTCCACACGCTGCTCGACGTACGGCGCCTCGCGGCGGCCGGACTGGTCGAGACCCCGCACACCCCGGTCCCCCCGCCGGTCGCGGACCCCCTGCCCGACTGGATGACCCAGGCCCAACCCCCGGACGTGGCGCTGCTCCGCCGGTTACGCGACGCACTGGAGGCAAGCCTGTGAGGCTCCCGCTGCGACCGGCCCTGCGCGCCGACCGCTCCGAGCGGAGGCAGCCCGAAAGGAGAAAGGCCGACATGAGCACGGTGCCTCCCGAGGCGGAGGCCGAGATACTCGCCGAGCTCCGCAGGCTGCGGGCCCGGGTGCCCCAGCTCACCGGAGCCCTCGCGGCGAGCGCCGACGGCCTCGTACTCGCCCAGGACAGCGCCGCCTCCGAGGCCGAGACCGTCGCGGCACTGACCGCGGCCGCCCTCGGGGTCGCCCAGCGGCTGAGCGACAGCACCGGTCAGGGCGGATTCCGCGAACTGCTGGTGCGCGGCGAGCACGGCTACGTGGCCACCTACGCGTCGGGCGAGGCAGCCGTCCTCACCCTGACCGCGGAGCCGCGCGTCAACGTCGGGCGGCTCCACCTGGAGGCCCGGCGCTCCAGCCTGCGCATAGCCGAGCTCATCGACCACACCCTCGGGCGGCGGGGCACCGGCGTTCCGCCCCTTCCCCCGCTGCCGCCCGCGCCGCCCGCCTGACCCCGTACGACGACACCGGACCGAACCGGAACCAGTACAGCCACAGCGAACGAGAAAAGCGAACGAGGAAAGAGGAACCCCTCATGGCAAATGTCGAGACCGCGCTCAAGGAAGCCACCACCACGATCGACGGCGCGCTCGGCGCCGCCCTGGTCGACTACGGCAGCGGCATGGCCCTCGGGACCATCGGCGGCGGAAAGGAGCTCGACCTCGCGGTCGCCGCCGCCGGCAACACCGACGTGGTCCGCGCCAAGGTCCGCACGATGGAGATGCTCGGCCTCAAGGACGACATCGAGGACATCCTCATCACCTTGGGCAGCCAGTACCACCTGATCCGCCTGCTGAAGGGCCGGGGCACCTCGGGCTTCTTCCTCTACCTCGCCCTCGACAGGGGCCGGGCCAACCTCGCGATGGCCCGCCACCAGCTGAAGAAGATCGAGGCCGAGCTGGAGGTCTGACCCAGGACCGCGTCGTCGAGGTGGCGGGCGGCTTAAATCTTTGCCGTCCGCCCCGGCGATCAGCCGTGATATGCCCGAAAAGGGAGGAGTTCATGAATCTGCTACCTAGTAGGATGCTGTGAGCAGCTGATCATCGATAAAGCACAAAACGCTGGAGAACCCGCCACCCATGCCCCCGCGCCTGAGCATCGTCGTCCCCGTCTACAACGTCGAGCTCTACCTCGACGAGTGCCTGGAATCCATCGCCGCTCAGACCTTCGGCGACTTCGAGGCCATCCTCGTGGACGACGGGTCCACGGACACCAGCGCCGTCATCGCCAAGGCCTTCGCCGCGCGGGACAGGCGTTTCCGGGTCGTGATGCAGGAGAACGCCGGACTCGGCGCCGCACGCAACGTCGGCGCGCGGCACGCCCACAAGGACAGCGAGTACCTGGCGTTCGTCGACAGCGACGACACCATGCCGGACTACGCCTACCAGCGGCTGATCGACGCCCTCGACGAGACGGGCTCGGACTTCGCCGGCGGCAACGTGAAGCGCTTCCGCTCCGTCGGCATGCAGCAGTCCTGGGGCCACCGGGCCGCCTTCGCCAAGACGCAGCTGAAGACCCACATCTCCAAGTTCCCGGCGCTGGTCACCGACCGCACCGCGTGGAACAAGGTCTACCGGCGCACCTTCTGGGACGAGCACGGCTTCCAGTACCCGGAGGGCATCCTCTACGAGGACGCCCCGGTCAGCATCCCCGCGCACTACTTCGCCTCCAGCGTCGACATCCTCAGCGACTGCGTCTACCACTGGCGGGTCCGCGAGACCGGCGAGCGCTCCATCACCCAGCGCTCCACCGACCCGGTCTCCCTCATCGACCGCGTGAAGTCCGTCCGCCTGGTACGCGAGTCCCTCAAGGCCAAGCAGGGCGCCAAGTACGCCCGTTACCTGCGCGACTACGACTACAACGTACTGAGCGAGGAACTCCCGCTCATCTACAAGTACGTCGGTGAAGGCGGCGCCGACTTCCGCGCCGCGTTCGTCAAGGAGGTCGGCGGCCTCGTCCGGGAGATCGGCACCGGCCCCTGGTCCGACCTGACCGTGGCCGACCGCCTCAAGGCGTTCCTGGCGAGCGAAGGCCGCGTCGAGGACTTCATCGCCCTCCAGGACCACCAGCGCGACTACCACTACAGCGTGCCCGTCAAGGGAATCGCCCGCCCCCAGGCGGACTACCCCTTCCTGCAGGGCCGCCCGCCGGTCCCCGCCAAGATCCTCACCCTCGGCCCGCGCGAGCGCCGCGTCGTCAGCCGCCTGGAGCAGGCGGCCTGGGCCGACGGCAAGCTGCTCCTGCGCGGCTACGCCGTGCCCGGCCACCTCGGCGCGGAGAGCCGCCTCGGCTCCCGCAAGATGCTGGTGTTCCGCGAGGGCGGCAAGCGCCGCCGCTCCGTCGTCAGCACCCGTACGGTCGCCTCCCCGATGGCCACCGTGAACGCCCCGCACCTCGCCCTGAAGCACGCCGACTGGGCCGGCTTCACCGCTGTCGTCGACCCCTCGATCTTCCAGTCGGGCGGCACCTGGCGCGAAGGGATATGGACCACCTCCGTCGCCGTCACCGGGGCCGGCGGCCTGCACCGCGCCCGCCTCAAGGGCGGCGAGAGCGACACCGGCCAGAACCCGCCCGCGCACTGGGTGGCCCCGGACGTCCGGATCGTGCCGACCGTCGCCGGCTCCCTCACCATCCAGGTGGAGATCGTCCGCGCCCGCGCCCTCGACGTACGCCCCGCCGGCGACGACGCCGCCCTGATCACCGGCGAACTCTCCGCCGAGCTCGAGGGCGCCGCCACCCTGCAGGCCGTCCACGTCAGCACCGGCACCGTCCTCACCTTCCCGCTGGAGACCGCCGAGGCGGGCGCCGGCCGGATCCCGTTCACCGCCCGTGTGCCGCTGGCCGAGCTGGCCGCCGTACCGGACGCCCCGTGCGAGCCCGGCGAGTGGACCCCGGAGCCGTGGAGCCTGTCCGTGCTCGGCGCCGACGGCACCGAGCACCGCGTGGCCCACGACGAGCGCGGCGGTTTCAACGGCCTGGTGCTGCCCCTGCCCGGCGAGGACGCGGGCCGCGCCCTCTTCGCCAAGCGCGGCAACACCGGACACCTGACCCTCTCCGTGCAGCCCTCGCCGCCGCTGATCGACTCCGTCGAGACCAAGGACGGCGCCCTCACCCTGCGCGGCCGGTTCACCGCGCCCACCGACGAGCCGTACGAGCTCGTCCTGCACAACGCGCACGGCGTCGAGTTCAGCTACCCCGTCACCCGTGACGGCGACGGCTTCGAGACCACCTTCGAGCCCGTGCTCCCCGAGCCCTACGCCGGCCGCACCACGCTCCCCGAGGGCCGCTGGTGGCCCACGCTTCGCCCGGCCGCGCAGGGCGGAACCACCGCCGGCCTCCTCGGCGTCGACCGCGGCGCCCCCGTGCAGACGGGCCCCGGCCTGCTCTGCGCCGGACCGCACACCTTCACCGCGCAGGGCCGCCGGATGCGGGTCGAGACCCGCTTCTACGACCGCATGGTGCTGGTGGCCGACCCGCTGCTCAGCCCGCACGACCGCTCCCGCTACGCCCAGCGCGTGGCCCGTTTCGAGACCTACCCGGCGCAGCGCGCCCTGCCGGTCAAGGACGTCGTCGTCTACGACACCTTCCAGGGGAACGGCGCCGGAGACTCCCCCCGCGCCATCCACGAGGAACTGGTGCGCCGCGGCGAGAAGCTGGAGCACATCTGGCTGGTCCGCGACGGCCGCGCCGAGGTCCCGGCGACCGCGCGCGCCGTGCAGTACGGCAGCGTGGAGTCCTGGGAGCTGCTGGCCCGCGCCCGCTACTACGTGACCAACGACAACGTGCCGATGCGCTTCGAGCGCCGCGCCGGTCAGGTAGTCGTCCAGACGTGGCACGGCACGCCGATCAAGCAGATCGGCCACGACTTCGTGCACGACTACTACACGAGCCCCGAGATCCTGGAGGGGCTGGCGCACGACAGTGCCCAGTGGTCCCTGCTCGCCTCCCCGAGCTCGTACGCGACGCCCCTCCTCAAGCGCGCCCTCGGCTACGACGGCGAGGTCATCGAGGCGGGCAGCCCGCGTACGGACGCACTCGTACGGCCCGACGCGGAGCGGATCGCCGAGGTCCGGCGGCGGCTCGGCCTGCCCGAGGGCAAGAAGGTCGTCCTCTACATGCCCACCTGGCGCGAGAACTGCGAGGGCTGGTCCGGCGGCTACAAGCTCGACCTGCGGATCGACCTGGAGCACGCCCGCCGCGAGCTGGGCGAGGACCACGTCCTGCTGGTCCGCGGCCACCACCACGTGGGCGAGCAGGTCCGCGACGGCGTCCGCGACGGCTTCGTCGTCGACGTCTCCCGCTGGCCCGACGCCGCCGACCTGCTGCTCGTCGCCGACGTGCTGATCTCGGACTACTCCTCCGCGATCTTCGACTTCGCGCTCACCGACCGGCCGGTCCTGCTCTTCACGTACGACCTGGAGCACTACAAGAGCACCCTGCGCGGCTTCAACTTCGACCTGGAGGAGAAGGCGCCCGGCCCGCTGCTGGCGGACTCGGCGAGCCTGATCGAGGCCGTACGGAACGCGGACACCGTCGGGGAGCAGTACGCCCAGGCGCGGGCGGCGTTCCGCGAGGAGTTCTGCGACCTGGACGACGGCCACGCCACCGAGCGTGTCGTCGACCGCATGCTCGCGATGGGCGCGCAGCCCGCGAAGTAGGCCGTACGAGCGAAATCCCGGCCGAACACAGACCGGCCCCGGGCCCACCGATGAATTTCGGGCCCGGGGCCGGTCTGTATGTGAGGAACGGCAACCACCGTCCACACCGGCCTGGAGGCAGAGATGAGCGGCAACGGTTTCACCACGTGTCTGTGGTTCGACGGCGACGCGGAAGCGGCCGCCGACTACTACCTGTCCGTCTTCAAGGACGGCAAGATCGGCCGGATCGGCCGCTACACGGATGCGGGCCCCGGGCAGGCGGGCTCGGTGATGATCGTCGAGTTCGAGATCAACGGGCAGAAGTTCATCGGCCTCAACGGCGGACCGCAGTTCCCCTTCACCGAGGCGATCTCCTTCCAGATCCACTGCGCGGACGAGCCCGAGGCGGACTACTACTACGACGCGCTGACCAAGGACGGCGGCCAGGAGTCCGCCTGCGGCTGGGTCAAGGACAGGTTCGGGGTGTCCTGGCAGGTCATCCCGCCCGGTGCCGTCGACCTGGTCAGCGACCCGGATCCGGAGCGGGCCGCCCGGGCCACCGCCGCCATGATGAAGATGAAGAAGCTGGACGTGGCGGAAATGCGCCGGGCGGCCGACGGGTTCTCGGGCTAGTGCTGTGACCGGCAAGGTTCACCTTTCCGGCCACAGCACTAGACCGTTTCCTGGTCGGCGGCGATCCGGGCCAGGAGCGCCGGCAGGGCGGTCCCGATCGGCTCGCGTACCACCTCGTCGGCGAGCGGGTCGTACGGGGTCTCCTCGGCGTTCACGATGATCAGCCGGGCCCCGGCCTCCGCCGCCATCCCGGCGAGTGAGGCGGCGGGCTGCACCTGGAGCGTCGACCCGACGGCGATGAAGACCTGGCAGCCCTTGGCCACCGCCATGGCCTGCCCCAAAACCTGCGGGTCGAGCCGTTCGCCGAACATCACCGTCGCCGCCTTGAGGATCCCGCCGCACCGCAGGCAGGCGGGATCCGGCTCCCCGGCGGCGACCCGGGCCAGCGCCTCGTCCATGACCGACCTGGCGTGACAGGCGGTGCACACCACCGACCGGGCGGTGCCGTGCAGCTCGAACACCTTGCGGGCGGGCAACCCGGCGAGCTGGTGCAGCCCGTCCACGTTCTGCGTGATCACCCGTACCGGGGTGCCGCCGCGCTCCAGCTCCGCCACGGCCAGGTGCGCGGCGTTCGGTCGCGCCCCGAGCGCTCCGAGCTCGGCGCGCACCAGCCAGGACCGGCGCCGGATCTCCGGATCGGCCATGTAGTACGCGTAGGTCACGAGCTTCTCGGCGTCGGGCTCACGCCGCCACAGACCCTGCGGCCCCCGGTAGTCCGGGATCCCGGAATCGGTGGACATCCCGGCCCCACTGAACACTGCGACAAGCGGCTTCCCCATGTGCCGACCCTACGTACGGGTCCCTCGCGGCCGCGACCGCATTTCTCCGTTCACCCGTCTGCCATCCGTCCGCGCCTTCCGTCGACGTTTCTCCGGTGAATCCCGCCCTCCACAGGGGTGAGATCCGGGCCGCGCCCCTGCCCTCGGCACCGACGGGCGGGTACAAACCGGGCATGAAGCTCAAGCCGTACAGCCTTGGCGCCCTGCTGCTGACCCTGCTGGCGCCGGCGGCCCTGTCGCCCGTTCCCGCTCTCGCCGCGCCGGCGGCCGTCCCGTCGGCCGTCCCGGCCCCGCCGCAGCACACCGCCGACACGATCAGCCGCTTCCTCGCCGGGTTCTACGGCGATCACGGCCCGACCCACCAGGACCGCGAGAGCCGCATCTCGCAGGTGCTCAAGGACAGACAGAAGGCCACCCCGGACGTCGACGTGCTGCTCTGCGCGCAGAACGAACCGCAGGACATCAGCGTCGGCCCGGTCACCGTCGCCCAGTCGGCCGCTGTCGGCTGGGCCACCGTCACCACCCACTGGGAGTCCGGAGGGACCGACACCTTCACCGCCTACGTACGCCTCGACTCCGAGCCCATCCGGCTCGACGACGTGATCTGCGCCGGCTGAAAACCGTACGGTGATCCACGGGGCCCTCCGTAGGGTGGGGCCATGCCCGCGACGACCACAGCCGCCACCACGACCGTCCTGTACTGCCGCGACCCGCTGAACGAGCGCCGGGTCGACGCCCATTTCGCGGCGGAGGCCCGGCAGGTTCGCGAGGGCGGTGGCACGGTGCTGCTCCTCGACCACGACGCACTGCTCGCCGGAGACGCCGAGCGGGCGGTCGCGCGCGTGCCCGCCGGGTCGGGAGCCGTCTGGTACCGGGGCTGGATGATCCCCTCCGGCCGGTACGCCGAGCTGGACCGGGCCCTGCGCCGGCACGGCGGCGAGCTCGTCGTCACCCCCGAGGCGTACCGCCGGGCCCATGAACTCCCGGGCTGGTACGAGACGTTCGCCGCGCTCACCCCGGTCAGCGGCTGGCTTCCGGCGCGGCCGGGGCAGAGCCCGGACCCGGCGGGCCTGACCGCGCTCGCGGCGGGCCTGCCGCCCGGGCCCGCCGTCGTCAAGGACTACGTGAAGTCCCGCAAGCACGAGTGGGACGAGGCCTGTTACGTGCCCGATCTCGCCGACGCGGCGGCCCTGCACCGCGTGGTGGGCCGCTTCGTCGAGCTCCAGGACGAGTTCCTGGCGGGCGGGGTGGTGCTGAGGGCCTTCGAGTCCTTCGTCGAGCCCGAGACGGCGGCCGCGGAGGTACGGGTGTGGTGGCGGGACGGGGTGCCCCGGCTGGTCACCGCCCACCCCGACAGCCCGGTCGCCGAGGCCGGGGCGCCGGACCTGGAGCCGGTCCGAGCCGCCGTCGAGGCTCTGGGCTGCCCCTTCGTGACCACGGACCTCGCGCTGCGCGCGGACGGGGTGTGGCGGGTGATCGAAGTGGGCGACGGGCAGGTCAGCGACCTCCACGCGGAGGTCGACCGCGCCGTGTTCGCCGAGCTCCTGACGGCCGGTCAGGCCCCGGTGCACGTCCCTCACACATCTGGTACAACACCGGGCATGACGGGATTCGAGATCACCGGCGCGAGCGCCGCGGACATGGACATGATCCGGGGCTGGGCCGACGAGGAGGGCTGGAACCCGGGAGACACGGACCGGTTCGCCTTCGCGGTCGCCGACCCGGAGGGCTTCCTCGTCGGCCGGCTCGACGGCGAGCCGGTGGCCTGCGTCTCCGCGGTCCGCTACGGCGCCGGCTTCGGGTTCATCGGCTTCTACATCGTCCGCCCCGCCTTTCGCGGGCAGGGGTACGGCATCAGGCTCTGGCGCGCCGCGATGGAGCGGCTGGACGGGCGGCTCATCGGGCTGGACGGAGTCGTCGAGCAGCAGGACAACTACCGTAAGTCCGGCTTCCGTCCGGCCTGGAACAACGTCCGCCACGAAGGCGTTCCGCAGGGGGAGGCCGCGGGTGCCGAGGGCGTCGAGGTGGTGGACGCGGCCGCACTGCCCTTCGGGCAACTCGCGGCCTACGACCGCCGGTTCTTCCCCGAGGCGCGGGACGCCTTCCTCTCCGCCTGGACCTCTCTGCCCGGCCGGACGGCGCTGGCCGCCGTCCGGGACGGCCGGATCGAGGGGATCGGCGTCATCCGGCCGGGCAGCGGAGCCTCCCGGATCGGCCCCCTGTACGCGGCCACCCCCGGCGTCGCGGCCGCACTGCTGCGGCGGCTCGCGGAGCACGCGCCCGGCGGTCTGGTCTCCGTGGACGCGCCGGACGCGAACCCGGAGGCCGTCGCCCTGCTCAAGGGCCTCGGGCTGGTCCCGACCTTCGAGACCGCCAGGATGTACACCGGCCCGGCCCCCGAGCTCGAACTGGCCGGCATCTACGGGGTCACCAGCCTCGAACTGGGCTGACGGGCTCTGAGCCCGGCCGGGCGGCTGTCGACGTGCCGCCCGGCCGGGCGTCGCGCGCACTGAGCGGGCGTCAGAAGCTGAACAGGACGCCGTTGGCGCTGCGCAGACCGCACGGGTTGCCGAAGGTGTGGTCGTAGTTCAGCCGGCGGCCCTGCCACACCCCGTCGGCCGTGACCGTCATGGGGTTCCACTCCTTGGTACAGGCGGCGTCGGGCCCGGGCGCCGCGAGGACGTCCAGCCGGGCCGCGTTCGCACGTAATTCGGCGCACGCGCCGGCCGGGTTCGGGTGCGTCCCGCCCGGCGTGGGCGCGCAGACCAGCGTCACCGCGCGCAGCACCGTACCGGTCGCGGTGTCGTCTCCGGCGGTCACCCCGAGCACGAGCGCGGACGGGGCGTACAGGCTTGCCGTGCCGGAAGGTGCGGCTCCGGCCGCTCCGGGCCAGGCCAGCGCGGTGAGCGCGGTGAGCGCCATGGCGGCGGAACCGAGCCCGAGACCCCTGGTGATGGACCGCATTTCGAACACTCCCTTGGGTTGTTGTTTCGGATAGCGGACAGAGTCTTGCCCACGCGGGCCGTGAACGCCCGTTCGGACCTCCATTTCACGTCACCAATCGTGTACGGATGACTGCAGACCGCAGCGATGCGACCGGGGCTGACCTGTGCGGGAGCGGGCCGCCGAATCGGCTGAACACCGACCGGGAGACACGCGCGAAACCTTTGCGAAAGGTGCGCGCAGGGGTCTCGGGACCCCGCCGGGGTAGGGCCGGCCATACCCCCAGGACTCGCTCTGGACCCGCTGTGCCGGGCCTCCCGCCCGGGTTGGGTTGAGGCATGGCACACGACGCGATCCGACTCAGAGACCTCAGCAGGGTGTACGGGACCGGCGACCACGCCGTCACCGCCCTCGACCGGGTATCCCTCGACTTCCCACAAGGCACCTTCACCGCCGTCATGGGCCCCTCAGGCTCCGGCAAGTCCACCCTGCTGCAGTGCGCGGCGGGGCTCGACCGCCCCACCTCCGGCACCGTGACGATCGGCGGCACCGACCTCACCGGACTCGGCGAGACCCGGCTGACGCTGCTGCGCCGGGACCGGATCGGCTTCGTCTTCCAGGCCTTCAACCTGCTGCCCGCCCTCACCGCCGAGCAGAACGTCGCCCTGCCGCTGCGCCTGGCCGGGCGCCGCCCCGCCAGGGCCGAGGTCCGCGAGGTCCTGGCCCGGGTGGGCCTGGGCGACCGGGCCCGGCACCGGCCCACCGAACTGTCCGGCGGTCAGCAGCAGCGCGTGGCCCTGGCCCGCGCCCTGATCACCCGCCCCGAGGTGCTCTTCGGGGACGAGCCCACCGGAGCCCTGGACTCCACCACCGGCCGTGAAGTGCTCACCCTGCTCCGGACCATGGTCGACACCGAACGCCAGACGGTCGTCATGGTCACCCACGACCCGGTGGCCGCCTCCTACGCCGACCGCGTCGTCTTCCTCGTCGACGGCCGGCTGAGCGGCGAACTGACCGGGGCGGGCGCCCAGGACATCGCCGCCCACATGACGCACCTGGAGGCCGCGCCGTGCTGAGCGTCGCCCTGCGCACCCTGCACACCCGCTGGGTCACCTTCGTCGGAAGCTTCACCGCACTCGCCCTCGGCGTCGGCCTGATCGCCACCATGGGCCTCGGCCTCGCCGCCACCCTGGAGGCCCCGCAACGCCAGCCGGAACGATTCGCCCAGGCGCCCGTCGTCGTCAGGGGCAACGACACCCTGCGCGTCCCGACCGAGAACGGCGACCGCACCGGGAAGCTCGCGCATCCGCGGCCCGTCGCCCCCGAACTCGCCCGTCGGCTCGCCGGCCTCGGCCCCACCACCGAGGACCGCTCCTTCCCGGTCCGCGCGGACGGCGGACCGAAGCGGCTGGTCGGCCACCCGTGGTCGGTCGCCGCCTTCGCCCCGTACACCCTCGTGGCGGGCCGCGCCCCGCAGTCCGACGCCGAGGTCGTCACCACCGGCTGGGCCCGCCCCGGCGAGCGGCTGACCACCGACCGCGGCCCCGCCACCGTCGTCGGCACCCTCGCACCTCCGGGCGGCGGACGCGGCTTCGAGGACGCCGTGTTCTGGACCGACGCCCGTGCCGCCCGGCTCTCTCCCGCCGTCGACCAGCTGGTCGTCGCCGCGGACCCGGCCGCCGTACGGGCCGCCGCCGGCCGAGACACCCCGGTCCGGGTCCTCACCGACCGCGACCGCCGCTTCGCCGACCCGGACCCGGAGCGCGACAGCGAAGCCCTGCTCGCCGTCAACGCCATGCTCGGCACATCCGGCGGGATCACGGCCTTCGTCTCCGTGTTCGTCGTCGCCTCGACCTTCGCATTCGCCGTCGCCCAGCGCCGCAAGGAGTTCGCCCTGCTGCGCACCGCCGGAGCCACCCCGCGGCAGATCCGCCGCACGGTGGTCGCCGAGGCGCTGCTCCTCGGCGCGGTGGCCTCCGCCGCCGGCTGCGTCCTCGGGGCGTACGGGGCGCCCGTACTCGCCGCGTACACGGTGGACGCCGGGATCGCACCGCACTGGTTCGCCATCGGCGATGCCACCTGGCCCTTCCACCTCGCCTTCTGGACCGGCCTGTTCGTCTGCCTCGCCGGAGTCGTCGCCGCCTCCTGGCGGGCCGGCCGGGTCGGCCCCGTCGAGGCGCTGCGCGAAGCCGCCGTCGAGACGCGGATCATGACCCCGGCCCGCTGGACCCTCGGCGCCGGGCTGCTGCTGACCGCACTCGGCACCCTGGCGTACGCGCTGCTCGCCGACCCGTCCGACCTGCTCCACCGCAAGACCTACATCAGCCGCCCGATGCTGCTGATCGTCGCGTTCGCGCTGCTGGCCCCGGTGCTGGTCCGGCCGCTGGTCCGGCTCGTCGGCTGGCTTCCGGCCCGGCTGCCGGGGGCCGGCGGGATGCTGATCCGGGAGAACGCGGCGGCGGGCATCCGCCGTACGGCGGCCATCGCCGCGCCCGTCCTGGTCACGGTCGCGCTGGCCGGATCCCTGCTCGGCACCACCGCCACCCTGAACGAGGCCAAGGCCGCGGAGGTCGGACAGCGCACCACCGCCGACTTCGTCATCACCGGCGGTGCGGGCGGCTTCGACCCGGCCGCCGTCGAGCGGGTGCGGGCCGTGCCCGCGACCGAGGTCTCGGCGAGTGCCACGACCGCCGTGCACGTACTGGAGGAGGGCGTGGCGCTGATCCGCTCCGACGCCCGCGCCGTCGACACGGCGGCCCTCGCCCGGACCGCCGAACTGCCCGTCACCGCGGGCCGGGTGGCCGACCTCGACGACAACTCCGTCATCGTCACCGAGGAATGGGAGCGGCACACCGTCGGATCCACCGTCGACGTCTGGCTCGGCGACGGCAGTCGCAAACCGCTGCGGATCGCCGCCGTCATGAGCATCGGCACCGGGAACAACGGGGCCTACGTCACCCCGGCCAACGCGCCCGGCGCGCGGGTGGACCGGATCGACGTACGGCTCGCCCCGGGCGCGGACGCCGCCGCCGTCGGCTCCGCCCTGGACGAGGCCGCCCGGCCGGCCGGCGGACGCGTCCTCACCAAGGAGCAGTGGGTGGCGGCCGAATACCCCGCGACCAAGCGCACCACCCGGATGGGCCTGCTGCTCGTCCTCGGCATCGCCCTGCTCTACACGGGTATCGGGCTCGCCAACACCCTGGTCATGGCCACCTCCGAGCGGGCCCGGGAGTTCGCGGCGCTGCGGCTGGCGGGCGCCACGCGGTGGCAGGTGCTGCGCCTGGTCGCGGGGGAGTCCCTGACGGTCGTCCTCGCCGGAGCGGTCGTCGGCGGCCTCGTCGCCGTCCTGAACCTGGCCGGGATCCGGGCCGCCCTGGGCCTGCTGGGCGTCCGGAGCGGCATCGTGATCCCGTGGGACGCCCTCGGTACGACGGCCGGTGCCTGCGCGGCCCTGGCCGTGGTCTCCGCCGTCGTCCCGGCAGCGGTGCTGCTGCGGCGGCCGGCGGCAACCCTCTAGTACTGGACGGACAGGGCCTAGCCCGCCGCGGCGCGCGGGGCGTAGAGGTCGAGGAGACGGGTGCGGGTCTGGTGGAGCCGAATGGCCAGGACCCGCCCGACCCAGTGGCCGATGGCGGACCCGAAGGCGGGATCGGCGTCCATGAGCATCCGCACGCTCGTGGCGTCGAACTCGTACGCCCGCACCGGCGTCATCGCCTCGGCGCTCAGCTGCCACACGTACGGCGGGAACAGCCACGACCAGCCCACCAGCTCACCGGGGCCGAGGTTCTCCACGGGTGTGGGCCGGCGGCCGGACGAGGGGATCTGCAGGGTCACCGTGCCGGAGCGCACGATCCAGAAGGACTCCGCCGCGGAGCCTTCGTCGAAGATCCCCGAGCCTTCGGGGAAATTGACCTCGCGGGCCTGGGCCATCAGCCGGCCACGATGCTCGGTGGAGAGCACGGCAGCCATCCGGACGGGGGAAGGTGTGCTCACGACGGCCTCCGATCACGACCCCCCACGGCGCACTGCTACACCCAGTGTCGCCGACGCACGCCCGATCGGGACCGCGACGGCCGGTGCTTTTCCGGGCCGGCCCCGTCCGTCCGGTCCCGGCCCGCCCCGCCCGTCCCGGAGGCCCCCTATTCGTCGGCGTTCGCCTCCAGGCAGGCCAGCTCCATGGCGTCCAGCACCGCCTCGTTGCTGCGGCCGCTGAGCTCGGCGACGTTCTCGATCTGCGCCGTCGCCCAGGCCGACAGGGTCATCGCCAGGACACGGAGCCCGTCGGTGCCGTAGTCGGCCAGGATCGCGTCGGCGACGACCATCGCGTCCTCCGGCACCTGCTCCGGCGGTTCGAGGCCCGCGAGGCCGCGCAGCATGGCGAGCGTGCGGCGGGAGATCTCCGGCGTCATCCCCGCCAGCCGCATGTCCTCTTCTTCGTCCATCCCGCCCCATCCTCCGGTGCCGTGCCCGTCCCCTCAGGGAACGGTAGAGGGGCGCGGCGCCGCGCGGGGCGGTTTCGCCAGGGTGACCCTGCGTGAGCGGGCCGCCCCGCTCTGCCGCCCCCTGTCGAGGGCCTGACACCGGCCGACCGGCCGGAGGCACACGGGAGCGGTGCGATTCGGCATCCGATGCGTCAAGTGGGATGAACCGAGCGGAGATTCGCCCTAAGGTGCGCCCGTACGCATGGCTGCGGACGGCTGTTCGGCGGTTTCCGGCCATGGCTCACCCGGCCGCGCCCCATACGGCCACACCGCACACGAACTGGGGGGTTCATGCGTAGATCCAGAGGGCTGGCGGCCGCTCTCGCCCTGTCCTTGGCCGGAACCGGCGCGGGCATGGGCCTCGGCCTCGTCCAGCAGGCGGTGGCCGTCACCCCGCCCGTCGCCTTCACCGCCGACGCGCTGTCGACCTGGCAGCCCAACGGCGTGGTCTGGGCCCTCGCCGAAGCGGGAGGCAAGGTCTTCGTCGGAGGCACCTTCTCCGCCGTACGCCCGCCCGAGGGCGGCGCCGGCAGCGAGGAGCCGGCGGTGAACTTCGCGGCGCTCGACGCCGCGACCGGCGCCCCGACCTCCTGCAAGCTGTCCTTCACCGTCGGCGGCGGCACCGCCACCGTCCGCGCGCTCACCCTCTCGCCCGACAAGCAGACCCTGTACGCGGGCGGCTACTTCGGCGCCGTCAACGGCACCCCCGTCTCCAGCCTCGCCGCCATCGACGTGGCGAGCTGCACGGTCAAGCCCGCGTTCCGGCCGGCCTTCGCGGCCACCGTACGGGCCCTCGCCGTCACCGGCGACACCGTCTACGCGGGCGGTGACTTCCTCAGCGTCGCCGGCCAGCAGCGCGAGCGCTTCGCCGCCGTCGCCGCGGCCGACGGCGCCCTCAAGCCCTTCACCGCCGACGCCGACGAACCCGGGCGCGCCGTCGAGGTCACCCCGGACGGCAACAGCGTGGTGCTCGGCGGCGACTTCTTCACCGTCAACGGTACGAACACGCACGCGCTGGCCGTCGTGAACGCGACGAGCGGCGCGCTCACCAAGTCCTACCCGGGCTTCATCGAGACCAACTCGGTCGTCAAGGACATCGCGACCGACGCGACCGGCTTCTACACCGCCAACGAGGGAACGGGCGGCGGCGTGTTCGACGGCCGGATCGCGCTCAACCTCGGCGACTTCAACCAGCGCTGGCGCGACACCTGCCTCGGCGCCACGCAGGCCGTACTGCCGTACCAGAGCGTGCTCTACAGCGCTTCGCACGCCCACGACTGCTCCAGCGTCGGCGAGTTCCCCGACGGGCAGCGCCACCACCTGCTCGCCCAGCCCACCAGCGGCACGGGCAAGCTGGGCTGGGCCCCCGACACCAACGACGGCATCGGCGAGGGCATCGGCCCGCGGGTGATGACGGTCGGCTCCAAGGGCGGCGTCCAGTACCTGTGGGTCGGCGGCGAGTTCACCACCGTCAACGGCGCGGCGCAGCAGAGCCTGACGCGGTTCGCCTCCACCGGGGACACGGGCGCGCCCACCGTGCCCGTCGCGAGCGCGGTCAGCTTCAAGCCCGGCGAGGCCCAGGTGCGCTGGCGCACCAGCCTCGACCTCGACGACAGCGCGCTGACCTACAAGATCTACCGCAACGGCGCGGCCACGCCGGTCGCCACGGTCACCGCGGACTCGCTGTTCTTCCGGCGCCCGCAGGCCTCCTGGACCGACACCACCGTCACGCCGGGCCAGTCGTACGCGTACCGGGTGACGGCGACCGACGCGGCGGGCAACACCAGCGCCCTGTCGGGCACCGCGAGTGTGACGGTCCCGACCTCGGTGGACGGCTACCCGAACCAGGTCCGCACCGACGGAGCCCAGCAGTTCTGGCGCTACGACGAGTCCGCCCTGCCCTTCGTCGCCGACTCCTCGGACGGTGGCAACCAGAGCGGTGTGCACCTGAACGCCCCCGCCCTGCGCCAGACCCCCGGTGCGGTCTCCGGCGCGAGCACGGCGATCGGCTTCAACGGCACGGACACCCAGGTGTACGGGGACAAGCGCCAGACGGTGGGAGCCACGTACACCATCGAGACCTGGTTCAGGACGAACACCACCCGCGGCGGCAAGCTCTTCGGCTTCGGGAACAACCAGTCCCGCGGCAGCAATCAGTACGACAAGCACATCTACATGACCAATGACGGCCGACTGGTCTACGGGGTCTACACCGGCGCGACCCGCACCGTCACCACCAGCGCCGCGTACAACGACGACAAGTGGCGCCACGTCGTCGCCACCCAGGGCCCCGGCGGGATGACCCTCTACGTGGACGGCGCCCAGAAGGGCACTCTGAACGTCACCACCCACGAGAACTTCTCGGGCTACTGGCACGCCGGCGGCGACAGCCTCGGCGGCTGGCCCGACCGCCCGACCAGCGAGTACTGGGCGGGCCTGCTCGACGAGACCGCCGTCTACCCGACCGTCCTGAGCGCGGCGCAGGTGCAGAACCACTACGCCCTCGCCACCGCCCCGGCCGACTCGGTGGTCCAGGTGACCGCCGCGGAGGACACCTACGCCAACGCGGGCGCGCCCGACACCAACTACGGCACCTCGAGCTCGCTCGCCGTGCGCGGCACCTCGTTCTACGCGAGCTACCTCCGCTTCAACCTGCCCGCCGCTCCCGCGGGCACGGTGCTGAAGTCGGCGACCCTCAGCGTGAAGACGAGCACGATGAGCGGCGCCGGTACGGCGGACACCGTCTCGGTCGTCCCGGTCACCGGGTCGTGGACCGAGGGAGGGACGACGTACAACAACCGCCCCGGCCTGGGCGGTCCGGCCCTCGGTGCCTTCGCGGGGGTCCCGGACGGCTCGGCGGTGCACACCACCGCGCTGAACACCCAGACCCTCGCCGCGGCCCTCGGCACCGGCTACAGCCTGGCCCTGAGCAGCGGCGGTACGGACGCGCTGTGGCTGTGGTCCTCGGAGGCGCAGGCCAACGAGGGCACCCCGCAGCTGACGCTGACCTTCGGCGCGCCGTGAGGTAGGGGCAGCCGGGCAGGCGGGCAGGCGGGCAGGCGGGGGGCGCGGGCCGTTGCGGTCCGCGCCCCCACGCACGCCTGGTCGCGGCGGCGCGCCCCGGGACTCAGGCGATGTCGTACGTGAAGGTGTACTCCACGGAGGCGTCGCCGTGCCGGAAGGTGAATCCGCCGGATCCCGTCAGTCCGGCGAGATCGCCGGTGCCGGAGCCCGGCACCACCTCGAAGCGGCAGACGGTGCCGGCCGGGTCGAAACTGCCGCGCTCCTCCAGTACGAAGGTGCCCTTGCGGCCGTCGACGCTGCCGGAGAGCAGTTCCAT
The DNA here is from genome assembly GCF_043201995.1 of Streptomyces sp. NPDC048258. Lineage (NCBI taxonomy): Bacteria > Bacillati > Actinomycetota > Actinomycetes > Kitasatosporales > Streptomycetaceae > Streptomyces > Streptomyces sp. NPDC048258. Next base: position 128,496 of record NZ_JBICZH010000008.1, read on the forward strand.
GCCGGTGTACGTGCCGACGTTCTCCCCGGTGTAGGCGATCGTGTACGCGCAGGTGGTCCGGTCCGCCTCGACCCCGCCGGTGAAGGAGTTGACGACCTCGGCGTGGGCGAGGCGTGGGGTGGCCTCCGCGGGGCCGACGGGACGCTCCTGCCAGTCGGCGAAGGTGAAACGGCCGCCGGTCTCTACGGGCGTGGGCATGGTGATCCTCTCGGCGGGACCCGGACGGTTCATCCCGCCCGAGCCGTTCATCGGTCTGTGCCCACAGGCTGACAGCCGTACCTGACACCTCCTGTCAGGTACGGCGACAATGAGTGCCATGCGCGCCGATCGGCTTCTCTCCCTGCTCCTGCTCCTGCAGAACCGCGGCCGGATGACCGCGCCCGAACTCGCCGAAGAGCTGGAGGTGTCCGTCCGTACCGTCTACCGCGACGTCGAAGCCCTCGGCACCTCCGGAGTCCCCGTCCTCGCCGATCGGGGTCCGGCCGGCGGGTACCGGCTGGCGGACGGCTACCGCACCCGCCTCACCGGCCTCACCGACGCCCAGGCCGGCTCCCTCTTCCTCGCCGGCGCCCCCGGCCCCGCGCGGGAACTCGGCCTCGGCGCCGAGCTGGCCGCCGCCCAGCTGAAGCTCCAGGCCGCGCTCCCCGCCGCGCTCGCTGGCCGGGCGAGGATGATCCAGGACCGTTTCCACCTCGACGCGCCCGCCTGGTTCCGGGACGCCGACCCCGTCCCGCACCTCGCGCGGATCGCCCAGGCCGTCTGGGACCAGCGGGTCCTGCACACCCACTACCGCCGCTGGGGCGGCGAGGTGCACCGCGCGCTGCATCCGCTCGGCCTCGTCCTCAAGGGCGGCATCTGGTACCTCGTGGCCCGGGCCGCGGACTCAGCGGACTCCGTGGACTCCGTTCGGACGTACCGGGTCTCCCGGTTCCTGGCGGTGGACACCGCGGCCGACGCCTTCGAGCGGCCCGCCGGATTCGAACTCGCCGCGTACTGGCGGGAGTCCACCCGCCGCCTGGACGCCGCGCTCCACCAGCAGACCGCCGAGCTGCGGCTCTCGCCCCGGGGGCAGCGGCTGCTGCCGATGCAGTTCGGCGCGGCGGGCGTACGGGCGCTCGCCGATGCCGGTCCCGCCGACGCGGAGGGCTGGGTACGGATCCGGCTCCCCGTGGAGTCCGAGGCCGTCGCGGTCGGCGACCTCCTCCGGCTGGGCACGGAGGCCGAGGTCCTCGGCCCGCCCGAACTGCGCTCGGCCCTCGCCGGCACGGTCGCCGCGCTCGCCGCCCGCTACCGCTGACACCCGCCCCTTCCACCTGCGACCGGGGCCACTTCGACGCGCACTGGGCGAGGGTGCGCGAAGACACCGCCGTGACCCTGCGTACGGTGCCTAGAACAGTGGGGCAGACGTCTTCCTGCTCACCCTGAGCCGGGGCCGCCGCTGCCGCCGGACTCCCAGCGGACCTCGCCGTCCTGGCGGTACGGGGTCGCGCGCAGCCCGCAGGCCGCGGCGACCGCCGCCGAGGCGGAGTGGTCCGGGTGCACGTGCGCGACCAGAAGGCCGACCGGGAGCTCCGTCAGCCAGGCGGCGAGCGCCCGGGCGGCCTCTGTGGCGAAACCCCGGCCCTGCCAGGCGGTGCCGACGGTCCAGGCCAGTTCGGCCCGGTCCCGCTCCGGGGTGATCGTGGCCTGGACGGTGCCCACGAGCCGCCCCTGCTCGCGCAGCCGCAGCACCCAGTTGCCCCAGACGACCGCGGGGTCGGGGGAGCCGGCCGCCAGCCGTTCGTAGCGGGCGCGGAGCGCGTAGGGCGACAGCGGTGCGCCGCCGATGAAGGCGTGCAGGGCGGGATCGGCCAGGACGAGAGCCATCTCGTCGGCGTGCGCGGGGTGCAGCGGGAGCAGGTCGAGGCGGTGGGTGGCGAGCGCGACGGGCCGGATCGCGGGCCGGCGGACCTTGCCGGCCGCCCCCGCGCGGGGCACGTCGTCCACGGCCAGGCAGATGCCGAACACCCGGTCATGGCTCGTCCAGCCGTTGACGCGGCCTTGGTTGTTGCTGATCTGCACACGTCGGCGGGGCGCGTCCACCGCCGACACCAGGTGCAGGTACACCGCCCCCGAGACGCGGGCCAGGACGATGTCGCCGACCTCGACCAGCGCCGGGTCGGCCGGCGCGACCCGGACCTGTTGACGGCTGTGGATCAGGGGCGCCATGGATCCGCCGGTCGGCCGGAAGTCCACGGTCTCGCCCCGGCCGATGCGGTCCGCCAGCGCGTCGAGCATGCCCATCGGGCGAGTGTGCCCGTACGGGACGGCGACGGCCACCGGATTTCTTCAGCGCGGAGGCTCCACCTCCAGGAAGCGACGCCGGCGCGCGCCCCGGTACAGCAGGCACACCCACCCCAGGCGTTCCAGCACGGCCGCACAGGCCGTCAGCCGCTCCTGCTCCTCCCCGGCCGCGCCGCCGCCCGGGGGACCGAGCCAGGTCACCTCCACCCGCCCGGGCTCCGTTCCGGCGGCCACGCGATAGCCCGTGCGCGTACGCCGTCCCTCCGCGTCCAGCGCCGACGGCGTGATCCCCGCCGCCTCCAGTACGAGGGCCACCGCGCGCGGCAGTTGCCGTACCTCCCACGGCGCGGGAACCGCCGCGCCTGCCGGGCCGTTGACCAGACGACGGATCTGGAGCAGCCCCTCGTACGCCGTGCGTACCTCCGCCGCCCGCCCGGCAGCGGACGCGTCAGGCACGCCAGGCACGCCAGGCACGCCAGGCACGCCAGACACGCCAGGCACGTCAGGGCCGTCGCCGGTCGCGGCCTCGAAGCCCTGCCCGGATACCTCCATCGCCTACCACTCCGCCCGCCCATCTGAGTACGTGAGGCCCAACGGCCTGAGTATCCGCCCCGATTCCCGGCCGCGCCGCCCCTGGTCGAATGAGGCCATGACCTCCGACGCCCCGCGCAGCGCCGCCTTCCGCCCGCGCATGCAGCACGTGACCACCGCCGGTACGGCCCTGGCCGTGGCCCTGGTCCCGCTCGTGGTCGGCGTCCTGTTCGCCAAGGCGATGGCCGCCGACCCGATGACCCCGGTCAACGCCCTGATCGCGGGCGGCGGCCAGCGGGCCGCGCTGCCCCGGGGCGAGTGGCGGCGCCGCGGCCACAGCACCGTGCACCGGCTGCGCACCGCCCGCCGGGACACGGCCCGGCGCTGCGCCCACGTGTGCGGGCGCCGCGCCTGAGGTTCCCGTCCTCGTCAGGACGTCAGGACGCCAGGTCAGGACGTCGTGGTGAGGGGCTCCTGGAGTTCGGTGACCCACTGGTCCGGGTCCTCCGGGCAGGCGAGGGACAGCTCGCGGGCGTACCCGGCCGAGCGGTGGCCGTGCGCGTCGATCCAGCGCGCCAGGGCCTGGGCCGTCGGCAGCACCCCGTCCATCGAGCCCCGGTGCACCACGGTCGCCGCCCGCTCCACCGCCGGCAGCGTGACGATCCGTACCCAGCCCCCCAGGTCCTCGGCGCGGACCGACGCCGCCACGGGCAGCCCGGCGTGGACGAGGACCGCGGAGCCGGGTTCCCCACCGGGCGCGTCCTCGTAGTAGGCGAGGCCGGGACCGGTCGGGACCACCCCGGCCTCCTCGACGCGGCGGCACAGCTCCTCGTACAGCGGGCCGATGACCGGAGTGATGTCCTCCGGTTCGTAGCTCTCCGCGATCCCCGCCAGTTCGGCGAGCCGGACGGGCGGGAGGCTCTTCACGACTATGTCGTCGGCGGGCACGGAACCCTCGCTCTCGATGGTCCGGAGCCTCGCCTCGACCTGGACCAGCCGGGCCGCCGCGGCGGCCATGGCGGTCTCCAGTTCCGCCTGGCGCAGCCGCAGCATGCCGCGCATCTCCTCCGTACCCACCCGCTCGTCGAGGATCGTCCCCACCTGGTCGAGGCTGAAGCCGAGTTCCTTGAGCGCGATCACACGGTTGAGGCGGGCGAGCTGCCCGGCCTCGTAGAAGCGGTAGCCGGTGAAGGGGTCGACACGGGCCGGGCGCAGCAGTCCGAGGGCGTCGTAGTGACGCAGCATGCGGACCGATACCCGGCCGTGCTTGGCGAAGTCTCCGATGGTGAACATGACGCTCTCCAGTGCAGGGCCTGACACGGGGGGAGGGTCAAGCTTCGCATCGCGGCGTCCGGCTCAGTGTCCGTACTGGCGCAGGCACAGATCGACGATGGACGGCGGTACGGAGCCCTCCGCGGCCGCGCACAGCTCGTCCATGCGCGGTGGCGGGGCCGGCTTCCGCCGGGGGTGCGGATGCGTGGGCTTGGCGGCGCGCGGCCGCCCGGCGGACGGCCGGGAGGTCTTGGCCCGGGGCCGCGCGGCCGACGGTTCCGGGTTCGCGTCCGGGTCCGGGCTCGGGTCAGGGGCGTCCGCGGCGGCAGCGGGCAGCTCCCCGAGGGGCAGCGGCACGGGCGGCGGCACGTCCGCAGCGTCGGCGGGCGGTACGGAACCACGGGCCGGAACCGGAGCCGACGCCTGCGGGCCGACGGAGACACAGCCGGCGCTCGCGAGGAGCGCGAGGAGGGAGAGGGGCACGGCCCGGCGTAACTGCATCAGACCACCTTGCCGTACGCCCCGGCCGGCCGGGGCCAGGCCTCACGCGTCCGGGTGACGGCGGCCGCGAAGCGGAATCGATCCGCCTGATCGGCACGCTCCAGCGGCCGGGCCGGGAATTACCGGGGCGGGCGGGGAATTGGAACGGCAGTGCGGGCAATGGGGGAGGCGCGACCCCCGGCGCCCCGCGCTGCTGTGTCCTGCCCGCCGATCAGCCCGTACGGAGTACCGCTACATGACCGCAGCCGCCGCGCCCGGCAACCCCGCGTCGACCCCCGAGTCCGGTCCACCCGCCGCTCCCTCCGCTTCCACTTCCGCTTCCGCTCCCGCTTCCGGTACCGGGCCGGCCTGGAAGGGCTGGGCGGCCGTCTGCGCCGTCGCGCTCGGGATCTTCTGCCTGATCACCTCCGAGCTGCTGCCCGTCGGGCTCCTCACACCCGTCGGCGCCGACCTCGGCGTGTCCGACGGGACGGCGGGGCTGATGGTCACCGTGCCCGGGCTGGTCGCCGGGTTCTGCGCGCCGCTCGTCACCGTCGGCGCGGGCCGCCTCGACCGGCGGCTCGTGCTCTGCGTGCTCATCGCCCTGATGGCCGCCGCCAACCTCGCCGCCGCCTTCGCCCCGGACTTCGCCGTCGTCCTCGCGGCCCGGCTGCTCGTGGGAGTGAGCGTCGGCGGGTTCTGGGCCGTGGCGGGCGGGCTCGCCGTACGACTGGTCCCCGCGCACCACGTCGCGCGGGCCACCGCGCTCGTCTTCGGCGGCGTCCCCACCGCCTCCGTGCTCGGCGTCCCCGCCGGGACCCTGCTCGGCGAGCTCGGCGGCTGGCGCACCGCCTTCGCGGCGGTCGGCGCCCTCGGTCTCGTCACCCTGGCCGCCCTGCTCCTGCTGCTGCCGCAGCTGCCGCCGACCCGCTCCATCACCTTCCCCGAACTCGCCGCCCTGCTCCGCGAGAACCGGGCGGTCCGCGCCGGTGTCGTCGTCACCTTCCTCGTGGTGACCGGGCAGTTCGCCGCCTACACCTTCGTACGGCCGATCCTGCAGGACGTCTCCGGCATCGACGCCCGGTACGTCAGCACCCTCCTGCTCGGCTACGGCGTCGCGGGCGTCGCGGGCAACTTCCTGGCCGGGGCGCGCGACGCGTACCGCACGCTGCTCACGGTCAGCGCCTGCCTCACCGTGATCCTCGCGTTGATCGCCGTCCTCCCGGGAGCGGTCGCGGGGACCACCCTGTTGCTCGCCTGGGGGCTGGTGTACGGCGGGGTCTCGGTGAGCCTGCAGAGGTGGATGATCACATCGGCTCCGGCCGCGGCCGAAGCGGCCTCCTCGCTGATGGTCGCCATGTTCAACCTGGCCATAGCCGCGGGCGCGCTGCTCGGCGGCCTCGCGGTCGACGGAATATCGGCCCCGGCCGCCCCGCTCAGCGGAGCCGTCCTGATGCTCCTGGCCGCGGGCACCGTCCGGGTCACGTCGGTCCGCCGCCGGGATAGCGGACCGAAGGGATAGTTCGGACATCAGGCTTGACCCGGGGCCCGCAGGGGGGACAGAGTGCGCCCGATCAAGAACCACCGCATGAGCTGCACTCGGAGACTCCAAGATGTCCATATCGGTCCGCTCCTCGCTCCACCCGGCCACGACCGGTGGTTCTCCCGCGCTCCGTGCACCCGGTGGCGCACGGCGTCGCAGAGCCTGACCGGCAACCGTGTCCCACCACCCCGACGAGAGCGGACTCGTCCCCGATGACAGCCTGTTCATGCGCCCGTATGTGGTGCCCTCGGACGGCCCGTCCCGGTCGACGACGCCCCAGTGGCCGCAGGCCGGTCCCGCGCCGCTGTCCTTCGACGTTCCCGAACCGCTCCCGGAGGCGGCCGCCGCCCGCCACGCCACCCCCGCCGGGCCCCGTTCACACCGCGCGGCCGGGCGCGACGGTAACCGCGACCGCGACCGCGACCGTGACCGCGACCGCGACCGCGACCGCGACCGCGACCGTGGCCGCGGCAGCCGGCTCCCGGCGGCGGCCCTCGCCCTGCTCGTGCTCGGCTTGGCCGGCGGTCTGGTGCACCTGCTGAGCCCCGACGAGGCGGAGCCCCCCTCGCGGGCCGAGGCGCCGCTCGGGCTGACCGTGCCGGCGCTCCCGGCGCGCAGCCCGGACGGCACCCCGTCGCCTAGCGCGTCCGTACGGTCCGCGAAGCCCTCGGCATCCGCTTCGGCCGGCGCTTCGGCCTCGCCGTCGGCATCGCCCGGGTCGCCGAAGGAGGGGTCGCAGGCGAGCGCCTCGGCCGTGCAGTCGTCGTCCGGGACGCTGCGCATGGGGGACAGCGGTCCCGGTGTGCGCGCCCTGCAGGAGCGGCTCTTCGGGCAGGGGTTCACGTACGTCGCCACGACCGGTGTCTACGACAGCCAGACCCGGCGCGGTGTCGCCCAGCTCCAGCGCGACCGGGACATCAAGGGCGACCAGCCCGGTGTCTACGGGCCCGCCACCCAGGCGGAGTTCCCCATCGGCGGCTGAGCGGCCGAGGCGATCGGCGCGGCAGGCTAACACCCTGATAAGCGCTGGACCAGCGGAAATGGCGGGAGGGAAAGTGGGCCTCGGCCACGGCCATGTCCATCACCCCTGCCACGTCCGAGGAGCCCACCCATGTCTACCCTGCGGGTCACCGTCGAAGAGCTGACCGTCCACGAGCACCCGAACGCCGACGCGTTGGAGCTGGCCCAGGTGGGCCTGTACCGGGCGGTCGTCGCCAAGGGCGCCTACCGTACGGGCGAGTTCGCGCTGTACATACCCGAGCAGGCCGTCCTGCCGCCCGGGCTGATCGAGGAGCTCGGCCTGACCGGGCGGCTCGCCGGGAGCTCCGCCGACCGGGTCAAGGCGGTCCGGCTGCGCGGAGAGCTCTCGCAGGGGCTGGTGTGCCGGCCGCGTGCGCTCGCCGACGTCGATCTGGTGCTGGCGGCCGAGGAGGGCACGGACTTCGCGGAGTCGCTCGGCATCACCAAATGGTCCCCGCCCGTGCCGACGACGATGAACGGCGACGTCGAGTCCGCCCCGGACCTGATGCCGTGGGTGGACATCGAGAACCTCCAGCGCTACCCGCACCTCTTCGAGCCCGGCGAGCCCGTCGTGCTCACCGAGAAACTGCACGGCACCGCCTGCCTGTTCACGTACGTCGTCGAGGGCGAGCGGGCGTTGGTCTCCTCCAAGGGCTTCGGCTCGAAGGGGCTCGCGCTGAGCGAGGACGAGCGCAACGTCTACTGGCGGGCCGTGCGCGGGCACGGCGTGCCGGCCGTCGCGGCCGGGCTGGCCGCCCGGCTCGGCGCGAGCCGCGTCGGGATCTTCGGGGAGGTGTACGGCGCGGGCGTCCAGGACCTGAGGTACGGGACGAACGTACGCAGCGCCGATACGCCGCCCGGATACGCCGTCTTCGACGTGTCCGCGGAGATCGACGGGCAGGTGCGGTGGCTGGACCCGGCGGCCGTGCTGCTGGAGGGCGAGCTGCCGCTCGTGCCGCGGCTGTACGAGGGTCCGTACGACCTCGACACGGTGCTGGAGCTGGCGACCGGGCGCGAGACCGTGTCCGGGCGTGGGGTGCACCTGCGCGAGGGAGTCGTCATCCGGCCGGCGGTGGAGCGGTACAGCCCGGTGGTCGGCGGACGCGCCATCGGCAAGGCGGTGAGCCCGGCGTACCTGACCCGGAAGGGCGGTACGGAGTACGAGTGACCGGCGGGGCGTGGGCGAGGGGCCGGACGGTGCCCCCGCCCTTCGCCCGTCACGGTCGCCGGTACAGCGAGGGGTTGGGGTGGTCGGCGAAGCCGAGTGAGCGGTAGAGCGGTTCACCGTCGGAAGAGGCGTACAGGTCGACCCGGGCGGCCTCCTGCTCCTTGAACCAGTCGAGCAGCCCCCGCATGATCATCCGGCTGTGGCCGCGCCGCCGGTACGCCGGATCGGTGACCATGCCGATCACATGGCCGATCCTGCCGTTGCGCAGGTGCGGGCTCGGCAGTCGTTGCTCGACGGTGCCGATGCCGCAGGCGGCGAGGCCGTGCTCACCGTCCACGACGAGGATCCGCACGGTGCCCGCCGTGATCTGCTCCTTCAGTACCGCGGCGAGGCGGTCCCGCCAGTCGTCTCCGCCATCGGGATTGAAGAAGTCGCCGCCGAGGGTCTCGAACAGCAGGGCCCGCAGGCGTACGAGCTCCGCGACGTCGTCCTCCACTGCCTGCCGTATGCACAACATGTAATGATCCTAGGGCTGTTGTGAGTCTTACGGCAACCCTTTGCGGACCTCCAGCGCCGTGCGCCAGCCCGGGGGTTCGGCGTGGGGTTCCGGGGTCGCGCGGCGGCCGCCCGTCGCGAAGAAGGCCGAGAGCGGGAGGGTGGCCGCGCCGACCGTGACGGCGTCCGGGCCCAGGGAACCCAGGCCCACGGTCACCCGTCCTGCCGGATGGCGCAGGGAGTACCGGGTCGCGTGCTCGCGTACCGCCGGGAGGATGTGGGGGCCCAGCATCAGGCCGGCCCAGCCGCCGATCAGGATCCGCTCCGGCCGGAACAGGTTGATCAGGTCCGACAGGCCCGCGCCCAGGTACTCCGCGGTCTCCTCCAGGACCTCCCGTGCCACCGGCTCCCCTGCCCGGGCCGCGGCCAGCAGGGCCGACAGGGCTTCCTCCTCGTCCACGGAGTCCACCGGCCCGCCGCCCCGCTCGGCCCAGCGGGCCAGCAGGGACTCGGCCCCCGTGTACGCCTCCAGGCAGCCCAGCGCCCCGCACCGGCAGCGCCGGCCGCGAACGGAGACCGTCAGGTGGCCCCACTCCAGCGGGGTCCCCTGCGTCGTCCCGCCGTCCGGCGAGCCGTCGGTGATCAGGCTCGCGCCGACGCCCGAGCCGAAGAGCACGACCACCGCGTCCCGGGCGCCGCGCCCGGCGCCGAACCACATCTCCGCCTGGCCGAGGGTCCGCGCCCCGTTGTCGATGATGTACGGGACCTCCGCCGGCAGGGCCCCGGTGGCGCGCAGCAGTTCCTCCAGCGGGACCGCGTCCCAGCCGATGGTCTGGCCGTGCACCACGGCCCCGCCCGGCGCCTCCCGGTCCACGATGCCCGGTACTCCGACACCCACGCCCAGCAACCGCTCCGTACCGACCCCGGCCTCGGCGAGCACGGTGGCGATGCCCTGCTTGACGTGGTCGACGATCGGGCCGACGTCGTAGCAGCCGCGCGGCAGCAACGGGAGTTCGGTGCGGGCCAGTTCGGTCAGCGTCAGGTCGAACAGCTCGACGCGGACCCGGGTTTCACCGACATCGACGCCGATCATGTGGGCGCTGCCGGGCGCCACGCGCAGCAGGGTGCGGGGGCGGCCGCCGTCCGAGTCGACGATCCCGGCCTCCTCCAGGAGGCCGTCCGCGACGAGTTCGCCGACGACGTTGCTGACGGATCCGGAGCTCAGCCCGGTCGCGGGCCCGAGCTCCTGGCGGCTCATCGGCCCCCCGAAGTACAGCCGTTGGAGCACAGCGCTCCGGTTGCCCCGCCGCAGATCCCGCACCGTTCGTCCGCTACGCCCCGTGGTCATCCGGCCCCTTCCGCAGTGACATCCCTCGCAACATACCGGTGCGCCACCCCTTGACGCGACCCTTTCGCGAGGCTTAACTCACGTCCTGAATTAAGGCCTGGACGGAGCACCTCGTGTCGGCCTTCGCCTCTCACTCCGCTGACCTCTCACTCCGTTGAAAGGGACCGAGCCGCCATGCGCAGAACCAGAGCCGCAGCCGCCGTCACCGTCTCCCTCCTCGCCTCGGTCACCGCCTGCGGCGGCGGATCCGCGGACAGCGGGGGCGGGTCCAACACCGCCCCCAAGGAGCTCACCTACTGGGCGTCCAACCAGGGCCCGGACATCGCGGCGGACCAGGCCGTGCTCGGTCCCGAGCTGAAGAAGTTCGAGCAGCGGACCGGCATCAAGGTGAAGCTCGAAGTCGTCCCCTGGCCGGACCTGCTCAACCGGATCCTCGCCGCCACCGTCTCCGGGCAGGGCCCGGACGTCCTCAACATCGGCAACACCTGGTCCTCCTCCCTCCAGGCCACCGGCGCCCTGCTCCCCTGGGACGCCGGGAACGTCGCCGCGATCGGCGGCAAGGACCGGTTCGTCGCGTCCGCCATCGGCTCGGCCGGGGCCACCGGCAAGGACCCGGCCGCCGTCCCGCTCTACTCGATGTCGTACGCGCTCTACTACAACAAGAAGATGTTCCGCGAGGCGGGCATCGAGAAGCCCCCGGCCACCTGGGACGAGATGGTCACCACCGGCCGGAAGCTGTCCGCGGACGGCAAGTGGGGGCTGGGCGCCGAGGGTTCGAACCTCGCCAACAACATCCACCAGGCCTTCGTGCTCTCCAAGCAGCACGGGGCCGAGTTCTTCGACGCCGCCGGCAAGCCCGCCTTCGACACCCCCGCCAACGTCGAGGCCGTCAAGCAGTACGTCGACCTGATGGCCAAGGACAAGATCATCGCGCCCGGCAACGCCGAGTACGACAAGAACCAGTCCCTCCAGGACTTCGCCGGCGGCAAGACCGCCATGGTCCTGTGGCAGAGCGCCGCCAGCAGCTTCAAGGCACACGGCATGAAGGAGGGCGACTGGGGCGTGGCCCCCGTCCCCGTCCCCGCCGGCGGCACCCCCGGCACCGGGACGAACACCAACTCCATGGTCGCCGGCATCAACCTGGCCGTCTTCAGGAACACCGACAACATCGACGGCGCCCTGAAATTCGTGAAGTTCATGACCGGCGACGAGGAGCAGAAGATCCTCAACAAGGCCTACGGTTCCGTCCCGCCGGTCAAGGCCGCCCAGTCCGACCCGGCCTTCGCCACCGAGGACCTCACCGTGCTCCGCGACACGCTCGCCACCAGCGCCGCCCCGCTCCCTCAGGTCCCCGAGGAATCGCAGTTCGAGACCACGGTCGGCACCGCGATCAAGGAGCTCTTCGCCGATGCCGCGGCCGGCCGCCCGGTGACCACCGAATCGGTCAAGGCGAAGCTCACCAAGGCCCAGCAGCAGATGCCGAACTGAGCCGCGCCCGATGACCTCCGCGCCCACCACGACGCCACCCGACGCCGGTGCCGGTGCCGGAGCCGACGCCCAGGCCGGGGCCGACGCAGCCGGGCCCGGGCGGCCGCGCCGCCCCGCCGTCCGCGTACGCCGCACCGGCCGCCTGCGCCGCGGTGCCCTGCCCTACCTCCTGCTCCTGCCCGCCCTCCTGCTCGAACTGCTCATCCACCTCGTCCCGATGGTGATGGGCATCCTGATGAGCTTCCGGGAGCTCACCCAGTTCTTCATCCGGGACTGGTCCCGCGCCCCCTGGACGGGCTTCGACAACTACGAACTCGCCGTCGACGTCAACCGCCCCGTCGGGGCGGCCCTGCTCGGCTCCTTCCTCACCACCTGCCTGTTCACCCTGCTCTCCGTCGGCCTGTGCTGGCTGCTCGGAACCGCCGCCGCCGTGTTCACGCAGGAGGACTTCCGCGGCCGCGGCGTCCTGCGGGCCCTCTTCCTCGTCCCGTACGCACTGCCCGTCTACGCGGCCGTCATCACCTGGGCGTTCATGTTCCAGCGCGACAACGGCCTGGTGAACCACGTCCTCCACGACCAGCTGGGCCTCGGCGGCGCCGAACACACCTTCTGGCTCCTCGGCGACAACAGCTTCTGGGCCCTGCTGACCGTCTCCGTGTGGAAGGGCTGGCCGTTCGCCTTCCTCATCGTGACGGCCGCCCTCCAGAACATCCCCAAGGACCTCTACGAGGCCGCGGCCCTGGACGGCGCCGGCGTCTGGCAGCAGATCCGCCGGATCACCCTGCCCTCGGTCGGCGCGGTCAACCAGGTACTGGTCCTGGTGCTGTTCCTGTGGACCTTCAACGACTTCAACACGCCGTTCGTGCTGTTCGGCAAGGCGGCCCCCGAGGCCGCCGACCTGATCTCCGTCCACATCTACCAGTCGTCCTTCGTCACCTGGAACTTCGGCACCGGATCGGCCATGTCCGTGCTCCTGCTGCTCTTCCTCCTGCTGGTCACCGCCGTGTACCTGCTCGTCACCACGCGCGGACGGAGGTACGACGATGCCCGCTAGGCCGCGCGGTCCCCTCGACCCGCCCCTGTCCTTCCGGGTGATCCGGGCCGTCTTCCTGACCCTGCTCTCCGGCTTCGTGCTGCTGCCCGTCTACGTGATGGTCACCAGCTCGCTCAAGCCGCTGGCGGACGTGGCGGGCCGGTTCCGGTGGATCCCCAGCGGGCTCACCATCCGTCCCTACATCGACATCTGGCACACCGTCCCGCTCGCCGAGTACTTCGTGAACTCCCTGATCGTGGCCGGTACCGCCACCGTCTGCTCCGTGGTCATCGCCGTCTTCGCGGCGTACGCCGTCAGCCGCTACCGCTTCCGCGGCAAGCGCCTCTTCACCGTCACCGTGCTGTCCACCCAGATGTTCCCGGGGATCCTCTTCCTCCTCCCGCTGTTCCTGATCTTCGTGAACATCGGCAACAGCACCGGGGTGGCGCTCTACGGCTCCCGCGGCGGGCTCATCCTCACTTACCTCACCTTCTCCCTTCCCTTCTCCATCTGGATGCTCATCGGCTACTTCGACTCGGTGCCCCGCGACCTCGACGAAGCGGCCACGGTCGACGGCTGCGGCCCGCTCGGCGCGCTGCTGCGGGTCGTGATCCCGGCCGCCGTGCCCGGGATCGTCGCCGTCGCCGTGTACGCCTTCATGACCGCGTGGGGCGAGGTGCTCTTCGCATCCGTCATGACGAACGACACCACCCGAACCCTCGCCGTCGGACTGCAGGGCTACTCCACGCAGAACGACGTCTACTGGAACCAGATCATGGCCGCCTCGCTCGTCGTCAGCATCCCCGTCGTCGCCGGATTCCTGCTGCTGCAGAAGTACTTGGTGGCCGGACTCACGGCAGGAGCCGTCAAATGACCCTTTCGGAAAGTCTCCGCGCGACCGGGCCGCACGCCGTGGCCGCCGACCGCGCCCTCGACATCGACCTCGCCGCCCTGCCCCGCGACTTCGCCTGGGGCACCGCGACCTCCGCCTACCAGATCGAGGGCGCGGTCGACGAGGACGGCCGGTCCCCCTCCATCTGGGACACCTTCACCCGCGTCCCCGGCGCCGTCGACGGCGGCCACACCGGCGACACGGCCTGCGACCACTACCACCGCTGGCGGGGCGACATCAGCCTGATGCGGCAGCTCGGCACCAACGCCTACCGGCTCTCCGTCGCCTGGCCGCGCGTCGTGCCCGGCGGCGACGGCCCCGCCAACGCCAAGGGCCTCGACTTCTACGACCGGCTGATCGACGGCCTGCTCGCCGCGGGCATCGAACCCAACGTGACCCTCTACCACTGGGACCTGCCCCAGGCCCTCCAGGACCGCGGGGGCTGGCCCGAGCGTGCCACCGCCGAGCACTTCGCCGCGTACGCCGGTCTCGTGGCCGGACGCCTCGGCGACCGCGTCACCCAGTGGGCCACGCTGAACGAGCCGCTGTGCTCGGCGTGGATCGGCCACCTGGAGGGCAGGATGGCCCCCGGCCTGACCGACCTCACCGCGGCCGTCCGCGCCTCCTACCACCTGCTGCTCGGCCACGGCCTCGCCACCCAGGCCGTCCGCGCCGCGGCCCCCGGCGCCCGGATCGGCATCGTCAACAACCTCTCCACCGTCGAACCGGCCACCGGCGGCGAGGCCGACCACGCCGCCGCCCGCCGCATGGACGGCCACGTCAACCGCTGGTGGCTCGACCCCGTCCACGGCCGCGGTTTCCCCGCCGACATGCGCGAGGTCTACGGCGTGGACCTCCCCGAACGCCCCGGCGACCTCACCGCCATCGCCGCCCCCCTCGACTGGACCGGCCTCAACTACTACTTCCCGCAGGTCGTCACCGACGACCCGGCCGGCCCCGCGCCCTTCGCCCGCCAGATCGAGCGGCCCGGCGTCCCGCGCACCGGCATGGACTGGGAGGTCGACGCCGACGGCCTGGAGTCGCTGATCATGCGCCTGCACGAGGAGTACGGGGCCCAGCGCGTCCACATCACGGAGAACGGCTCCTCGTACCCCGACACCGTGGCCCCCGACGGCATCGTCCACGACCCGGAGCGCACCGCCTACCTCACCGCCCATCTGGCCGCCTGCGCCCGCGCGGCCCGCCGCGGCGCGCCCGTGGCCGGCTACTACGCCTGGTCGCTGCTGGACAACTTCGAATGGGCCTACGGCTACGACAAGCGCTTCGGCCTGGTCCACGTCGACTACACCACCCAGCGCCGCACGGTGAAGTCGAGCGGCCGCCGCTACGCCGCGATCATCGCCGCGCACCGCTCCCGCTGACGCTTCGCCGCACCGCGCCCGCCCTGCTTCTCGGGGCGGGCGCGACGTGCGTGGTGGGATGGGACCGGGGGCGGATCCAGCAGCTCACGGAGAGGTCGGGTAGATGGCGCAGGACACCACCATGCGAGCGATGGCCTACAAGGCGTACGGCGGGACGGAGGTGCTCGAAGAGACCCGGCTGCCCCTGCCGAAATTCGGTCCCGGCGAGGTCCTCGTCCGGGTGAAGTACGCCAGTGTCAACCCCGTCGACTGGAAGATCATGGCGGGCGGGCTCGACGGCCTGATGGACATCGTGTATCCGGTGGTTCCCTGCTGGGACGTCTCCGGCACCGTCGAGCGCGTCGGAATCGACACTCCGGAGTTCGCCGAGGGCGACGAGGTCATGGCCAACGTCCGCAAGGACTACGTGCACGGGGGGACCTGCGCGGAGTTCGTCACCGTGCCCGCACGGTCCCTCGCGCACAAGCCCGCCTCGCTCGGCTGGGCCGAGGCCGCCGGGCTCCCGCTCGCCGGCCAGACCGCCTACCAGGTGCTCACCCGGCTCGGCACCGGCAAGGACGACACCGTCCTCATCCACGGCGCCGCCGGCGGGGTCGGCTCCCTCGGCGTCCAGATCGCCCGCGCGCTCGGGGCCAGGGTCATCGGCACCGCGTCCCCGCGCAACCACGACCGCGTCCGCGAGCTCGGAGCCGAGCCCGTCGAGTACGGCGACGGACTCGCGGACCGGGTCCGCGCCCTCGCCCCCGAAGGCGTCACGGTCGTCGCCGACTTCGTGGGCGGGGTCCTCGACGTCACCCGCGAAGTGCTGCACGACGAGGGCCGTCACGCCTCCATCGCCGACCCCACCGTCACCGGCTCGGGCGGCCAGTGGATGTGGGTCCGCCCGGTCGGCAGCGACCTGGAAGCACTGGGCCGCCTCGCGGACAGCGGGCAGCTCACGGTGCCCGTCGCGCGGACCTTCCCGCTGTCCGAGCTGGCCGCGGCCTTCGAGCTGAGCCAGGCCGGACACACGGCGGGCAAGATCGTCATCGAGGTCTGAACCCGGCACCGCCGCTACCCGCCGACCGCCGCGCCCAGGTCCGCGCCCAGGTCCGGGCCCAGGTCCGTGCCCAGGTCCGGCACCTCGCCGCACGCCGCCCACGCGACCTCGACGCCGGGCAGGCCGCGCGACCACGGCGCGGCCACGGCGGCGAGGCGCGCCGCGTCCGGCGGGGCGGCGCCGAGCCCGATCGCGTAGCGGGCCAGGCCCGGGCCCGTCGCGAAGGGGCGCGGCCAGGCGTGCGCGTCGGCGGTTCCCGCCTCCTCCAGGGCGCCGAGCAGCGCCCGTAGCCGGCCGCGCACCCGGCCCAGGACCGCCTCGAACTCCCGCTCCTCCGGCGCCCGTACGGTCACCACCGCCCAGGCGGCGTGCCGCCGGTGCAGCGGCGGGGCCGCCAGGACCTCGCCGAAGGCCCCGGGATCCGCGTCCAGCAGCTCCCAGGCCAGGTACAGCTCCCGTACGAGCAGATCGCGCAGGCCCGGTCCCACCTGGGCCGTGCAGCTGCGGACCGGCTCGGAGGGGGTGAGGACCGTCACCGGGCCGGGTCCCGGCGGCGAGGGCGCCAGGCCGACCGGCTCCCGCCAGTCCCACGCCGCCCACATGCCGAAGAACTCCCGCAGCAGCGCCTCGTGCGGCATCGGCCCGGCCGCGCGCACGGTACGCGCGGCGAGCACCGCCCAGGCGAGGCCGGGCAGTCCGCCGAACGGCGCCGAGTCCAGACCCCGCGCGCGGGCCCAGGCCTTGACCTCCCGTGCCAGCCGGGTGAACGCGGCGAACTGCCCGCGCACGACGTCCCGTACGGCATCCGCGTCGCTCAGCGCGCTCAGCGCGACGGCCGCCGACTCGCCCAGCTCCGACCGCCGCGGGAGCGCCTGACCCGGTTCCACCGCGCCGCAGCCGACCACCACCAGGTCCACGTCCAGCGCCCCCAGCCGGAACCGCAGCCCCGGCACCCGCGCGCCGGTCACCTCCCGCATCCGCTCGGCCTCCGGCAGCGCCGCTTCGACCCGCCGCCGTACCTCCGCGACTTCGGCCGTGCCCGGCAGCGCCGCCACCAGGTCCAGATCGGCATCCGGAAGGGCGCAGCGCATGCGGCGCGAACCGGCCACCCGCACCAGCCCGTCGCCGAGAGCCCACGCCACCCGATCGGCCGCGGACATGACGAACTGATCGGTGACCGGTTCCGTGACCGGTTCCGTGACCGGTTCCGTGACCGGTTCCGTGACTGGTCCGGCGACCGGCTCCGCGGCTTCCGGCGCCACCCACCGCACCTCGCCCGTCCCCAGCGCTACCGTCGCCCGGACCCGCATCGGCCCGTCCCCGCGCCGCGACAGCACGGCCAGTTCCCCGACGCGCGCGACCGTCCGCCCGAAGTCCGGCGCGCCCCCGAGCCGGGCGGTGAACTCCGCGACCGCCCGCTGCGGATCCCGGCTGCGGCCCAGGGTCAGGTGTGGGGTGTATTCCCCGGTGCGCCCCCGGCACCCCGGGAACCGCCGCGCCAGCGCACCGCGCAGCTCCTGCCACGGCTCGTCACCGGCCGCCGCCGGGTCCAGCCAGAGCGTGGCGTCCTCCCGGTGCCCGAAGCTGTGCACGCCCTCCAGCCGTGCGGTGAACGCCGGTGTCGTCGCCGCCACTTCGGCCAGCAGCGGCACCGCCTCCTCGAACGAGGACTCGGGTACGAAGCCGAAGAGCAGGTTGACGTGCGCGGGCCATCGGTCGGCCTGCGGGTCGTACGCCCGCCGCAGCTCCCCGACCGCCTCCGGGAGGCGGGGCGGCAGCCACGCCACCGCCGTACGGGCCGTCGCCGGTACGTCGAGCCGCGCGGACCCGGTGCCCGGATCCCCGAACTCGACCGTCGCCTCCACCCCGTAGTGGTCGGAGATGAACAGGCCGTCGGGGCCCGGCGCGTGGCCGCGCAGCGCCGCCCGGGCGACCCGCGCCGACCCGGAGGCCCGCAGCAGGATCCGGTCCAGCCGCCCGGCCCGCCCCGACAGCGAGCCCACCGCCGCCAGGGGATTGGCCACGGGATCGAAGGTGGGCGTGCCGTCGGCGGCGCCGTGTACGTCGCTCCACGCGTCCCGCATCCCGAGCGCGGCCGCGGGGCCGTCGGCTCCGGAGCGGCCGTCGTTGAAGTCACCCAGCAGCGCCACCGGCGCTTCCACGACGCCCAATCCCTCGGCCAGCCGCGCCAGTTCGGCCGTCCGCCGCACGTCTCCGTTCTCGGTGTGGTCGCTGGTCAGGTGGGTCGCGGCGACGACCAGGGGGCCGCCCGCGGTGTCCACCGTGACGGCGGTGACCCCCTTGTGCGGGCCGAGCCGGTGCAGCCCCGCCTCCCGCACCGGCAGCCTGCTCAGCACCAGCAGCCCGTACTCGGCGACGTCCCGGCCGCCCGGATCCGCGGCGAGCGTGTACCGCTCCCGCACCCACTCCTCGGCCAGCAGCATGCCGAACAGTCCGGCTTCGACCTCCTGGAGCGCGATGACATCGGCATCGGCGGCCGCCAGATCGGCCAGCAGCAGCGGCCTGCGCCGCGCGGTGGAGATGCGCGGGGCGTCGTACCGGTCCCAGAGGGTGTTCCAGGTCAGCAGCCGTACCGCGGCCGCGGCCCCCGCCCCGCCGCCGGACGGTGCCTGCGCCGGCCGCCAGGCACCGCCGTCCGCCGGATCCCACGCGTACGGGGTCCGGGCGGTGAAGAACGGCGCCCGCAGCAGGCGCGGTTCACGGATCCGCCCCGCGGCGGTGGCGTCGATCCGGTCCACTCCCGTGGCCCGGTCCCACACCAGCTCGCCGTCCGCCTCGACGAAGAGCACGCGGTGCCAGGGGATGTCGCCGCCGGGCACGAAGGACGGCAGCGGCACGCGCTTCGGGCCGGCTCCGCGCTGGAGCAGCCCGAGGACGAACCGGGCCGGATCGAACCGGGGGTCCCAGCGGACCTGGTGGTAGAGCTCCTCGCTGGTACGCATCAACGCTCCCCGCCCGCCGCGGCGCCCAGGCCGCCCGCCGTGTCCTCGACGCTCCCGCCCGCGCCGATGTACCAGGTCCGGTGCGCCTGACCGGGATACGGCGGGCTGAACCGGTGCAGCTGCGAGTCCAGCACCTGCGGCGGTACCGGATGCGGGCGCACGGCGTTGCGCCGTACCAGCTCCTCCTCGTCGACCAGTGCGACGGCGTGGGTGACCAGCGCGTCGCGGCGCCGCGCGACCGAACCGGCCAGTCCCCGCTGCTGGTCGGTGAGGGAGGTCGCGTCCCACACGACCGTGCCCCCGCGAGCCAGCGCGGCGTCGAGGCGGTCGAGGCCCTCGCTCAGCACCTCCGTGTTGGCCCGCTGGTCCGCACGGGAACCCCGGGCGGTGCGCAGATCGTCGAGACTGATGTACGTGTCCACTCCGGGCAGCGCTCGGCCGAAGGTGCTCTTGCCGCTGCCCGAGGGCCCGCACAGCTGCACCAGCCGGGGAAACGTTCCGTCGCGCCAGCGCCAGGTGGCCGCCACCGCTTCCTCGGCCGTGCCGATCCGGCCCAGGGCGAACGCGCGCCGCGCCTCGGCCCAGCAGCGGTCGGCCGCGTCCGCGTCGAGCGCGCCGAGGGGCTCCCGCAGCGCGGTGCGCAAGGCCCCGAGCGGGTCGGGTCCGAGCAGCCCCGCCTCCTCCGCGCACAGCGCGGACCACTCCACGCACTCGCGCGCCTGCGCGTCCAGGGCCGCTGCCCCCGCCAGCGCGTGCAGCACGCCCAGGTCGGCCGCGGCGGCCATCCGGACCAGGCCCGCACGCCGCTCCGCGTCCGGGAACGGCCGCTGGAGGTACGGGTACAGCCCGACCAGGTCGGACACCCGCCGGGCCGACGCCATCCCGAGCGGGCCCGCCGCGAGCCGCGCCGCGACCCGGGCCCGCGGCGCGCGGTGCAGTACGGCGGCCAGTACCCCGGCCAGCCGGGCCTCGCCGGTCCGCCCCAGCCCGTCCGTGCGGGCGGCGACCTCGGCCACGGCATCGGCGGAGTGGTCGGCCTCGGTGACGTCCGTGACGTCCGTGGCTTCACCGGCTCCGGACGCCCAGGGCGCACCCGACACCCCGGCCGCCGTCAGCAGCTCCGCCGGGTCGGCCTGCGCCCCCGACCGGACCGCCCACAACGGGGCCGCCGGGCCGAGCCCGTTCGGCACGACCGGTGCGAACATCCAGTGCGTGTCCGTCTGTACGTGCCCGCCGCGCACCCACTTGGCCACGCGGCGCCCGAAGTCCTGGTACGCGAAGCCGTCGACGGTCCGTACGACGTACCCCTCCTGCCGCGCGGTGTCGAGCTTCAGCTTGCGCAGCGCGCGCTCGTCGAAGGTGCCCCGCCACAGCACGCGCGGAGCGGGAACTCCCAGCCCGCGCAGGAAGCGCACGGTCCGGTCCCAGTCCAGGCAGTGCCCCCCGTCCCACACCGAGAACCCGTAGAACCAGCTGTCCAGGTCCTCGTACGCGAGCGAGTGCCGGGCGTACAGATTTTCCCCGCACACCCGCCAGTCGGCCGGGATGCCCGCGCCGATCCTGCCCTGGAGGCCCTTGACCCACGCCCGCGAGGGGTGGTGCGCCGAGTCGAGCGAACGCGCGTGCAGGCCGTCCGCGTACAGGGTGGTGTTCTCCCCGTCGAGCTTCTCGGTCACCACGACCTCGCGCCCGGCCAGCCCCGCCAGGGCCCCCGGCCCGGTCACCCGGACATCGTCCGCGGCCGCCCCGGGGGACCAGGGCAGATGTGGCGTACGGGGGTAGTGCGTGCGCATGATCTGCTCCTGCTCGACGACGTGGTGCCCCGTCACTGTAGGTATCCGGAGCAGCCTCATCCATCGAATAACAGGCGGTCGGCGCCGACCGGCGGGCCGGCCGGCCGCTCAGGGGCGGCGGCCGGACCAGGCCACCAGCCGGTCGAGGGCGGACGCGTCGGAGGCCACGGGGACCACCTCGCCGTACGGGATGCGGCCGCCGCGGGTTTCGGCCGGCATCGCCCGGCGTACCACCTCGACGAGCCGCTCCAGCAGTTCGGTGTCCCAGTCCGGTCGCTGTCCGGTGGCGGTGGCGAGGTCCCAGGTGTGCAGGGTCAGCTCGTTGGCGTACAAGGTCGCCGCGAGCGCTCCCGGCCGGACACCCATCGGCAGGCGCAGGTCGCGGCCGAGCACGTCCGGATCCGCCCACACCCGCGCCACCTCACGTGCGGCCGGCTCCCAGGCGGCCGCCCACTCGCCGTCCGCGAGCTCGTCGGCGAAGGAGGGGACGCTGAAGGGGTCCTCACCGCGCCCGATCACGGCGATCCGCCGCAGCACGGCGACGAGGTGGCTCGACAGGCGCCGCACGTCGAACTCGTCGCAGGGGGTCGGGGCGTCGTACTGGTCCGGCCGGACGGCGGCGAGGGTGCGTCCGGCGAGGGCCACGGCAGCCGCCAGATCCGGACGGGTGTCGACGGCGGGGGAGGAGGACGGGGAGGAGGACGGGGTGGAAGGGGTTGCGGTGAACTGCTGGGTTTCGGTCATGACGTCATCCTGGCGGGCAAAGTGGCCATCCTCTGGCCAGTTTTCGGGACAGAATCCATTCCATGCGAAACGACTCCCGTGAAGGCTGACCGGCTGGTGGCCGCCCTGCTGTTCCTCCAGGAGCGAGGGCGCGTCACCGTCCCCGAAGTGGCCGCCGAACTCGACGTCTCGGAGCGGACCGCCCGGCGCGACCTGGAGGCACTGGCCGCGGCCGGGATCCCCGTCTATGCGCAGCGCGGCCGCGGCGGCGGCTGGTCCCTGGTCGGCGGCGCCCGCACCAACCTCACCGGCCTCACCGCCGACGAGATCCGGGCGCTGTTCCTCGTCGCCGGCCCCCTGGCCACCACCCCCGAACTGCGCACCACGCTGCGCAAGCTGGTCCAGGCCCTGCCGGCCACCCTCCGCGGGGGCGCCGAGGCCGCCTCGCGGGCCGCCGCCGTCGACGGCACCGACTGGTCGCGCAATCCCGTCACCGCCGAGGCCCCCCACCGCGCGGCCCTCCAGCGGTCCGTGGTGGACGGCACGCGGATCCGACTCGGGTACGCGGGCGCCGGCAAACCGGCCGCCGTCCGCCTGGTCGACCCGCTCGGCCTCGTGGCCAAGGCGGGAGTCGAGTACCTCGTCGCCGGTACGGAGAAAGGGCTGCGCACCTTCCGGCTCAGCCGGGTCACCTCGGTCGAACCGACCGGCGAACCCGCGCACCGGCCGGCCGGCTTCGACCTCGCCACGGCCTGGCGGGAACTCGCCGGGGCCATGGAGGACCGGTTGTACGCGGTGACCGCCCGGGCCCGCGTCGAACCCGGCGCGGTGGCGCTGCTGGCACGCCTGTCCGGCGGCCGGCTGCGGGTCGGCGGCCCGCTGCCCGACGGCTGGACGGAGGTCTGGGTCGACGGCCCGGCACCGAGGGCGCTGGCCGCGCACCTGTCCGGGCTGGGAGCCCGGGTCGAAGTGCTCGAACCACCGGAGGTACGGGAGTGGCTGGCCCGCCTGGGCGCCGAACTCACGGGGCTCTACGGACCGCCCCCGGACCCCGGACCGCCCCCGGCCACCGGCCCGGGGTGACACGCCGGCCAGGGCGGCGGCGCTCAGCCGCCGGCCGGTACCGCCGCGGCCAGCCCGCCGCCCGCCGCGAAGTGCAGCCGGTCCAGCCGGGCCGCGTACGGCCAGCCCGCCGCCCGGTAGAAGCACAGGTCGCTCGGGATCGGTACCGCCCGCAGGTCGGCGGCGTGCGTGCCGGCCGGCAGTCCGGCGGCCGCCGAGAGCAGTGGGTCCGCCGATCCCGCCCACTCGCCGACCGGGGTGGGCCGCGGCCACGGTTCCCCGGTGTTGGGGAACAGCCACCGGGTGTCCCGGGAGACCCGGCCCGCGAAGTCGGGTCGGTCCACGGCCTGCCGGGCCAGCCGGGCGAAGGTCAGCAGCAGGTCCGGCAGAGATTCGGCGAGCAGGGCCAGCTCCGGGTACTCCCGCAGCGCCTTCGCCTCGGCCGGCACGGAGACGGCGTACCCCCACCGGCCGGCCTCCGGGTCGACGCGGATCTGCAGGAGCGCGGGGCTGTGCCCGTACCCGATCCGGGCCAGCGGCCAGTACGTGCCGTCGCCGCCCATCATGCGGTGCACCTCCGGGTCCACCTCGTGCTCGGGGGCCCCGGGCAGCAGCCGCAGCGCGGGCAGTCCCGCGACCGCCACCGCGCCGATCTCCCGCAGCACGCACCGGACGTCGGCGGGCACCGGGACCGCCCAGCCGTCCATCGCCCGATCGGCGACACCCGCGTCGAGTACGACGAAGGTGGGGAACTCGTCGGCCAGTGCCCGCAGTTCGGCGACCGCGCGGTCCGCGGCATCCGCCGGCGGGCGGTGCCTGCGTACCGGCCGCCCGAGGAAGTCCCCGCTCACCACACTGCGCAGCAGCAGCGCCCGGCCGTCACCCACGATCCGGAACTGGATCTCGCTGCTTCCGGTGTCGGCCGTGTTGTGGGCGGTGGAGAAGTACGGTTCCCAGCCCACCGCGCACGGGTAGCCGGGCAGGTCGCGCAGGTCGACGAGGTCGGTGAGCGAGTCCCCGCGCCCGACGAGCGCGGCGAGCCCGGTGTCCGTGCCCTCGGCCACCTCGACGGTCGGAACGGCCGGTACGAAATACTTCGCGGCGGTCCGGTCCGCCGCCCCGTCGGCGAGCCGCTCAGTGAAGCCGGCGAGCCAGCCGACGAATTCCGGGGCCTCGACCGTGACGTCCGGGTCGTCCCCCCACGGATGCACGGCCACGACCGGCCCCCAGTCGGCGGAGCCGACGCCGACGATCAACGAACCTTCGCCGAAGCCCAGTTCACCGAGGGTCCAGTAGCCGTCCGCGAACACCGCGCGGCCGCGCGGCCCGAAGCGGTACTCGTGCTCCTCGCTCTCCAGCCCGCCGATCTCCCGGAGCACGACCCGGACGTCCTCCGGGACCGGGACGGCCCAGCCGTCCAACTCGGCGTCGGTGAAGCCGTCGAACAGCTCGACCTCGTCCGGCCGTTCCCGCGCCAGCTCCCGCAGCGCACGGACGACGGCCGCGGCCGCCTCCGGTCCCGCGTCGTTCATGTGCCCGCTCCCCGAGTCGTCCGCCGTGCGGCTCCGAGGGTATCCGCCGGCCGGGCCGGTCCCCGGACAGGGCCTAGTGGCAGAGGGCCACGATGGAGGGTGACACCATGCCGCGGGCCGCTTCGCACAGCGCCGCCATGTCGTACGAACGGGCAGGCACGGGACGGGACTTGGACTTCGCCGGAGGGTGCTTGCGGGGCTTGGCCCGGGGTGCGGGGCGGGCGGGCTTGGCCGGCTTGGCCGGCTTGTACGGCCTGGCGGGCCGGACCGCCCGGTGCGGAGGTTCCGGGGCCGCCGCCGGTACCGGCTCCGCCGGAACGGTCGGCGGTGCGGGCTCCGAGGTCTCCGGGAGGTAGCCCAACGGTAAGGCAGGCACGGGTGGTTGGTCGGGCTCCGTGCGGGCCGCCGCGGGAGCGAGACGCGGAGCGTCGGGTGGGGCGGCGGGATGCACGGTCACGCATCCGGTGGCCATGGCGAGTGCGGCAAGGGTCAGGGGCAGGGCCCGGCGCAGCTGCATCCGCCCACCCTGCCGTACCGGGCGCCCGCGAGTCGCACCCGTCACGCTGATGGGTGAAGTGTGCGGCTGCCCGGTGCCGGCCCCGGGCCCCGGCCCCGGCTAGCTCCGGCTTCGGGGTCGGGTAGCCGGGCGGAGAGCGTGTTCGAGGGGGCCGCGGCGAAGGGGGCCGTCGGCGTGCACGCGGTGCCAGACCCAGGTCACGGTGAGCGCGGCGGCGCTGAAGGCGATCCGGGCGGTCCGGGCGCCGAACACGTGGGCGGCGAGCCGGGCGGAGCCGTAGCCCGCCACGGCGGCCGCCGCCCCCCCGGCCATCCGCCCGGCCACCGCCCGCTCCCGGACATCGCACAGACGGGCCAGGGCCATCCCGGCCAGGACGTACGGGAAGTAGGTGGCCAGCGGATACGCGCCCGTGAGCAGCAGCTCGCGGAGCGCCCCGCCCAGCCCGGACCAGCTGGTGAAAGCGGCGGCTTCGGGGACCAGGCCCCGCCCGGAGGACTCGTACCCGAACGCCGGGCACGGTAGCGCCGCGTCCATCCGTCGGGCAGGTCCGCCGGGCGGCCCCGCTGGGCGAGCATCAGGCAGAAGCCGGCGAGGAGGGCGAACGCCGGGGCGCGGCCGTCGGTCGCGACGATCACGTACCCGGCGCCCTCGGGCCGCGGGCCGGGGCCCACGTGCACGGCGAACATGCCGAGGACGGCGAGTCCGCGCACGGCGTCGACCGCGGCCGGCCTGCCGGTGGGCCGGCCGGGCAGGTCGCCGGAACCGGCGCGTCGCATGGGTCTCGTCGGGCCGGTGACGTGGTCGGACCGGAGGGTTTCATGCCGCCGATCCGCCTGCGGAACGTAGCAAGGACCGCATAACCAGGTGATAAGGAGGTACAGGGGCGGCACAGCGCGGGAGGTCCGGGTCCGCCGTAACCAGCGGGCCGCGCCCGCTGTTGCACAGCCGGCGGGTCCACCCACGGTGAACGGAGTTCCGATGCCGCAGCTGACCGACGAGGCCGTGCCCGATCAGGACGGGACCGGGCCCGACGACCAGCGGCGGGCGGGCACCTGGATGACCCCGGAGGCGTACGGCGCCTCGCGCGCCGCCCTGTGGACCGGAGCCGTCGTCCTCGTCACCGACACCGACGGCCGGGTCCTCGTGCAGAGCGTCGACTACCGGTCCGACCGGCTGCTGCCCGGCGGCGCCGTGGACGCGGGCGAGGCGCCGTCCGCCGCGGCGGCCCGCGAGATGCGGGAGGAACTGGGCGTCGACGGCCGCTACCCGCGCGGCCTCGCCGTGGACTGGATCCCGGCCGACACGCCGGGTTTCCCGGCCGGCATGCGGTTCCCCGGCGAGATCCTCCACGTCTACGACGGCGGCACCTGGAACCAGGAGCGGATCGACTCCGTCCGGCTGCCGGCCCAGGAGATCACCGGCATCCATTTCGCCGAGCCGGCCGACCTGCCCGCCCTGATGGACGCGGGCGACGCCCGCCGCGCCCTGTCCGCGCTGCGGTCCCGGATCAACGGCTCCGGGACCGCCCTGCTGGAGGACGGCCGCCCCACCGTGCCCACCGCCCTCGACCGGCTGGGCGTGCTGCGCACCCGCCGGACCGCGCAGCACGGCGCCTGGCACGCGGGCCCGGTTCCCGCGCAACTGCCCGTACGGGACCGCTCGGCGTGGCTCTTCGCCCCCGACGGCCGGGTCCTGCTCCTGATCGCCCGCGCCACCGGCGCGGCCCACCTCCCGCCCCCGACGGCGGCACCGACCGCCGGGGCCGCCCCGCTCGGCTACCGGTACGGTGACCAGGGCGTCCACGCCCGCACCGCGGCCCGCCTCACCGGGCTCCCGTCGGCGCCGGACGCGGAGTACGCCCGCCTGCTGGCCACACCCGAGCAGGTCCGCGAACTGAGCGACTGGGGCCGGTCCGGCGACGACGAACTCGCGGCGGTCCACACGGCCCGCACGCGCCTCTCCCTCCCGCCCCCGCCCCGCACCCCGCCCACGGAACTCCCGGAGGCGGGCACGCGTTGGTGAGAGCGGACCGCCGTTGTCGGTGCGGCCTCCTACCGTCGACGGCATGGGATTCACCAGTGCCTGGTCGATCAGCGGCCACGAGGACTCCGTCGTCCGGGAGCTCGCGCCACGCGTAGCGGTGGCCATCGAGGCCGACCGCGCCTGCCCGGACGCCCGCCGCCGGTGGGCGAGGTGGCAGAGTGCCCCGCTGCCCGACCACCGCACGTGGTGGACCGATGCGGCTCACGACGACGCGATCCGCTCCTTCCTGGAGCTGACGAGTCCGGGCCGTCACGTCGACGACCTGTGCAACGGCAGCGCGGACCCGGATTTCCACCTCGCGGACGATGTCTGGGAGCGCCTGCCGGAACCGGCGGAGATGTTCGTGTCCGTCCAGCGGAAGGACTACGCGGTCGCCGCGCTCTTCCATGCCATCGGGCCCCGGCGTGCCGCTCTGCTGCCCGGCTGGTGCGGGAACTTCCTGCTGACCGCCGCCCAGGTACGGCGGGCGCTGCCGCAAGTGGAGCGGGCGCTGGCTTTCACGCCGGGGGAGCGGGAGCGGGCGCGGGAGCAGGAGCAGCACTGGCTGGACCGGCCCGACGACGAGGAGAGCGTCCTCGACGGGCCGCTCCGGGCCTGGCGCGGGGCCGCGCGGGCCGGGCTCGGGTTGTGCGGGGTCGCGTTCCACGTGATGTGAGGCGCGTGCCGGTTGCCCGCGGCCGACGGGACGGCCGGACCGTCCTCGTCCGCCGCCATGATCGGGAAATCCGGCGTCCGCGGTCCGCGGTCCCGCAGCATGGGGCCATGAGCGACAGTGCGATCACCTACACCCTGTACATCCAGGCCGATCCGGACCGGGTCTGGCAGGCCCTCACCGATCCTGCCCTCACCCGCCGTTACTGGGGCCTGAGCTTCGAGACCGACTGGGCCGTGGGCTCGACGATGGACTGGGTCGAGCGCGGGGCCCGCACCAGCGACCCCGAGCAGGTGGTCCTGGACTGCGTCCCGGACCGCCTGCTGTCCTACACCTGGCACACCTTCACCCCGCAGTGGGCGGCCGCCGTCGGGATCGGCGAGGAGCTGCGGGCCGAACTGGCCGGGGAGCGGCGCACGAAGGTGACGTACGAGATCGAGCCGGTCGGCGACGCCCTCGCCCGGCTGACCATCCTGCACGAGGGCTTCGAACCGGGCGGCACGCTGATCGGCATGTGCGGGCGGGCCTGGCCGATGCTCGCCTCCAGCCTCAAGACCCTCCTGGAGACGGGAGCCCCGCTGCCCGAGCCCGGGGACGGGACGGAACAGGGGTACGGCGGACACGAGGCCTACGAGACCCGCCAGACCCGCGGAACCGGTGAGCCTGGTGGTGAGACCGGCGAGACCGGCGGCAGCTGACCTGCCGTGCGGAGAGCCGGTCCGGTCCGCGCGGCACCGTCCCGGCTCTCCCGCCCCCCCGCCCCCGCCCCAACACCCCCGCACCGCGCCTGAGATCATGTGCACCGACCACGAATCGGGAGCACGGACATGGCACGCGAGCACGGCACGGGGCGGACTCTGGGCGAGATCCTGGACGCGGCGGCGGACGGCCGGTTTCCGCCGCCCGACGGCGGTACGACCGTGGTACCGCAGGAGAGCCGGCGCGACGCGGGCGTCATCGCCTTCACCGCGCACTCCGTCGTGTTCACCGACGAGGACCCGGACTGGGTACGGTCCACCCTCGCCGCCACCACGTGCGACGCCCTCGCCGCCACCATGAACGCGCGCTTCCTGGCCGCGCTGCTGGACCGTACGGGCCGCACCACCGACACCGTCGACCTGCTCACCGTCGCCGGGCCGCTGCCCGGCGAACCCCCGCTGGAGCTGCGCGAGATCGCCGACCCCGACCACCCCCGGGTGCGGCGGGCCCTGCACCGCCGTGACGACGTACGGGTCTGGGCGGCGGACGGGGGAGTCCTCATCCTCGGCCGGGGCGTCGCGGGCCGCTGGGAGACGGCGATAGAGGTGGACGAGGACGTCCGCCACCGGGGGCTGGGGCGGGACCTGGCCCGCGCCGCCCGCCACCTCGTCCCCGACGGCCGGCCGGTCTGGTCCCAGCAGGCCACCGGCAACGCCCGCAGCGTCCGCGCCTTCCAGGCCGCCGGCTACCGCCCGGTCGGCGCGGAGTCGCTGATGCTGCCTCCTGCGAGCTGAGCACCCCGAAGGCACCCTGACCACCGGCCGCCCGCGGCGGTCGTGTGGAATGGGTGCCATGGGGAGAGGGAAGAAGGAGCAGCGCCACACGATCGGCAGGCCGCAGAGCGTGCTGGTCCTGCCCACGGCAGGCGGCCGGGCACAGTCCATCGCCGGTGTCGGATGCGGGCGGCCCGATCCGCGCATCGCCGATGCCGCGCAGGCCGAGGCCGGCGCGGCCGAGTCGGTGGCCGGGGGAGACCGAGGCCCTTGCCGCATGACGTGGATCGCACGGCGCCACCACGGGCTGACGGCCGAGGTCGACCGGGAGCCGCTGCCGGACGGCGGCCGGGCGGGCCGCGTTCGGGAAGGCGTGGCGCGATGAGCCGCTCCGATGCCGGCACGCCGCCCGAGCACTGGCGGTACGGGCGCCACCTGGAGTTCCTGGCCGTGGCGCCGGGGGAGTCCGCCGAAGCCGAGGCCGTGGCGGCCGTGCTGCGCGATCCCGATCCGGTGATGGCCGAGAGCGCGGTGGTCACCCACCTGAACCGCCGGGCGGCCCGGCTGCTGGCCGACGAGGGGTTTCCCGCCTGGGCGCAGGCCATGACGGCCGCGCTCGCCGGCCGCGCCTTCCCCGAGCGGAGGCTGCGCGAGTGGACCCTGCTCAAGGCCATCACCGGCGGCGAACCCTGGTCCGCGGCGGAGCTCACCGCCGCCTCCGACTGGTGCCAGCGCACCGCCGCCCAGTCCCTGACCTCGTACGAGGCCCTGCGGCTGCTCGCCGCGGAGGCCCGCACCCGCCGGGTCCGCAACGCGGCCGCCGAGCGCCTGCGCCGCCGTACCCTGGCCTGACCCGGTCGGGACGTCGGGACCCGCCCCCGGTCCGGGGGCGGGCGTACGCGCGTCAGAGGCCCTTGCGCACCCGGGCCGCGCGGCGGGCCTCGGCGGTCTGCCGGGCCTCGATCGTCTTGCGGGACTCCTTGCCCTTGCCCGGGCGGCCCGGCCGGGTGCCCATCCCGCGGAAGCCGAGGTCCGACCCGGAGGGCCTGCCCTTGGCGTCGGTCGGCGCGGACCCGGCCAGCGGGACCCCGGAGGGCGCCTTCGCGCCGGTGATCCGGCTCAGGGCCGCCTCGCCGGACCGCACCTGCGTGATGGTCGGCCGGACCCGGGCGTCCGCCATCAGCCGGACCATGTCCCGTCGCTGGTTCGGCGTCACGAGGGTGACGACCTTGCCGGACTCGCCGGCCCGGGCGGTGCGGCCGCCCCGGTGCAGGTAGTCCTTGTGGTCGGCGGGCGGGTCGACGTTGACGACGAGGTCGAGGTCGTCGATGTGGATACCGCGCGCCGCGACGTTCGTCGCGACCAGGACGGTCACGGCCCCGCTCTTGAACTGCGCCAGGGTCCGCGTCCGCTGCGGCTGCGACTTGCCGCTGTGCAGTCCCTCCGCCCGTACGCCCATGGCCCGCAGGTGCTTCACGAACTGGTCGACGCCGTGCTTGGTGTCGAGGAACATCAGCACCCGGTTGTCGCGGGCGGCGATCTCGGTCGCCGCCGAGATCTTGTCGGCCGCGTGGATGTGCAGCACGTGGTGGTCCATCGTGGTCACCGTGCCCGCCTGCGGGTCGACGGAGTGCGAGACCGGGTCCTTCAGGTACGTGCGCACCAGCTGGTCCACATTGCGGTCCAGGGTCGCCGAGAACAGCATCCGCTGCCCCGCGTGGTGCACCTGGTCCAGGATCTCCGTGACCTGCGGCATGAAGCCCATGTCGCACATCTGGTCGGCCTCGTCGAGCACGGTGATCTTCACGCGCTCCAGGTGTACGTCACGCCGTCCGACCAGGTCGCTCAGGCGCCCGGGGGTGGCCACCACGACCTCGGCGCCGGTGCGCAGCGCGCTCACCTGCCGCCCGATGGACAGGCCGCCGACCACCGTGGCCATCCGCAGCTTCAGGGCCTCGGCGTACGGAGTCAGCGCCTCGGTGACCTGCTGCGCCAGCTCGCGCGTCGGTACGAGGACCAGCGCCAGCGGGCGCTTCGGGTCCGCCTGCTGCCCCGCCGTACGCGCCAGCAGCGCCAGGCCGAAGGCGAGGGTCTTGCCGGATCCGGTCCGGCCGCGGCCGAGGACGTCCCGGCCGGCCAGCGCGTTGGGGAGCGTCGCGGCCTGGATGGGGAACGGCTCCTTGACCTCCAGCGAGGCCATGGTCGTCACCAGCTCAAGGGGCAGGTCGAGCTCGGAGAACGACTCCACCGGCGGCAGCGCCGGATTCTTCGGCTCGTGCATCGTGAACTCGCCCTGCGGCCCGATGCTCCGGGGGGTCTTGCCGCCGGACTTGGCTCCGGCCTTGGCACCGCCCTTCACACCGAAGCGTCCATGAACTGACGGGTTCCTCATGCAGAACCTTTCGAAGCAAGGAAGAAGATGGTCAACCGCCCATGGTACCAGCGGCGCCTATCGCGGCCCGGCGTCCGGTTTCCCGTGCTGTTCCCCGTCGGGTTCCCCCGACCGCACCTGCGCGCAGTGGGCGCGGACCTCGACCGCGGCGCGCTCGAACCAGTCGGCGATCACGGCGATCTCGTCGGGGGTGTAGTCGGCGAACAGGGCGCCGAGCCGGTCGTAGAACGGCTGGTAGACCGCGACGACCCGGGCGGCGGCCTCGGGCTCGGCCACCACCCGCACCCGGCGCCGGTCCGCGGGGTCGGGTCGGCGCCGCGCGAACCCGGCGCGTTCGAGGCGGTTGAGCACCCCGGTGACGGCGCCGGTGGTGAGGTCCACCAGCTCGGCGAGGTCACCGGCGGCCAGCGGGGTGTCCCCGGCTCCCAGGATGTGGCCCAGGCAGGTCAGGTCGGTGACGTTGAGTCCCAGCCGCTGTGCCACCTCCTGCTGGCCGACGATGCCCAGGGCGACGTACTGGTCCATGCGCGCCATGGCCTCCGCGGCCGTGGCCGGGGGGCGGGTCTTGCCCTCCACGCAGATACTCCTTAGCATCTAAGTAACTTAGCTCGTGAGATAAATGAATCCTTCCTCCGAGCGTACTGCCGACCGTCCGACCAGGGAGAACCATGAGTGCGCACGGCCATGTCGATCTCGGCCACACGGCGGCCGGCTGGACCGGTACCGCCCTGGCCCTGCTGGGCTTCACCGGCGCGGGCGTCGCGGTGTGCGCGGCGTGGACGCCCGGCATCTGGCTCGGCCTCGGCGTCGTCGCCGTGGCCGGGATCGTCACCTGGCTCCTGCACCTCGCCGGGTGGGGCAAGCCGAGCGGACCCCGCCCCGAGGCCGACTGGGACTGGCGTACCCGGGACACCGCGGCGCACGCGGGCCACGCCGACTGCGTGGGCTGCCGGGTCAGCGGACCGAGGCGAGCCCGCGCAGCAGCCCCTCGGCCTCGATCCGCCGCGTCGTTGCCCGCCGCGGATAGCAGCGCATGAACATGCGGGTGAAGTGCTCCCCGTAGTGGATGGCCGAGTCGTCACCCGGCTCCGGCCGCAACGGGCGGATCCGGGCGCCGAAGCGCGGCTCGTGGAAGTAGGCCAGCGTGTAGCGCTCCCGGTCCGCGAGCCGCACCTTGTGCGGCGTCGACAGCAGGGCTCCGCCCGTCAGGAACTGCAGGATGTCACCGGGGAACACGGTGAGCACCCCCGGCACGGGGGGCACGTACGTCCACCCCGGGGAGTCCTCGGCGAAGCCCGCCGAGGACTCCCCGGGCAGCCAGTTCCGGGGCCGGCGTTCCCCGGCGACCGGCGGGCGTACGAACAGCCCTCCGACCTCGTCCTGGGCGGCGATCACCAGGAGCCCGTAGTCGGTGTGCGCGCCGATCCCGCGCTCCGTCGTCCGCGAGGCCGCCGGGAAGCGCAGTACCCGCATGTGGTGCCAGCCCCCGCGGGTCAGCCCGGCCAGCTCGTCGATGCCGGCCGGCCCCGGCCCCGCTCCGAAGCCGCCGGAGCCGAGCCCGAGCGCCACGAGGCGCAGCAGCCGCTCCCCGAGACCGCCCACCCCGGCGAGGTACGCCTCCATGGCCGCGCGGTAGCCGGGGTCGGGCCAGGGCACCGGCCCGTGGCAGGGCAGCCCGCGCCCCGCCGCCAGGTCCGGGGTGATGGTGAAGATCTCCGACGCGTCCCGCTCGCCCGCCGTGACCTCCTCGCCGGAGGCGATGTACCCGCTGTACGAGGTGTCGTTGACGCACGCCGCCTTCTCCGCCGGGGGCCGGGCGAAGAACCGGCGGCTCGCCGCCATGGCCTCCCGGGTCCGCGCCCGCTGCCCGGCGTCGGCCACCACCTGGAAGATCCCGTCGCGCTGCCAGGCCGCGGTCATCGCCCGGCCGAGCGCCTCGTCCGCAGCCGTCCCGGTCACCCGGTCCGGCACCTTGAACGTCGCGAATCCACTCATGTCCCGTCCCTTCTCGAAGCGTCTTCCGAAGGCGCCGCTCCCCCGATTCACGGACAGGGCGGCCAGAAGTTCGAATACGCGCCACGCCCCGGTTGGCCGCGTTCAGCGTGTGCTCTGCGGGACCTTTGGGCAGGATCGAGACGGCCGCATATGCGGCCCGCAGTGGAACGTTGAGAAGGATCAGCCAGATGGCAACAGGCATCGTGAAGTGGTTCAACTCGGAGAAGGGATTCGGGTTCATCCAGCAGGACGACGGCGGCCCGGACGTGTTCGTGCACTTCTCCGCCATCGAGACCACCGGGTTCAAGTCGCTGGAGGAGAACCAGAAGGTCGAGTACAACGTCACCCAGGGCCCCAAGGGCCCGCAGGCAGAGCGGGTGGTCCCCCTCTCGTAGTCCGCTTCGCGAGCACAGCCCGTGAGGGGAGCCCCGCCGGTCCGACCGGCGGGGCTCCCGGCGTCCGTGGCCGCGCTCCGGGCCCGGCGGGACAGTTGCCGGAGGGCGCCGTGGACCGGGTGGCGCGCGGGCCGGGCGTTCCGCGCTAGTGCTGTGACCGGCAAGGTTCACCGGGTCGCGGCGCTCCCCCGGCTACCTCCCCCCAGACTCCGTCCGGGGGGACCCCCAGGGAGGTACCCCCAGGCACGGCACCTCGCCGCGTTGTCGGACCGCGCAGGGCCACAGCACTAGACGGCGCGGTGGAGGGCCAGCAGCAGCCGCCACAGGTGGTCCGCCAGTCCGGCCGGATCCGCCGGGATGGCGTCGTGGAGCCAGTCCGCGAGGACGCCGGTGAAGGTGGCGGCGACCGCCGAGGCGACGAGATCGGAGTGCGGGGCGCCCGCCGCCGTGCGTTCGGCGTGCGCGCGAGCGCGCAGCTCCCGGTGGAGGCGGTCGCCGAGCGGGCCGCCGCCGCCCGGGAGGAGCAGCGTGCGGTAGAGCGGCGCGCGGTCCGCCGCGTCCGCGAGGAATTCGGCCAGCGCGGCGGGAGGCCGGGCCGGGGGGAGCGAGCCGGGACCCGTCTGCCAGGCGTGCAGGGCGTCGACCGCCGCGTGCACCACATCCGCGCAGGCGTCCACGGCGAGCGCGGTGAGGTCCTCGTAGTGGAGGTAGAAGGTGGCGCGCCCGACCTGCGCCCCGCGGACCACGGCCGAGACGCTCACCTCGGCGAGCGGCCTGTCCGCGCACTCCGCGAGCAGGCTCTCGCGCAGCCGCGCCTTCGTCCTGGCCGTGCGCGGGTCCGGTGCGCGCGCGTCCTGGGGGCTCACGCGGCCAGCAGCGCCGCGCCGAGGGCGAGGGCCCCGGGCAGGGCCTGCGCGACGAGGATCCGGCGGTTGGCGGTCGCGGCCCCGTACACCCCGGCGACGATCACGCAGACGAGGAAGAAGACCTGCGTGGCGAGCGAGTCGATGACGAGCGCCCAGACCAGGCCCGCGGCGAGGAACCCGTTGTAGAGGCCCTGGTTGGCGGCGAGCGGTGCGGTGAGCCGGGCGGTGTCCGCGTCGAAGCCGTGCAGCGCCCGCCCCGGCGGCCGTTGCCACAGGAACATCTCCAGGACCAGGAAGTACAGGTGCAGTGCGGCCACGAGGCCGGTCAGGATCTGAGCGACCGTGTGCATGGCCGCCTCCACTTCTCGGGGGGACTGGATTTCCTGGACAACTGTACAGGAAATCCAGTCCTCGATACACCCGATGCCCGCGATGCCCGCGATGCCCGCGACCGGGCGTCAGGCCGGGGCGACCAGGTCGCGGGTCGTGTCAGTCCTCCCGGACGGAGATGGCCGAGACCGGGCAGGCCCGGGCGGCCTCGCGGACCAGCGCGCTCCCGGCGCCGTCCGGGCGGCCCGGGAGCAGCTCGCTGAAGCCGTCGTCGTCCTGGGTGAACACCCCGGGCGCGGTCAGCGCGCACTGGCCCGCGCCGATGCAGACGCCGGTGTCGATGTCGATGCGCATTCGTTCGGTCGACACGGCCCTCACCACGCCACGGGGAGTTCGACCATGCCCTGGATGGTGTCGCCGGGTTTGAAGGGGATCCGGTCCGGCTCGGCCGCCAGCCGCAGTCCGGGCAGCCGCTCGAAGAGCGTGCCCAGCGCGATCTCCATCTCCGCGCGGGCCAGGTTCTGGCCGAGGCACTGGTGGATGCCGAAGCCGAAGGCCAGGTGGTGCCGGGTGGGCCGGTGCCAGTCCAGCGCGTCCGGCTCCTCGAAGACGGAGTCGTCGCGGTTGATGACGGAGGTGGAGAAGACCACTCCGTCGTCGGCGCGCACCGTCACCCCGCCGACGGCGATGTCCTCGGTCGCCACCCGCAGCATCCCGTCCGCGATCGACAGGAACCGCATCAGCTCCTCCACGGCCGAGGAGATCAATGCCGGGTCGGCCCGCAGCTCGGCCAGCTGCTCGGGGTGGCGCAGCAGGGTGAAGGTACCGAGCGAGATCATGTTGGCGGTCGTCTCGTGCCCCGCGACCAGCAGGATCACGGCGAGGGCGACCAGTTCCTCGACGTCGACCTCGCCCGTCTCCAGGCGCTGCGCGATGAGCTCGTCGAGCAGCCCGTCCCCGGGCTCCCGGCGCTTGCGCCCGATCAGGCCGACGAGGTAGTCGTCCAGCCGGCGGCGGGCGTCCTCCACGTCGGCCGGCTCGGGGCCGCGCAGCAGCCGCCGTGACTGTCCTTCGAAGAACTCGTGGTCCTCGTACGGGACTCCGAGCAGGGCGCAGATCACCATCGACGGCACCGGCAGGGCGAAGGCGCCCACCAATTCCGCCTGCGGGCCGCCCGCCACCATCTCGTCGATCAGCCGGTCCACGGTCTGCTGGATGCGGGGCCGCAGGGCGGCCGTCCGCTTCAGGGTGAAGCTGGGGATCAGCATCCGGCGCTGGGTGTTGTGCTCGGGATCATCGACCCCGAGCAGCGCGGCGCGCCGGTTCTGCAGCCCCTTGAACCGCCTGGTCGGTGCCGGGAAGGCCGCGTTCCGGCGGTCGGCGGAGAGCCGGCCGTCGGCGAGCAGGGCGCGCGCCTCGGTGTGCCCGGTGACCACCCATACGGAGCGGCCGTCGAAGAGGGTGACGCGGGAGAGCGGCCGGCTCTCCCGCAGGGGTGCGTAAGCGGCCGGTGGGTGGTAGGGGCAGGTTCGGTCCTGAGGGAAGGCAACGGTCTCTGACATGGAGCACCTCGCAAGCGATGGTTCCGTCTCGCCGGACTCCATTACATGCCTAAGGCACCTATCCCACCTATGCCACTTTCAGCCAGATCACCCGAGTTCGCCCGCAGGGCCCAATCGGCTGCCCCGGTCCTCAGAGGTGGGCGTCCAGGAACGCCCGGAACTCCTCGCGCGTCATCGGCCCGGCCTGGCTCGCGACCGCCTCACCGTCCTTGATGAGCACGGCGGTCGGCGCGCCGGTCACGCCGTAGCGCTTGGTTGCCTCGGGGCAGCGGGTCATGTCGGTGCGGACGGCGGTGAACCGGGTCCCGTATTCCTCGGACAGCTCGCCGACCACCGCGTCCATCGCCCGGCACGCCTCCAGGGCCTTCGGCCAGGTCCCGCAGAAGTAGGCGAGAACCGGCCCCGGCGCCATGGAGAGGATGAAGTCGAACTCCTGGTTCTCCAGTGGCTGGTGTACCCGACGTGCCATGCGTGCCGCTCCTCGCTCCCACGCCGCCCGCGACCGGGAGGCGGTTCCCATCATCGCCGCTGCGCGCGGGGGCCGGTTGTCAGTGGTGCCTGTGAAGCTGAGAGGCATGGACGACAGGATGCTCCGGCGCCGGGTCTACGGCGCCGACCACGACGACCCCGACCCCGGCCCCCGCCCCGGCCACGTCTACGGCGAACTCGTGGGCGGTCCCCTCGACGGGCTCCTCCTCGACATCACCGGCTGGAGCCCCCCGCAGCTCGCGGAAGAGGCCCGGCTGCCCACGGAGATAGGCCGCTACGGCGCGGGCGGCCGCGCCCACTACCGCCGCCGGGCGGCCGATCCGGGGCGCTGGGACTGGACGGGCGACAGCCGCTGACCGATCCGGACGGGTCGGCGGGTCGGCGGGTCAGCGGGTCGGCCGGTCAGCGGGACGCGGCGTCGCGGCGTCGCGGCTCACCCTCCCGGCCCACAGCACCAGCGGCACCTGGAGCGGCAGCCGGGCGAACGCCACGGCCCGCTCGACGGGGGAGCGGTGGCGCGCGTCGGCGGCCATCTTGACGTTCGCCGGGAACACGCCGACGAAGAACGCCGCCGCGGCCAGCGCCGCCGCCTTGCGGGTCCGCGGATGGGCGACACCGGCGGCGAGGGCGAGCTCGGCCACCCCGCTCGCGTACGTCCACTGCCGCGGGCTGCCCGGCAGAGAACGCGGCACGATCGCGTCGAACTGACGGGGCACGGCGGCGTGCGCGACCGCCGCCCCGGCCAGGAGACCGGCGAGCAGGAGCGGGGAGGAAGGCGTACGCGGCATGGGGGGACCTTTCGGAAGCGGCCTGGGCGGCGATCCTACTCACGAGTAGGGGTGCGCCGGATGGCCGCTCCCGAAGATTCTTCGAAGAATCTTCGAGGAGCTGTCGATCCGGGCGCCTCCCGTTCGACGCACGGGTGAGAGGCGGGGAAGGCCCCCGCCGCTTCCGACCGAGGAGTCACCATGCCGCGCTTCCTGACGATGATCCGCATCGACGAGCAGGACCTGCCCCCGGAGAACTTCCCGCCCGAGTTCGAGCAGCGCATGGGCGCCCTGCTGGAGGAGATCACCAAGGCCGGGGTCATGCTGGACACCGCCGGACTCCTCCCCACTTCCGAGGGGACCCGGCTCAGCTGGTCCGGAGGAAAGATCAGCTACACCGACGGCCCGTTCACGGAGACCAAGGAGGTCGTCGGCGGGTACTCCCTGACCCAGTGCAAGGACAAGGCCGAGGCCATCGAGTGGACGAAGCGGTTCCTGGAGATCCACCCGGCGGAGTGGAACGTCAGCGCCGAGGTCCGGGAGATCCAGGAGATGTGATCCGCGCCGCGTTTGCCCTGCCGCGTCACGGCTGCTCTGATGGGTGGCCGTGACGGCAGTGAGTGCGGCCCAGGCGGTCGAAGCGGTGTTCCGGATCGAGTCCGCGCGCATCATCGCGGGCGTCGCCCGGATCGTGCGGGACGTCGGCATCGCCGAGGAGCTCGCGCAGGACGCCCTCGTCGCCGCGCTCGAACAGTGGCCGCGGTCCGGTGTCCCGGACCGGCCGGGCGCCTGGCTCATGGCCACCGCCAAGCACCGCGCGATCGACCTCGTGCGCCGCAAGGAGACGTACGCCCGCAAACTCGCCGAGGTCGGCCGGACCCTGGAGGACGTACCACCCCCCGCCGAACCGGCCGACCCGGACGACATCGACGACGACCTGCTGCGGCTGATCTTCACCGCCTGCCATCCGGTCCTGTCGACCGAGGCCCGGATCGCGCTCACTCTGCGCCTGATGGGCGGGCTGACGACCCAGGAGATCGCCCGCGCCTTCCTCGCCTCCGAGTCCGCCGTGGCCCAGCGCATCGTCCGGGCGAAGCGGACCCTGGCCGCGGCCGGCGTGCCCTTCGAAGTCCCGTACGGGGCCGACCGCGAGGCACGGCTCGCCTCGGTCCTGGAGGTCATCTACCTCGTCTTCAACGAGGGCTACTCGGCCACCGCCGGCGAGGACCTCGTCCGCCCCGCCCTGTGCGAGGACGCCCTGCGGCTGGCCCGCGTACTGGCGGGCCTGATGCCCAAGGAGCCCGAAGTGCACGGCCTGGCCGCGCTGCTGGAGTTCCAGGCGTCCCGGACGGCCGCCCGTACCGGCCCCGACGGGGAACCGGTCCTGCTCGGCGACCAGAACCGGGCCCGGTGGAACCGGATGCTCATCCACCGGGGCATCGAGGCCATGCGCCACGCCGGCAGCGGCCCGTACTCCGTACAGGCCGCGATCGCGGGCTGCCACGCGGCGGCCGTCCGCTACGAGGACACCGACTGGCCGACGATCGCCGCCCTGTACGGGAGGCTCGTCACGCTGGTCCCGTCCCCGGTGGTGGAGCTCAACCGGGCGGTGGCCGTGTCGATGGCCCAGGGACCGGAGGCGGCGCTGCCGCTGGTCGACGCGCTGTCGCGGGAACCGGCCCTGCGCGCCTACCACCTGCTGCCGAGCGTACGGGGAGACCTGCTGGAGCGGCTCGGCCGGCCGGCGGAGGCCCGCGCGGAGTTCGAGCGGGCGGCCTCGCTCACCCACAACGCACGGGAACGCGCCCTGCTCCGCCGCCGCGCGGCCCGGCTCTGACCGAAACGGCACGGGCCGGGAGCGCACTCTTGTGCCCTCGTGCGGGAACGGGGAATCTGACGCCTCCACGCCCGGTCGACGAAAGGTCCAGGTGCACCGGAGATGACGCCCACCAGACGCCTCCCGAGGCTGCTGCCGTCCGCCGCCCTGCTCGCCGCCGCCCTCCTGCCGTTCGCCCCCGCGGCTTCCGCCGCTTCCGCCGCTTCCGCCGCTTCCGCCGAAGCCGCTCCCACCGCCGGGTTACAGCTCGCGGGACCCGCCGAGAAGGCGGTCCCCGACGGCTGGATCGTGACGCTGAAGGAGTCCGCCGCCGGTGACCGGGCCGTCACCGACCTCCTGGCCGGGGCGGGCGGCGGCGCGCGGCTCGGCCACGTCTACCGGTCCGCGCTCCACGGCTTCTCCGCGCGGATGAACCGCGCCCAGGCCGCCCGGCTCGCCGCCGACCCTCGCGTGGCCCGGGTCCAGCAGGACACCGAGGTCACCCTGGACGCCATGGCCCCGGCGGCCCGGGCCGCTCCGGACGTCGATCAGCCGGGCGCCCCCTGGGGGCTGGACCGCATCGACCAACGCCGGCTCCCGCTCTCCACCACCTACACCTACCGCACCACCGCCCCCGACGTGCACGTGTACGTGATCGACACCGGACTGCGCACCACCCACACGGAGTTCGGCGGCCGGGCCTCCGTCGGCACCGACACCGTCGGCGACGGCCGGGGCGGCGAGGACTGCAACGGCCACGGCACGTACGTCGGCGGGATCGTCGCGGGCCGGACCTACGGCGTGGCCAAGGAAGCCCGGCTGGTCTCCGTGCGCGTCCTCGACTGCCAGGGATCCGCCACTACGTCGGCAGTCATCGCCGGCGTCGACTGGGTGACCGCGCACGCGGTCCGCCCCGCCGTCGCGAACATGAGCCTGGGCGGGGCCGCCAACACCGCGCTCGACACCGCCGTCCGGAACTCCATCCGCTCCGGGATCACCTACACCGTGGCGGCGGGCAGCTCCGGCCGGCCGGACGGAGCCTGCGCCACCTCGCCCGCCCGGGTGGCCGAGACCCTCGCGGTCGGCGCGAGCGACCGCCTCGACCGCCGGGCCGCCTCCTCCAACTACGGCAACTGCGTGGACCTGTTCGCGCCCGGCGTGGCCGTTCCCTCGGCCTGGAAGGACGGCGACACCGCCACGGCCACGCTCAGCGGCACCTCGGCGGCAACCGCCCATACGGCCGGAGCCGCCGCCCTCCACCTCGCCTTCCGGCCGGGGGACACTCCCGCCCAGGTCGGGCAGGGCCTCGTCGCGAACGCCACGACCGGCGTGCTCCAGGGCACGCCGCCGGTCGAGCCGAACAGGCTCCTGTACACCCTCCATCTGCGGTAACGAGCTCCGGTGGCGGCCGCCCGGGCCGGCCCGGTCCCCGGTCAGCCGCGCCGGGCGAACGCGGCCACGTCGAGCGGTGTCCCCACGGGCCGGCGCGGCGCGGTCAGCGCGACGGGACGGCGGAATCCGCCCGAGCGGGCGATCTCCTGGACGGTCAGGCGCAGCGCCTCCTGGAAGTCGCCCATGGTGCGGCGGGCCGCGGCGGTGTCCACGTACAGGGAGTTCATGTGCAGTCCGTCGGCGTCCCGCTGGAACCACGAGCAGGCCCCGTTGGCCCGCGCCGACCACACGTGGGTGGCGGGCCGCCATTCCTCGTGCCGCTCGGCGCCCTGGCACTTGCGCATGTCGATGTACGAGAAGAAGTTCACCGGGTACGGCCACGAGCGGGCGGCGAACTCCTGGGGCGCCAGCAGCTCCCACGCCCGGACGAACGGCACGTCGATGTGGCCGATCATCTCGGAGAATCCGGCCCGGACCGCGGCCATGACCTGGGCGAAGTCCCGGCCGGGGGAGACGTCGAACTCGATGGGCATGGTGTTGACGAACCAGCCCACCGAGTCCGCCCAGCCCTCCCGGCCGCGCTCGCTGACCGGCATGAGGCCCCGATAGACGCCGGGCCCGCCCGCCTCGCGCAGGCACACGGCGACGGAGGCGAGCACCCCCATGAAGGGCTTGCCGCCGACCGTCAGGCAGGTCTTCTCGAACACCTCCGCCTCGCCCGCGTCCAGCAGTACGGAGGCCTCGTTGACGATCGGGTACATCCGGCCCGGCTCCACGCCGAGGTCGAGCGGGAAGCGGGGGAAGAACTCACCGCCGCGCGCGATGAACTCCTTCCAGTAGTCCAGGCGTTCGTCGCGGGCGTCGATGGACAGGTAGCGGCGGCGCTGCTCGTCGGCGAAGTCGAGGTAGCTGGGGGCGACCGTCGGCAGCTCGCCGGCCTCACCGCGGCACAGGGACTCGTAGGCGGTCAGCACCTCGTGGACGACGATCGGCATCGACATGCCGTCGCACACGATGTGGTCGAAGGCGAGATAGACCGTCGCCGAGTCCTCGCGCAGGACCGCGCCCATGGTGAACAGCGGCCAGGACAGGGTGTCGATGCTCCGCGTGAACCGCTCGACGAGAAAGCCCCGCAGCAGCTCGGAGGTCTCGAAGCTGCCCACGTACTCGGCTTCCAGGGCGAGTTCGGCGGGGGAGAAGGGCTCACAGGCCAGCTCCCCGGCCAGCCGCCGGAACGCGCACCTCAGTACCTCGTGCCGCTGGACGAAGGCCAACAGCGCCTGCGCCAGGGCCGGTTCGTCCAGCCGCCCGGCCACTTCGAAGGTGACCGCGATCCACGACGCGACGGGGTCGTCGGCGGCCCGGCTCTCCTCGGCGACGGTGAAGTGCTTGTCCTGGTTGAAGGACGCCTTCCTGCCCGCCGTGTCACCCGGGCCGTCGGGCTCCGCCGCCGCTGTGGACCGCAACCGCCACTCGACCACCCGACCGGGTGCCACCTGGTGCATCTCCAGAGGAAATTGCCGCATACCGTCATCCCTTCGCCCCCGAGTCAACCCCAAGGCCCTAACGACCCCCGACCCGGGGAAGTGACGGAATCCGGTCCGGCGGGTGTCCCTCAGGCGTCGGCGTCGTCCCGGCGCACCTCGATGTGGTCGGCTGCGAGGTCGACGGCCACACGCTGCTCCATGCCCAGGGCCTCCAGGAACTTCTGCGGGAGCTGTACGCGGCCGGTGCGGTCCAGCATCACGTACTCCCGCTCGCTCACCGACTCCGCGCCGTGCTCGTCGGTGACCGTGCGGCGCAGGACCTCGCTGCTGGTGCGGCCGTCGCGGATGGCCACGGTGCGGCGGACCTCTCCGGCGACGAGCGGGTCGTGGGTCACGATGACCACGGTGGCGCCCAGCTCGCGGTTGACGGTGCGGAAGGCCCCGAAGATGGCGGCGCCGGTCTCGGAGTCGAGCTCGCCGGTGGGCTCGTCGGCGAGGAGGACCTCGGGATCGTTGGCCATGGCCACGGCGATCGCCACCCGCTGCTGCTGGCCGCCGGAGAGCTCGGCCGGCCGGCGGCCCGCCAGATCGCCGATCTCCAGTGCTTCGAGGAGCTCGCGGACGCGGGCCGCGCGGCGCGCGGCGGCGCCCCGGGAGCCCCGGCCCCTCAGCTGCATGGGGAGGGCGATGTTCTGGGCCGCCGTCAGGAAGGGCAGCAGATTGCGGGCCGTCTG
The DNA here is from genome assembly GCF_043201995.1 of Streptomyces sp. NPDC048258. Classification (NCBI taxonomy): domain Bacteria; kingdom Bacillati; phylum Actinomycetota; class Actinomycetes; order Kitasatosporales; family Streptomycetaceae; genus Streptomyces; species Streptomyces sp. NPDC048258. The sequence continues at coordinate 171,452 of NZ_JBICZH010000008.1, forward strand.
CTGCCAGACGAAGCCCACCGCCTCCCGCCGGTAGCGCAGCCGGTCCTTGGCGGACATCTCCAGCAGGTCGTAGCCGCCGACCGTGGCGGTGCCCGCCGTGGGGACGTCCAGTCCGGCCAGGATGTTCAGCAGGGTGGACTTCCCGCTGCCGGAGGCCCCGACCAGGGCCACCAGGTCACCCTGGGCCACGGTCAGTTCGAGCCCCTGCAAGGCCTGTACCTCGACCCCGTCGGTGCTGAATATGCGCACCAGACGGTCGCAGGCGATGGCCGTGCCCGCCCCGGCCGTACGGGGCGCGGCGGCGGCCAGGGCCTGCCGGCGCAGGTCTTCGTAGGTCGGCTGGTCGGTGTTCACCGCTGGTCTCCCGCTCTCAACTCGGTGGTGATCTGTCGCCTGCCGGATATCGCCGCCTCCGCGAGCACGCCCGCCGTGACCAGGGCCGTCAGGCCGAGCACCTGGGTCAGCAGCGGCCGCGCGGCGAGCCGCAGCCCGGCCGGCACCTTCTCGCCCACCAGCGCGGACAGGTCCACGGCCGGGCCGAGCAGGGCCACGGCGGCCAGCGCGACCAGCCCGCCGCCGAGGGCGGCGACCAGCGTCTGCGGCAACGCCTCGGCCAGGATCAGCGCCAGGCCCTGCCGGGGACGCAGGCCCATGGTGCGCAGCCGCGCCAGCAGCGCCGCCCGCTCGGGCGCGGCGCGGACGAGGGTGAGGAGGACGGCCAGGAGGGCGAAGCCCGCGGCGGCCGCCACGGCCGCCCAGAACAGCCGGCCGGCCGCGCGCTGGAGGGGTTCGTCGGCGAGTGCGGCGACGGACGCGGCGCTGGTCTTCACCGTGTGGTGGTCGGCGGTCGCGGCCGGAACCGTGGTGCGGACCAGGTCGTGCAGCCGGGCCTCGTCGACGGCGCCGGTCGCGAACCACCGGTTGGGGTGGGCGGCCTTGGGGACGTGCGCGGTGGCCGGCCCGGCCGGGAGTACGACGACGGCGCCGCCCGGGCCCGCCAGGGCGGGCGTGCCGTCGACGACACCGGCGGCCCTGACCGGGAAGTCGTCGCTGCCGATCCGCACCCGGAAGGTGTCGGTGACGGCGCGCGCGACGAGGTCGCGGCTGAACAGCGCGGGTACGGGAGCGTCGGGGGCGCCGCCGGCGAGCACGGCCGGGTCAAACCGGCCGCGCCCCACGGTGCGGGCCAGTTCCGCGTAGGCCACCGGGTCGGCGACGATCACCGTCACCTGGGTGGAACCCTCCTTGATACCGAAGAGGAAGGTGTAGTCGTCCGTCCACACGGGGACGGACGTGCGGACGCCGGGCAGTGCCGCGGCGGCCCGGATCAGCTCCTGCGGAAGGGTGCCGCCCGCCGGCGCGGTGACCTGGGCGTCGCCGCCGACGGTCTGCCGCACCACCTGCAGCCGGGCGGTGTCCACCGAGTTCAGCACGGTGGCCCCGAAGCCGCCCGTGGTGACCGCGAGCAGCAGCGCGACCAGCGGCAGCACCGGGACGCGTACCCGGCTGCCCGTGCCCCGGGCGGCGCGCGCCAGCCCGAGGAAGCCGATCAGGCCGGAACCCCGGCCCGCCGCCCGGGACAGTGCGCCGACGGCGGCGGGCAGCAGCCGGGCCAGGACGAGCGCGCCGGACAGCGCGAGGAGCAGCGGGGCGGCGACCACCAGCGGATCCAGTCCGCCGCCAGCGGGGGCGACGCCGCGTCGGCGGACCTCGAACACGGCCGCGGCGGTGGCGGTGAGCACGAGCAGCTCGGCGACGAGCCGGCGTCGGGGGCGCGGCTTCCGCGGCGCGGACAGCAGTACGGCGGCCCGTACGGGGAAGGCCAGCAGCGCCAGGAGCGCGACGGCCGACGCCCCGGTCAGAGAGGCCGTCAGGCGTGGTGTCGGCAGCAGCAGTACGGCGAGCCAGGTGGCCAGCGTGGCGGCCGGCAGGACGGTGACCGCGGCCTCGCCGAGCAGGCGGCGGACGATGGAGCGGCGCGAGCCGCCGCGTGCGAGCAGCAGCCGCAGCTCGGCCTCGCGCCGGTCCCCGGTGAGCGCGGCGGCGAGGCAGAACACGACGAGGGCCACCCCGGCGACTCCGGCCGCGCCGATCGCGGCGAGCGGCGCGGCGGCCTGGCGACGGGCCTCGGCCTGCTTGAACAGCTCGGGCAGACGGGAGTTGATCCGCAGCTCGGGGCGCTCGGTGGCGCGTGTCAGCTCGGTGGAGGTGGGACCGGCCACGTAGGCGGCGATCTCCCGGGTGACGGCGGGCATCCGGTCGGCCCGCAGGACGCCGGTGTCCACCGGCAGCCGCCAGAAGTCCTCGGCGGTCTCGCCCCAGACCGCGAGCGGGTCGAGGCCGTCCGGGCCGACCAGGGCGGCCGCCTGCCAGTACACCTGGGGCACGGCCGTGGGAGTGAAGGCCTGACAGGCCTTGGTCAGGCAGGGCAGGTCGGCCCAGTAGACGTCCGCCGGGTCGGCGGCGTCGTAGAGGCCGACCACCTCGGCCCGGACCGTACCGGTGGCGCCCGGCGCTGATTCCAGTACGGTGCCGAGCGGGACCCGGAGGGTCTCGGACGCACCGCGGGACAGCGCCACTTGGACCGGGGCGCCGGGGGCGGCGCCGCCGGGCCACCGCCCGGCCACGAGCGACACGTGCGCTGCGGCCTCGGGCAGGTGGATCAGCGTGAGCCGCGGGTCGACGCCATCGGGACGGGGCATTGCGGGGTTGGCGAGGCTGCGCGGCTTCACCCCGAGGGTGCCGTGCACCGGACCGCTCGCATCGAGCCTGAAGGCTCCGCCGGTTCGCGAACGCAGCGTGGCGAGTACGGAGTCCAGCTCCTGCGGGCTCTGCCGGCCGTACCGGGCGGGCGCGGTGGCGAGCAGGCTCGTCGGGCCGGGGCCCCGGTCGTGCAGGAAGGAGCGCAGGGCTTGGTCGGAGCCGCGGTCGACGGCGCGCGGCAGGGCGGCCGCGAGCAGGACGGCGACGAAGGCCAGGGCGGCGCCGAGCAGCGCGGTCAGCGGCGCGGCGCGCAGCCGGGTCCGCACCCAGGGCGCGGGGCGGGTCCCGCGCCCGTCGGCGGTGGTCGGGGCCGGGCGGGTCACATCTCCTCCAAGAGGCGCAGCCGTGCGGCGGAGCCCCGGACGGTCCGGTCACGGCGGCCGCCGAACACGGCGGACAGCAGCGGCACCGCGGCGACCGCGGCGGCCATCAGCAGGGTCTCGGCGGCCGGCAGGTCCACCAGCACCTCGGGCACGGGCCGCCGCGCGGCGGGCGTCAGCACGACCAGCGGCACCACCAGGTGGACGATGGCGGCGCCCAGACCCAGCCCGACTCCGGTCCCCAGGCCCACCAGGACACCGCTCTCGGCGGCGGCCGTCCGGCCCAGCCCGCGGCGGGGCGCACCGAGCGCCAGCAGCACGGCGAACTCCCGGGCCCGTTCCCGCCCGGTCGCCGCGGCGGCGGCCCCGAAGCCGATCGCCGCCAGCACCGCGCAGGCCACCGCGAGGGCGGCGAGCGCGCTCTGCGGGCCCGCGCTCAGCGGGTCGTCCAGCAGGGCGGCGGCCACCTCCTCGCGCAGCTCCACCCGCTGCGACCCGGCCCCGGCGCGCAGTTCGGCGGCCGCCCGGGCGGGGACGGGGTCGCCGGCGGAGTCTGCCGGCAGCCACCACTCGGTGGGGGCGGGCAGCTCCCGCGCCCCGTCGGCCGCCAACAGCCGCCCGGCGGTGGTCAGATCGACGGCCAGCGCGCTGTCACCGGCCACCGGCAGCGAGCCGACGGCCGCGGTGATCCGCACCGGCAGGGTCGCGCTGCCCAGGGGAACGGGGACCAGATCGCCGACGGACGCCCCGACGGCGGTGAGGTACCCGCGGGTGGCGATGCCGGGCACCTCGGCCGCGGGGGCACCGCCGGGGAGCAGCCCGAGCCGGACGCCGCCGCGGGTGTCGGAGCCGCCGCGGTAACGCAGCCGCAGCAGTGCGGGGTCGCCGTGGCCGCTCTGGCCGCCCTCCGTACCCGGCAGCAGCTCGGCGACGGCGGCGCCGCTGGTCAGGGCCGGGGCCTTCAGGGTCCAGGGTGACGAGCCGCCGGGGACGGGCACGGGGAGGGCCTCGCCGCGCGGGCTGTCGGCGACGGCGAGCCGGCGTACGGTCAGCTCCCCGGCGAGATCCCGCGGGTCGGGAGCCTCCCCGTCGTCCGGGCCGCTGGAGCCGTGCTCCTCCATGCCGTACGAGAACACCAGCCCGGCGACACTCAGCGGCGTGGCGGCGGACCCGAGCGGGGCCCCGGTCAGCGCGTCCAGGTCCACCGATACGGTCGCTTCCCCTCCCTCGGGCAGCTGGAGCATCGGCGTCCGGAAGGTGAGGCCGAACCGGTCGCGCAGCAGCAGTCCCAGGCCGGAGTGGCCGCCGATTCCCGGCGCCCGTACCGCCACGTCCACATCGATGCGCCGCGGCCGGCCGGGCAGCGCGATGCCGCCCGCGCCCGGGCCGCCGTCCACAGCGAGGGGCGCGAACAGCTCCCGCACGCTGCGCCCGTCCCGCAAGTCCGCGCGCAACGGCACCCGTTCGGCCACCCCGGCGGCGTCCAGCGCGAGTACCTCCCCGGCATGCCCGCCGGGCAGCTCCTGCTTCGTACGGATCACCGGGATCACCCGCTCGCCGCCGGGCAGCGAGGCGTAGCGGCCGCCCCGGCCCGGCGAGGCCAGGTCGCTGTCGGATATCCGCAGGCCCCCGGCGGTGGCGAAGTCGGCCTGGTCGCGCTGGGACGCGGACCAGGCGGTGTGCTGGCCGAGCGCCAGGACTCCGCTGGACACGGCGAGGACCAGCAGCAGCACCGGGCCGGTGGCCCGCCCTGGCCGGCGGGCGAGCTGCCAGCCGACCAGCGCCGGGCCCAGCCCGCGGCCGCGCGCGGCCAGCCGTCCGCCCAGCCGCGCGGCGAACGGCAGCAGCCGCAGCACCAGCAGGGTGCCCGCGCACAGGGCCAGGGTCGGCGCGGCGACCAGCACCGGATCGACGCCGAGTCCGCCGGACGCCCCGGCCGGGGTGGGCCCGTGGCCGCTGTACTGCGCCAGCTGCTGGTAGGCGAGGACGGCGAGTGCCACCAGCGCCAGGTCCGCGCCGGAGCGGGCGGCCCCCGCGACGAGGGCCTGACGGCGGCCGCTGCGGCGCAGGGCGGCGGCGCCCGCGCCGCGCAGTACGGCGGGAAGCGCGGTCAGGGCCACGCAACCGAGGGCGCAGCCGGCCGCGACGGGCCACAGCAGCCGGCCCCCCGAGGTGTCGAACGGAACCCGCGACAGCGGGCCGAAACCGCTGAGCAGATCCAGCAGGGGCGGGGTGAGCAGCGGTGCGAGAACGGCGGCGGGCAGCGCGAGCAGCAGCGACCCGGCGGCGCCGAGGGCGCCGAGCCGTCCGCGTGAGGCGCCGCGCGCGGTGAGCAGGACCCGCTCCGGTTCCTGGCGGTCCGTCAGCAGATGGGCGACCAGCAGCAGGGCCGCCGCGGCGAGGACGGCGAGCTGGAGCGCGCCGACCAGCAACGAGGACCGGGCGACGAGCTGCGCGGAATTCAACTCACCTAGCAGTGCAGGGAGTTCGGTCCTGACCTGGAGACCGGCGGGCACGTGGACACCGGCTCCCGCCGGGCCGCCCGCCAGGGGCGCCGCGCGCTCGCGCAGGGCCTCGGCCTCGGCGGCGCGCACGGCGGCGAAGTCCGGGGTGAGGAGCGAGGCGCGGCTGTTCTGCGCGAGCCCGCCCGCGGTGAAGGCGCTGCCGTCGACGAGCAGCGGGCCGTAGGTGGTGAAACTGCCGACCTGGACCTCGCGGCCGCCGAGCGGGTCGAGCCGCCAGTACGGGGCCTCGGGGTCGGCCGCCCGGTACACGCCGGTGACCAGCACGGTGAGCGGGGCGCCACCGTACCGGTCGTCCAGGCGCACCTCGGCGGGCAGCGCGGCCTCGGTCAGCCCGAGCCGGGCCAGCGCGGCCCGGGGCACGGCCACCGGCAGCCGGGACGGATCCGGCGCGCCCGGACCGCCCACCGCCTGCGGCCACTGGCCCGCGAGGAGCCGTACGCGGTCCCGGTCGAAAGAGGCCAGCAGCGTCAGATCGGCGTCCTTGCCGGGGGTGCGGCCACCCTGCAGGCCGTACGGACGGCTGCGGGCCACGGACTCGACACCGAACGGGATCCGGTCGAACAGCTCGCCCGCGAAAGCCCGTACGGCCGCATCGTCCCCGGGGCGCGCCGACGCCGGATGCTCGTCGGTGACCAGAACGGTGGCCCGGGTCCGGCCCGGCCCCTGGAGTGCCTGGCGCAGCCCCGCCTCGCCCACACCGCGCGTGAAGGCGAACAGCGCCGTCAGCACGGTCGTGGTGATCAGTACGGTGAGCAGCACGGCGGCGGCGAGCGGCAATCGCCCGCGCAGCCGGCGCACGACGAAGCCGAGCATGTGCCTTGTTCCTCCCCCGCTCCGGACCTCTGGCACCGGATAGCGGACGATGCTGTCAGATTCGAACGCACAGGGGAAGGGACTTGCGCGAAGGATGTGACGGATGAGCAAATTCGACGGGAGGCGCTCCACGGGGCGCCCGTCGGCCGTTTCCAGCCCCAGGGGGAGCCCACAACATGACGCAGCAACAGGACGGCACGGCGGCGCCCATGGTCGTGGTGGACGACGTCCACCGGAGCTTCGGCAGCGGCCCCCGGGCCGTACACGCCCTGCGCGGCGTCTCGTTCGAGGTGCGCCGCGGAGAACTCACCGCGCTCAAGGGCAGGTCCGGCTCCGGCAAGACCACCCTGCTGAACCTGGTCGGCGGCCTCGACACCCCGACCGCCGGAACCGTCCTGCTCGACGGCACCCCGCTGGCCGGTCTCGACGAGTCGGGACTGCTGGGGCTGCGCCGCGAACGGATCGGTTTCGTGTTCCAGTCCTTCGGACTGATACCCGTCCTGACCGCCGCCGAGAACGTCGGGGTCCCCATGCGGCTGCGGAAGGTCCCCGCCCGGCAGCGCGAGGAACGCGCCCGGACCCTGCTCGCCCTGGTGGGCCTGGCCGACCACGCGGGCCAGCGCCCCGGCGAACTCTCCGGCGGCCAGCAGCAGCGCGTGGCCGTGGCCCGCGCCCTGGCGAACGAACCCGACCTGATCATCGCGGACGAACCGACCGGCCAGCTCGACTCCGAGACGGGGCGCTCGATCATGCGGCTGCTGCGCGCGGTGGTGCGCAGCGAGGGTGTCACCGCGCTGGTCGCCACCCACGACCCGGCCCTGATCGAACTGGCCGACCGGGTCGTGGAACTGCGTGACGGCCGCATCGTCGACGAACACCGCGTCGACCAGGCGGCTATTCGCTGAGCGGGACCCGGGGAGGGGGATGGACCCGGGCCGCCACGGTCAGCAGCAGGCGCAGCGCGCGGGAGGTGGCCGCCGGCTCCACCCGGCCGCCGGACAGCGCCCACCGGTCCAGCACGTGGAGCAGGGCCGAGTCGCAGAAGGTGACCCGGGCCGCGTCGAGGACGAGCCGGCGGGCTCCGCGGGCGGCGCCTTCGTCGAGGAGGGCGTACAAGGGGGCACAGGTGTAGTGGTCGAACTCCCCGGCCAGGCTGACGGCGAGGACGCCGTCACGGAGCGTGGCCCGTATGCGGGGGAGGGGGTCGGGGCCGGCCTCCACCATCAGCTCGGTGAAGGTCTCGCGGGCGGCGGTGGCCACGGCCGGGACCGGGGCGTCCACCCATGTGTGTATCGGGGCGTCCATCGGAGTGCGCATGACTCCTCCAACGGGCTCCGCCCCAGGTGGGAACGGGCGGGGGCGGTCATTCACCCGCGTGGGCCGTGCCGCCGGCCCGTTCCGGCGGTCTTCGTCCCGCGGCCGGGGTACGGATGCGTCCGACCGGCGGCGCGCTGAGCCCGCACGGTCCCCCGTCCACGGGGGATGATGACGGAGAGTGGGCGGCGTGGATGTGGACGAGGTCATCGACGCCCTGTACGCGCTGCCCCCGGCGCGGTTCACGGCGGCGCGGGACGAGGCGGCGGCCGACGCGAAGCGGGCCGGGGATCCGGCGGCGGCGAAGCGGATCGCGGGGCTGCGGCGGCCCACCATCGCGGCGTGGACGTCGAACACGTTGGTCCGGGCGAAGCCGGCGGAGGTCGAGCAGTTCCGCCAGCTCGGACAGGCACTGCGAGCGGCGCACCGGTCCCTGGACGGGGAGCAGTTGCGCGACCTGTCCCACCAGCAGCACGTGGTGATCGGGGCGCTGGCCCGCGAGGCGCTGCGGCTGGCCGACGAGGCGGGGAACCCGGTCTCGGAGACGGTGCTGCGGGAGGTCGAGCAGATCCTGTACGCCGCCCTGGCCGATCCGGAGGCGGCCGAGGCCTGGGCCTCGGGCCGGCTCGCGAAGGCGCCGGAGCTGCCGGCGGAGTTCCCCGGCGTCGACGCGGACGCCGTGCCGCCCGAGCCGCCCGCCCGGCCTGCACCGCCCGAGCCGGCCGCCCGGCCTCGGGCCGCCGAGCGACAGCCCGACCGCCGGGTGGACGCCGCCCGCGCGGCCGCTCAGGAGGCGGAGTGGGCCGCCACCGCGCGCGAGGACGATCTGCGCCAGGCCGAGGAGGCGCGGCAGCGGGCGGCCGAACAGGCGGCGGCCGCCGAGGCGGAGGTGGACCGTGCCCAGGCGGCCCGGGAGCTCGGGTACGCGGCGGTGGCCGAGGCCGAGGAGCGCCACCGGGAGGCCGTCCGAGCGGCCGCGGCGGCCAGGAAGGCGGCGGCCGCCGCAGGGCGGCGGCTGCGGGCCCTGACGGCCGGGGCGTCCGGCGAGGCCGGTGAGGAGACAGGCGGCGGCGAGAACGGTGCACGGGACGTCGAGGACAACTGACGGGCGCACGTGAGCCCGCGGGTCGCGCCGGTCGCGCCGGTCGTGCCGCACCTGCCGGTCCCGCCAGACCTGGAGTCCGGCAGCGGCGGCTCCAGCGGGCTCAGCGGCTCCGGCGGTCCGGCAGGCTCGGCGGGCTCGGTCGGAACCGGTGGGTCCGGCAGTCTCGCCGGTCGTGCCGGTCGTGCCGGTCCTGTCAGACCCGGAGTCCGGCAGCGGCGGCTCCAGTGGGCTCAGTGGCTCCGGCGGTCCGGCAGGCTCGGCGGGCCCGGCCGGACCGGTGGGTCCAGCAGCCTCGGCGGGCTCGGTCGGAACCCACGGAGTCCGGCAGGCTCGGCGGTCGTGCCGGACCTGCCGGTCTTGTCAGACCCGGAGTCCGGCAGCGGCGGCTCCGGCGGGCTCAGTGGCTCCGGCGGTCCGGCAGGCTCGGCGGGCTCGGTCGGACCGGTGGGTCCAGCAGCTTCGGCGGGCTCGGCCGGAACCCACGGAGTCCGGCAGGCTCGGCGGTCGTGCCGGTCCTGCCAGACCCGGAGTCCGGCAGCGGCGGCTCCAGTGGGCTCAGCGGCTCCGGCGGTCCGGCAGGCTCGGCGGGCCCGGCCGGAACCCGCGGGGTCCGGCAGGCTCGGCGGTAGTGGCGGACCTGCCGGTCCTGCCAGACCCGGAGTCCGGCAGCGGCGGCTGCAGCGGGCTCAGTGGCTCCGGCGGTCCGGCAGGCTCGGTGGGCCCGGCCGGACCGGTGGGTCCAGCAGCCTCGGCGGGCTCGGCCGGAACCGCGGGTCCGGACGGCTCGGCGGTCCAGGTCGCGCCCGCTACTCCGTGTGCAGCACCGAGGCGATGGTCATCCGGGCCGCCGACCGGGCCGGGACCAGCGCACCCAGGACGGCGATCGCCACCCCCGCCAGCAGCATCGCGGCCAGCTGCGGCGCGTGCCACACGTCCTTCATCGACTCGGGGAAGGCCACCACCCCGACGTGGTCGACGACCAGCCGGTGCGCCACGATCCCGAGCGGGATGCCGAGCAGCCCGCCGACCAGCCCCAGCCCGGCGACCGACGTCACGGTCATCACCACCACCTGCCGCGGGGTCATCCCGATCGACTTGAGCATGCCCAGGTCCCGGCGGCGCTCACGGGTGTTCAGCAGGACGGTGTTGAAGACCCCGAGCGAGGCGACGAGGGTCAGCAGCACCGTGAACACCGTGGAGAAGGTGACGACGGTGACGGTGGCGGCGTTCCCCCCGCCCCCGACCGACGCGGAGAGCCCGGGGTCGGCCGCCTCGACCGCCGTCGCATACGCGTTCGCGTCGGAGCCGGGAGAGAGCCGTACGTAGTACTCGATGGCACGGGAGCCCGGTGCGAGCTGCTCAAGGGTCTCCCAAGTGGCGTCCAGCGCACGCGGGTTGCCTTCGACCAGCTGGCCGACCACGGTCGTGGGCACCTGCCGGCCGTTCAGCTCCAGGGTGACCCGGTCGCCGATCTTCAGCCCGCGCTGGCTGAGGAACGACGGTCCGGCCGCGATCTCCCCTGCCGCGCCCGGCAGGCGGCCCTTGACGATCTCGTAGGCGTACGAGGAGTCGTTCCCGCGGTAGAAGTTGGCGAAAGCGGGCTGGGTCTGCCCGACCAGACCCACCTGGGCCAGCCCGCGGGCCCGTACGTGCTTCGCACCCGGGAGGGACCGCAGCCGCTCCTCGATCTGCGCGTCGCCGAGCAGGGGAAGGGGCCGGCCGCCCGGGGCGTCCGCGTGCACCTGGATCCCGGGGCCCCCGTCACCCCGGCCGGCGTTCCCGTACGCGAGCATGGTGCTGGTCAGACCGGTCGACAGGGTCACCGTGGTGACCCCCAGGACGATGGCGGCCATGGTGAGGAGGGTGCGGCCGGGCCGGGCGAACGGCTGGCCCAGGCCGAGGCTCACCGGGCGCGGCAGTTCGGTGAAGCCCAGCACCCGCTGGACGCGCAGTCCGCGCCCGGTCCGCGGCGCACCCCCCGCGCTGATCGCCTGGGCGGCGGGCAGCCGGTGCGCCCGCAGGGCGGGGACCAGCGCCGCGAGCAGGACGAGGGCGGGCATGCCCACCAGACAGACGACGGACACCCACGAGCCGAGGGTGCCGACGGAGGCCCTGCCCGTTTCGATGCCGGAGAAGGAGACCCGGAGGACGGGCCCGGCCAGCGCGTTGCCGAGCAGGGTACCGAGGACACTGCCGAGGACCGCGGGCACGGACATCATCGTCAGGTAGACGGCGACCACCTGGTGCGGAGTGAAGCCCAACGCTTTGAGGACGCCGATGTGCCGGTACCCGGAGACGACCGCCCCGCTGACCACGTTTCCGACGATCAATGCGGAGACCAGGAGGCCGAGGACCCCGAAGAGCGACATGAAGGGGAGATAGGCGTCGGCCAGGGCCGAGAAGGCCCGCTTGAGCGTGAGGTAGGTCTGCGTGCTGCTCAGCGACCCCTCGGGCAGCTCCGCCGTCGCCTCGGCCAGCCCGGCACTCAGCTGCGCGTCTGTCGAGGAGTCCGCGAAGCGGTAGAGCATCTGGGCGGACGTCGGGTGCAGCGCGCTCAGTTGCTCGGGCGAGACCCAGGCGCCCGCGGACTTGCTCATGCCGGCGGCGAATCCGACGACGGTCAGGGGCGGGGCGCCGGGGACCGGGAGCTTCGTGCCGAGCAGTTCCGGGAAGGGGGAGCCGTCGAAGCCCCAATTGACGACGATCTCGCCGGGGGCGGTGGCCCACCGCCCCTGCAGGATCTCGATGTGGTCGACGGGGCCCGCCGGATCGGCCCGGCCCACGACCAGGAGCGAGCCGGCCGGCTTCCCGAGCCAGCCCCTGGGAACATCGACGACGGCCTGCCCGAAGGGGCCGGCGGCGGCCTCCACTCCCGGCCGGCGGGCGGTCTGCGCCAGCTGGGCCTCCGTCACCTTCGCGGTGTCGAACGATGCCACCACGTGCGCGCCACGCTGGGCGGCGTACGCCTTGTCGAACGGATCCGAGGCGGCGGCGAGCAGCCCCAGCGCGAGCAGCACGGTCGTGGTGGAGCACAGCACGACCAGGCCGATGACGAACGTCTGGACCCGGCGCCGCTTCACGGCCGCGCGCGAGGCCCTCCACACGGCGCTCACGCGGTCGCCTCCAGGGCGCTCTCACGGGCCACCCGGCCGTCGGCGACCTCGACCAGCCGGCTGGCGCAGCGGGTGGCCAGGTGCCGGTCGTGGGTGACGAGCAGCAGGGTCTGGCCGATCTGGTTGAGGTCGATCAGAAGGTCCATCACCTGCTCGCCCGAGCGGCTGTCGAGGGCGCCCGTGGGCTCGTCCGCCAGCAGCAGCGCCGGGCGGTTCATCAACGCCCGTGCCACGGCGACCCGTTGGCGTTCTCCGCCGCTGAGCGTCGCCGGGTAGTGGTTGCGGCGGTCGGCGACCCCCAGCTCGTCGAGGAGTTCCAGGGCCCGGCGGCGCGCCTGCCGGGCCGAGGTGCCGGTCAACTGGGCGGCGAGCGCCACGTTGTCGAGGGCGGGCAGATCGTCGATGAGGTTGAAGAACTGGAAGATCATGCCGATGTTGCGGCGCCGGAAGAGCGCCAGCCCGGTCTCGTTCAGCCGTCCCAGGTCCTGCCCGTGCACCTCCACCAGACCCGAGGTCGGCCGGTCCAGGCCGGCCACCATGTTGAGGAGGGTGGACTTGCCGCAGCCGGAAGGGCCCATGACGGCGACCGCGTCGCCCGCCCGGATCTCCAGCGACAGCCCGTCCAGGGCCTTCGCGTCGCCGTACTCCTTGTGCACGCCGTCCAGCCGCACCACCACGTTGCCCGCACTGCCGTGATCAGTTGTCATGGCCCGAACCTAAGACGGTGCCCACGGACGGTGCGTCACCCCCCGGATGTAAACGTCCGGGCAGGTCGTCCTGGGGATGTACGGCGGCATGCTCGTGGCCCGTCCGGCAGAATGACACCCGGGCGTACGGGGGGAGTTCGGGGTGGGCTTGATCATCGCGGTGGCCGCCGCGTGCGTGGCCGCGGTCGTGGCGGCCGGGCTGGGCGCGGCCCTGCTGCGCGCCCGCCGCGGTCACCGCACGGCCCTGGAGGAGCGCGGCTGGCTGCTGGAACGGGAGCGCGAGAGCGCGGCCCGCACCGCCGTCGACGCCGAACGGGCCAGGATCGCGGCCGAACTCCACGACATCGTCAGCCACAACGTGAGCCTCATGGTGGTCCAGGCGGGCGCCGCCCGCGAGGTGCTGGGGACCATGCCGGAGGAGGCCGCGGCGGCGATGGGGGCCGTGGAGAGCGCCGGACGGAACACGATGACCGAACTACGCCACCTGTTGGGGCTGTTGGCGCCCGCGCAGGACGGCGCGGACGCACCGTATGAGCCCTACGCCTCGCACGCGACGGCCGGTGCGCAGCTCGCGCCGCAGCCGAGCATGGCCCGGCTGACCCCGCTCATCGACACGTTCGCCTTCGCCGGGCTGCGGGTGGAGGTACGGATCTCCGGGGATCCGCGCCCGCTGCCGGCCGGGATCGACGTCACGGCGTACCGGATCATCCAGGAGGCACTGACCAATGCGCTCAAACACGGAGACGGCGGGAGGACGGAGGTGACGGTGCGGTACGCGGACCACGCGCTGCGCGTGGAGGTGCTCACGAGCGGACCCAGCGTGCTGAGGGAGGGCACGGCGGGGGAGCGGCGCCCCGGCCCAGCGGCCGCGAAGGCCGAGGGGACCGGCCGTGGGCTGCTCGGCCTGCGCGAGCGCGTCGCCGTCTACGGCGGAGACCTCGACGCCCGCCGCCGCCTGGGCGGCGGCTACCGCGTGCGGGCCCGCCTGCCCCTGGGCCGGCCGTGACCGCCCCCGCCGGGCCCGCGCCCCGGGTGGTGATCGCCGACGACCAGGACCTCGTGCGCACCGGCTTCCGGATGATCCTGACCGCCCGCGGGATCGACGTGGTCGGGGTGGCCGCCGACGGGGTGGAAGCGGTCGCCGCGGTGCGCCGGCTGCGGCCCGACGTCGTCCTGCTCGACATCCGGATGCCGAACATGGACGGCCTGGAGGCCGCCCGGCGGATCCTCGCCGAGGTGCCCGACTGCCGGGTGATCATGCTGACCACCTTCGACCTCGACGGTTACGTGTACGCCGCCCTCGCCGCCGGAGCCAGCGGCTTCCTGCTCAAGGACGTCACCCCCGAGCACCTCGCCGCCGCCGTCCGCCTCGTCGGCACCGGCGACGCGCTGCTCTCCCCGTCGATCACCCGCCGTCTGGTGGAGCGCTGCGCCCCCGCGGCCGCCGAGCCGGACCGCGTCGCCACGGCCGCCGTCCACCGGGAGCTCGCCGCGCTGACCCCGCGCGAGCGCGAGGTGCTGACGCTGATGGGCCACGGCCGCTCCAACGCCGAACTGGCGCGGGAGCTGACGCTCAGCGAGGCCACGGTGAAGACCCACGTGGCCCGGATCTTCGCGAAGCTGTCGCTGCGCGACCGGGCCCAGGCCGTGGTCCTCGCCTACGAGACGGGCCTGGTGACGCCCGGCTCCGTGGAGCGGGCGTAGCGGGCCGTCAGCTCCTCCATCGCGGCCGCCGGGAGCGACGGGTTGCCGGCCGCGGCCTCGGCGAGCCGCTCGTCGCCGCCGTCCAGCAGTTCCATGATGAGCGCGGGCGGCAGCGCAGGATGGGCGGCGGCGATCGGTCCCGCCTTCGGGTCGGCCAGGCAGGGCCGCAGCGCCTCGGCCGTCGCGTGTGGATGAGCGGCTACCGCCCGCAGGGCCTTGCGTACGGGCGGCTCCTGGCGGGCGAGTTCCGCCAGCAGGGCACTCGGCGCGTCCGGGTTGGCGGCCACCCGGGCGGCGACCCGTCCCCCGTGGGCCGTCACCATGGAGCGCAGCCGCTCCTCGGACAGCCCGGGGTGCGGGGCGACCGCCGCGACCACCGCCGCGTCCGGATCCGTGGCCAGTGCGTCCAGCAACCCGGCCGGCAGATCGCGCCGCTGGGCCACGAGCATCCGTACGGCCGCGTGCGGCGAGGCGGCCGGTCCGGCGAGCTCGTCGGGGGCGGCCGCGGCGATCCGGGGCAGCAGCACCGGACCGATCCGGGTGGTCCGGGCCAGCTCGGCCAGCACGTCGAGCGACAGGCCCGGGTGGTGGGCGAGGGCGCGTCGGACCTCCTGAGGGGTCGGCGGCGAGGGCGCGGACGAGGTCTTCGCCGATCGCGGGATTTCCGGCGACCGCCTCCCGGACGCCGGGCACGGGATCCTCCGCGAGCCGGGCGTAGACCTCCTGCGGCAGATCGGACCGTTCGGCCAGCGTCCACCGCACGAACGTCGAGGGATGACCGGCGAGGGAAGCCGCGGCGGCCGCCGGTGTGGCCGGGTTGCGCGCCGCCCGTTCCCAGGTCTCCAGGACGGTGGAGCCGTGCGTACCGTCGCAGGCGGCGCCGGGGCGCAGCTCGCAGTCCGGGTCCGGGCAGTACGGGTGGTGGGTGAACGGGACGTCCTTGGCGTCGCAGACCAGGCAGGACACGGCCGGGTCGAGGCCCTCGCCGGTGATCAGGGCGGCCAGCGCGGCGGGTGCCACGGCCTCGTTGAGGGCGGCGGAGTAGCGGACCTCCGCGTGCGGATGGCGGGCGAGGCGGTCGGCGGCCTCCGCCGTGGTCCACAGGGCGAGTTCCGCCACCACACCCGTGTCAGGGTCGGCGGCGAGGGTCTCGGTGACGTCCGGCGGCAGCCCGGGGCAGGAGGCCAGCCGCCACCGGACACGGGGATCGGGGTGCGCGGCGAGCAGGCGGGCCCACTCGGGCCGGTCGGCGCCCGCGTCGAGCAGCGCGACGGCGGCGACGGGCCACGCCGCGGGATCGACGTCGTCGGCGTCGAGCTGCCCGCCGTAGGCCAGTCGGACCGCGGTGCTCTCCTCCCGCCCGGCGAGCGTCCGCGCCCGCACGCGCCCGAGATCGGGACGGTGGGCCAGGGCGAGGACGAGCTCCTCGGCGTCGAGGTCGAGCGGCCCGTCGGCCGCTTCCGGACCCTCGGCTGCCTCCGGACCTTCGGCCACCGCCGGACCCTCGGCCACCGCCCGCGTCAGCAGCAGGTCGAGGAGCGCGGAGGGCAGCGCCGGATTGGCCGCGAGCCCGCACAGGAGGTGGTTCACGGGCGGACTCCGTTCCGCGCCGAGGCGGCGACAGCGGTCAGGGCCCCGCTCAGGGCGTCGGCGTACGGGTGGGGGCGGCGCCGGCGCGGGGTGACGAGCCCGATGTGCCGGGCGGGGCGCGGCGGTTCGACGCGGACGACCACCAGCTCGGCTGCCGGGGCCAGCGACACGTGCGGTACCAGGGAGACCCCGACACCGGCCGCGACCAGCGTCTGCGCGAAGAAGTAGTCGGTGGTGGACGCCCCGACCCGGAGGTCGAACCCGGCGAGGTCCGCGTAACGGCGCAGGAAGGCCTCCGTCTTGAGGCAGCCGAGCACCCAGCGCTCGGCGGCGAGCTCGGCCAGGCCGATCGAGGTCCGGTCCGCGAGGCGGTGGCCGCGCGGCAGGACCAGCCACAGCGGGTCCTCCATCAGCGGGACCCAGTCGAGCGCGGGGCGTTCGTCCGGCCGCACGGGCGGCGGCCCGTCGAAGTGGTAGGCCAGGGCGAGGTCGGCGGCGCCGGCCCGGACCATCGGCACGGCGGCCTCCGGCTCTCTCTCCAGCACCGTCAGCTCCACCTCCGGATGGGTGGCCACGAACCGGGAGAGCGCCTCGGGCAGCAGATGGCGGCCCCCGCTGGTGAAGGTGGCCACGGTGAGGTGCGGCCGCGGCGTGGTGAGCCGGTCGATCTCGTTGCGGACCTGGTCCAGTTCGGCGGATATCGTCTCCGCCGCCTCCACGAGCAGCCGTCCCGGCTCGGTCAGCGTGACCCCGCGGGTGCTGCGCACCGCCACCCGCTGCCCGAGCGTGCGCTCCAGCGAGGCGATGTGCTGGGAGACGGCCGACGGGGTCAGGAGCAGGGCCCGGGCCGCCTTGTTGAAGCTGCCGTGCTCCGCCACGGCCCGCAGGATGCGCAGCCGCTGCACGTCGATCATCAGTTTTCCTTCATACGCGTTCAGCCGACCGTCAGTTCCGCTCGGGACGATACAGCGGCAGAGCCGGACGCATGCGGAAGATTCGTCTCCGTACCCACCGCCTTCGACCGGGTCTACGCCATGGACAACGGCCGGGCCGCCGCGCCGGGTTGCTCGTCGATCTCGCTCAAGGGCAAGTGCCGGTGCCTGTTTCAGGGGCACGCGACCTGCGCCGACGGGCCGCCGGGGGTCCGCCGGGGGTCCGCCACTCCCGCCGGAGCATGGCGTACACCAGGTCGTCGCGCCATGCACCCTTGAAGAACTCCGTTCCGATGAAACGGGCCTCCCGGCGCATGCCCAGGCGTTCGAGGAGTCCGGCGGAGGCGGCGTTGTCCGCGTGGCAGCGGCCGATCACCCGGTGCAGCCCCAGTGCGTCGAATCCCAGGCGCAGGACGGCGAACGCGGCCTCGGTGGCGAAGCCCTTGCCCTGGTGGGCGGGGTGGAAGACACAGCCGAGCTCGCCCTGGCGGTGTTCCGCGCTGAGCAGGACCAGTTCGACCTGGCCGACGACCGTCCCCGTGCCCGGCTCGACGACCGCCAGGCTGAGGCAGTCCCCGTCCGAGGCCAGTTCGGTCTCCCGGGCCATCTGCTCCACCGCCACCCGGACGTCCTCCGGTCCGCGCGGCTCCCACCGCATGAACCGGGCGACGTCGGGCCGACGCTGGTAGTCGCAGACGTCCTCGGCGTCCTCGGGCCGGAACGGACGGAGTATCAGCCGGGGGGTGGTGATGGGGAAGTCGATGCACAGCATCGGGCGACTGTACCCATGCGGTCACAGCATCAGGTGTGCTGTCACACGGCGTGGTCCGATGCCGGGCCCCCGGCCCGGCGTCACTGTCCGGCGAGCAGCTCCGGCAGCTCGCGCATGTCGTCGAAGACGATCGTGCCGGGGCCTTCGAGTCGCTCGGCGGGCGTCGGGCCACCGGAGTAGCCGAAGGCGCGCATCCCGGCCGCTCTGGCTGCCCGGACGCCGGGCCCGCTGTCCTCGACCACCGCGCACGCCGCCGGGTCGACACCCATCCGCCGGGCGGCGTACAGGAAGAGGTCCGGGGCGGGCTTGCCCCGGGACACCTCGCTCGCGCTGTAGATACGGCCCTCGAAGTGGTCGTACAACCCGGTACGTCCCAGTGTGTGACGCATCTTCTCGTGCGAACCGCTGGAGGCGACGCAGGTCCGCAGTGTGAGTGCGGCGAGCGCCTCGGGCAGCCCGTCCACCGGGTCCAGTCCGAGGTCCACCGCATCCCGGTGCCGCTGGATGAGCTGCTTCCACCAGAGCCCCGCCGTCCCCGCGCCGAGCCGCTCGGTGAGCTGCTCGACGATCGACTCCTTGGAGCGCCCGACGAAGCGCTCGACCACCTCGTCCTCGGTGAGCGGCCAGCCCAACTCGGCCCCGAGCGCGACCTGGAGGCGTACAGCGAGACGTTCACTGTCGACCAGGACACCGTCGCAGTCGAATATCACGAGCTCTACCGGCTTGATCATTCCCACAGGGTAGGCGATGTGATCAACAGCTCTCTATTCGGAATCCTGTGGTGTTGGCTGTAGATCATCCTGCACTCTTAGCTGTAGACCAGATCAAGTTCGGTAGGCGATGTCTGTAGGGAAGGGAAGCCCCATGACCAGCGAGCGCCCTGCGCTGTACGAGATGCTCGACGAAAGGTTCCGTACCGGTCGGTGCATGAACGGTGATGACGCGCTGGAGGTCCTGTACACCGGCTGCCGCTGGGCCGAGGGGCCGATCTACCTGCCCGCCTGGCGACAGGTGATCTGGAGCGACATCCCCAACGACCGGATGCTGCGTTGGGAGGAAGAGACGGGCGCTGTCAGCGTCTTCCGGCGCTCCGCCGGGCACACCAACGGCAACACCCTCGACCGCCAGGGCCGACTGATCACCTGCGAGCAGGGCAACCGCCGCGTGACGCGCACCGAACACGACGGCACCATCACCGTGCTGGCGGACCGATGGAAGGGCAAGCGCCTGAACAGCCCGAACGACGCGGCGGTGAAGTCCGATGGTTCGATCTGGTTCTCCGACCCGGACTTCGGCATCACCAGCGACTACGAGGGCTATCGCGCGCAGAGCGAGATCGGCGCCAACAACGTCTACCGCATCGATCCCGCAACCGGTGAAGTGCGGCTGGTCGCCGACGGCTTCGCCGCGCCGAACGGCCTGGTCTTCTCGAACGACGAGCGGCAGCTGTTCGTCTCCGACACCAGGGCGGGGTTCATCCGGGTCTTCGACGTACGCGAGGACGGCACGCTGTCCGAGGGCGAGGTCTTCGCCGCAGCGGCGGCCCGTGCGCAGGCTCGTTTCGACAACCTCCGCTTCGACGACGGCGGGAGGCTCTGGGCCGCCGCGATGGACGACGGGGTGCACTGCTACGACCCCGACGGCACCCTGATCGGGCGGCTCGACGTCCCCGAGACGGTTGCCAACATCTCCTGGGGCGGCGCCAAGCGCAACCGCCTCTTCATCGCCGCGGAGACGAGCCTCTATTCGGTGGTCACGGGCGTCACGGGTACGCACCCGACCGGACCGGGGCGCCGGCCCTGGCTGGAGACGGCGTCCCGGTGACCATCCGTTTCAGCGGTCGCCGGCCCGCCGTTCCAAGGGGGTTGCTACCGCCGAGTTGCTCACACTGAAGGTGACGCTGCCCGCCCGGTACCGGTCGTCGGACCACTCGATCGGGCGGCCCGCCGCGGTCGCGGAGACGTGGCGCTGGCGCAGCAGCGGACTGCCGCGCCGGATCTCCAGCAGCCGGGCGTCCTCGCTGCCCGCCGCCAGGGCGTCGAGGAGGTGCTCGCCGTGGTGGGCCACGATCCCGGAGTCCTGGGCCAGGCTGTCCATGACGGAACGGCAGTCCACCGGCAGCGCCTCGACGCCCGCCGCGACCCAGTCGGCGTAGGCGGTCCGCTCCACCATGGTGGGCTCCCCGTCGAGCACGCGCAGCCGCAGCACGGCCAGGATCTCGGTACCCGGGTCCAGCGCGAGCCGCTGCGCCTCCTCGGCCGTGGCCGGCCTGCGGGTCCGGGAGCGTCCAGCTCTCCGCCCTCACCGCACTGATCGGCGGAGTGCTCGGTGTCCTGATCGCCCAGGCCGTGGTCACCTCCCGCTCCGCCGGACTGCGCCGCGCGGCGCTGACGGCCTCGGGCGTGCTCGCCAACTTCGGCGGTGTCCCGCTCGCGTTCACGTTCATCGCCACCGTCGGGATCTCCGGAGTCGTCACCCAGCTCGCCGACCTCGGCGGCCTCGGCTGGAACCTGTACTCCTTCACCGGCCTCACCGTGGTCTACCTGTACTTCCTGATCCCGCTGATGGTGCTGGTGATCGCGCCGGCGCTGGAGGGCCTGCGCCCGCAGTGGCGCGAGGCCGCCCAGAACAACGGGGCCAGCGGATGGCAGTTCTGGCGCCACGTCGGCCTGCCGGTGCTCGCGCCCTCCCTGCTCGGCGGGTTCGTGCTGCTCTTCGGCACCGCCTTCGCCGCGCACGCCACGGCCGCGGCCCTCGTGGGCGGGTCCGTCCCGCTGGTCACGCTCAAGATCGCGGACGCGCTGTCCGGCAACGTGCTCACCGGCCAGGAGAACGTGGCGCTCGCCCTCGGCCTCGACATGATCCTGATCGCCGGCCTGGTCATGGCGGTCTACCTGCCCCTCCAGCGACGGAGCGCCCGATGGCTGCGATGACCCCACCCGCCCCGCCCGGCTCGCCGGCACCGGACGCCCAGACCGGGGCGGACGCTCAGACCGCTCAGGCCGGACAGGCCGGACAGGCCGGTCCGGCCGGACAGGCCGGACAGGTCGATCAGGCCGACGCCCCCGCGGCACCGGCGCCGACCGCCCCGGCCGGGAACCGGCCCGCGCGCCCGGCCGCCTCCCGCCCCCGCCGCGCTCCCGGCGTCTGGCGCGGAGCCGTCCTCGCGCTGGCGGGCGCGTACTTCCTGATCCCGCTCCTCGCCTCCTTCGTCTTCACCGTGCACGTGCCCGGCCAGGGGATCTCCTTCGAGGCCTACACCGAGCTGCTCTCCGCCGACGGCTTCACCGAGAGCCTGCTGCTCTCCCTCGGCCTGGCCGCCGCCACCATCGCGCTGTCGCTCACCCTCGCCGTGCCCGCGCTGGTCGCCGTACGCGTCGGCTCCCCGCGCCTGCGCCCCGTCGTCGAGATCATGTGCATGCTGCCGCTGGTGGTACCGCCGATCGCCCTCGTCACCGGGATCACCACCGTGCTGCGCTGGGGACCGGAACACCTGTCGCGGACCCCGCTCTACCAGACGTTCCTCGCCGTCCAGAACGAGAAGTTCCCCGTCGTCCTGGTCCTCGCCTACACCGTGCTGGCCCTGCCCTTCGTCTACCGCTCGCTCGACGCCGGCCTGCGCGCCGTCGACGTGCCGACCCTCGTCGAGGCGGCCCGCAGCTGCGGCGCGAGCTGGCCGTACGTGGTCCTGCGCGTGCTGCTGCCGAACCTGCGGGCCTCTATCGCCGGCGCCGCCTTCCTCACCCTGGCCCTGGTGCTCGGCGAGTTCACCATCGCCTCCCTCCTCGGCTTCCAGCCCTTCGCGGTGTGGATCGTCTCGATCTCCGGAGCCCAGGCCCGGATGTCGGTGGCCGTATCCGTCCTCAGCCTCCTGATCACCTGGCTGCTGCTGCTCGCCCTCTCCCGGGCCGGCACCGCCCCGTCCACCGCCGCGCCCGCCACCACCTCCCGCAAGGAGTCCTGACCCCGCCATGTCCACCTCCACCACCCTGCCCGCCGCCGGAAAGCCGGCCGGCTCCGCGGAGCCCGCCGGCGCGCGCGTCGAATTCCGCGGCATGCGACGGGCGTTCGGCTCCACCGTCGCCCTGGACGGCCTCGACCTGACCGTCGAGCCCGGCGAACTCCTCGCCCTGCTCGGCCCGTCGGGCTGCGGGAAGACCACCGCCCTGCGCGTCGTCGCCGGTTTCGAGCAGCCCGACTCCGGCGAAGTCCTGGTCGACGGACAGGACATCACCCGGGTCCCGGCCAACCGCCGCGACGCCGGGATGGTCTTCCAGTCGTACAGCCTCTTCCCGAACCTCAGCGCCCGCGACAACGTCGCCTTCGGACTGCGCGTACGCAAGGTCGCGGCGGCGCAGCGCCGCGAGCGGGCCGCCGAACTCCTGGACCTGGTGGGCCTCCCCGACCACGGCGACCGCTACCCGCACCAGATGTCCGGCGGGCAGCAGCAGCGCGTCGCGCTCGCCCGCGCCCTGGCCCTGCGCCCGCGCGTGCTCCTGCTCGACGAACCCCTCTCCGCGCTGGACGCCAAGGTACGGTCCAACCTGCGCGAGGAGATCCGCAGGCTTCAGCTGTCCCTCGGCATCACCACCGTGTTCGTCACCCACGACCAGGAGGAGGCGCTGTCGATGGCCGACCGGGTAGCGGTGCTGAACGCCGGGAGACTGGAACAGTGCGCCGCCCCGGCGGAGTTGTACGAGCGGCCCGCGACGCCGTTCGTCGCCGAGTTCGTCGGCACCATGAACCGGCTGCCCGGACGGCTCACCGACTCCGGCCTGGTGGCGGTGGCGGGCGTACGGCTGCCGGTGGACGGCCCGGTTCCCCCGACACCGGAGGTGGAGGTCCTCGTACGGCCCGAGAACGTGACGGCGACCGCCGACGCCGAGGGCGAGGCCACCGTCGTCTCCGCCTCCTTCTTCGGCTCGGTGACCCGCCTCCACCTGGAACTGCCCGGCGGCGTGCCGGTCAAGGCCGACCTGCCCTCGCGGGACGCGGGCGCCCTGGTGCCCGGCGCCCGGGCCGCCGTGGGGCTGGCCGAACGGCCCGTGCTCGTCGTGGCCAGGTCCGTGTGAGTACCCTCGCCGCGGTCCTGTTCGACATGGACGGCACCCTCGTCGACACCGAGGTGCTGTGGTGGCGGACCACCGAGGAGATAGCCGACGGCCTCGGCCACCGGCTCACCGACGCGGACGCGCCGGAGGTGGTCGGCCGTGCGGTGGAGGACACCGCCGCGCACCTCGTACGGACCGTGGGCGGGGGAGACCCTGCCGGGATCGCGGCCGCCCTCACGGACGGCTTCTTCCGCCGGGTGGAGGCGGGCGCGCCGCTGCGGCCCGGCGCCCGGCGACTGCTGGCCGCCCTGGAGGCGGAGGGTGTCCCCTTCGCCCTGGTCAGCGCCTCGCCGCGGGTGGTCGTGGACTCCGTGGTCGGCGGCTCGCTGGCCCATGTCCCCTTCGCCTTCACGGTGTCCGCCGACGACACCGGGCGGACCAAGCCGCACCCGGACCCCTACCGGGCGGCCGCCGGGCGGCTCGGCGTCGCACCGGGCGCGTGCGTGGCGGTGGAGGACTCCCCGGACGGCGCGGCGTCGGCCGAGGCGGCCGGCTGCGGGCTCCTGGTGGTCCCCTCGCTGCTGCCGGTCCCGGCGTCGCCGCTGAGGACCTTCGTCCGGTCCCTGGAGGACGTCACCCCCGCGCTCCTGCGGGGCTGTGCGCGGCCACCCGTGTGAGACCCGGCCCGGACGCCCGGTAGGGTGCCGGTCGACAGGAGAGATCTGCGTGGGAGACATGAGTTGATGAGTGGTCAGCAGCCGGGCCGGGACACTACCCCTCAGGTCTTCCAACCGCTCGCGGGAGACGACCCGACCACCATCGCCGGGTACCGGCTGGCCGCCAAGCTCGGCGCCGGCGGCATGGGCAAGGTGTACCTGTCGTACACCCCCGGCGGCCGGCCCGTGGCGATCAAGGTGATCCGCCCCGAGTTCGGCGAGGACGCCGAATTCCGCCGCCGGTTCGCCCAGGAAGTGCAGTCCGCCCAGCGGGTGCAGGGTCTGTTCACCGCCCCCGTCATCGACGCCGACACCGACGGCGCGCAGCCCTGGCTGGCCACCGCCTACGTGCCGGGCCCCTCGCTCGCCGACGCGGTCGTCGCGCACGGGGCACTGCCCGTCGAGGCGGTGCTGCTGCTGATCGCCGGCATGGCCGAGGCCCTGCACGTCATCCACGGCGCGGGCATCGTGCACCGCGACCTCAAGCCGTCCAACGTGCTGCTCGCCGCGGACGGGCCCCGCGTCATCGACTTCGGAATCGCCTACGCCGCCGACGCCACCTCGCTCACCGGCAGCGGAGTGACCATCGGCACGCCCTCCTTCATGGCCCCCGAGCAGGCCGCCGGGCGCAAGGTCACCCCGGCCACCGACATCTTCGCGCTCGGCCAGGTCGCCGCGTACGCGGCCACGGGTACCCCGGCCTTCGGCGAGGGGACCTCGCACGGCGTGCTCTACCGGATCGTCCACGAGGAACCCGACCTCAGCGGGGTCCCGGAGCGGCTGACCGAACTGGTCACCCGCTGCCTCGCCAAGGACCCCGAGGCCAGGCCGTCCCTCTCCGAGATCATCGCGCTCTGCCAGGCCGCGAACGCCGAGACGGTCCTGCGCCGCCCCGAGGACTGGCTGCCGGCTCCGGTGGCCGCCGACATCACCGTGCGCGCGGCCGCGCCCGCGCCGGTCCAGACCCCGCCGCCGCCCTCGGCCGCCCCGACCGTGGCGGCGTACTCGCCCACCACGCCGGTGGCTCCGGCCACCCCGCCGGCCGCTCCTGCCGCCACGCCGGCGGCCCCGGCCACCCCGCCTCCGGGCTACGGACCGGCGCTGCCCCAGCAGCAGCCGCAGCACCCGCACCCGCAGCAACAGCCGCACCCGCAGCAGCAGTACCCCGCGCAGGCGCCCGCGCAGGCCCACGCCCACGCCTACGCCCCGACCCAGTTCCCGACGCACCCGCAGCCGCAGGGATACCCCGGATACCCCGTGCCCCCGGGTGCCCAGCCCCCGAAGAGCTCGGGCAAGCGGGGCCTGTTCATCGCGCTCGCGGCCGCGCTGGTCTTCGCCGTCGCGGGAATCGGCACGGCGTACGTCCTGCTCAAGGACAACGGGCAGCAGGCGCAGGGCAGTGGCTCCTCGCAGGACAAGGGCAAGGACACGGAGGCGGGGACGGCCACGGCCGGCGGAGGCGGGACGGGCACGGCGAAGCCGAGCGCGAAGGCGAGCGCCAAGGCCGATCCGACGCCCACCGACCACAAGGGCATCAACCTCACCGCCGGCTACCACCTGACCCTCGGGGACGAGGACGTCCGGCCCCAGGAGGGCGAGGACGGCGGGTACGAACTCTCCTACGACACCGGCGGGTACCTCGACGCGGAGACCTCGGAGGGGAACATGGTCCTGCTCGATCCCGGGCAGGAGGGATCCCTCGCCGTCTGCCGCGCCGAGACGCGGTTCGCCAAGAACATCTATCTGACCAAGCTCGCCAAGGGGCGGCAGATCTGCGTCACCACGGGCACCGGCCACATGGGCCTCGTGACGGTGCAGGGGTTCTCCCCCGAGGGTTCCCCCAGCAAGTACATGACGCTGGACGTGACGGTCTGGCGCAACGCCGTCCGCACCGGCTCGGGCAGCTGAGCCGCGGGCCGGAACCGGATCACGCGGGCCGTCGTCTGAGACCCCGTGTGGATGAAACGAAGAATTCTGGTCCTGCTGTTCGCCCTGCTCGCGACCCAGGTGGGCTCGCTGGTCAACCCCGCTTGGGCGTGCGGGTGCGGGGCGATGATCCCTGAGGGCTATGCGCGGATCGGGGTCGAGAAGGAGACCTCGGTCGTGCGCTGGGACGGCCGCACGGAACAGATCGTGATGCGGTTCGTCGTCCGCGGGGACGCGCCCCGGGCGGCTTGGATCATGCCGGTGCCGGGGCGGGCCACGGTGGAGCTCGCGGACGGGGCCATGTTCGGCGAGCTCTCCCGGATGACCGAGCCGCAGGAGAGGACCCGTCACTACTTCTGGCCGCGCGAGCGCGACTGGCCCTTCTCCTCCGGCTCCCGGGACGGCATGGTCGGAGACGCGCCCGCCGCCGGGGCGCCCTCGGTCGGGGTGGTGGGCCGGGAGCAGCTCGGCGACTTCGACGTCGCGCGCCTCACCGCGACCGACCCGGACGCGCTGCGGACCTGGCTGGAGAGCAACGGCTTCAAGCTGCCCGACGGCCTCGCCACCGAACTGAAGCCCTACGTCGACCAGAAGTGGGAGTACGTCGCCGTCCGTCTCGCCCCGCGGCAGCAGGGCAAGAAGCTGCAGGGCACCCTGGACCCGCTGAAGATCCGCTTCGACAGCGACCGGCTGGTCTACCCGATGCGGCTCTCCCGGATGGCGAAGACCCCCCAGTCCCTCGGGCTGTACGTGCTCGCCGACCACCGCATGGAGCCCGGCTCCCCGATCGGCGGCTCCGCACCGAAGGTGACCTTCGCGGGCACCGTGACCGCGAAGGGCGCCCCGCTCGCCGAACTCACCGGCGGCAAGCCGGTGTTCCTCACAGCGATCGACCAGGAGTTCCCGGAGCCGGACCGCATCGACGGCGACCACGAACTGCGCGCCACCGCCAAGGACACCCCCTACCGCCGGACCGTCTACCACGACGAGCTGCTCACGGTGGGCGACGGCGTTCCGGTGTGGCTCCTGACGGTGTCGGCGGCCCTCGTGGCGCTCGCGGCGGTCTTCACGGTCCGGCGCGGGCGCCGCCGACGGACCTCGCCGGACAGGGCCTAGAAGGGCAGGGGCGGCCGGGTCCGCCAGAACGCGCACTGGTGGTCCGCCGCGAACGACGAACTCGCGGTGATGGACGAGGGGTTGAGGGTGAGGACCGGAGCGGCGCCGGAGCCGGGGACGACCGCCGGCCACCGGGTCTGCCCCGGCACGGCGGGAGCACCGAAGCGCGCGAAAGCACCCCAGTAGCGCTTCATCCGGGTCGCCAGCGCGACCTGGACCGGGGTCAGCGGGCGGTCGCCCATGGTGAAGTCGTGGAGGTAGGCCAGCTCCGCGCTGTGCGCGTTCGACTCGTCCAGTCCCGGCACCTGCGCCCCGGCCAGCGTCGGCGACTGCGGGTCGTCGAACTCGTAGGCGTACGTCGGCACTTGGGAGGCGAAGAGCTCCGCCGTCCACGCGGTGTGGCAGGCGAAGGACGAGTCGGTCATGACGGCCGACAGCGCCAGGTAGGGCGACCCGTGGTCCGCGACCGGATAACGGGCGAGGACCTCGGCCCCCGCGTCCCCGTAAGCCGCCAGGATCTGCGCCGTGTACTGCTCCTGCGTCAGCCCGGGCTGGCTGAGGGCGACGAAGAAGCGGGCCTCGGAGCGGGTGCTCCCGATCAGGACCGGCACCTTGTTCCACGTCCCGCCGCGGATCGCCTGCTCCGGATCGACCGGCAGCAGGCCGTCGCCGGAGGCCGGACCCGGGGTGGGCAGCGTACGGGCCGCGTCCACCAGGGCCGCTCCCGAGGCGCCGCGCAGACAGGTCGCGACCCCGGCCGGACCGGGGCACCCCGCCCGCGCGGCGAAGGCCCGCGCCTGCGCCTCGGCCCGCGCGCTGTCGGGCGTACGCAGCAAGGTGCACGGTCCGCTCTGCAGCACGGCCCGGTGGAACAGGCCCGCGGCCGAGGGAGCGGCGAGCAGTGCACAGACCGAACCGCTGCCCGCGGACTGGCCGGAGACCGTGACACTGTCCGGGTTCCCGCCGAACGCCGCGATGTTCTCCCGGGTCCACCGCAGGGCCGCGATCTGGTCCATGAGCCCGAAGGACCCGGAGCGCGGGGAGCTGCCCTCGGCCGGCTCGGGCAGAGTCAGATAACCGAGCTGCCCCAGCCGGTAGTTGATGCTCACCACCACGGTCTGGGTGAGATCGGCCATGGTGCGCCCGCCGAACTGGGTTCCCGTGCCCTGGCTGTATGCGCCCCCGTGCATCCAGAAGACCACCGGGAGCCGGGCTCCGGGACGGGCCGTCCGGGGCCGGTAGACGTCCAGGTACAGGCAGTCCTCGTCGGCGGCCCGCGGATCACGCAGCCCGAACGGCGAGAACTGCAGGCACGCGGGAGCCTGCCGGTCGGCCTCCCGCACCCCGGTCCACCGGGGCGCCGGCCGCGGCGGGCGAAGCCGTGCGACCCCGACCGGGGGAGCGGCGTACGGGACGCCGAGGAACTCCTGCGCCCCGTCCCGCGTCTGTCCCCGCAGGGCGCCCTGCGCGAGGGCGACCACCGGGCGCGACGATCCGTCGGACGCGCCGGAACCGGCCGTGCCACCGGGCAGCGCCGCCGCCGGCAGCGCCGAGGTGAGCAGGGCTGCCAGCGCGAGGGCCGTGCCGAGCAGGGGTCTTGCCGAAGTAAGCCGCTTGCCGGGCCACTTCATCGGTCCTCCTGGGGTGTGACCGAAGGCCGGGGGCGGGGCGGGCGCACCACTCGCCGCGCCCCCGGCCGTCCTATGGGTGGGACAGTGCCTACGGGCGGAGCCCCGTGATCAGGGCGGAGGCCAGGGCGTGGTCGGCCGGGCCGGTGTTCCAGTCGGCGTTCATCGGGCTGACGGCGATCCGGTCCGCGCTCACGGCCTCGATGTCGCCGCCCTTGGCCGCGGGACGCAGCGCGACCTTCACGGTCACCTTCCAGGTGCCGTCGCCGGAATCGGTGAAGTCCGGCTGGAGGAAGTTCTGCGGATCTTGGAAGGTCGCGGCCACACCGGCGGCCGTACCCGTGCCGTCCGCGCCGACCACGGGGTGGTTGACGTTGAGGCCGACGCCCTTGGGTAGCAGCGGGCCGGACCGGGCCCGCGCCCGCAGCCGGTCGATCAGCTTGACGGCGAAGTCGAGCGTCGGGCCCATCGCGTTGACGGTGGTGACCGGGTCGGGTGCGGTCACACCGCCGGTGCTCAGCGCGATGGCGGGGACGCCGGACTCCAGCGCGGCGACGGCGCCGCCGACCGTACCCGAGTGGGTGGCGAGTCCGGCGACGTTCGGGCCGAAGTTGGTGCCCGAGACCACCAGGTCGGGGGCCTCGTCCGCGAAGACCTCGGCCAGCCCGAAGGCGACGGAGTCGCCCGGTGTGCCGTCCACGGCCCACACCTTGGGCTCGGGGTGCTTCACCGTGAGGGTGGGCGCGCTCATCATCTTCGTACCGGTACCGCTCTGATTGGTGAGCGGCGCGACGATCGTGACGTCGTGTCCGGCAGCGGTCAGCCGCTCGAACGCCTTCCGGATGCCGGGCGCGTTGTAGCCGTCGTCGTTGGTGAGCAGGATCCGCAGCGGGCCGGCGGCCGGGGGCGCGGTCCGTGGCGAGGCGGCCGCGGGTGCCGTGCCGGCCAGGGCCGGAGTGCACAGCATCAGGGCGGCCAGCGGCAGAACTCGCTTGCGTCTCACAGGGGTGCTCCTTCGGAGGACAGGGAGGAGAGGGTGAGAGGGGGTGGTGACCGGCGGGCGCGGGACCCTCGGCGCGCGCCCGCCGGAGTTCGGTGTCAGCGCACGCTGCGGATCGGGAGGATGGCGAGCGCGCCGATCAGGGACAGGGCCCCGCCGGCCAGGAAGAGCGGCGTGTAGCCGCCCAGCCCGGTGACGATCGCCGAGGCGACGAAGGGAGCGACGACCTGCGGGCCGGCGTTGGCGATGTTGAGGACGCCCATGTCGCGGGCGGCGTCCTCGGCCCGGGGGAGGACCAGGGTGACGAGCGCGGTGTCGACGGCCATGAAGCAGCCGAAGGCGAGGCCGTTGAGCGCGCTGAAGACGAGCATGCCGGTCCATGTCGGGCTCACCACGGGCACCGCCATGACGAGTCCGGCGAGGGCGGCCGAGACGCCGACGAACACCTTGCGGCGGTTCAGCCGGTCGGACAGCAGGCCGCCGAGCACCGTGGAGACGGCCATCGCGACCATGGACACCGGCGTGAGGATCGCCATCGCGGCGGGCGGGGTCAGCCCGGCGGGCAGCGCGATGTGGTCGTCGAGGATGTACAGCTGGTAGCCGACGACGGAGAAGTAGCCGAGGACCATCAGGGCGCGGCCGATGAAGGCCCAGCGGAAGTCGTGGTTGCCGAGGGCCGAGAGGAAGGCGGCGAGCCCGCCGCCCTTGGGTCGGGCGGCCCCGGCGGCCACGGCGGCCCCGGCCGGGGCGGACTCGGGGCGCGGGAGGTCCCGGCAGAAGGTGGTGAGGAGCAGCGCCGCTCCGGCGACGATGGCGCCGAAGACGAGGTAGCCGGTGCGCAGGTGGTCCGCGGTCTGCGAGGCGACGAGGACGCCGACCGTGCCGCCGATGGGCAGACCCAGCCCGACCAGCGCGGACGCGGTGCCGCGGCGGGCGGCGGGGATGCGGTCGGGCACGATCGCGGTGACCGCCGCCTGGTAGACGTTCATGGTCGCCTGGACCAGGCACCAGCCGATGCCGACGAGGAGCGCGGTGCTCACGCTGCCGAGGAAGGCCAGGGCGGCGAGCGCGGCGACGGCGCCGCCCAGGATCCAGGGGCTGCGGCGCCCGCTGCGGTCGGAGAGGGCGCCGGCGATCGGGTTGAAGGCGGTCGCGAAGATCGAGCTGATGCCGCCGATCAGGCCCAGGAGCGCGACCTTGTTGTCGGGGTCGATCGCGGCGATCTGGAGCGGCAGCAGGACGGAGCCCACGCCCATGTAGACCGCCAGCATGGCGGCGTTGGCGAACAGCAGCAGGGGCAGCAGCCCGCGCTGGCGGGGAGGTTCGGGGGCCGCGGGTACGGGATCGACGACGTCGGGCAGGGCCATGACGACTCCTCGGGAACGGAGCGGGGAGGTGACGAGCGGGGCGGCGGGGCGCCGCGTGCGGGCGGCGGGCGGCGGGGAGGCGAGGGCGCCGGGAGACGCGGCGGACGGGCGCGGTCCGACAGCCGTCATTTACACGTGTTACCACCGGCGCTGGACACTGTGTAGCACCCATTTCCAGCCGCCGCCAGGGGTTGTGCACGGCCGTTGTGCAGATCGTGACCGACGGGAGACCCGGCATGCGGACCCGGCATGCCATGACGTGTAACCACCGCCCTTGTGGCGGCGGTCACGTATCGGCCATACTCCGTGCCGCAACGCGACGATCCCGTCGCGCGGCCCGTCCCGCCCCGCGCGACACCGTTCCCCGGCCACCGCCGGACCGCCGGCCCGGTCGGGCTTCGGCGCTGCGTCGCTCCGGCCACCGCCGGTGCCGCGTCCCTCGGCGTACCGCACTCCGCACCCCTGCCGGGGCACAATTCCGGCCAACCGCTGGGGTGTTGCCCTCGCACCCGGGCGTCGAGGGGTCCACGCCGCGCAGGCCTGCGTCAGGGATGTCTGGCGCGGTGCGTCGATCCGGTGCCGCGCCGCACGGCGTGCGATGGATCCGGGCGGGTCTGCCGCCGGGGCCGCTCCCTTCGCCGGGTCTGGCCGGACATGCTCCCGATCACCGTCCGCCGATCACCGTCCGCCGATCACCGTCCGCCGATCGCCGTCCGCGGATCACCGATCACCGATCACCGATCACCGATCACCGATCACCGTCCACCGCTCCCCGCTCCCCGCTCGCCGATCAGCAGCTCCCCGCCCCCGTCCCCTCCCGCGCCCGCTTTTCGTCCCCCCGCTGGGGCGGGCCCGGGGTACCCGAAAGGCTCGCCATGGCGCCCCTGTCCACCCGCGTACCGCCGCCGCCACATCACCTGCCGGCCGCTCCGCCGCGCTACGCGCTCGGCTGCGGGATCGCCCTCCTGCTCGTACCGCTCCTCGTCGCGCTCCTGCTCCGCGTGGGCGAGCGGCCCTTCTTCCAGGGTGTCGACGACCAGTGGGCCGCCTCGGTGGACGGCTCTGCCCTCGACGGGGGCGGGGGGTTCACGCTCGTCCTCGACCGGCTCGGCGGCCCGCTCGGGCTGGTCGTCCCGCTCGCCCTGATCGGCATCCTCTGTGTCTACGGCCGCTGGCGCTCCGCGCTCTTCGTCTTCGCCGCGACCGTCGTGGCCAACGTCCTGGTGCTGCTGCCCCTCAAGGCGCTGGCCGACCGCCCGCGTCCGCCGCACCCGTCGGTCCTGGTCAACGACGGTTCGTACCCCTCCGGCCAGGTGTTCAGTGCCGTGACCCTGGTGATCGTGGTGGCGCTGGTGGTGTTCCCGCCGCGGGCCCGCCGCTGGTGGTGGCCCGTCGCGGCCACGTACGTCCTCGCCATGATGGGAAGCAGGACCTGGCTGCACGCCCAGTGGCTCAGCGACACGTTCGCCGGCGCCCTGGTCGGCGCCGGAACCTGTCTGGTGCTGTGGCGGATCTTCGCCCCGCTCCTGCGGACGGAGGCGGAGCGCATGGCCTCGGACAGCCTGTGGCTGTGACATCCGCCCAATATCGTGAAGAGTTGACGGTCGAGAATTTTCCGCAATAGTGTCGGTGGCGTCGGTGCGCACCCCGCGCGCCACCAGGAAGGACCAGCTCATGGCTCACTCCCCAGGCGAGGACACGACGGTGGTGGACCTGCCCGCAGGGCGGCTCCGCGGCGCGATCGAAGACGGTCTCGCCGTCTTCCGGGCCGTGCCGTACGCCGCGCCGCCGGTCGGTGACCTGCGCTGGAGGCCCGCCCGGCCGCATCCGGGCTGGAGCGGAACGCGCGACGCCACCGCCGACGGCCCGAGCGCGCCGCAGATGTACCGGGAAGGCGGCGACCCGGTGCTCGGCGGGCACGGGTCGCCCCCCTTCGACGAGGACTGCCTGACCCTCAACGTCTGGACGCCCGCCGCCGACACCGCCCGCCGCCCCGTGCTCGTCTGGATCCACGGCGGCGGCTTCGTGTCCGGTTCGGGCTCGCTTCCCGGCTACTCCGGCGAGACCTTCGCGCGCGACGGCGACCTCGTCGTCGTCAGCGTCAACTACCGCATCGGGCCGCTGGGTTACCTCTACCTCGGCCCTGAGGGCGGCGAGAGCGACGAGAGCGACGAGAGCGGCGAGAGCGGCAATCCCTGGCTCTCCGACCAGCTCGCCGCCCTGCGCTGGGTGAAGGAGAACATCGCCGCCCTCGGCGGCGACCCGGAGTCCATCACGGTCGCCGGCCAGTCGGGCGGCGCGGTGTCCACCGCCGCGCTCGCCGGGCATCCGCAGGCCCAGGGCCTCGTCAAGCGGGTGATCCTGCAGAGCCCGCCCTTCGGCCTGGACCTCCCCGGCCCGGCCGCGTACCTGGAGCGCACCGCCGCCTACCTGGAGCTGGCCGGCGCCGAGGACGCGGCGGAACTGCGCGCCCTGCCCTGGCCCGATCTGATCGGAGCGGGCGCCGGACTGTTCGCGCTGACGACGCGGTGGGGGTACTGGCCGACGCCCTTCCTGCCCGTGGTCGACGGCACCACCCTGCGCCGCCACCCGGCGGAGGCCCTGCTGCACGGACCGGCGACCGGCATCGACGTCATGATCGGCTGGACCAGGGAAGAGGCGAACTTCGGCTTCGCGCTCGACGAGGGGTACGCCGCGGCCACCCGCGAGCAGGTGACCGGCCGGATCGCCGAGACCTTCGGCGCCGAAGCCGCCCCCGAGGTGTACGCGGCGTACGAGAGGGCCCGCCCCGGCGCCCGTCCGGCCGACGTGCTCATGGACCTGATCACGGACGAGCTCTTCCGGGTCCCCGCCGTGCGGCTGGCCGAGGCCAGGGCCGCGCTGGACAGGCCCGTGTGGGCCTATCAGTTCGACCTGCCCACGCCCGCGTACGAGGGCCGGCTCGGCGCCGCGCACTGCCTCGAACTCCCCTTCGTCTTCGACAACTTCGACCAGTGGTCGCACGCCCCCTTCCTGGCCGGGCTCACCCCCGCCGTCCGGGACGGCCTCGCGTACGCCATGCACCGGGCCTGGATCGCCTTCGTCCGCACCGGCGACCCCAACCATCCGGACCTGCCGCGGTGGCAGCCGTACGACACGCGGACGCGCACCACGATGCGCTTCGACTCCGTGATCACCGCCCTCGCCGACCTCGCCGGACCCTCCCGGCTCCTGCACGAGCGGAGCGGGCCGACCGGGCCGGCCGGGTCCCCGCACGCCTGAGCGCACGCCTGATCGCACCCCCGCTCCCTTGATCTAACTCGTGTAACCTGAAGGAAGGTGCAAACCCAGCAGAAGGAGCGTCGAGGGACGTCATGGCCAAAGACACACCCGTCCCCGCGTCGATCACCAGCGCGGACGTGGCCCGGCTCGCGGGGGTGTCGCGCGCGACCGTCTCCTTCGTCCTCAACGACACTCCGGGCCACCGCGTCAGCGACAGCACCCGCGACCGTGTGCTCGAGGCGGCCAGGCAGCTCGGCTACGTGCCGCACGCCGCCGCCCGGTCCCTGCGGGCCGGCCGCAGCAACCTCGTCCTGATGCCCACCGCGATCTCCGCGATCGGCCGCCTCGTCAGCGACTGGGTCGACGACCTGCACAGCGAGCTCGACCGCCGCGGCTACACGGCCGTGCTGCACGCGGGCCGCTTCACCGACCCCCTCGACGCCGCCCGGGCCTGGGCGGAACTGCGCCCGGCGGCCGTCGTCGCCATGGACGGCGACCGTTTCACCGCCCAGGCGGCCGAACTGCTGCGCCGCGCCGGGGTGCGCGGCCTGCTCGCCTTCGCGTCCCACCCCGTCGAGGGCGTGCACACCGTCGGCTTCGACCACGCCCACATCGGCGCCACCGCGGCCGAGCACCTCATCGGCCGCGGCCGCAGCAGGATCGGCGTCGTCATGCCCCGGGAACGCGGCCTCGGCACGCTCGCCCAGCCGCGCCTCGCGGGCGCCGAGTCGGTCGCCGCCCGCCACATGGCCACCGTCACCCCGGTGGAGCTGGCCTACACCCGCGAATCCGCCACCGCCCTCGCCCGGCAGTGGCACAGCCTGAACCTGGACTCCGTCTTCGCCTACAACGACGAGTACGCCGCGCTGCTCCTGCACGCCCTCCAGGCCGAGGGCATCTCCGTACCGGACGACGTCGCCCTGGTCGGCTGCGACGACCTCGTGCTCTCCGCGCTCCAGCGGCCCGCGCTCACCACGGTCCGCCTCGACCTGCCGTCGTCCGCGCTGATCGCGGATGCTGTGCACGAGCTGATCGAGACCGGAACGGCGTCGCCGCTGCCGGACGTGGAAGCCGTCCTCGTCCACCGCGAGACCTCCTGAGGGGCCGGGGGAAGCGTCCCCCGGCCCCTCGGCCGGACACCCGGCCCGCATCAGCCGCCGCTCATGACCCCACAGGAGCGGCTTCGGACGCGGGCACGGAGCCCGGAGTGCCCGCGGCTGCCCCCCGGCGGCCGCGGACACGTTCGCGTTCCCGGGCGAGCGCGGGCCGCAGCAGCCACCACGCCACCAGCCCGGCCCCCGCGCCCGCGGCGGCGCCGGCCACGGTGTCGGTGAGCCAGTGCGCGTGCAGCCAGGTACGGCTCCACATCATCGCGAGCGTGAAGGCCGCGCCCGCCGGCCACCACAGCCGCCGCCGGGCGGCCGGAACCAGCAGCGCCCCGACGATGACGACGAGGAGCGCGGCCGATGCGGCGTGCCCGGACGGGAAGGAGCCGTGGTCGACGCGGACCAGGGGATCCGCCGGGCGCGGCCGGTCCACCAGGTGCTTGAGCCCCTGTACGACGACCACGTTGCCGCCCAGGTAGACCAGCAGCAGGAAGCCGGCCGCCACCCGGCGCCCGCGCAGGAGCAGCAGGAGCAGCAGGGCGAGCGGGACGACGACACCGAAGGGGCCGCCGAACCAGTTCAGGGCCGCGGCGAGGGCCGCGTACAGCCCTTCGTGCGGACCGCCCATCCATGCCAGCCACTGGTCGTCCAGGCCCTGGAAGGGCGGATGGGCGACGTCCGAGCGGACCACGAGGGCCGCCAGCGCTGCGGCCCCCAGGAGCAGGAGGCCCAGTGCCAAGACGGCGGGTCCGCCGCGACCTCGGGGGCCGTCGGTTCTGGCGGAGCGGGCGGGGGCCGGTTTTCTGGACATGGCTGCCTCTCGCGCCGCGGGCGGGGCCCGCGGCCGTACGTGATCTGGGAAGACGTCGGGGGGCGCGGCCGGGCCGCCTCCCACGGCGGAAACGGACCTAGAGGGCGGTGGACCTAGAGGGCGGTGGAACCGAGGTGCCGGGCCAGGAAGGCCACGCTCCGGGCGACGATCCCGGGGATGTCCGGGGAGCCGAGGAAGATGTGGTCCGCGCTGTCGACGGGCTCCAGGGTGACCTCGCCCCCGGCGCCCTCCAGCGCCGCCGCGAGGACCTCGCTCTGGCTGTACGGGACCAGGCCGTCCGCGGTCCCGTGGACGAGCAGGAACGGCGGCAGGTGGGGGCCCGTGGCGTACGTCACCGGGCTCGCGGCCCGCGCCAGCGCCGGGCGCTCGGTGTCGGTTCCGCCGAGCAGGGCCTCGTACGGATCGGGGAACTCGACGCCCGACGGCATCGGCGGCATGGGGTGGGCGGCCAGGGCGACGAGGTCGGAGCAGCCGTACCAGTCGACGACGGCCAGCACCCCGGTCTCCCCGGAGCCGACTCCTTCCGTGCCCTCCAGCGCCGCGCCGTCCGGCGTGCCGGGGCCGACCAGACCGGCGAGCGCGGCCAGGTGGCCGCCCGCCGACTCGCCCCAGACGCCGATCCGGTCGGGGTCGATGCCGAGGACGCCGGCGAACTCGCGGACGTAGCGGATCGCGGCCTTCACGTCGTGCAGCTGCGCCGGGAAGGGCGCTTCGAGGCTGTGCCGGTAGTCGACGGAGACCAGCGCGAGCCCGGCCGCGAGTACCGAGCCGTGCAGCAGGGCGGCGGGCACGGTCGGCGGCGGGTAGCGGCGGTCGCCCTCCAGCCAGCCGCCGCCGTGGATCCAGACGACGGCGGGGAACGGCCCTTCGCCGACGGGCACCTGGACGTCGAGGAGCCGCGGGCGGTAGCCGGGCTTGGTCGCGTACGTGACCCCCTCGAAGCGGCGTACGCCGTCCTCGCCGGTCACGGGCGGTACGGGGGACAGGTACGGCGGGGGCGGCCAGGTCATGTCGGCGATGTCGAACTCGGCCGGGGGGGATTGGGTCATTGCGGCCCTTCCAGATCGGTGCCGGCCGGGGCGGCCGGCCGGGCCCGGTGAGGGGGCACAGGCAGGGGCTTCGCGAGGATTGTCCGAAATGCTTGCGCGGGTCACCGGAGAGAGCTAGCGTGTTACACGTGTAATCACGAACTCTAGCGACGCGTTTCCGCTGACCACAAGCCCAGGAGCGATCCAACTTCGGGCCCAGTTACACGAGCTACTCAGCGGGTGCGCCGCCTTCCCCCTCCGGGAGCACCACATGCTCACCACCGCCGGCAGCGCAGTCCGGAACGTCACCCACTGGATCACCGACCCCGTCCCGGCGACCGTCCCGCAGGTCAGGGCCCGTGTGCGGGCCGTGCTCGAAGGCTGGGGGGTCCCCGTCGACGAGTCGGACGTCCTGCTGCTGGCCGTGAGCGAACTCGTCGGCAACGTCGTCCGGCACGTGGGTGCCGGCCGGATGCGGGTGGGGGTGGCCTGTGACGGCGGATGGCTCCGGCTGGAGGTCGCCGACCAGGGCGCGGCCCTCCCGCGACTGCCCGCGCCCCGCACCGAGATCCACCTCGACTCCGGCGTCGACCCGGGCTCCGACGTCGACCCGGGCTCCGGCGTCGACCCGGGCTCCGGCGTCGACCCGGGCTCCGACGTCGACCCGGACTCCGGCCTCGACCTGGACTCCGAGGGTGGCCCGGACTCCGGCCTCGACCTGGACTCCGACGTCGACCCGGACTCCGGCCTCGACCTGGACTCCGAGGGCGGCCGCGGACTGCTGATCGTCCAGCTGATGGCCGCCGGTCTGGGAGGTGAACTCTCCGTCGTCGTCGATGAGTTCGGCAAGTCCGCCCGCGTGCGCATACCGGCGCCCTGAGCGGCCCGCGGGGCCCGTGGCGATGCGCGCGAGCGGCTGCCGGATCCCCTTTCTATCGAGCAATGTTGACGGACGCCAAATATTCGACATACCTTGCTCCCGTCTCCCCCGCTGCTCCCTGATTGAGGTGCCGCCCCATGGAGCTCTCCCCTTCCGCGCATGCCGACTCCTTCTGTCGTGACCGGCTGCCGCCCTTCCCCCTCTGGCCCGAATTCCACTTCGACCTGCCCGAGCTGGCCCATCCGGACCGGCTCAACTGCGCCCAGCGGCTGCTCGACGACGTTGTCGAGAGCCGGGGCCCGGACCGCCCCGCCCTGCTCACCCCGACCGAGCGCTGGACCTACGGCGAGCTGCAGCGCCGGGCCAACCAGGTCGCCCAGGTGCTCACCGAGGACTTCGGCCTGGTCCCCGGCAACCGCGTCCTGCTGCGCGGCCCCAACAACCCCTGGCTCGTGGCCGCCTGGTTCGGCGTCCTGAAGGCCGGCGGCGTCGCCGTCACCACCATGCCGCTGCTGCGGGCCGCCGAACTCGCCGAGCTCCACGAGATCAGCCGGCCCTCGGTCGCCCTCTGCGACCACCGCTACACCGGTGAACTCGACGCGGTCGGCTTCGCCGGCCTGCCGGTCCTCGCCTACGGCGGCTCCGGCCCCGAAGACCTGACCGAGCGGTGCGCGGCCAAGGACGGCCGCTTCACCACCGTCGCCACGGCCGCCGACGACGTGGCGCTGATCGCCTTCACCTCCGGCACGACCGGCCGCCCCAAGGCGACCCTGCACTTCCACCGCGACGTCCTCGCCAATGCCGAGACGTTCTCCCGGCACATCCTCAAGCCCCGCCCGGACGACGTCTTCACGGGCACGCCACCGCTCGCCTTCACCTTCGGGCTCGGCGGACTCGTGGTCTTCCCCCTGTACGTCGGGGCCGCGACCCTGCTCATCGAGCAGGCGGCCCCGCGGGAGCTGGCGGACCTCGTCGCGGCCCACGGGGTGACCGTGCTCTTCACCGCGCCCACGGCCTACCGCGCGATCATGGCGGCCGGGGTGGCGGACCGGCTGGCCGGGCTGCGCCGCTGCGTATCGGCCGGCGAGCCGCTGCCGGCGCCGGTGTGGCACGAGTTCCACGAGGCCACGGGACTGCGCATCATCGACGGCATCGGCGCCACCGAGATGCTGCACGTCTTCATCTCGGCGGCGGACGAGGACATCCGGCCCGGCTCCACCGGCCGCCCGGTCCCCGGCTACCGCGCCGCCGTCGTCGACGAGAACGGCGATCCCGTCCCCGACGGGCAGCCCGGCCTCCTCGCGGTCACGGGCCCCACCGGCTGCCGCTACCTCGCGGACCCGCGCCAGTCCTCGTACGTGCGGAACGGCTGGAACATCACCGGTGACACCTATGTCCGCGACGCGGAGGGCTACTTCTGGTACGTCGCCCGGAGCGACGACATGATCGTCTCCTCCGGCTACAACATCGCGGGCCCCGAGGTCGAGAAGGCGCTCGCCGCGCACCCGTACGTCGAGGAGTGCGGTGTCGTCGGCGCCCCGGACGAGCGGCGCGGCATGCTCGTCAAGGCGTACGTCGTCCTGCACTCCGGCGTCCCGGCAGGCGAGGCCACGGTCCGCGAGCTCCAGAGCCACGTCAAGCGGACCATCGCCCCGTACAAGTACCCCCGGGCCGTGGAGTTCGTGACCGAACTCCCGCGCACCGGTACCGGGAAGCTCCAGCGCGCCGAACTGCGCAGCCGGGCCCGGTCCACCGCCGCCCGCCCCGAGCCGCCCGCCCCGGAGGTCCCCGTGCCGAGTCTGCCCAGCGTGGTCGTCGAGCGCCGTGTCGAGTGGACCGACACCGACGCCGCCGGCCACTACCACCACTCCACCGTCGTGCGCTGGGTCGAGGCGGCCGAGGCCGTCCTGCTGCACCGCCTGGGCCTGGCCCACCTGTTCGGCAGCACGCCGCGCGTCCACTTCGACGCGGACTACCGGGCACGGCTCTGGTTCGGGGACGCGGTCCGGACCGAGCTGAGGGTCACCAAGGTCGGCGGCAGCTCACTCCACTACGCGTTCACGGTCCACGGGGAGCAGGGGGTGGAGGCGGCCACCGGAACCATGGTCGTCGCCCATTCCGCCGCCCGTGCGACCGGGACGACCCCCTGGCCCGACGACGTACGGGCCGCGCTCACCACCGCGGGCCCGCAGCGGGCCGAACTCCTCATCGCTTCGGAACCACTGGGAGGCACGCCGTGCGCGTGGCAGTCATAGGAGGAGGACCCGGCGGGCTGTACTTCGCGGCCCTGGCCAAGCAGCTCTCCCCGCACTGGGAGGTCACCGTCTGGGAGCGCAACGCCCCCGACGACACCTTCGGCTTCGGGGTCGTCTTCTCCGACGAGACCCTCGACGGCATCGCGCAGGCCGATCGCGAGACCTATGAGGCCATGTCCGCGGAGTTCGCCCGCTGGACCGACATCGACATCCGCTACCGGGACCGGACCCTCACCTCCGGCGGCCACGGCTTCGCCGCCCTCGGCCGGCGGCACCTGCTGCGGATCCTCCAGGCGCGCTGCGCCGCCCTCGCGGTGGACGTCCGCTACCGCACCCAGGCCCCGCCGGCCGCCGAACTGGCCGCCGCGTACGACCTGGTGGTGGCCTGCGACGGCGTACGGTCGGCCACCCGAGCCGCCTACGCCGACTCCTTCGGCCCCGACCTCGACGAACGCGCCGGCCGCTACATGTGGCTCGGCACCGACAAGGTCTTCGAGGCCTTCACCTTCATCGTCGACGAGCAGGACTTCGGCACGCTCCAGGTGCACGCCTACCCGTACGACGACACCCGCTCCACCTTCATCGTGGAAATGGCCGAGGACGCCTGGCGGCGCGCGGGCTTCGAGGAGTTCGCCGGGAAGGACCATCCGCCGGGCACGAGCGACGTGGACAGCATCCGGCGCTGCGAGGAGCTCCTCGCCGG
The DNA here is from genome assembly GCF_043201995.1 of Streptomyces sp. NPDC048258. Taxonomy (NCBI): domain Bacteria; kingdom Bacillati; phylum Actinomycetota; class Actinomycetes; order Kitasatosporales; family Streptomycetaceae; genus Streptomyces; species Streptomyces sp. NPDC048258. The sequence goes on from NZ_JBICZH010000008.1 coordinate 211,979, forward strand.
GCATCTCGACGGCCACCGGCTGATCCCCAACAACTCCAAGTGGCTGCGCTTCACCACGGTGCGCAACCGCACCTGGCGCCACGGCAATGTCGTCCTCCTCGGGGACGCCGCCCACACCGCCCACTTCTCCATCGGCTCCGGTACCAAACTCGCCATGGAGGACGCCCTCGCCCTGGCCGCCTGCCTGCACGAACACCCGGACGTGCCGACGGCGCTCGCCGCGTACGAGGAGGAGCGCAAGCCGGTCGTGGAGTCCACCCAGCGTGCCGCCCAGGCCAGCCTGGAGTGGTTCGAGAACATCGGCCGGTACACCGGCCAGGAACCGCACCAGTTCGCCTTCAACCTCCTGACCCGCAGCCGCCGCGTCACCTACGACAACCTGCGCGAGCGCGACGCGGGCTTCACCGGGGCCGTCAACTCGGCGTCCTGCGACCCCGCTTCGCCGGACGTCCCGCCGATGTTCCGGCCGTTCCGCCTCGGTGGCCTGCTGCTCCGCAACCGGGTCGTCGTACCGCCCACCGCGCTGGACACCGCGCGGGAGGGAGTCCCCGGCGACTTCGACCTCGTCCACCTCAGCACCCAGGCGCTGGGCGGCTCCGGCCTGGTCCTCGCCGGAATGACCGCCGTCAGCGCCGACGGCCGCAGCGGCCCCGGCTGCCCCGGGCTGTGGACGGACGAACAGGAAGCGGCCTGGCGGCGCGTCACCGACTTCGTCCACGGCCAGTCCGACACCTGCCTCGGCATCCAGCTCACCCACGCCGGTCGCCGCGCGACCACCGGCGACGGGCCGCCGATCGCCGCCTCGGGCCTGGCCTGGGACGAGCACAGCCGGGTCCCGCGCGAGGCCGACCGGGCCGACATGGACGTGCTCGTACGGGACTTCGCGGCGGCGGCCCGGCGCGCCGACCGGGCCGGCTTCGACGTCCTGGAACTCCAGTACGGGCACGGCCACCTGCTCTCCGGCTTCCTGTCGCCGCTGACCAACCTCCGCACCGACGCCTACGGCGGCGACCTGGCGGGACGGCTGCGCCTGCCGCTCGAAGTGCTGCGCGCCGTACGGGCGGTGTGGCCCTTCGGGAAGGCGCTGATCGTGCGGATCTCCGCCGCCGACTGGGCCGACGGCGGCCTCAGCGAGGCCGACGCCGTGGCCGTCGCCCGCGCCCTCGCCGAGGCGGGCGCCGACGCCATCGACGTCTCCACCGGTGAGGTCGTCGCCCACGAGCGGCCCCGCTACGGCCGCAGCTACCAGACCCCGTACGCCGACCTGATCCGCAACGCCACCGGGGTCCCCACCATCGCCGTCGGCGCGATCTCCACGTACGACGACGTGAACTCGATCATCCTGGCCGGCCGGGCCGACCTCTGCGGTGTCGGCCGCGCCCAGCTCCACGATCCCCTGTGGACCCTGCACGCCGCGGCCGCCCAGGGCTACCAGGGGCCCGCGGCGCCCTGGGCGCGGTCCTGGGCGGCGGGGCGCAGCCGCCCGCCCGCCGCGCGCACCGACCGGGTACCGCCCCGGCTCGAACTCCTGCGGAAGCCCGCCCCGCCCGTCCACCGGCGCTGGCTGCCGCGCGCACCCGCACCCGCCCACCGATAGGGGGAGCTCCTCATGGACAACCTGCGCCGCTTCACGGCGGCGGCCGTCCAGGCCGCACCCGTCTACCTCGACCCCGCCGCAACCGTCGACAAGGCCGTCGCCCTGATCGCCGAGGCGGCGGGCAACGGCGCCGAACTCGTCGTGTTCCCCGAGGTGTTCGTCCCCGGATACCCGTACTGGAACTGGACGATGAACCCGGTCCAGGGGTCGCCCTGGTTCGAACGGCTCCAGCGGGCCTCGGTCGACGTGCCCGGCCCCCACGTCGACACCCTGCGCACCGCCGCCCGGCAGTACGGCGTCACACTCGTCATCGGCGTCAACGAGCGGGTCCCGTACAGCCTCGGCGTCCTCCACAACACCTTGCTCACCATCTCCCCGGACGGCGAACTCCTGGGCGTGCACCGCAAGCTGGTGCCCACCTGGGCGGAGAAGCTCACCTGGACCGGCGGGGACGGCAGCTCGCTGCGCGTGCACTCCACCCCCGTCGGGCCGCTCGGCGTGCTGGCCTGCGGCGAGAACACCAACACCCTGGCCCGTTTCGCCCTGCTCGCCCAGGGCGAACTGATCCACGCCTCCTGCTACATCGCCCTGCCGGTGGCCCCCGCCGACTACGACATGGCGGACGCCATCGCCGTCCGCACCGCCGCCCACAGCTTCGAGGGCAAGGTCTTCTCCGTCGTCGCCTGCTCCACCGTCTCCCCGGAGATCGTCGACGCCCTCGCCGGGGACGACGAGGAACTGCGCAAGCAGTTCACCCGCCCGCGCAGCGCGCTGTCGGGCATCTTCGGCCCCGACGGCCGCCCCGTCTCCGAACCGCTCGTCGACGACGAGGGAATCGTCTACGGCGAGATCGACCTCGCCCGCTGCATCCAGCCCAAGCAGATGCACGACATCGTCGGCCACTACAACCGCTTCGACGTCTTCCGCCTCGAAGTCGACAACCGCCCCCGCCCGCCGGTGACGTTCACCGTGCCCCCGGCCCCACCGACCACCCCCTCCGAGGAGGACGCATGACCACGGAACAGGACGACACCGCGCTCGGCCGTGCCCGGGTGTCCGACACCCCCGAACTCACCGCCTACTACGAAGAGCTCGGCGCCCTCGACGCCGGCGCCCTGTGGACCGTCGCCAACGACATCGAGCCCTGGTACCCGCAGCCCAGGTCCGTTCCCGTGCTGTGGCGTTACGCGGACCTGCGCCCGCTCGTCCACAAGGCCCTCGGGCTCGTCAAGGCCGACGACGCGGGCCGCCGCGTGGTCATGCTCGTCAACCCCGGCCGCCGGGACGTCAGCGCCGCGGCCGGACTCCTCTACACGGGCCTGCAGATCATGGGCCCCGGCGAGGCCATGACCGCACACCGCCACCAGGCCGCCGCCCTGCGCTTCGTCCACGAGGGCACCGGGGCCTGGACGGTCGTCGACGGCCAGAAACTGAAGGTCGGCCCCCGCGATTTCGCCATCACCCCGAACGGCACCTGGCACGAACACGGCAACGATGCCGACGACGCGCCCGTCATCTGGCAGGACGGACTCGACATCCCCCTGGTCAACGCCCTGGACGCCGGGTTCTACGAGGTGCACCCCGAGCTGCACCAGACCCCGGGAAAGGTCATCAACTCCTCCGTCCTGACCTACGCCGCCCATCTGCTGCCGAACGGCACGGAGAAGTGGACCCGGCCGTACTCGCCGCTGCTCGCCTACCCGTGGGAGCCCACGTACGAGGCGCTGCTGGGCCTGGCCGAGGCGACCGAGGGCTCCCCGTACGACGGGGTCATCGCCGAGTACACCAATCCGGTCACCGGCGGCTCCGTCATGCCCACCATGGGCGCCCACATGCAGCTGCTGCGCCCGGGCCAGGCCACGAAGGCCCACCGCCACACCGGCTCGGTGATCTACACGGCGGCCAAGGGGCGCGGGGTCTCGGTGATCGCGGGCCGGCGCTTCGAGTGGACGGAGGGAGACATCTTCTGCGTCCCGTCCTGGGCCTGGCACGAGCACCAGAACCCGGACCGGTCCGAGGACGCCTGTCTCTTCTCCTTCAACGACTTCCCCGTCATGCGCTCGCTCGGTTTCCACCGGGAAGAGGCGTACGCCGACCACGGCGGCCACCAGCCCGTCACCGCCTGACCCCCGAGGAGCCTCCATGCGACTGCTGACCTTCACCACCGGCGATTCCACACTGCGCCTCGGCGCCGAGTCCGACGGCCTCGTCTTCGACCTCGCCGCCCTGGCCGACCACGCGGGCGTCCCCCTCCCGTACGACCTGCTCTCCCTCATCCAGGCGGGCCCCGCCGTCCTGGAGGCCGCCCGGCGCCTGGTCGCCGAGGCTGCCGCGAGCCGCCCGGCCGGCGCCGTCCACCGGCTGGACGACGTCACCCTGCGCGCCCCGCACCGCCCCGGCAAGATCATCGGGGTCGGCCTCAACTACATCGAGCACGTGGAGGAGTCCAGCCGCAGCCTGGACACCGACCGGGACCTCCCCCCGCGCCCCGTCCTGTTCTCCAAGCCCGCCACCGCCGTCACCGGCCCGGGGCAGCCCATCCTGCACAACGCCGATCTCACCACCCAGCTCGACTGGGAGTGCGAACTCGCCGTCGTCATCGGCCGCACCGCCTTCCGGGTGACCGAGGAGGAGGCGTACGAGCACATCTTCGGCTTCGGCATCGTCAACGACATCAGCGCCCGCGACCAGCGCCGCTCCGGCCAGTGGTTCTTCTCCAAGGGCCAGGACTCCTACGCCCCCTTCGGCCCGGTCGTCGTGACGGCGGACGCGATCCCGGACCCCATGGCCCTGGACCTGTCGCTGCGGGTCAACGGCGTCACCAAGCAGAAGTCGAACACCCGGCACATGCTCTTCCCCATCGCCCGCCTCATCGCCGACATCAGCTCCGGGGTGACCCTGGAGCCCGGTGACGTCATCGCGACGGGTTCCCCGTCCGGCGTCGGCGCCGGCATGGTCCCGCCGGAGTTCCTCGTCCCCGGTGACACCGTGGAGGCCACCGTCGAGCTGATCGGCACCCTGACCAACCCCGTCGTCGACGCCCGCTGAGGAGTACCCGTGCCCTCCCGCACCTACCGCATCGGCCAGATCGTGCCGAGCTCCAACGTCACCATGGAAACCGAGGTACCCGCGATCCTGCGGGCCCGCCGCAGCCTCGTACCCGACGAGGACTTCACCTTCCACTCCAGCCGGATGCGCATGACCCATGTGACGCCGGAGCAGCTCAAGGCCATGGACGCCGACTCCGACCGCTGCGCCGTGGAACTCTCCGACGCCCGCGTCGACGTCCTCGGGTACGCCTGCCTCGTCGCCATCATGAGCATGGGCCTCGGCTACCACCGTGCCGCCCAGGAACGGCTGCACCTGCGCACCGTGGAGAACGGCGGCCCGGCGCCCGTGGTCACCAGCGCCGGCGCCCTCGTCCACGGACTGCACACGATCGGCGCCCGGAAGATCGTGCTGCTCGCCCCCTACATGCGCCCGCTCACCCGAACCGTGGTCGACTACATCGGCCACGAGGGCATCGAGGTCCTGGACCACCGGGCCCTGGAGATCCCGGACAACCTCGACGTCGCCGCCCACGACCCGGCCCGGCTGCCCGGACTCGCCCGGGCGCTGGAGTACTCCGACGCGGACGCGGTCGTCCTCTCCGCGTGCGTGCAGATGCCGTCCCTGGGAGCCATCGAGGAGGCCGAACAGCTCCTGGGCAAGCCGGTCGTGTCCGCGGCCGTCTGCACCGCCCACCAGATGCTGCGTTCCCTGGACCTCGCGGCGGTGGCCCCGGGGGCCGGGCACCTGCTCTCGGGCGCGTACGCGCAGTCGCCGCTGCCCGCGTAGTCCGGAGGGGGCCCCGATATGATCGCGACCGCGTACAACGGAAGGCGATCATGTCGGACAGCCCCCTTCGGCCCAGCTCCTTGATCAACACGGTCTACGGGGCGTTCCTGCGCCGCCTCGGCGGCTGGATCTCCATCGCGGACCTGATCACGCTGATGGGGGAACTCGACGTCGACGGCCCGGCGGTCCGCTCGGCCATCTCGCGCCTCAAGAAGCGCGGAGTCCTCGAACCGGAGCGCCGCGGCGCCACCGGGTACCGCCTCAGCCCGGCCGCCCACCCCGTCTTCGACGAGGGCGACCGCCGGATCTTCGCCAGCCTCGAACCCGCGGACCTGGCCGACGGCTGGGTCATGGCGGTCTTCTCCGTACCGGAATCCGAGCGCTCCCACCGCTACCAGCTGCGCACCCGGCTGACCTGGCTCGGCTTCGGCAACATCGCCCCCGGCGTGTGGCTGGCGCCCGGACGGCTGCTCGACGACGCGCGCGGCATGCTCGAACGCCTCGGACTCAGCGACTACGTCCACCTGTTCGCCGCCGAGTACGCCGCCTTCAGCGACCTGCCCGAGACGGTGAGCTCGTGGTGGGACTTCCCCGCGATCCAGAAGCAGTACGCGGCCTTCACCGACGCCTACGCGCCCGTGGCGGACGCGCTGCTGAGCGCCGGTTCGGAGCCGGACCCCGCGCAGGCGTTCCGCCACTACGTGCCGCTGCTCACCCAGTGGCGCCGCCTCCCGTACCTCGACCCGGGCCTGCCGACCGAACTCCTGCCGGCGGACTGGAACGCGGTGGCGGCCCGCCAGGTGTTCCAGCGGCTCCACACGGTCCTGCTGGAACCGAGCCTGCGCCATGTCCAGGACGTGACGGGCCTGCCCGCCGCCGACTCGGCGCACGCCGACCAGGCGCACGCCGACTCGGCGGACGTCGGCTAGGGACGCAGCGGCGGCATGGTGACCGGCTCAGCCCGCCGGGCCCGATCGCGGCAGGATGATCGTGACCCCGCGCCCCGGGGCCGTGCCCATCGCGGCGAGCGCGGCCGGGGCCGCGTCGAGCGGGATCGTCGAGGTGACCAGCAGGTCCGGGCGCAGCACTCCGGCCCGGACCAGCTCCAGCATCGGCGGGTACGCGTGCGCCGCCATCCCGTGGCTGCCGAGGATCTCCAGCTCCCAGCCGATCACCCGCTCCATCGGCAGGACCGCCCCGCCGGCCGCCCCCGGCAGCAGCCCGACCTGCACGTGCCGTCCCCGCCGGCGCAGCCCGCCCACCGAGGCCGCGGCCGTCGCGGGCGAGCCCAGGGCGTCGAGCGAGAGATGCGCGCCCCCGCCCGTCAACTCCCGTACGGCCTGCGCTGTGTCCACGTCAGCGGCCGCGTCCACGCAGTGCGCGGCGCCGAACTTCCGCGCCAGTTCCAGCGCCCCGGGCGCCGTGTCCACGGCGACCACCCGCGCCCCGGCCGCCGCCGCGATCATCACCGCCGACAGCCCCACCCCGCCGCAGCCGTGCACGGCGACCCACTCGCCCGCCGCCACCCGCCCCCGCGCGACCACCGCCCGGAAGGCCGTCGCGAAGCGGCAGCCGAGCCCCGCCGCCGTCGCGTACGACAGCTCCCCGGGCACGGCCACCAGGTTCACGTCGGCATGGTCCAGGGCCACGTACTCGGCGAAGGAGCCCCAGTGCGTGAACCCGGGCTGCGTCTGCCGCGCGCACACCTGGTGGTCGCCCGCCGCACAGTCCGCGCAGCGTCCGCAGGCGCAGACGAACGGGGCCGTGACCCGGTCGCCGACCCGCCAGTTGGTGACACCGGTCCCCACCGCCTCCACCACCCCGGCCAGTTCGTGCCCGGGGACGTGGGGCAGCACGATGTCCGGGTCGTGCCCCATCCACCCGTGCCAGTCGCTGCGGCAGAGGCCGGTGGCCTCCACCCGCACCACCACCCCGCCCACCGGCGGACGCGGATCCGCCACCTCCCGGACCTCGGCCGGCTCGCCGTACCGTTCGAACACCACCGCGCGCATGGGACCGCCCTCCGCTCGAATTCCCCGCACGCTACCCGGCCTCGGACCCCGCCCGGGCCAGGACGAGCACGCCCGCGCAGATCAGGGCCAGGCCCAGCACCTGGGGGAGCAGCCACCAGTGGGCCCGCAGGTGCTCCTCGTACAGCAGCACGCCCAGCGCGACGCTGACGCCCGCGTCGCCGAGGGTCAGCGCGGGCTGCGAGGCGACCAGCGGGCCGCCCTGCATGGCGTGTTCGAGCAGGAGCAGGGCGCAGACTCCGCTCGCGGCGAAGGCGTACGTCTCCCAGGTCGTCAGGAACGCGCCGACGCCGCCCTCGTCGAGGACGTGCATGGCGGACTTCATCAGGGCGGCGGTGAGCGCGTAGCAGACGGCGGTGGCCGCGCCCAGGCAGCCCGCCCGCATCCGGCCGGGCGGCCGGCGCAGTCCGACCACGGCCAGTACGGCGACCGCCGCCGCGCAGGCCGCCAGGGCCAGGCCCCACCGGTCGAGCGGTACGCGCGTACGGTTGCCCTCGGGCGAGGCTGCCACCAGTACGATCCCCAGCCCGGCCACCACCCCCGCGACGGCGAGCCACGACGCACGCGGCAGCCGGTCGCGCGCCACCAGCGCGGCGATCAGCAGCGCGAGCGGCAGTTCCAGGACGAACAAGGGCTGTACGAGGGCCAGCGCGCCGGTCGCCAGCGCCGCGGCCTGCCCGACACCGGCCGCGATCACGGCCAGGATCCCGGCGAGCCACAGCGGCCGCCGCAGCAGGTCGAGGACCAGCCCGAACCGGAAGCCGTTGCTCTGCGGCACGGTGAGCGCGGCCCGCCGCTGGAGCACGGTGGCGAGCGCGTTGCTGAGCGCCGCGAACAGTGCGAAGAGGACCGGCAGGACGTAGCCCATGCCCCGATCCTCACCGATGCCGCGGGCCGTGGACGGTGCGACACCCCCGCCGGCCGACTCGGGCCCTACTCCCTCCCCGTGGCCCGCCGCAGGGCCAGCGCCGCCAGGGCCTCGGGGGCGCCCGACTGGCCGCGGACACCGGGGAAGGCGTTCACGTCCACGATCAGCGGCGTGCCGCCGCCCGCGTCGATGATGTCCACGCCGTAGACGTCCAGCGCGAACACCGTGCCGACCGACCGGACCAGGCCGGCCCACCCGGCCGGCAGTCCGTCCACGGCCAGCGGCCTGTTGGGCCCGCGGCCGCCGGGCGAGAGCTCGGAACGGCGCTGGGCCGCGAAGACCTGGTCCCCGATCGCCCACAGCTTGTGGTCCCAGCCGCTGTTGGGCGCGAACTCCTGCACCACCACCGGCTCCTGCGGCCACTCCAGCGCCAACTCCCGCAGCCGCACGGCGTCGTCCACCCGGGCCACCAGGTCGCCCCGGTAGCTGTACCGGCTCTTGACCACCACGGGGGAGGAGAACGAGGCGCCCGAGGCCCACGCGGAGAGCGGGCCGACGGTGCGGGTGGCGGCGAACGGCAGCCCGGCCCGCAGGGCGAGCTCCGCCATCGCCGTACGGTCCTGGCACAGCGCGGTCGCCGCCGACGTGTTGACGACGGGCGCGCCGCGCCGCTCCAGCCCCCGCGCGAGAGCCAGCGCCCGCTCGGTGCGCGACTTCAGCAGGTACACGTCGGCCAAGGGCGCGGCGGGGTCCGTTCCGGCCGGGTCGAGCGCTTCGACGAGGTGCTCCTTCGCCAGCAGCGCGGAGGCGCCCGCCAGCAGCGGGTGCCCCGGCTCCGGAGTGATCAGTCCGATCCTCACGCGCCGTCCCCCGCCCCCGCGGCCACCTGCGCCGGGATCGAGACGGGCAGCGTGTACGGGAGCGCCGACGCCGTCGCCGGGGGCGTGGAGCCGCCCGTACGCGCCAGGTCCAGCACCGCCCGGGCCACCCGCGCCGCCGCGTCCGGAACCTGACGGAAGCTCGGGAAGTCGTTCACGTCGACGACCACGGGCCCGTCGGGCCCGAGCAGCACGTCCACCCCGTACAGATCGAGCCCGTACACCGCCCCCACCTGCGCGGCGATCGCCGCGACCTCCGGCGACAGCGGCACGCGGCGCTCGCGCACCGAGGAGTCCGGGTGCAGCGGGGAGCAGCGCTCGGTGGCGAACAGCTCCCCGCCGACCCCGTACACCTTGATGTCGGTACCCGAGTTGGGCACGTACGGCTGGGCGATGAGCAGGCCCTCGCCCGCGAGGACGGGGAGCACCGCCTCCAGCCGCTCCGGCGAGGACACCAGGTGCACGGCCCGCCCGGAACTCCCGTCGGCGGGCTTGACGACGAGGGGGTACTCCGCCGCCGGTATCTCCCTCAGCAGCTCGGGGCGGGCCGCCGCGTAGGTCGGCGGCAGCGGAAGCCCGCGGGCGCGGCCGATGGCGGCGGCCAGCGCCTTGTCCCGTACGCCCCGGATGGACCGCGCGTCGTTGACCGTGGTCATCCCGGTCGCCGCCGCCGCTTCGAGCAGGGTCAGCCCCGGGCCGCCCGAGACCGTCTTCAGCACCCAGGCGTCGTGCGCGCCCGCCCGTACCGCCTCCGTCATGCGCAGCAGCGAGCCCCCCGGCCGCACCACGTCGACCTGGTGCCCCCACGCGGTCAGTTGCCGGATCACCTCGTTCGGCATGCCGTCGTGGCGGTAGTGCTCCTCCACCAGGAAGCAGAGCCTCATGGACCTTCCCCAAATTCCCCGGACGTCCGCCGATCCCGCCCGGCGAGTTGTGACGTCACAGGATGTCATGGACCACAATGTGATGATCGTCCTGCCTCGGGGGGCCTGCCGGGCCACGGTGGAGGCGATCACTCCAGGTGCGTCGTGGTGCCCAGCGCCGCGTCCCGGACCTCCGGTGCGGGGTGGCGGCGCAGGGCCCGCAGCAACTCGCGGCAGGGCTCCGGCCAGCCGTGGCGGGAGCCGAGGGCCGAGACGAGAGCGACCGCGAACAGCCCCGCCGCCGGGGCGCCGTCGCCCGCGAGGGCGGTGACGAGCTCCAGGGTCGCGGCGGTGTCAGGTGCCGGTTCGGCGCTCCGGTGGCGCTCGCGCAGCGCGGCCGCGGTGGTCGTCGCCAGTCCGGGGCGGTCCTCGTGCGCGGCGACGAGTTCCCGCAGGGCCGCCAGCTGCCGGGGCGCCGACGCGTGCGGTTCGACGGCACGGACCAGCAGGTTCGTACGGGTCGTGGTCAGGGACGGTTCGCCGGCCAGCTGCCGTGCCAGGGCGGCGGCCAGCCCGGCGTCGTCGCCGACCACGCGGGTCGCCAGCCAGCGCAGCCGCTGCCGGCCCGGGAGGTCGCCGTCCGCCTCGGCCTCCGGCCCGTCCCCGTCCCGTACGGCGGCCAGCAGCTGCTCGACCGTACGGTGCAGGGTGCTCCCGGGGGCGCCGCCGCCGACCGGGTGCTCCACGCCCGACGTGGCGATCTCCCCGAGCACCCAGGCCGCGTTGCGCCAGCTCCGGGCCCGGCGGGCCAGATCGCAGACCATCGCCCGTACCGTGTCGGCGGCCTCGGGCGCGTACGCGATCCAGTGGGGCAGTGCCCTGACCGCCGGCCCGGACGTGTCCCGGTCGGCGCGGGTCGCGAGCGTGGCCACCAGCCCCGCGTAGCGGGGCCGGTGGGACGGCGCCACGTCGAGCGGGCGCGTGCGCAGGACCGCGTGCCGCGCCGCCGCGTTGTCGGTGCCGACCGCGGTGTCCAGTAGCTCCCAGACCTCGCCGAAGGCGAGCAGCCGGGGAGCCAGGGCGACGGCCGCGGCCACCAGGTCGGGGTGGGCGGCCGGGTCGCGGCCGACCCGCGACAGCATCCGCGCCGCCCGGCCCGGCGGCAGGAAGCGCACCGCCAGCCGGACCGCCTCCTTACGGCTCGTCACCTTCGCCCCCTGGGGCGGGTCCAGCAGGCCGTCGAGCAACTCCGTCAGCCGGTCCGGCGCGGTCCCGGCCGCCGCCCGGCCCGCCGCGTACACCGCGACGCGCGCCCGGTCGCCGTCGGCGTGCGCGAGCAGTTCGCCTAGGGCGGCCCCGGGTTCGCCGTCCAGGACCGGGGCGGCCAGAGCGGCCTCGGCGAGCACGGTCTCCGCCGAGCCCGCGTACCGCCGTACGAGGGCCGGGCCGTGGCCGGGGACGCGGGCGGCGCGCCGGAGCACCGCCGCCCGCACCCGCGGCGGACTGGAGGTGTCGCCGACGGCGGCCTCCGCGAGCCGGGCGGCCGCTTCCTGCTGACGCGGAAGCCACCGGTCCGCGCAGGTGAAGACGGGGAGCGGCCGGTCGGCGCGCTCCCGCAGGAACCGGCCGTACGGCGGCCGTTCGGCCAGGATCCGGTCCAGCAGGTCGGTGCGGTGCGCGGACAGCACCTGCCGTACGGGCTCCAGCGCGGCCGCGGAGGGCTCGTCCGCCAGGAGGGACTCCACCCGCTCGCACCGCGTGGCGCGGTCCGCGAGCCAGGCCCGGGCCAGACGCGGGAAGTCGCTGTCGTCGCAGCGCCCGAGGGCCTCGGCGAGCAGCCGGCGGAGCTCCGGGACGCGGTGGGCCCGCGGGCCGAGGAGGCGGGTGAGCGCGACCAGCGGGCCGTATTCGCCCTTGTCGGCCGCGCCGTCGAGCCAGGGGCGCAGTGCTTCGACCACCTGCCGTTCGCGGCTGCGGCTCAGGGTGCTGGTCAGTGCGAGTCCCGTGGTGCCGGTCTCGGCGGCCAGCCGGCGCAGCGCGGCGAGGGCCCAGTCGAGGAGCGGGCCGGTGGACGGCTGCTCCAGCACGGCGAAGACGAGGCGGTCGAGGCACAACTGGGTAGCGGCGGACACGTCCCGGGCCTCCAGCGCGTCCCCCAGGACGCGGTCCAGGTGGCCGGGCACCTCCGCGTCGGCCGCCGCGGCGTCGGCGAGCAGCGGACCGGGCAGGGCGGCCAGCGCGCCGAGTGCGGACTGCCGTACGGGGTCACGGTCGTTGCGCAGGCGCCGGGCCATCATCGCGACCACCTCGGCCAGCGCGGCGTGGTCGCGGGCGTGGCCGGTGTTGGCGACGAGGTGTTCCCAGCCGGCCGCCCGGACGAGCGCCTCGTGGTCCCCGACCGCGGCGAGCAGTTCGCCGCGGGCTTCGGCGACCGGGAGCTGGGCCAGGAGCTGCAGACGGCCGGCCACGGCCGGGTTGCCCGTCTCCTTGAGGGCGAGGCCGCGCCGGGCCTCCGCGATCCGGCGCTCCCGGGGGAGTACCGCCAGCACGGCGGCGGGGAGTGCCTCCCCCCGGTCGGCTCCGCCCTGGGTGGCGGCGTCGTGGAACGCCGCTCGCCGGCCCGGGGGCAGTGCCTTCAGCAGCGCGGCCAGGTGGTTCGGCCGCTCCGCCCAGCGGCGCCCGAGGGCGGGCAGGGAGGCGGGGTCGGCCCGGACGATCCGGCGCAGCACGGACGGCGGCGGGAGCGGCTCGTTCCATCCGGTCCCGCGCCGCGGGGCGGTGAGCCAGCGCACGACGCGCTCGGCGTCGGCCGCGGCCAGGTCGCCGAGCCGGTCCGCCAGGACGTGGGGGAGCCGGGCCGGTCCGTACGCCTCCAGCAGGTCCAGTACCCGGCCCGGCTCGGCGCCCACAGCCACGGCGACGGCCGGAGCCTGGAGTTCCCACCAGTCGGCGCGCAGGGCGCTGGGCAGCGCGGCGAGTTCGCTCCGCGCCTGGTCCAGTACCGGGCCGGGGTGGAAGCGGGCGATCCGGCGCCGGTCGATGACGGCCGGCGCCAGCTCGGGCAGCAGCCGGGCCGTGAACGGGGTCCCGCAGGCCGGGAGGAGGGCGGCGGCCTCGCCGTCGCCCCAGCGCTCGCGCAGCTCCGGTACCAGCCGCTCGGCAAGCGCCTGCCGCGACCCGGCGAGGACGGCCTGCGTCAGCTGCCCGCGCACCAGGGCGGAGGCGTTCCCGTAGGCCGCCGCGATCGCCTCGTCCGGCACCGGCAGGGTGCGGACGGCCCGCAGGGCGTAGCGGCGCACCACGGGATCGGGGTCGGCCAGACGCTCCGTCAGGTACGCCGTGTGGCGCCCGGCGAGCGCGGCCAGCGCCGCCAGCCGGCGCTCGTACCGCCCGCGTCCGGCCAGATCGGCCAGGACGCCGGCCAGCGCGCCGGTGCGCGCGAGGTCCCGGGCGGTGGTGGCCAGCAGGCGCAGCCGGGCCGCGTGGGGGAGCGGGTCGAGCGAGTCCAGCAGCGAGCCGGCGGCGGGCGGAGTGTGTCGCATGGGGCCATTCTCCGGCACCGCTGATTTCCGGCCAGCGATATTCGAATGTACGGGCGCCCCGCCCCCTGTTAGGTTGATCGCGTGCCGAAGCTGAATCAGATCATCGCAGTGGAAAAGGGCGTCAAGTCCAAGTCCCTCCAGGAGCTTTCGCAGGCTCACCACGACGTCCAGAAGCCCGCCCTGCTGGCCGGTATCTCGCGGACCTACCAGCCCAAGGACGAGGAGGGCGAGCAGCTGCCGCCCGAGTCCACACGGGTTCAGGTCAAGGCGGAGGACGTGCTGCGGGCCACGGCCGGCACGCTGACGCGGCTCTTCGACGTGACGGCGACCAAGGACTGGGCGAACCGCACCGCGGCCGCCGACGTCGTCGTGGACGGCAGCGTCCTGCTGGCGCAGGTTCCCGTGCCCTACCTGCTCTTCCTGGAGAAGCAGCTCACGGACATGCACACCTTCGTGCGCAAGCTGCCGGTACTGGACGCGTCCGAGTCCTGGAACCTGGACCCCTCCACGGACTCCTGGAAGACGGAGCCGGTGCGCACCATCCGCACCAAGAAGGTGCCGCGCAACCACGTCAAGGCCGAGGCCACCGAGAAGCACCCGGCGCAGGTCGAGGTCTACTACGAGGACGTCCCGGTCGGTTACTGGACGACGGTGAAGTTCTCCGGCGCGCTGCCCGCCCGGCGGGTGAACGAACTGATCGACCGCGTGGAGAAGCTCCAGCAGGCCGTCAAGTTCGCCCGCGAGGAGGCCAACGGCACCGAGGTCACCGACCAGCGGGTCGGGGACGCGGTGTTCGGCTACCTGTTCAGGTAGCCCCAAGATCTCCCCCTGTATGTCTGCAGGGGGTGCGCGAGAGCGCAAGCTGAAACTGATGTTGAAGCTGAACAGGGGTGTCAGTTGGGGGTTCGAATCCCTCCCCCGGCATTGCGTGCCGGGGTGGCCCAAGCCGGTAGAGGCGGCCCCGTAAATCTCAGATTCTCGCTCCAGTCTCAGTATTCGCCGCCGAACACCGGATCGACCGAGCGTGGACGATCATCGATGGATAGGGGTTCAAGTCCCTTCTGCGCCTCTCCTCATGGCGCGGTAGTTCAAAGGTAGAACACGTCGATCTAAGAATGATCCGCGACTCTTAAACGTGCCGGTGTGCGCAATTGGGTGGCAAACAGGAGCCCGGGAGCTGGATATGCTCCCGGGCTCCGTCACACCCCGGACCCAGGTCCGGGGCCGGTCACACCGGTACGGACACGAACGCCCTGCCCGCCTCGTTCTCGACCAGGATCGCCTTGACGTCCGCCGGGTCCACGGCCGCCGAGCCGTCCAGCGCCGCGCCCTTGCCCTCGCCGTTCTCCTGGCTGCCCACGACCCAGCCGCCGGCGGTGGAGCGCGTACCGTCCTTGGCGACCACGACCAGCCGGCACCGCTCGCCCGGCGGGACCCCGGTGACCGCGGCGTGCAGCCGTACCCACTTCGCGGCGGGAGTCATCTTCACGGTCATCCGTGAGCCCGTCACCGGATCGGTCGCCGAGAGCACCTTGGTCCCGGCAGGCTGCGAGGGGTCCGCCGACGCCGTCGTGGAAGGCCGCGGAGGCAATGCCACCGCATCCGGATCACCCGCGGCCAGCTGAGTACCGGCCCAGAACACGGCGGCCAGTGAGGCCGCCGCCGCCAGCCCCGCGAGCCCCAGGCCCCGGCGCCGCGCGCGCTCCCGCTCGCCGCGCATCTCCCGCAGCGTGCGCTGGAGCAACAGGTCCCCGCCCTGCGGCGGTCCGTCGAGGAACGCCTCCTCGGGCACCTCACCCAGTGCCGCTTCCATCTCGCGCAACGCGGCCACCTCCTCCCGGCACTGCACGCATCCGCTCATGTGTTCCTCGACCCGGCGGAGCTCCTCCGCGTCCAGGACGCCGAGCACGTACGGACCGAGCAGTTCCTCCTCGTGCCGCTGCCGGTTCATGCCACCACCTCACGCAGTCCGGCGGGCTGCTGGGGTGGCCTGCCCGGTCGTCTGCCATCGCTGTTGTCCTTGATGCCGCTGTCCCGGAAGACGTCGCGCAGGGCCTTGAGCGCGTAGTGCGAACGCGATTTGACCGTACCCGCCGGGATGCCGAGGCTGTCGGCGGCCTCGGCGACGCTGAGCTGCCGGTAGTACAACTCCTTCAGCACGTCCCGGTGTTCCGGCGACAGCTGGTCGAGAGCCCCGAGGACCGTCATCGTGTCCACCACCGAGTCGGCGTGGTCCGCCTCCACCGGGGGAGTGGCCGAAGCCCCGGAGACCTCCGGCGGCCGGGCCGCCCTGGCCCGGTACCGGTCCGTGATGATGTTGCGGGCCACCGTGAGCAGCCAGCCGCGCACCGAGCCCTTTCCGTTGACCAGCACCTCGGAGTGCCGCCAGGCCCGGATGAGCGTCTCCTGGACGACGTCCTCGGCGGCGGCCCGGTCCCCGGTCAGCCGGGTGGCGTACGCGAGCAGGGCGTGGCCGTGCTCCTCGTACACCGACTTGATCAGTGCCTCATCGGTCGAGCCCCGCCGAGTGCGGGGCCACAGTGGTCCGGCCATCTCACCCTCTCCGTCTTCCTCGCTTACGTGGTGCGGTCGGAACACGCCGCCCGGAACCTTCCGGTTCATGTGGCGTACGTCACTCGGGCGCGCCGTTCCCGTACGCCGCTCACATCCGGCAGGCGCGGCCCGAGTTGAGGCAGTCGACGACGGCGCCCATCTGCGGCTCCGTCATCGCGTTCACGAACATCGCGTGGTCCGTCTTCGGGCTGTGCCGCTGCTCGGGGAAGGAGTCAAGCGCGACGGGCACCCCCGCGGGGACCTCGTAGGCCAGGGAGATCCGGAGCTCGGGCACGGGGAAGGTGTCCTGCGGGCACACGCCGTTCGCCGAGGGGAACCGCAGGTGCGAGCGGTGTCCGGCGCCGACGGTGTCGAGGCCGTTCCAGCAGCTCGGGAAGGTGAGGGTGCGGGTGACGCGCTCTCCCGCGGGGCAGCGCGGATAGCGGGTGGTGGACCGGTCGGGGGAGCCGGAACAGCCCCAGCGGGCCCGGACGTCGGCGTCGCTCTCCGCCGTGTACGCGACGGCGTCGCCGGTCATCGCCCGCAGGAAGCGGGGCATCGCCACCACCTTGCTCACCGGACTGCCGCGGAACTCCACCAGGACCGAGGCTTCCGGCAGGATCTCGCCGGTGTTGCCGTGGCCCGCCGAACTCTCGTGCGGGCGCGCGCCCGGCCGGTCCGGGCGGCGCAGGACGGGCCAGTAGTACGCCGACCGGTCGCCGCCCGTGCAGCTGGTGGCGGCCGCGTCCAGGGAGGCGTCGGTCGACATCGCGTCCGTGGAGAGGTTCCCGACATAGGCGTGCGTGTGGTGGGCGCCCGCCCGCAGTCCCGGCGAGACCACCAGGTTGTCCTCGTTGTAGTGGCCCTGCTCGTTGCGGCCGCAGTCCACGACCACCGAGCCGGCCGAGGCGTCGGGGCCCGCTGCCGCCGCCGGGCCCGGGGCGCGCGCAACCTTCGATATGTCCACGTAATCGGAGGGGGCCGGACCGGCCGCCGCCGTCCCCGCGTGCGGTCCGGCCGCTCGCGAGGCCCCCAGCACGGCGGCGGTCAGGCCGCCGCCCAGGACCAGGCAGATGACGAGAGTGAGCAGTCGGCGTTCGTTCCCCATGGCGGTCACCGTCGCCCGTGGCGACAGCGTCGTCAACCTGGCATCCGGATGGCGGGCACCAAGCGGAACCATCCGCTCCGGATCACGATTTGTCCGCAAAAACCCTGCCTTGGGGCGAGACCGGGAAGCTCGGACCGGCCGGCCACCCCGGGTGAACCGGCCGCGCCGGCGGGCGGTTTGTCCGTGGGGTCGCTTGCCGGTCCGCGCGGCGACCGCGCACAGTACGGCGTATGACACCCGCCGAGCTGCTGCACGCCTTCGCCCGCACCCGCGCCTCGCTCGACGGCGAGGAGGTCACCTTCTGGTGGTCCGGCGACGTCCACTCCTGGTCCCCCGGGGAGGCCTACCAGCGCCTCTTCGGCTTCGAAGGGCTCAATGTCGCCCGGCTCGTCACGGACGAGGACGGCGGCGGCTACCAGCTGCTGTCCAGGGAAGCCGCCTTCTACCTGGACCCCCGGACCCGGGAGATCATGGAGAGCTGGGGCGGCAAGCCGGTGGTGCACGTCTGGAACGATCCGGCGAACCAGAAGTGGCGGCCGTTCCCGGTCCCCGTGACGGAGCTGGGCGACCAGGTCTGCTTCAGCCTGGAGATCCCGCTGGCCTATCCCTCGCCGCTGCCGGTCGAGGAATACCCGGACAATTCGGCTGATGACACCTACCGGGCGCTGGAGCTCTTCCAGTTCTTCGCGCCCGCCACCGCCCTGACCACCGAGGCGCCGAGCGTCCCCTCGACGATGTCCTGGACCCGGATGTCCCCGTGGCTGCCCTGGATGGAACAGGGCGGGCGCCCCGGCGGCCTCACCTTCCACTGCCGCGGGCGCAAACTCGGCTCCTACGCGGAGGTCCCCGAGCGCACACGCGCCTACATCGCCGCCCGGCACCCCGAATTCGCCCACGCCCCGGACAAGTGGACCGAGCCCAACGAGACCAGCTGGACGTACTTCCGCAAGCTCTTCCCGCCCCACCGGGAGGCGTCCGGGGAGTGACGCGGAACCGGCCCGCCGCGGCGGCCCGGCGCCCGCCGAGGGACCCGCGGGGGAGCGGCAGGGCGCGGACAAGGGTTTTCCCCGTATCCAGTTCATCCCCGTGTTGCCTACTGTCTGCCCACCGGCGATCTTCCTGACCCAGCGGCCGACACGCCAACCCCACATGGCATGATGCCGTTCGACCAGGGGGAATCACCGGTACCCGCCGTTGCCCTGCCCCACCGTCGAGGCCGGGGCAACGTGGCGCGCGGCGGCGGCCGGGACGAGTTCGACCAGCTCGCTCCCGGCCCCGCAGCCGCCAGTCACCTCCCACACTGCACCGACCGGCCGCTCCGGCCTGCCCGGAATCGGCCCGCGAAAGGGAACACCGTGCACGCATCCAGACGTAGGCTCATATCCGTGGTGGCGATGTCCGTCACGCTGCTCGCGGGCTCCGCCACCACCTCCATGGCGCTGGCCACCTCGGACCCTGCCGCCGCCGCTCCGGCCGCCACCGCGGCCGCCGCTCCGGTCGAGAACCTCATCGTCGGATACAAGGCCTCCGCCTCCGAGGCCAGTTCCAACAGCGCGGCCGCGGACGACGCCGCCGCCAAGGGCAAGAAGGCCGGCAAGAAGGCGAAGTTCGACCGCCGCCTCGGCACCGGCGCCGCCCTGGTCAGCCTCGGCTCCCCCGCCGACGCCGCCAAGGTGATGGCCCAGTTCCGCGCCGACCCGGACGTCGCCTACGTCGAGCCGGACTCCCGCGCCTACGCGCTGGCCACCCCGAACGACACCGAGTACGCCAAGCAGTGGGACCTCTTCGAGCCCACCGCCGGCATGAACGTCCCCGCCGCCTGGGACAAGACCACCGGCTCCGGCGTCACCGTCGCCGTGATCGACACCGGCTACGTCGCCCACTCCGACGTCGCCCCGAACGTCGTCGCCGGCTACGACTTCATCAGCAACTCCACCGCCGCCCGTGACGGCAACGGCCGCGACAACAACCCCGCCGACCAGGGTGACTGGAGCGCCGCCGGCGAGTGCGGCACCGGCTCCACGGCCAGCAACTCCTCCTGGCACGGCACGCACGTCGCGGGCACCATCGCCGCGGCCACGAACAACGCCAAGGGCGTCGCGGGCATCGCGTACAACGCGAAGATCCAGCCCGTCCGCGTGCTCGGCAAGTGCGGTGGCGCCACCTCGGACATCGTCGACGCCATCACCTGGGCGTCCGGCGGCACCGTCGCGGGCATCCCGGCCAACGCCACCCCCGCCAAGGTCATCAACATGAGCCTCGGTGGCTCGGGTGCCTGCACCGCCACCTACCAGAACGCCATCAACGCGGCCGTCGGCCGTGGCACGACCGTCGTCGTGGCCGCGGGCAACAGCAACTCCGACGCGGCCAACTTCTCGCCCGCCAGCTGCAACAACGTGATCAACGTGGCCGCCAGCAACCGCACCGGCGACCGCTCCTTCTACTCGAACTACGGCGCGATCATCGACGTCGCCGCCCCGGGCGGTGAGACCCGACGCGCCACGGACACCCCCGGCACCGTCACCACCCCCGAGAACGGCATCCTCTCCACCCTCAACGCCGGCACCACCACCCCCGGCGCCGAGATCTACAAGCCCTACCAGGGCACCAGCATGGCCGCCCCGCACGTCGCGGGCCTCGCCGCGCTCCTCGTCGCCGCCAAGCCCTCGCTGACCCCCGCGCAGGTCGAGTCGGCGATCAAGACCAACGCCCGCCCGCTCGCCGGTACCTGCACCGGTGGCTGCGGCGCCGGCCTCGCCGACGCGGCCGCGTCGGTCACCGCCGTGACCTCCGTGCCCGCCCCCACGTACGAGAACACCACCGACGTGGCGATCCCGGACAACGGCGGAGCCGTCTCCTCCTCCATCACCGTCTCGGGCCGCACCGGCAACGCCCCGGCCGCGCTCAAGGTGATCGTCGACATCAAGCACAGCTACCGCGGTGACGTCGTGATCGACCTGGTCGGTCCCGGCGGTGCGGTCGTCCAGCGGCTCAAGAACTCCTCGTCGAGCGACAGCGCCGCCAACATCTCCGCCACCTACACCGTCGACGCCTCCACGCTGCCCGCCAACGGCACCTGGCAGCTGCGCGTCCAGGACGTCTACTCCGCCGACACCGGCTACATCGAC
This sequence comes from Streptomyces sp. NPDC048258, assembly GCF_043201995.1. Lineage (NCBI taxonomy): Bacteria > Bacillati > Actinomycetota > Actinomycetes > Kitasatosporales > Streptomycetaceae > Streptomyces > Streptomyces sp. NPDC048258. The sequence continues at coordinate 232,383 of NZ_JBICZH010000008.1, forward strand.
TCCTGGGGCCTCGGCTTCTGATCCGGTTCCCAACTCGGCCTGACGGGCCGATAGTACGGACCAAGTGAACCAGCGGGCCTGCCGATACACCTCGTATCGGCAGGCCCGCCGGCTTTTCCGGCCGCGTGACTGATTTCTGCGTCACAATCCGTGTTCACCCGGCATCCGACCTCGTATTGTCGCGTCACAGGGAAGGCACAGGAGCTGGGGACCGAGAGGCTGGTGGCTGTGCGTGGTGGCGGCGACGGGGCACGCTGACACAAGTGTCGGACAGGGCGAACTGGTCAAAGCGGTCGACCGCGCGCTGACCACGCACGGCCGGGCGCTGCTCACCGGCCCGGCCGGCGCGGGCAAGACCGAGGTCGTCCGCGCCGTCGCGGCGGCGGCCGAATCGCGCCGCGAGACCGTGCTGCGCCTCGCACCCGAGGCCGCCGACCAGTGGATCCCCGAGGCCTCCGCCGCGGCCCTCCTGGCCACCGTCCCCGGCGCCGCACTGGAACGGCTCTCCGGCCCCCAGCGCACGGCGATCGCCCTCCTGTGCCGCGAGGCGGACGCCCCCCGCGACGGCCGTGACCACGTCGCCCTGCGCCTCGCCGTCGTCGAGGTGCTCCGCACGCTCGCCGCCCGCCACCCCGTCCTCCTCGTCCTCGACAACGCCCAGTGGCTCGACGCCGAGAGCACCGACCTGCTCCGCTTCGCCCTGCGCCTCACCCCGCCGCGCGTCCGGGTCCTCGTCGCCGAATGCGTCCAGGGCGGCACATCCGTCGGCGAACCCCTCTGCGGCGCCGGCACCCCCGCGATCCGGGTGCCCCCGCTCGGCGCCGACGAGGTCGCCGAACTCCTCGTCCGCCACGGCCTCCCCGCCCGCCTCGCCGGCCGCATCCACCAGGCCAGCGGCGGCAACCCACGCCTCGCCCTCGCCCTCGGGCACTCCCTCGCCGAAGCCGCCGGTAGTCGCGACGCCGGCGCCCACCACGCCGACACCCTGCCCGTCTCCGGCCAGGCCCGCGAAGTGGCCCGCCGACTGCTCGCCGAGGCCCCCGCCCAGGCCCGCCGCACCCTGCTGCTCGCCGCGCTCGCCGCCCGCCCGACCACTGCCCTGCTGCGCCGGGCCGGGCGCCCCGACGCCGAGGCCGAACTGGCCGAGGCGGAACGGGCCGCGCTGGTCCGGGTGGGGGAGGACGGCACGATCGAGTTCACCGCCGGCGCCCTGCCCACCGCGCTCGCCGCCGACGCGGGCTGGCCCGAGCGCGCCGCCGGGCACGCCGCGCTGGCCGCCGCCGTCGACGACCCCGTCCAGGCCGTACGCCACCGCGCGCTGGCCGTGGACACCCCCGACCAGTGGCTCGCCGCGGAGATATCCGAGGCCGCCGCGGTCTGCCGCCGCCGCGGCCAGCGGGCCCTCGCCGCCGAACTCGGCCTGCTCGCCGCCGAACGCACGCCCTCCCACCTGGCCGGGGAACAGCTCGCCCGCCTCGTCACCGCCGCCGAGGACGCCGGCTGGGCCGGCCGTGCCGACCTCGCGCGCCGGGCCACCCGCGCCGTCCTGGCCCGCGACGCCTCACCCGCCGACAGGGTCCGCGCCCGGCTCGCCGTGATCGACGCCGCCGGCCAGGCCCTCGGCGCCCTCGACGAGACCTTCGCGTGCGCCATGGACGACGCCGCCGGGGACCCCTCGCTCCAGGCCGCCGTCCAGCTGCGGATCGCCTGGAAGCACAACCTCAGCGACGGCGACCCCGTCCGCTCCCGCGACGCCGCGGCCCGGGCCGGGGCCCTCGCCGCGCTCGGCGGCGACCAGGTCGCCGAGGCCATGGCGCTGACGGTACGGGCCCGCATGGGCCGCATCCTCGGGGACCCGGGCGCCGAGGCGATCCTCGCCGAGGCGCTCGCCCTGCCCGCCCCCGACGTACCGCTCGGCATGCGCAACGCGCCCCAGTACCTCGCCGTACGGCACGCCCTGTTCGACGACCGCCTGGACGACGCCCGCCGCCAGCTGATGGCCCTGCTGCCCGCCGTCCAGCGCACCGGCTCCGCCGAGGACGTCTTCGAGGTCCTGCGCAGCCTCACCGAGGTCGAACTGCGCAGCGGCCGCTGCGCGGCCGCCTCCGCCCGCGCCCGCCAGGCGCTGGAGCTGACGATCGAGGCGGGCCTCTCGCCCGGCCCCGCCTGGTACGTCGCGGCGATGGCCGAAGCCACCGGCGGCAGCTTCGCACGCGCCGCCGGATACGCCCGGCGTGGCATCCAGGCCTCGCAGGAGGAGCACGACCAGGTCTTCCTCTCCCGGAGCCTGCACGCGCTCGGCCTCGTCGAACTGGCCACCGGAGAGGCGGCGAAGGCCGTCGCCACCCTGCGCCGGGTCGCCGAACTCGAAGCCGCGCAGAAGGTGGTGGACCCCTCCGTCCTGCGCTGGCACGGGGAACTCGCCGAGGCCCTGGTCGCCGCCGACGCGACCGAGGAGGCCGCCCGGCTGATCGACTCCGTCCGTACCGTCGCCCGCGGCCTCGGCCGGACCGGGGTCGTCGCCGCACTCGACCGGGCCCGCGGCCTGTGCCTGTCCGCACAGGGCGACGCCGACGCCGCCGTGCAGCTGCTGGAGGCCACGGCGCAGCGGTTCGAGACGCTGCGGCTGCCGCTGGAGCGGGGCCGTACGTTGCTCGCCCTCGCCCGCGTCGAACGGCGCCGCCGGCGCCGCGCACCCGCGCGCGCCGCGCTCCAGGCCGCGGCCGAGGTGTTCCAGCAGGCCGGCGCGGCCCCGTGGACGGAACTCGCCAGGGAGCCGGCTCCCGGCGACGGGGGCGGTACGGAGACGGTGGCGGTCGCGGCCCTGACCGAGGCCGAGACCCGCCTCGCGCTGCTCGTCAGCCAGGGGGCCAGCAACCAGGAGGCCGCGGCGAAGCTGTTCCTCAGCGTGAAGACGGTGGAGGCCCGGCTGACCCGTATCTACCAGAAGCTCGACGTGCGCTCCCGGGCCCAGCTCGCCACCGCGCTGGCCACCGCACTGCGCTCCTCCCGCTGAGACGGCGCAGCCGCCGCGAACGACGCGGCGCCGGCGTGGCATGCCACGCCGGCGCTCGATCAGCGGATCAGCGATCAGCTGCCGGCGGAGAGGTTGCCGGAGAGGATCGGGATGTTGCTGAGGATGTGCGAGGCCGTCTCGTCGCCCTTGGCCTGCGTGGAGTTCTCGGCGCACTGCTGGTTCTGCGGGTTGGACGCCACGTTGATGTCCTGGACGCCGATGTTGGCGATCAACGCGAACAGGGACTGGGCGTTGACCTTGGCCGGCAGGCCGATGCAGAGCTTGTTCAGGGAGCCCTGGACGGCGCTGAGCTGCGGGCTCATCTTGCCGTGGGTCTCCTGGTTGCCGTAGATCTGCGCGGCGCCGTTGCCGTTGACGGTGTTGACGCCGTTGTCGTTGCCGATGGCCATCGCCGGGGTGGCTACTGCGGCGCCCGCGCCCAGCACGGAGGCGGTGACCGCGGCGGTGGCCATGAACTTCTTGAACATGTGGGGGATCCTTCTGTCGCACTGTCGCATGAGATAGCCGCCCTCGGCGGGCGAGCTGATCAACTGCTGTCGGCGCTCCTGGTTATCCCCACTCACCCGAGTGGCCCAACGTCACGAAGCGGCCCGGTCCCGCCGTCCGTGACGGCGAGACTGAGCTCCTCGTGTCCGAGGGTCAGCCGGTCTTGCGGCGGACCTTCTTGTTCTTGCCGCCGGGACCGCTGCTGGAACCCTGGACCTTCGCGCGACTCTGATGCGCCTGCTGGGACTGGGCATTCGCGGCGTTGCGCTCCAGCGCCTCCCGGAACTTGCGCTTGGCCTCGTCGGCCGGTGATTCGTCCTGCGGGGTGTCTGTCTCGTCTGCCATGTGTCCTCCTGGGGTGATCAAGCCGTTTCAGTCTGTCAGCTGGCGTGCCCGCTGACCAGCGAGTTCCGTTTGATGAGCTGCTCGGGCAGGTACGGGGAGACCACCGGCACGGGCCAGCCCATGCGCCGGGCATGGCAGACCAGCGCCAGGATGTCCAGGCTGAGGGCGGCCTCGGCCTCCTTGCCGAGGTCGCCGACCTCGTAGTGCTCGCGGTGCGCCTCCAGGGCGTCGGCCAGCGCCAGGGCGAAGCCCTCCCGGTCGCCCTCGACGAGCTGTGACAGCAGGACGACCGGCGGAACGACGAAGGTGGTGTCGCGCAGCGGGGCGATCACCCGCACCGCGCGCTCCAGGGCCGGCTCGGGGTCGGCCCCGCGCAGGTAGTCCTGGAGCGCCTGCCCGTACGCGGCCCCCGCGGTGGCGCTCCGGGCGAGGATCTCCGGGTCGGTCAGGACGCAGGCGGCGAGCAGCTCCCGCTGCCCCGTGATGAGCGCGAGGGCCACCAGGTCCAGCCAGGTGTACGGGTGCGGGCCGGCGGAGCGGCCGCCGGTCGCGGTCAGCCGGTGCGTGGTGCCCCCGACGGTGATGTCGACCTCGGTTCCCGCCTCGGCCCTCATCAGGCGCAGGGCGGCGGCCCCCGCCTCGGCGGCGCTCAGCAGCGCTTCCTGTTGCCGCTCGTCGCGTCCCTGCGGATCGACGGCCGCCCGCAGACGGAAGCGCCGCAGTTGCCGGCCGGTCAGCCCGAGCAGCAGTCCGGTGGCCTTGTCCGCGTCCGTCCCCGCCTCGCGGAATTCGGCCGGCTGCTGCCGCGCGTACTCGTCGTACTGGGCCAGGTCGGCCTGCTCGGCCGCCGGATGCGGCGGCCGGTCGACCACGATCGGCCCCGCGGCCAGCGCCTCCACGGCGTCGGCGCGCTTCTTCCGCCCGTAGGTGAGCACCCGCGGCTCGCCGGTGTCGAAGCAGCGGACCAGTGCCTCCGGGAGGTAGTCCGAGTCGATCTCGTTCGGCCGCCACTCGCCGCCGCCCCAGCGCCCCAGCGATGCGAGGGTGATGGCGTCGAGCGGCAGCAGGGTGCGCGGCGCGGGGTCGTCCTCGCCGGAGTGCTGGGCGTGGTGGTGCTCCAGCAGCGCCGTCAGCGCGCGGTGGTAGCCCGGGCGGTCGCCCGCGGCCAGGGCCCGCAGGGCGGTCAGGGCCGCCCGGTGGCCCGGCAGGTCGGTGCCGGGGCCGACCCCGTCGACCACCGAGTCGATCAGCGCCAGCCGTTCGGCGTCCGAGGTGCCGCGGGCCGCCGCGGCCGGGTCCTGGCCTTCGATGTGGCCGAAGGCGAGCGCCATGAGGGCGTGGACCAGCCCGATGTCGGCCCGGTCGGTGTGGCCGCGGAGCGTCGGGGCCGCGTCGACGAGCAGCCTGTCCTCCTGGGCGCCGCTGATCCAGTTGAGGTAGAAGGCGTTCAGCCAATGGCGCGGGGGTGCGGCGGCGTCCGCCGGGACCTCGGCGTCGTCCTCGTAGATCATCCCGCTGCCCGTGTACTCGACGATGACGCGCGCCCGGTCCTTCAGCCCCGCCCACAGGGCCGTCGAGCCGATCGCGGCCGTGGCCGCCGACTGGAAGGCGAGACGGCAGTCCTTCCCGCCGAGGAGTCCGGGATCGCGCACCGACCGGGCGGCCACGTAGTCCAGGAAGGACTCGGACACGAGCCACCAGCCGTACTCGGGTACATCGTGGTTGCTCATCCGGTGCACCTCGCCCTCGATGCGTTCGGCGAACCCCTCGACCGCCGCGTCCAGTGCCGCGGCCCCCACCTCGTGGCGCTCGATTCGCACCGTTGCCTCCCGCTTGTAACCCTGTTCGATCTTCAAGGGAAGCATAGGAGGGCTGGTGCGCGGCCCTTCCGTACCCAAGGATCGCTTGGGGAGGTCATAAGTTGTGATGATGGGGTCATAAGGCGATGCCGGGTGCCGGGTAAGGATTGCCTTAGTTTAGGGTTCCCTTTGATCCACCTGTGATCCACCTTGCTGTCGCTCGAAGGGAACCCCTGCCATGCCTCGCCCTCTGCGGGTAGCAATCGTCGGTGCCGGCCCCGCCGGGATCTATGCCGCCGACGCGCTGCTGAAGTCCGAGGCCGCCGCCGATCCCGGTGTGTCCATAGACCTCTTCGAGAAGATGCCCGCGCCGTTCGGCCTGATCCGGTACGGCGTGGCCCCCGACCACCCGCGGATCAAGGGCATCATCACGGCCCTTCACCAGGTGCTCGACAAGCCGCAGGTCCGCCTCTTCGGCAACGTCGACTACCCGGGTGACATCAGCCTCGACGAACTGCACTCCTTCTACGACGCCGTGATCTTCTCCACCGGCGCCACGGCGGACCGCGCCCTCGCGATCCCGGGCGTCGACCTCGACGGCTCCTACGGCGCCGCCGACTTCGTCTCCTGGTACGACGGCCACCCGGACGTCCCGCGCACCTGGCCGCTGGAGGCGGAGAAGGTCGCCGTGCTCGGCGTCGGCAACGTCGCCCTCGACGTCGCGCGCATCCTGGCCAAGACGGCCGACGAGCTGCTGCCGACCGAGATCCCGCCGAACGTCTACGACGGCCTCAAGGCCAACAAGGCCCTCGAAGTCCACGTCTTCGGGCGCCGCGGCCCGGCCCAGGCCAAGTTCAGCCCCATGGAACTGCGGGAGCTGGACCACTCGCCCACCATCGAGGTCATCGTCAACCCCGAGGACATCGACTACGACGAGGGCTCGATCGCCACCCGCCGCTCCAACAAGCAGGCCGACATGGTCGCCAAGACCCTGGAGAACTGGGCGATCCGGGACATCGGCGACCGGCCGCACAAGCTGTTCCTGCACTTCTTCGAGTCGCCCACCGAGGTGCTCGGCGAGGACGGCACGGTGGTCGGCCTGCGTACCGAGCGCACCGAGCTCGACGGCACCGGCAACGTCAAGGGCACGGGCCGGTTCACCGACTGGGACGTCCAGTCCGTGTACCGTGCCGTCGGCTACCTCTCCGACGAACTGCCCAAGCTCCCCTGGGACGTCGAGTCGGGAACGGTCCCTGACGAGGGCGGCCGCGTGATCGAGGCCGGCGGCCACCTGCAGTCGACGTACGTGACCGGCTGGATCCGGCGCGGCCCGGTCGGCCTGATCGGCCACACCAAGGGCGACGCGAACGAGACCGTCGCGAACCTGCTGGCCGACCACGCGGACGGCCGTCTGCACGCCCCCGCCGCGCCCGCGCCGGAGGCCGTCGAGGACTTCCTCGGCGAGCGCGGCGTGCGTTACACGACGTGGGAGGGCTGGCACCGGCTGGACGCGGCCGAGAAGGCGCTCGGCGAGCCCCAGGGCCGCGAGCGCGTGAAGATCGTCGAGCGCGACGACATGCTGGAGGCCAGCGGAGCCTAGAGGCCGGACGAGGGGGCCGGGGCCGGGACGGGTCCCGGCCCCGGCCCCCTCGCGTACGCGGGTCAGTCCCGGACGGACACGATCTTCCGGGTGGCCAGATCGGCCTGGACGTAGACCTCCGTCGTGTCGCTGCCCCACGTCAGCGTGACCGTGGCGCTGGTCCTGCCCACCCCGCTTCCGGTGGAGGTGACCCTCCACTCGATCGGCACGTTCTGCGCGCGGAGCACGCCGTCCGCGTGGTTCGTCTCCTCCCACTGCCTCAGCTCCGCCTGGAGCGGCTCGGAGAGGTAGAAGCCGCGCAGCCGGTCCGCGGTCCGGCCGTCTCCGTCGTACACCGCGTCGATGTAGGAGCCGTAGAAGTCGGCGATCCGGGTGAAGGCGGCCTCGGGGCTGCCCGAGACGGACGGAGCCGCGGCCGCCGGGGCCTGCTGCGGCGTGGATCCGTCCGCGGAGGCGCCGGTGACGAAGGCGAGGGTGAGTACGGCGGCGGCCGCGAGGGCGAGGGAGGCGGTTCGCTTGGCTGTGGGCTTGGACATCGGCTGAGCCTTTCCCCGTGCTGAGTGGCTGCACCGACCGACGCCGTCGCGGCCCCGCCCGGTTCTCGGAATGCGAGGAATGGCCGAAAAGTCACGCCGACGGGTGTGACGGGCAGGCCAGAGGCGCCGTCGGGCACCTCCCCGCCCTCGTACGGCGGCCCGATCACGTCGTTCGTCCGGGGGACCAGGGACACCCGGCGGAATGCCGCGCCGATCGCGGGAGTTCCCACCAGCGCGAGACCTGATCCCGTACGCAATGGAGAGCTCATGAAGATCGGCATCATCGGCGCGGGCAACATCGGCGGCAACCTCACCCGCCGCCTCACGGCCCTCGGACACGACGTGTCCGTGGCGAACTCGCGCGGACCCGGAACCCTGACCGCCCTCGCCGAGGAGACCGGCGCCACCCCCGTCACCGTCGCCGAAGCGGCGCGCGGCGCCGAGATCGTCGTGGTCACCATCCCCTTCAAGAACGTGCCGGACCTGCCCTCCGGCCTCTTCGACGGAGCCGCCGACGGCTTCACCGTCATCGACACCGGCAACTACTACCCCCAGCAGCGCGACGGCCGGATCGCCGGCGTCGAGGACGAGGGCCTCACCGAGAGCCGCTGGACCGAGCGCGCGCTCGGCCACCCCGTGATCAAGGCCTTCAACGGCACCTACGCCCAGGACATCCTCGACCGGCACCGCCCGGCGGGCGCCCCGGACCGGATCGCGCTGCCCGTCGCGGGCGACGACGAGGCGGGGAAGAAGGCCGTCCGCGCCCTCATCGAGGAGCTCGGCTTCGACACCGTCGACGCCGGCGGTCTCGACGACTCCTGGCGCCAGCAGCCCGACACGCCCGTCTACGGGCTCCGGGAAGGCGTCGAAGGCGTCACCAAGGCCCTTGCCGAAGCCTCCCCGGAACGCAAGGCGGCCTTCCGCGGCTGACGGACGCGCGCCCGCCGGGAACCCGGCCTGCGGCGCCGCTCCCGCGGCCCGCACGGCCGGCCCCCGACGGTCCGCATGCGGTTAACCTGGCTCCGGGCATGGGGAGTTCCGGGGACCACCGCGGGCCGGGGGACCCCCGGAGTCGAACTCAGGAGGACGGATGCTGGCCGAGTCTGTGACGGCGCTCGCCGGGGCGGGTGCCACCGCGCTGATCGGGGCCATGGCCACCGACATGTGGCAGGGGGCCCGCAGCGGGGCCGTCCGGCTCTTCGGCCGGGGCGGCGAGGCACGCGGCGACGCGATCGGGGCGCAGCTCGACGACGACGCCGTGCTCGTCGTGCGCGCCGAACCGGGCGGCGCGGACGAGATCCGGGAGGAACTCCGGCCCGTGTGGCGCCGCAGGCTGCTCCTGCTGCTGGAAGAACACCCCGACTCCGAGGCAGAGTTGCGCGAGCTGGTCGAGCGGGTGCGGAGCGGACTGCCGGCCGAACGCCAGGTATGGGTGCAGTCGAACACCGCCCGGGACCACTCCACCCTGTTCGCCGTGCAGGGCGGCAACCTCCACTACCACCAGGCCGCCGACGGGCAGTTGCCGCCGCCCGACGAGCAGAACGGTACGGACGGGACCTCCTGACGGGCACGAACGCCTCATCGCGGCGCTGGAACGCGTCGGGGGCCCCGCCCACCCCGACATCCCCGAAGCCCGCGGCTACCTGGAGGAGCTGAGGCGGCGGCTGTCCTGCACGAACCCCCTGTTCTAGCCCCGTTCCACCAGCCCCCGTACGAAGGCGGCCTGGCCCGCGTGCTGGAGGTCGTCGCTCAGCACACTGACCAGGCGCACCCCCAGGGTGACCGGCGGGTCCCAGCGCTCGTCCACCACCCGGTCCAGGTCCGTGGCGGCGAGCTGCCGGACGAACCGCAGGGTCTGCTCGTGGACCGCGTCGTGGTACCCCAGCAGCAGCTCGCCGGAGTCGACCCGCACCGAGCCGGCCTGTCGGGCGGTGTGGCCGTATCCGGTCGACCCGGCGGGCAGGGACAGGGCGAACCGGGCCGCCCAGTCCTGTGCCCGCCAGACCTGTTCGAGATCCGCGGCATCCGCCACGTGGTCGTCCTGGATCCGGGTGAGGTGCCAGACGAGCCAGGTGATCGAGTTGGCCGCCGGGTCGACGCGGGCGTTGAGCCGCTCCGCGGGGAGCCCTTCGACGACCTCGTGCACGATCTCCCGGATCCGTCCGAATCCGTCGGCGATGACGTCCGTAGCCTTCATGCACTCACCATGCGGGGCGCCCTGGCCCGCCCGCCGCGAGCGACACGCGGGTCAGCGGGCGGCGTCGGCCTTCTCCACCACCGCCGGCTCCTCCGAACCGGCCGGCTCCTCCGGACCGGCCGGGGCCGCGGCAGCGGCCGGTGCGGCGGCAGCGGTCACGGTCCCGTGCCCGCCCCGCAGGCCGAACCGGCTGATCACCGCGACCAGGGCGAACGCCGCGGCGCCGATCCCGAAGGTGAGGGTGAACCCGGACTCGGCGGGCAGCGCGGGGACGCCCGCCGGCAGGTGCTCGATGGTCTTGGACGCCAGGATGGTGGTCACGATGGCGCTGCCGATCGCGCTGCCGGTGGAGCGGGAGATCGAGTTGATGCCGTTGGCGATGCCGCTCTGGTGGTGCGGCACGCTGGCCATGATCACGGCGGGCATGGCCGCGTAGCCGAAGCTGACGGCCGCACCGACGACCAGGCCGGCGCCGATCACCGAGGCGCTGTGCTGATGGTCCAGGGCGAGCCAGGCGAAGCCGACGGCGCCGAGCGCGGCGGCCAGGCCCAGCGCCACGCGCGGACCGCGGTGGCGGACCAGCTGGCCGCCGACGGGCGAGGCGAGCAGCGAGACGATCGCCCCGGGCAGCAGGAACTGCACGGAGGCGCGCAGGATCGACGCGTCGAAGCCGTAGCCGGTGAGGGCCTTCGGCATCTGGACGAGGTACGAGACCCCCAGGAAGTTCGCGAACATGCCGAACCCGACGAGGATGCCGGCCAGGTTGGCCATCAGCACCGGGCGGTGGACGAACATCCGCATGTCGACGAGGGGCTCGCGGACCTTGCGCTCGACGAGCACCCAGACGGCGGTCATGACGGCGGCGCCGGCGAAGCTGCCCAGCGTACGGGCGGAGGCCCAGCCCCACTCGTGGCCCTGGGAGATCGGCAGCAGGAGCAGCAGCAGCGCGATGCCGAGGGTCAGCGCGCCGAGGAAGTCGGTGCGCCCGCCCGTCTTGTGGCGGGTCGCGGGGACCAGGACGACGACAGCGAGCAGGGCGAGGGCCGCGAAGCCGGTCGCCATCCAGAAGGCATTGCGGTAGTCGGCGCCGGACCCGGAGGTGAGCAGCCCGGTGGCGACGAGCGCCAGGCCGCTGCCGAACGCGAGCGTGCCGCTGACCAGTGCCATGGCGCCCGGCAGCTTCTGCGGCCGGACCTCCTCGCGCAGGACGGAGAGGGCCAGCGGGAAGATCGCGGTGGCGGCTCCCTGGAGCACCCGGCCCAGGATCAGCAGCGGGAGCGAGGTGGCCAGCGCGGCGATGACGGAGCCGACGACCATGACGCCGAGCACGGCCACCAGGGTCGGCTTCTTGCCGTGCTGGTCGCCGAAGCGGCCGAGGAGCGGGGTGAAGACGGCCGCCGACAGCAGGGTCGCGGTGGTCACCCAGCTCACGTTGGCTGTGGAAGTGCCGAGGTCGTTGCGGATGAGGCCGAGGATCGGGACCGGCAGGGTCTGCATCATCGACACGACCATGGCGGCGAGGCTCAGGGCGAAGACGATGACCGTCTCGTTCCGTCGCCCGGCGGCCGGGGCGGCGGCGGGGGAGTGGGTGCTCATGGCTGGCAGGACCTTCTTCGGGCGTCAGAGCTTCAGGGCGCAGATGTTTGATGTCATCAAGTAACTCGGTCGACGGTAGACGTCAATAGTTCAGGTGGTCAAGTAAACAATTGATAATGTCAACGATCCTGAGTACGCTCCAGGTATGAGCGACACCGCCGCCTACACCGCCCCCACCAAGCTCCAGCTCCTGGAACTGCTCGCCGCGATCGGCACCGCCCAGTGGCGCGATTTCGCGGCCGCAGCCGCCCGCTACGGCCTCACCTCCACCCAGGCCCGGGTGCTCGCCCAGCTCGACGGCCCCGTGCCGATGCGCGGACTCGCCACGCTGCTGGTGTGCGACGCGTCGAACGTGACGGGCATCGTCGACCGCCTGGAGGCCCGCGAGCTGGTGCGCCGCGAGCCGGCCCCCACCGACCGCCGCGTCAAGAACGTGGTGGCCACCGACGCCGGCCGGGAGATCATCCGCCGGGTACGGGAGGAGATGCAGGCGACGCACAGCGCGCTGGACACCCTCGACGAGGCCGAGAGCACGACGCTCTACGCCCTCCTGGAGCGCCTGCGTCCCACGATGGAGAAGGACGCCTGAGGGACGCTCGGGCCGAAATCGCGTCGACGGCGTGCGCGCCCGGAACTAGCCTCGACCTTCATGAGCTCCCTGCAGACGATCAATGACGTGCCCGTCCTGATGTACGAGGCCGAGGGCGGGACCATCGCGAGTGAACGCGAAGCCCTGGACTGCATCGGCGATGCCGGCTACCAGGGTGCTCAGTGGGTCGTGATCCCCGTCGCGCGGTTCGACGAGACGTTCTTCCGGCTGAGCACCCGCGTCGCCGGCGAGATCATCCAGAAGTTCGTCCAGTACCGGATGGGCGTCGTCGTCCTCGGTGACATCACCCCGCATACGGCGGCCAGCCCGGCGCTGCGGGACTTCGTCCGCGAGTGCAATCGCGGGCGCCAGACCTGGTTCCTCGCCGACCTGGCGGAACTGCGGGAGCGACTGGCCGGGTCGGCGGTATGAGCGGCGGCGTGGACGGTCGTACGAGCGGCGGCGCCGGAGTCCGGGTCCTGCGGGCGGCCGACCGTACCGCCACCGTGTGGAAGAACGGCGGGGGAGTCACCCGCGAGATCGCGGTCCGGCCCGAGGGCTCGGGTATGGACGACTTCGTCTGGCGGGCGAGCCTCGCCGAGGTCGGCTCCGACGGCCCCTTCTCGGCCTTCCCCGGGATCGACCGCACCCTCACCCTGGCCGAGGGCGCGGGCATGGACCTCACCGTCGGGGGCGTGCGCCGCCTCGTGGACGAGCGCTACGCGCCGCAGGACTTCGCCGGGGACGAGCCGACCGACTGCCGGCTCCTCGACGGCCCCGTCGTGAACTTCAACGTGATGTACCGCAGGGGCGCCGCTGTGGTGGAGACCGCCGTCGTACGCGGCCGGCTCACCCTCGCCGCCCCGCCGGACGAGACCCTGCTGGTGGTGGCCCTGGAGGGAGCGGCGGCGCTCGACGCGGACGGCCGGGCCGTCGTGCTGGACCCGTACGACGCGGTCCTCGCGCCGGGCCCCTTCACCGGCCTCGTACGGACCTCCGGGCGCGCGGCCGTGGTGCGCTTCCGGTAGGCCGGTCCCCGCCCCGTCCCCGGGCGGCGCCGGGGCGGCCGAGGAGGATGCCCGTCAGGGCCAGCGCGAGCCCGCAGAGCTGCTGGAGGCTGAGCGTCTCGCCCGCGATCGCCGTGCCCAGCAGCACGCCCGTCACCGGGTTGAGCAGGCCGAGCAGGCCGACCGTACCGGCGGGCAGGCGCCGCAGACCGGCGAACCAGGCGGCGAAGGCCAGCGCCGTCGCCACCACGGTGACGTAGCCGAATCCCAGCAGGGCGGCCCCGTCGAGCGCGGGCGGCGCCCCCTCCACGGCCGCGGCGAACGGCAGCAGCACCAGGCCGCCGCCCAGCAGCTGCCAGGAGGTCGAGGCGAGGACCTCGACCTCGCCGCTCCACCGCTTGGCGAGGACGTAGCCGAGCGAGGACATCGCCATGGCGGCGACCGACGCGAACACGCCGAGGGCGTCGAGCGACACGCTCGCCGTGAGCAGCATCAGACACACCCCGGCCGCGCCGACGGCCGCGCCCGCCAGATGCCGCGGCCCCGGCCGCTCGGCGATGAGCGCCCAGGCGATCAGCATCATCACCAGCGGGGCCGTCGCCATGACCGTCGAGGCCACGCTCGTCGGCAGCCGCTGCGCGGCGAGGTACACCAGCGCGAAGAAGCCGCCCGTGGTGAGGACGCCCAGCAGCAGGGACTTCCACCACCAGGACCCGCTCGGCAGCTTCCGGCACACGGCCAGGAGCAGCAGGCCCGCGGGCAGCGCCCTGATCGCCGCTCCGTACAGGGGATGGCCGGCGGGCAGGAACTCGCGCGTGACGAAGTAGTTCGTGCCCCACGCCACCGGCGCGATGGCCGTGACGAGTGACCACCGCAGATTGGCTTCCATGGAAGGTATTATATCTTCCATGGAAGCTATGGACCATGTCGCCCGCATCCAGGCCGAGTGGGCGCGCGAACGGCCCGACGTCGACGTCAGCCCCCAGGGGGTGATCGGCCGCCTGCACCGCCTCGGCCTGCTCCTGACCGAACGCCTCTGCCTCGTCTACGGCCGGTACGGCCTCGGGGAGGGGGACTTCGACGTCCTGGCCGCGCTGCGGCGCGCGGGAGCGCCCTTCGAACGGGCGCCCGGCGAACTCGCCGTGCACACGATGGTGACGACCGGCGCGATGACCAAGCGGATCGACCGGCTGGAACGGGCCGGCCTGGTCACCCGCCGGCGGTCGGCCGCCGACGGCCGGGGCCGCGTGGTCGCCCTCACCCCGGCCGGCCGGGACCTGATCGACCAGGCCTTCACCGAACACATGCGCAACGAGCGGAGCCTCCTGGACGGCCTGACGCCCGAGGAGGCCGCGCAGCTGGAGGCGCTCCTCACCACCTGGCTGGCGAGGGTGGAACCACCGCCGCCCGCGGCGTGAGCGCTCAGCGGACCCCCAGCTTCACCCACTTCGCGGTGCTGGGGACGCCCTTCGCGTCGAGCAGGAACAGCATGTAGTACCCGGGCGGCGCGTCGGCCGCGGTCGGCGGCGTCCGGAGCCCCACCGTGGTGCCGCGGACGCCGGTGAGCCGGAGCTCCAGGTGGCGCTGGCTGGTGTTCACCGAATGGGTGACGGTCGTCGGCGCCAGCAGCACGGCGCGCGCGACATCCTTCGGCGTGGAGCTCACGACCTCGAAGGCCTGGTCGTGGGCGAGCTCGCCCGCCGGTACCCGGTCCAGGGCCGGCCGGGGCCCGCGGTGCAGGTAGGCGGGCTCGTAGAGCTCGATGCTGCCGTCCATCCCGTCCGTGATGTCGGGGTCGTTGGCGATCTGCTGGAGCTCGTCCCCCGTGACCATCATCCGGCCGTCCGGCATGACCAGGGCGTTGGAGTGGTAGCCCCGGGGCAGCCGCTGGGCCGGACCGAGCCGCCAGCGGCCGCGCGCGTCGCGCAGCTCGATCTGCCGGAACTTCAGATCGGCCTTCGGGTTGAAGGGCCCGTTGCCGTAGTCCCGGGTGTCGAGCGCTCCGTTGACGGTCAGCAGCGTGCCGTCCGGCAGGATCAGGGTGTCGTCCTGGGTGCGGCCGAAGGCCCGCGGCTCCTCGGTGCTCCAGCGGCCGCCGGAGAGCCGGTACGTATGCGGGTCGCGCGGGTCGCCGCCCAGCACCAGGACCGAGTCCGGGCCCCGGAAACCGGCCGGGAGCGGCACTGCCGAGCCGTACCCGCGGAAATCCGCGGGCCGCCGCGGCAGGTCCGTGCGCACCTCCTTGACCGGGTCGAACAGCCACTGCTGGTCGGCGTCGCGGCCCAGCCCGTAGATCATTCCGTCCCGCAGCGAAAAGAGGTGCGGATAGTCGTTGCGGAACGGGGCGTCCGACCGCAGCCGCTGCGGGGCGAGGTCCAGCGGGATGTCGTACGGGCGCCACGGCACGGGATGGCGCAGTGCGGGGAAGCGCTCCACGACCGGGGTGGGTGTGCCCGTACCGCGCTCGGACTGGCCGGACATGATGATCTGGCGGCCGTCCGCCCCGGTGACGACCGACGGGTACCAACGGCCCACGGACATGTCCCGGTTGCGGAACCAGGTCTCGGTCCACGGGTCGAACACGAAGGACAGCTTGGCGCCGCTGCCGCCCTTGCCGCCGACGTTGCCGCCGAAGACGCCGACCATCCCGTTGGGCAGGAAGGCGTGTCCCGCGCAGAAGAAGGGTGCCGGGCGCGGGGTGTAGGTGCCGTCGGGCATCAGGACGATGGGCGGCGCCACCTTCTTGAAGGCCTGCGCCCCGGTCCCCCGGGCCGGGTCCCAGAGGTAGGCGCGGCCCGCGTTCGTCCGGCCGACCGTGTTCGTGGGCCCGGTCTCCTTGGTGGGATCGGCCTCCACGCGCTCGAAGGAGAAGAGCAGCACCTTGCCCGTCGGCAGCTGGGCCACGTGGACACCGAAGTCCGGCGAGGGGAAGAACTCCGTGAACCGGCCGAACTCCGCTGCCGCGAAGCCCGCGTTGGTCTCGCGCTGGGACTCCTGGAGCGTGACCAGGCTCGCCGTGCGCTTCGACTGCGGGTAGCCCTGCGTGCCCTTGGCCGCCTCGCGCAGCCGCGCGTGCGCCCGGGCGTGGTCCTCGCCGATCACGGCGGCCTCGTCCGGCCTCGGCTCGGGCCCCGGCGCCGGGGCGGGCGACACCGCCGTGAGGGCCGCGGTGACGGCGATGACCCATGCCGACACGGCGGCGGACCGATGGGCGCGGGACAGGGGACTCCTCATTGCGCCGATATTAGGAGAAAAGGGATCAATCGCACCGGTGTGACTCGGCATGGAGCCATTTGGACGTCCGTTATGTCACGAATAATCGTTTCTGCGGTGAACCGCTGCGCCCATAGAGGTGAGCCCGCGTACCCGTCGGCCGCCCGGGGCGCCCGTGGAGGGCTATCCATGACCACGTGATCAAGTCGCTCCGTACCGGATTCACCGCAGCCGTCGTGACCGCTTCTCTCGTCACGCTGTCCCCCTCGGCCGGGGCCTCCGCCTCGGCTCCCTCCGCCTCGGCTCCCACCGTCAAGGCTCCTTCCGACCAGGTGACCGTGGACGTCGCCTCCGTCAACGGATCGGGCTGCCGTCCAGGCAGTGCCGCCGTCGCCGTCTCACCGGACAACACGGCCTTCACCGTCACCTACAGCGAGTACGTGGCCCAGGCCGGCGGCGGCGCCCCGGCCACCGAGGGCCGCAAGAACTGTCAGCTCTCCCTCGTCGTCCACGTCCCCCAGGGTTACACCTACGCCGTGGCCCAGGTCGACTACCGGGGCTTCGGCAGCCTGCAGGAGGGCGCGATCGGAACGCAGAAGGCCAGCTACTACTTCCAGGGCATGAGCCAGACCGCCCAGCGCACCCACAAGTTCAACGGCTCGTTCGAGGACAACTGGCAGGCCACGGACACCACGGGCGTCCAGGCCCTGGTCTTCGCCCCCTGTGGCGAGCAGCGCAACTTCAACATCAACACCGAGCTCCGCGCCGAGGTCGGAACCTCCGACCCGTCGCAGACCAGCTTCATGGCGCTCGACTCCACCGACGGCAGCATCAACAGCATCTACCACTTCTCCTGGAAGCAGTGCCCGGTGCGCTGACCAGGCAGTCGCACCCATCACAGCCGCACCGGCCGGGGCCCGCCATCGTGGCGGGCTCCGGCACGTCCGGCCGGGCCCCGGCCTCAGGCCGACGCGCGCCGCACCAGGGCCGTTTCGGTGATCACCGGGCCGGCCGCGATCCCCTCGCCCCGGATCCCGCCCAGAGTTCCGAGCAGCAGCCGCGCCATCAGCCGCCCCATGCCCTCGATGTCCTGGCGTACGGTCGTCAGCGGCGGATCGGCGCTCTCCGCCACCGGTTCGGCGTCGTCGAAGCCGATCACCGCGACATCCGCCGGAACGGTGCGGCCGCGCTCCCGCAGCACCCGCAGCGCGCCCGTCGCCATCAGGTCGTTCGCGGCGAACACGGCGTCGATCCCGGCCCGGCGGTCCAGCAGTTCGGCCATCGCCCGCGCCCCGCCCGCCGCGGTGAAGTCCCCCTCGGCGACCAGTCCGGGATCGGCGTCCGGCAGCACGTCCCGGTAGCCGCTCAGCCGGTCGGCCGCCGACGTCTGGTCGAGCGGGCCGGCGATGTGCGCGATCCGCTCGCGCCCCCGCGCCAGCAGGTACCGTACGGCGTCCCGCGCGCCCCCGCGGTTGTCCGCGTCCACGTACGCCACACCGCCACCGGGCTCCCCGGGTGCGGAAGTCCAGCCCGGCCTGCCGCCGTAGACCGTGGGCATGCCGATGCGGCGGGTGATCGCGGGCAGCGGATCGTCGGTGTGCAGCGAGAAGGCGAGCGCGCCGTCGACATGGCCGCCCGCCAGATAGCGCTCGATCCGGTCGTAGTCCCCGCGGTCCTCCACCAGCAGCAGCACCAACTGCATGTCGTGCGCGGTCAGTTCCTTGCTGATGCCGCGCACCTGGCGGGAGAAGAAGGGATCGGAGAAGATCCGGACCTCCGGCTCGGCGATGATCACTGCCACGGCGCCGGTGCGCCGGGTGACCAGGGTGCGGGCCGCGTGGTTGGGCACGTAGCCCAGTTCCCGGATGGCCGCGCTGACCCGGTCCACCAGGTGGGCGCGGACCCCGTCGCCGCCGTTGACCACGCGGGACGCGGTGGCCCGGGACACCCCGGCGCGCGCTGCCACCGCCTCCAGGGTGGGGCGGTCCCCGGGACGCTGTTCGGGCACGGGCGCTCCTCCTGGGTGTCCGCGGGCCGGTGGCCTCGCCGGGCAGCAGGGTAACGCGTACCGCCGGGAGCCCGAGTGGGATCCCGGCGGTAAGGGTCCCTTACCAGCCGATGCCGAGCGTCAGCCCGGTCGGCGGGTCGGAGTTGCCGAGGATCTGCACGGAGGACTGGTCGTTGATGTCGTCGTAGGGGAAGCCGTAGGCCCGCCGGTCCAGGCCGACGGTGTGGAAGAAGCCGGCGTAGTCGTTCTTCGCCGGCCCGGTGTAGTACGCCGCCGGGCTGTACCAGGCTGCGGTGTCGAGGGCGACGCCCCGGTTGAACGCGGCGCAGAACTCCGCGCCGAGCTGCTTCTCCGTGTCGTTGCCCGAGGCCATCGCGCCGGCGCAGGCCATGACATCGGATGAGGTGGGCTTGTGGAGGGTGAAGGTGCCCGCGCCGTTCTTGCTGAAGGTGAGGGTGGAGCCCGTGACGCGTCCGGAGAAGGTCTCGCCGAGACGGTTCAGGGTGAAGGGGTGGGTGGTGTAGTGGGCCCAGGCCTGGTCGACGGCGGCGGTCAGGTGGTTCTGCTGGGCGCCGCCGGGGAGGAAGGCGTCCGAGGAACGGGGCGCCACGATGCGGTAGTCGTTCTGCAGCGGTTTGAATGCGGCGCCGACGGAGGCCGCGTACTGCCGCATCACCTCGGCACGGGTGCGGGTGATGCCCTGGGTGGTGTCGTGGCCGCTGGAGCTCTGGCGCAGCCGTGAGGTGATCGGGAAGCCGAACTGGTCGACCTGGGTGGTGTTCCCGCCGAAGGCGACCTGTCCGTGGACGTACGTGTACTCGTACCAGTCGTAGTGGACGTCGCTGTTGGGATCGTTCGGGTTGCGCGGGTCGGGGCCGCCCCAGCCCTGGTCGTCGGCGGAGACGGGGATGTACACGGGGGAGCCGAGGGAGAGGTAGATCCGGCCTCCGCGGATCGCGGGCGGGGAGGGGACGGTGCCGCCCACCTGGGTGAGGGTGAAGGACATGTTGGGGTAGTTCACGCCCCGTTTGACCAGGTGGCCGGGGGCGGTGGCGTCGAGGTGGCTGATGTGGGCCATGGTGCCGTCGGGCTTCATGTACGACCACTGCCCCGGGATCACCTGGCCGAGGACGGTGACGAAGACCTGCGCATCGGCGTACGTGCCGCGGGTGTTGTTCTGGAAGGTGATGGGGAAGCTGCCGGTCCCGCCGCCCCCGCCTCCGCCGCCGGTCCCGCCGACCGTGTGCGTGAAGTGGGGGGTGTCGTGGAGCGGTCCGCCCTTCTCGTACGTGAACCAGTACGTGAGGGTGGAACCGGGGGCCAGGCCGCCGACGTTCTGCTGCCAGGTGCCCCCGTCGTTCGCCATGCGGAAGTTCTGCTGGCCCACGCCCCCGCCGGGCAGGTAGTGGACGTCGACCAGGGCGGCCGGGACGGTGGGCCTGAACCAGATCCGCACCGTGCCGGAGCCCTGAGCGGTGACGCCCTGCGTGTAGTCGGCCGCGGCCGGGGCGGCGGGCGCGGGCGCCGGGGCGACGGTCAGGGATCCCGCCAGGGCGAGCAGCACGGCCGGCAGGAGCCGCGGCAGGAACCGGCCCCGGCGGGGGAGTGCGTGGGTGGTCTTCACGAGGGCTCTCCTCGGTCCGGTCGTCAGTGGCCGAAGTCGAACCAGTTGACGTTCACGAAGTCGGCGCCCTGGCCGCTGGTGAAGGTCAGGTACACGTCGTGGGTGCCCGTGACCGCGGTGATGTTCGCCGGTACCGTCCGCCAGCTCTGCCAGCCGCCGGTGTTCGCCACGGAGAAGCTGCCGACCGGCGCCGCGGTCCGGCTGTCGAGCCGTACCTCGACGAGGCCGCTGACCCCGCCGGCCGCGCCGGAGGCGACGCGTCCGTAGAACTGCTTCGCGGCCGTCGAGCCGAAGTCGACGCCCTTGTAGAGGGCCCAGTCGCCGTTGCCGAGCGTGGTGAGGTCCTGGCCGCCGCCGGTGTCCGTGGTGGTCTCCTTCGCCACCCCTGCCTGGGAGTCGTACGACTCGGCCTGGATCGCGGAGTACGCGTCGCGGTTGCCGGCCGGCGGGGTGGTGGGGGGAGTCGTCGGCGGAGTGGTGGGCGGAGTGGTGGGCGGTGTGGTGGGGGGTGTCGTGGGCGGGGTCGTGCCGCCGGACGAGCTGAGGACGGACACGTAGTCGACGACCATGGGATGGCCGGGCTCGGTACCCGCGTCGGGCCCGCCGCCGAACGCCGCGGGGAACTCGCCGCCCATGGCGACGTTCAGGATGATGAAGTAGCCGTGGTTCGTGGCGTTGGTCCACGTGGTGGCGTCCACCTGATCGGCGCGTACGGTATGGAAGTTGATGCCGTCGACGTAGAAGCGCATCTGCTCGACCGCGGTCGAGCGGTCCCACTCCACGGCGTAGGTGTGGAAACCGCCCTGGCAGCTGGTGCCGGGGCAGACGCGCTGGCCGCCGATGCCGGACTTCTCGTTGCACGGGCCGCCCGGGCTGGTGCCGCAGTGCATGGTGGCCCAGACGTTGTTGATGCCCTGGACGTTCTCCAGGATGTCGATCTCACCGACGCCGGGCCAGTTCCACCAGTTGCCCCGGTACGGCGCCCCGAGCATCCAGAACGCCGGCCAATAGCCCTTGGCCGCGGGGCCGGTGACGTTGGGCATCTGGATGCGGGCCTCGGTGCGCAGCTTGCCGCCCGCCGGGGGCTGGAAGTCCGAACGCCTGGTCTCGACGCGGCCGGAGGTCCAGTTGCCGGCCGCGTCCCGCCGCGGGGTGATGCGCAGGTTGCCCGACCCGTCGAGGGAGACGTTCGCGGGATCGGCGGTCATCGTCTCGATCTCGCCGGTGCCGAAGCCGCCGGGCCCGCCGGGGTAGCTCGTACCTGTGGTGTACTGCCAGTCGGCGGTGTTCAGGCCGGAGCCCGCGGCCCCGTTGAAGTCGTCCAGGAACACCTGCGACCAGCCGGCCGGGGTGGGGGGAGCCGTGGCCCCGGCGGGTAGGACGACCGCCGCCGAGGCGGCCGCGACGACCGCGATCGTGCCGAGCGCGGCCAGGACGGCCCGCCGTGCGGTGGGCCGTTTCCTCTCGGATATCTGACGCATGGGTGCCCTCTCTGAAGCGCCCCGTGAGGCGCGGTGGGGGGAAGAGCCGACGGAGCTCACCAGCTTGAGAGCGCTCTCAAGCGGCGCCGCTGGACACTGTGCTCCCCGCCGGATCGGGCGTCAAGGCATTGAACCGCCAAAGGCCGCACGGGCTGGGGGAGTTCAACCTTTGAACGCTCGGGTACGCGCGCGATCGGGCGTTCGGGCACTCAAGGGGCTTCCGCGAAGTCCCGGCGGCTCCGATCGCGCCGACGGGAGTCACCCGTAAGGGCCAACGCGCCGCGCTCAGTCCGGCGGGCCGAGGACCTCCCGCGCGCCGGGCAGGTCGTGGACGGCGGCGGCGGTCCCGGTGAGCGGCAGCAGCCCGGAGAGCGGGCACAGCCCGGGCATCTCGTGGTCGACCTCCCACTCGCCGACCGCACTCCCGCGGCCCTTGCGGCCGTCGGTGGTGCACACCGCGTACAGGCGGCCGGCGCAGCCCCGGCAGAGCAGGGCTTCGGGGCCGGTCACGGCCGGCCCGCCGGCGACGGCCCCGGCTCGCACAGCGGCTCCGCGGCCGCCGGGCCACGACGCGGGCCCGGCCGGCCCAACGTGCCGGGTCCGCCGCGCGCTTGTAGCGTCGGTCGCGTCAGGAGTCCTGGTGACCCGACAGGAGTCCGCCGGCCGGTGCGCAACCGCGGAGTACGCGGAACACGCCTCATGGGCGCGCCGAGCCACCCGAGCGCAGCCCGCGCCGGCGCCGAGACGGCCCGCCCCTCGCGCCGCGACAGGGCGCACGCGCAGCCCCCGTACGAGAGGCCGTGCCGATGCCGAACGATGCCCCGATATCGAGCCTGCTCCGTGTCGAGAAGGGCCTGGCCGCCCCCGAGGAACTGGCCGCCATCACGGTCGTGGTCGCCTGCTGCGCGAGCCGCACCGCCCGCGCCCGCGACGCGGCGAAGGGCGCCGGACAGGGAACCGGCCGCCGGCACCCCGTCCGGCCGCCCGCCGGCTGCTGGGCAGGCTGCTGGGCCTGCCGCTGAATCCCGACCGCCGGCCGGGCACACGGCCGGCGGACGGGAGAGCGAGGTGGTCACCTCCGCCGCAGCACCGTGGAGAGGACCTCGAGCAGGGTCGCCCGGGGATCGGCCACGGCGCCCTCCGAGCGCCATGCCACGAACCCGTCAGGCCGTACGAGCACCGCGCCCGCGGCCTCCATCCCGTGGACCTCGGCCCAGTCGGCGCCCGTCTCCTGGATCAGGTCGGCGTCCGGCCCGGAACCGATGGTGTAGGCCTCCAGCCGGGCCGGCAGCTGCTCGGCCACCTGCTCCGCCGCCTCCCGCCACGGCGTCCCCGTGCCGCTGAGCAGCACGAAGGAGCGCTCGTACAGGTCCAGCGTCGAGATCCGCTCACCGGCCCTGGCCAGCCACATGTGCGGGGCCCGGGTACCGGTGTCACCCATCAGGCGCAGCGCCTCGGGGATGACCGGGCGTCCCGGATCGCCGCCGACGACCGCGCCCTGCGGGTAGCAGTAGCCCATCGCCGTGGTGAGGACCCCGCTGCCCGGTCCGCCGCCCATGGTGGGCGGCGGCACGTACCCCGGGTGGCTGTGCTCCGCCGAACGGGCCGAGGCCCGCTCGCTCGTGGCCTTGGCCACCGGCAGCCGCTCGGCCTCGTAGGTGTCCAGGAGCCCGATGCCCGCGGACCCGTCCAGCACCGCGGCGATCTTCCACGCCAGGTTGTGCGCGTCCTGGATGCCCGTGTTGGAGCCGAAGGCGCCGGTGGGGGACATCTCGTGCGCCGCGTCCCCCGCCAGGAACACCCGGCCGGACGAATAGCGCACCGCCACCCGTTCGGCCGCGTGCCAGGGAGCCTTGCCGCCGATCTCCACATCCAGGTCGGGTACACCGATCGCGTTGCGGATCTGCTCCACGCACCGCTCGTCGGTGAAGTCCTCCAGCGTCTCGCCCCGCTCCGGGTGCCACGGCGCGTGGAAGACCCACTGCGTCGCGTTGTCCACCGGCAGCAGCGCCCCGTCCGCGCCCTCGCGCATCAGGTAGCAGACGATGAAGCGCAGCTCGCCCAGCGCCTCGGCCAGCCGCTCCGAGCGGAAGGTGACGCTCACGTTGTGGAACAGCTCGCCGTTACCCGTCTGGGGGATCCGCAGCAGCTCCCGCACGGGGCTGCGCGGTCCGTCCGCGGCGATCAGGAAGTCGGCCCGCACGGTGATGTGCTCGCCCGTCCGGTGGTCCTTCACCACGGCGTTCACCCCCGTCGCGTCCTGGTCGAAGGTCATCAGCTCGGCGGAGAACCGGACCTCGGCGCCCTGCGCGCGGCTCTGCGCGGCCAGCACCGGCTCGATGTTGTTCTGGCTGCACAGGCACCAGCCGGTCGGACTGAACTTGCGCAGCGCCCCCGACGGGTCGACCGACTTGACCAGCCACGTGTGGTCGCCGCCGGTCAGTGAGCGGGCCTGCAGAATGCCCTGGACGCCCTCCAGCGCGGACGCCGCCCGGCGGATCGCGCGTTCCGCCCCCGCCGTGCGGAAGAGCTCCATGGTCCGGGCGTTGATGCCGCGGCCGCGCGGGTGCACGGAGGTGTCGGAGTGCTTTTCGACCAGAAGGTGCCTCACTCCGTGGCGGCTCAGGAAAAGCGAGGTGGACAGGCCCACGAGGGAGCCGCCCACGACGAGAACCGGTACGCGAACATCGGCGTTGTCTTCCATCAGCTGCGGGCTCCTGTTTTCTGTGTGGGGGAGTGGACTCTTTATGCCCCCGATCGTCGATTAGGCCCGGTTGATTCGCCGCTTGTCACCCGCTTGATCCGGACATGTAGCGGTACGTCCCCACCCGGATGACGAT
This sequence comes from Streptomyces sp. NPDC048258, assembly GCF_043201995.1. Taxonomy (NCBI): domain Bacteria; kingdom Bacillati; phylum Actinomycetota; class Actinomycetes; order Kitasatosporales; family Streptomycetaceae; genus Streptomyces; species Streptomyces sp. NPDC048258. Next base: position 256,741 of record NZ_JBICZH010000008.1, read on the forward strand.
GAGCGACAGCGGCTCCCCCTGAGATGCGCCGGCCTGCCGTTCCCGACCGAGACGGCCGCCGGCCCGGGCGGACGCCACCGGTGACGGACGAGGGGTCCGTACGCGATGGATCTCCACCCCCTCATGAAGGAGTGAGTAGATGACAACCACCCTGTCGGATCGGGTGTCGCAGTCAGCCTTCGACGGCTCCATGATCCGGGTCGTCCTTCTGATGGACCTCTACGAGGGGACCCAGCAGCGGTTCTTCGAGGCGTACGAAAAGCTCCGCAGCGACATCGCGTCGGTCCCGGGCCACATCAGCGACCAGCTGTGCCAGTCCTTCGAGAACCCCTCGCAGTGGCTCATCACCAGCGAGTGGGAGAGCGCACCGCAGTACCTCGCATGGGTCAACAGCGAGCACCACGCCGAACAGGTCAAGCCGCTCGGCGCCTGCGCCCGCGTCATGCGCCCGCTCAAGTTCACCGTCCTGCGCGAGACCGGCCGCGGCTACGACCAGGCCTCCCGCCCGGCGGCCGCCCGGCTGCAGCCGATGCCCCGCCTCGGCGCCGGCATCGTCCGCCACGCCCTCACCTTCACCGTCAGACCGGGCAGCGAGAAGGAGGTCGCGTCCATCCTGTCCAGCTACGCGTCCCCGGCCGCCCGCGTCGACGACCACACCCGGCTCTGCCGCACGTCCCTCTTCATGCACGGCAACCGCGTCGTCCGCACGGTCGAGGTCAAGGGCGACCTGCTGGCGGCCCTGCGGCACGTCTCCGAGCAGCCCGAGGTGCGCGCCGTCGAAGAGGCCATCAACCCCTACCTGGAGCAGGACCGGAACCTGAACGACCCCGAGTCCGCCCGGATGTTCTTCATGCGGGCAGCGGTCCCGGCCGTCCACCACATCGAGGCCGGGGAACCGGACACCGACGACGTCACGCGCCACGCGCTGTTCTACCCGGCCAGGCCCGGCTGCGGCCAGGCGCTGGCCCGCTTCCTCGCCCTTCAGGACGAAGCCGCCGCGCAGCTGACGGACAGCCCCGTACGGAGCAGCAGCATCTTCCAGCGCGACGACATCGTGGTCCGCCTCATCGACGTGCGCGGCCCGCTCGACGCCGATCCCGAGGCCGTCCTCGGGGTGCGCGGCGCCCGCAAGGCCGCCGTACTGGACCGCCTGACGGCCCCCGCCGGCAAGCGGACCCGCGCCGCTCACCACACCATGAACCTGATCACCGACCGCCGGGCACCCGCGCAGTCCTGACCCCACCCGGACCCCCACCCCAGCCCGTTCAGGCTCCCCACACGCCAGGAGGAACCCGCCATGACCAGACAGCGCCCACGCATCGTCGACCTCAGCGAGACGCCGCCCAACCGCCGGCGCGGTGGCGACCTGAGGGCCGTGCTCACCCCGACCTCGGTGGGTTCCACCAGCGGCTTCATGGGCATGGCGATCATGGCCCCCGGGGAGTCCATCGCCGAGCACTACCACCCGTACTCCGAGGAGTTCGTGTACGTGGTCGCCGGCCGGCTGGAGGTCGACCTCGACGGCGAGGCCCACCCGCTGCGCACCGACCAGGGACTGCTGGTCCCGCTCAACATGCGCCACCGGTTCCGCAACGTCGGCGACACCGAGGCCCGCATGGTCTTCCACCTCGGCCCGCTCGCCCCGCGCCCCGAACTCGGCCACGTCGACACCGAGGAAGCCCCGCACCCGGAGGGCACCGCCTGGGAGCAGCCCCCGGACCGCACAGGAGCGGTCTCGTGACCCGCCGCCGGGTGGCGGTCACCGGAGTCGGAGTCGTCGCGCCCGGCGGGATCGGCGTCTCCGCCTTCTGGGACCTGCTGTCCAACGGCCGTACGGCGACCCGCGGCATCACCCTTTTCGACCCGGAGGGCTTCCGCTCACGGATAGCCGCGGAGGTCGACTTCGACCCCGCCGCGCACGGCCTCGACGAGAACGACGCGGCCCGGGCGGACCGGTACATCCAGTTCGCCCTCGTCGCCGCCCGCGAGGCCCTGCTCGACGCCGGACTCGACCTCACCTCGGACGACGCCTGGCGCACCGGGGTCTCACTGGGCACCGCCGTCGGCGGAACCACCCGCCTGGAGCACGACTACGTGGCCGTGAGCCAGAACGGCGCCTGGTGGGACGTGGACGAGAAGCTCGCCGGGGCCCACCTGCACCGGGCGTTCACGCCCGCCACCCTCGCCTCCGCCGTCGCGGAGCAGACGGGAGCGCGCGGCCCGGTGCAGACCGTGTCCACCGGCTGCACCTCGGGACTCGACGCCGTCGGGTACGCCGTCCACTCCATAGCGGAGGGCCGGATGGACGTGTGCATCGCCGGTGCCTCGGACTCGCCCATATCGCCGATCACCGTGGCCTGCTTCGACGCCATCAAGGCGACCTCGCCGAACAACGACGACCCGGCCCACGCGTCCCGGCCGTTCGACGCCGACCGGGACGGATTCGTCCTCGGCGAGGGCGGCGCCGTCCTCATACTCGAAGAGCTGGAACACGCCCGCGCCCGCGGTGCGACCGTCTACTGCGAGATCGGCGGCTACGCCACCTTCGGCAACGCCCACCACATGACCGGGCTGACCGCCGAGGGCCTGGAGATGGCCAGGGCCATCGAAACCGCTCTGGACCAGGCACGGATATCCCCGTCCGACGTCGACTACGTCAACGCGCACGGATCCGGCACCAAGCAGAACGACCGCCACGAGACGGCGGCAGTCAAACGGGTCCTGGGCGACCACGCCTACAAGACGCCGATGACCTCCATCAAGTCGATGGTCGGTCACTCCCTCGGCGCCATCGGGGCGATCGAACTGGCGGCCTGTGTGCTCGCCATGACCCACCAGGTGGTACCGCCGACGGCGAACTACGAGACGCCGGACCCCGAGTGCGACCTGGACTACGTGCCCCGCACGGCACGCGGCCGCAAGCTGCGCAACGTGCTCTCGGTCGGCAGCGGCTTCGGCGGATTCCAGTCCGCCGTCGTCATGACCCGGTCGGAGGAGGAGGTCTCGTGACCAGCCGTACGGTCATCACGGGCATCGGGGTCGTCGCGCCCAACGGCGTCGGCGCCGACGCCTTCTGGAAGGCGACCCAGTCCGGCCTCAGCGTGCTGGACCGCGTCACGCGGGCGGGCTGCGAGCACCTGCCGCTGCGCGTGGCCGGCGAGGTACGGGGCTTCGATCCCGGGGCGATGGTCGAGGACCGCTTCCTCGTCCAGACCGACCGCTTCACCCATCACGCCCTCGCCGCGGCCGACCTGGCCCTGGAGGACGCCCGGCTCGGCCGGGCCGACTACGAGGCCGACCCCTTCTCGGTGGGCGTGGTCACGGCGGCCGGATCCGGCGGCGGCGAGTTCGGCCAGCGCGAGCTGCAACGGCTCTGGGACCAGGGCCCCCGCTACGTCGGCCCGTACCAGTCCATCGCCTGGTTCTACGCCGCGAGCACCGGCCAGATCTCCATCCGCCGCGGCCTCAAGGGTCCGTGCGGGGTCGTCGCCAGCGACGAGGCGGGCGGCCTGGACGCCTTCGCGCACGCCGTCAGGGCGATCCGCCAGGGCAGCCGGGCGATGCTCGTCGGGGCCACGGAGGCGCCCCTCGCCCCGTACTCCATCGTCTGCCAGCTGGAGTACGAGGGCCTGAGCACCCGGGACGACCCCGAGCGTGCCTACCGGCCGTTCACCGCCAAGGCCTGCGGGTTCGTCCCCGCGGAGGGCGGCGCGATGTTCCTCGTCGAGGACGAGGCCGCGGCCCTGCGCCGGGGCGCCACCGTACGCGCCGTACTGGCCGGCCACGCCGCCACCTTCACCGGGACCCGGCGGCCGGACGAGGCCGGCGAAGGACTGGCCCACGCGATCCGGGGCGCGCTCGCGGAGGCGGGCTGCGCCCCCGAGGAGATCGACGTGGTCTTCGCCGACGCCCTCGGGACGCCGGAGGCCGACGCGGCCGAGGCGGCGGCCATCGCCGACGCCCTGGGCGGACACGGGCGCAGGGTGCCGGTCACCGCGCCCAAGACCGGTACGGGCAGGGCGTACTGCGCGGCGCCCGCCCTGGACACCGCCGCCGCGGTCCTGGCGCTGGAGCACGGCGTCGTGCCGCCGACTCCGAACGTCTTCGACGTGTGCCACGACCTCGACGTGGTGACGGGCGGCGCCCGCTCAGCGGACCTGCGCACCGCGCTCGTGCTGAGCCGCGGCCGGATGGGCTCGAACTCCGCGCTCGTCCTGCGCAAGGGCGCGCTCGCGCCCACGTAGTGACGCAGGGTCCGGGTGCGACCGGACCCGCGCAGTCCCCTCGTAGGAAGAGAGAGAAAGCCACATGTCCGACCGACTGACCCTGGAGGAGCTGGCGGCCCTGATGAAGACCGCCGGCATCACCGTCGACCCCGCCGAGCTGGCGAGCCGTCCGGACTCCGCCTTCGACGACTACGGCCTGGACTCGCTGGGCCTGCTGGGCATCGTCGGCGAACTGGAGAACCGGCGCGGGCGGGCGCTGCCCACCGACGCCGACCGGTGCAAGACCCCCGGGGAGTTCCTCGACCTCGTCAACAACAGCCTCATGACAGGAGCCTGAGATGCCTGGACACACCGAGAACGAGATCACCGTCAACGCGCCCGTGGACGTCGTGTGGGAGATGACCAACGACCTCCCCAGCTGGCCGCACCTGTTCAGCGAGTACGCCTCGCTGGAGATCCTGGAGCAGGAGGGGGACACGACCCGCTTCCGCCTGACCATGCACCCCGACGAGAACGGCAAGGTGTGGAGCTGGGTCTCGGAGCGGACCGTGGACCGCAAGAGCCTCACCGTCCGGGCGCGGCGCGTGGAGACCGGCCCGTTCGCGCACATGGACATCCACTGGCAGTACTTCGCGGTGCCGGGCGGCACCCGGATGAAGTGGACGCAGGACTTCGCGATGAAGCCGGACGCGCCGGTCGACGACGCGTGGATGACCGACAACATCAACCGCAACTCGCCGATCCAGATGGCGCTCATCCGGGACAAGATCGAGCAGCGCGAGCGGGAGGACCACGCCCCGGCCGTCAGCCGCATCTGAAGCCGTCCCCCCAACGGAAGGAGCACCACCGGATGCACCGCGCTCTCATCGTCGCCCGCATGGCGCCGGGATCGGCCCCCGACATCGCCGAGCTCTTCGCGAGCTCGGACGCGGGCGAACTGCCGCACCTGGTCGGCGTCACGCGCCGCAGCCTGTTCCAGTTCGGCGATGTGTACATGCACCTGATCGAGGCGGACCGGCCACCGGGCCCCGCGATCGCCAAGGTCACCGACCACCCGGAGTTCCGGGACCTCAGCGACCGGCTCACCGCCTACATCAGCCCGCACAACCCGGACACGTGGCGCAGTCCCAAGGACGCGATGGCCCACGAGTTCTACCGCTGGGAGAACCCCGCCGCGAAGTGACCCGAGTGGCCCGGACGGGACCCGCACACCGGCGTGTGCGGGTCCCGCCGCGTGCGGGCCGCGCCCGGGCCCGCGTGCGGGCCGCGCCCGGGCCCGCGTGCGGCCCGCACCCGGCCCGCGCCGGGCCCACACCCGGCTCACACCCGGCCCCATCCGGTACACACCCGTCCGGGACCCGTCCGCAGTCCCGGACCCGACAGCAGGAGACGGCGATGAACCCGACCGATCAGGACCACTTCCCTGCGGATCCGGCCCGTCCGCGCGACGGCGCCGGGCCTGCCCGTACCTCGCTGCGCGTGCTCGTGCTGTCCGGGTCCTCCCGTACCGGCTCGGTCAACGCCCGCCTGGCCGCCCTCGTCGCGCGCCTGGTGGCCGGGGCCGGTGCCGCGCCGGACCCCGCGACGCTCGCCGACTTCCCCATGCCGTCGTACGACGGCGACGTGGAGGCCGACGAGGGACTGCCGAAGGGCGCGCTCGCGCTGTGCGAGCGGATCGAGGCGGCGCAGGCGCTGGTGATCGCCTCGCCCGAGTACAACGCCTCCGTCCCCGGAGCGGTGAAGAACGCCATCGACTGGGTCTCCCGCTACCGCCCGCAGCCCTTCAAGGACAAGCAGACCCTGCTGCTCTCGGCCTCACCGTCGATGGTCGGCGGCAACCGGGGCCTGTGGGCCCTGCGCGTCCCGCTCGAACACCTCGGCGCCCGGGTCTACCCCGACATGTTCAGCCTTGCCAACGCCCACCACGCCTTCGGCGAGGACGGCGCACTCACCGATCCGGGCCTCGGCGAGCGGCTGACCGCGACGATCGGCTCCTTCCTCGACCTGGTCGAGGCGGACACCCGCTACCTGTCCCTGCAGCGCCGCTGGTACGAGTTCCTCGGCGACTGCACGGACGCGCCGGTGACCTCCCGCGCACAGGACTGATCATCGACGACCACAGGGCGTGAGCTATGTTTGAACGCGAGTGACATGAGAAGGAGGCCCTCCGGTGTCATCGGGGCAGCAGGCACGCGCGCAGGCGGCCGCGATCAAGCCGAGCGGCCAGTCGCCGGAGGAGGTCCGCCCCCCGGCCGACCGGCTCCTCGCGCTCTTCGACGGCCGTCGCCTGTCCCCTGGCCAGCGCCGGATCGCCCAGTACCTGATCGACCACCTCACCGAGGCCGCGTTCCTCTCGATCACCGAACTCGCCGAACGGGTCGGCGTCAGCCAGCCCTCCGTGACCCGCTTCGCCGCCTCCCTCGGATTCAGCGGCTATCCCGCCCTGCGCGACGTGCTCCAGCCGATCGCCCTGAGCGCCGTGGCCGGGTCGCCGGACACCCGTGAACAGATCCGCCGCAACGAGCTCCAGGCGGCCGTGGACGCCGAGATCGAGAACCTGGAGAACGTACGCCGGCTGCTCGCCGACACCAACCAGGTGCTCGACATCGGCCGCGAACTGGCGAAGTCGGTGCCCCTGACCGTCCTCGGACTGCGCATCTCGGTGTCCCTGGCCGAGTACTTCGCCTACGCGGCCCGGCGCATCCACCCCGACGTACGCCTGGTGACCCGCGGCGGCAGCGTCGCCTTCGACGCGCTGCTCCAGTCCAAGGCGGCCGGCGGGACCTGGGTCCTCGCCTTCGCCATGCCGCGGCACGCCAAGGAGACCCTGGCCGCGATCCGGGCCGCCCGCAGCACGGGGTTGCGCGTCGTGCTGATCACCGACCCCACCCTGGGGCCGCTCGTGGACGAGGCGGACGTGTCCCTGACGGCGGGGACCGGATCGCGGCTGGTGTTCGACTCGTACGCGGCCCCCGGAATGCTGTCCGCCGCGCTGCTTCAAGCCATGGCCGACGCGGACCCCGAGCGGACGCAGGCGCGCCTGGAGGATTACGAGCAGGTCGCCGACCAGCACGGCTTCTTCCTTTAAGGGCTGATCGGGGCGGATTCCCATCCTGCTGACCAGGGGGATATTCAGCCAGCGAGGTGCATGAAATTTTTCATGCGCTTGCTTACTCGACGGTATATATGTTTACTGACGGCGGCGCTCCGGATCCTCCAGATGCCAAGGAGGAGGACCCCCTCCTGAACGCACGCGCGGCACGACGAACCTCCTCACGTCGCGGCCGCGCGTCGAGTCCAGGCTTTCGGATCCCGCAGAGCGCCCATGGCGGCCTCGGTCAACCCCTGGGCCGAGGCCGCCCCAAGCACCATCTCGATCAGAGTTCGACACCACTCGGAAGTGACGAGAATGCCCCAGACGGCCACCATCACGCGCAGTCCGGACTGGCCCATGCAGGTCAAGGCCCCCGGGACCCATGACTGGGAACGCACGGCCACGCGCTGGCTGCGGGATCTGCTTCCGGCCCGCTACGGCGGCTACCTCACGCTGACCCGTCACCACGCGCTGCTGGGGCGGCACGTCCAGCTCCAGCTCCAGCACGAGATGCGCGCGGTGCGGGCGGCCCTGCAGACGAGCCGCGCCGAACTGCCCATGCTGGGCATGGCCGAGTCGGTCATCGAGAACACGATCAGGATGTACGCCCTGGAGCTGGAGCAGCTCGGGCGCCTCGCCCGCGGCGCGCGGCTCGTCTCCGACGCCCTCCTCGTGGGCACCCCCGCCCAGCGCAGGCGCTGACCGGCCGGACCGGACCGGGCCTTACGCCGGCTGCCAGGAGCGCAGCCGGGCGGCCACGTCGAAGACGGTGACGCGGAGCATGCGGATGTCCGTGATGAGGTCGCGCCATTGCTCGTACGAGGCGTCCACCGCCTTGCCGGATGCCTCGATGTACGCGACGGCGACTCCGTAGCCGAAGTACTCGTTGGAGTCGGGGAGCGGGCGGAGCAGGACGATCGCGTCGAGGAGGGCGGCCGCGCGCCAGTAGGCGTCGGGGTCGTCCACATCCAGGCTGGGGGTGTTGACCCGGTGCCGGGCGACGGCGGCGACCAGCGCGGAGTGGTCGGCCACCGCCACGTCCTTGAACAGTGACTCCTGCCGCTCCAGCAGCCAGCGGTGATCGATGTGCAGTTCCACGCGTCCGAGTATCCCCGTCCGGGGGCCTGCCGGGGGGCTGTTCGCGAAGCGCGAGGGCGCGCCACGCCCCGACGCCGCCCGCCCGACGCCGCCCGGCTCCGGGAGCCGGGCGGCGGGGAGGCTGCGGTCTGACGGTTACGGCACGGCGGCTACGGCTTGGGGAGCGTGCAGCCGGGGCGGCTCAGGTCGATCTTGTTGCCGGGGGCTATGCAGGGGACGATGATGTACGTCTCCTGCGCGTAGTTGATGCCCTCGCGGACCGTCACGTTGCCGTTCTCGTCGACCTCGCACGGATTGTTGTCCGTGCACCGGCCGCCGTCCTCATTGCCCGTGTTGTTGACGGCGACGACCTTGCCGGTCGTCGTGTCGATCACCGGTGAACCGGAGGTGCCGCCGATGGTGTTGCAGGACGAGGTGTATCGGACGGAGTCCTTCCAGGTCCAGGCGCCCTCCTTGAGGCGGTACGCGAAGCCGTCCACGTTGCAGCTGTACGTCCGCTTCCAGTAGCCGGAGACGACCTTGATGGCCGAACCCTGTGTGGGGCGGACGTCGTTGAGGGTCAGCGCCGTGATGCCGTACTGGCTCTGGATCTGGGCGTACGTCTTCGTCAGCTGGTAGACGGAGACGTCGGTGTCCGTCATCGTCGCGTACGAGATCTTGCTGGCCCGCAGCGTCCCGACCTTGGAGCCCGACGCGTTGAGCAGGGAGAACGAGCGGGTGGACGGCTGGTCCTTGATGACTTCGCCGGCCGCGGGGAAGCCGGTCTCCAGACAGTGGCCGTTGGAGAGGACGAGGGCGGGGTCGTTGGGCTGGGAGCCGGGTGCGCGGACGACGGAGCCGGAGCAGTTGCTGAGCGCGACCGTTCCCGCGAAGGTGACCGCGACGGCCGGTGCGGCCACGGCGGGGGCGCCCACCGCTCCCACGAGGAGCAGGGAGAATAAGGCGCCGGCGAGAGGCTTGTACATGTGGGGGTTCCCCTCTGAGGACGATGCAACCGAAGATCCTTCGGTTGTCATGCGCATTGTTGATACCCGGGGGTCAACCCGCAAGAGGGCGTGAGGAGTTGGGGACGCGTCGGGGAGAGGGGTTCGGCTTCGCGGGCACGCGACCCGCTGCCGGGCGTGGTGACGGTCCGGTGACAGCGTGATCACCCTTCCGCACGGGTGTTCCGTAGCGGAGGCTTTGCCTCCTACGGTCTGTGCAGCACAGTTCCGGACCAGGAGGCAGCGTGGAGCGCGAGATCGACATCGACCAGCTGGTGGCGGCGATGAAGGCGGTCGACGAGGCAGGACGGCTCTTCGAGGAGGCGCTCGCCGTGTACGAGGCGCGCGGCCTCAAACGGACCGACGACTTCAAGGTGGCGGGCGGCGCCGTCCAGACGCTCCAGGGAGCCGAGGAGATGGTCCTCGGGACCCGCAGGTTCCTCACCGAGCTCGCCCTGCTCGCCGGCTACGCGACGGCGGGCCTGGAGGACCGGCTGAGCGGGCGGGCGGCGACGGCCCGGACGGGTTTCACGGGCGTCTCCGGCGGCGGCTCCCGCATGGCCCGCCCGCTGCTCGACCCGACCCTGCGGGGGCTGGAGCTGCTCCTGACGGTCGACCTCTTCGAGCCCGCCTTCAAGGCGGAGATCGAGGAGGTCGTACGCGCCGAGGCCGCGACCTACCCCGACCCGTCGACGTTCCGCATCCCGGCCCCGGCCCGCACCCCCTAGCGCTGTGACCGGAAAGCTTCACCGGGTCGCGACGCTCCCCCGGCTACCTCCCCCAGACTCCGTCCGAGGGGACCCCCAGGGAGGTACCCCCGGGCACGGCACGTCGCCGCGTTGTCGGACGGCGCAGGTACGTCCAGTACGAGCCGCGGCCCTCCGCCTTGCGATGCACCGCACCTGGGGGCACCTCCCTGGGGGTCCCCCCGGACGGAGTCTGGGGGAGGTAGCTGGGGGAGCCGCGCCCCGGCAAACCTTTCCGGCCACAGCACTAGCGGGTCCCCGGGGTGCCGGGTCCGGCCGCCGGGGTGAGGCTGGTGGTATGCATCATGCACCGGTCGTCGTGCACCGGATCTTCCCGTCGGGAGGCCGGCAGGTGACGCTGCGGACCGCGAGAGGTGAGGAGTCCCTCGGTGTGGCCCGCTCGGACGAGGATGTCATCGAGTTCCTGCGACGGGCCGGCATGCCCGACCCCGACGACGTGGTCCTCGGCGGTGCGGAACTGCTGGAGTGGGACGCCGACACCCCCCACGTGTATATGGCGGACCCGCCGACCGACGACCTCCCGTGACGCCGCCGCGGGCCTGACCGGCCCGCCGCGGCGCGGTCCTGTCCGCGCACACGCTTCGGCGGTGGGGCGGGGCGCCCGTCCCACTCCGGGAGGCGGCCCGGCCGATGCGTTCGCTCCCCGCTCGGTCACTGCTGGGCCGACGCCGAGACCGGCTCACCCGGCTCATGCTAGGAGGAGCCGCTCGGGCACGCGTCCCGCTGTCCGGCGGGTGCACGCCCGTGCGCCGGCGCCCGTAGGGCGGGGTCCGTGGCTCCCTGTGGCTGGGGCCCGTGCACGGTGGAGGCGGCCCGGTCGATGCCCCGTATCCCCACGCGGTCAGCGCTGCGCCGACGCCGGAACGGCGGGGCCCGCGCAGACGCCGGGGTCGTCCCGGGCCGGCGCCTCGGCGTCTACGCCCGGACAGGCTGCGTTCGGCGTCTGAGCGTATGGCGGCCCGCGCCACCGCCGACAGGCTCCGCTCGCGCACGCGGAGGTGACGGGCTGGTGCCTTTCGCGTGTCCGCGTGGTCAGCGCTGCGTCGGAGCCCGAAGGACGTGGCCCACCCGTCCACGACGCCTTGCGGTGTCGCTGCCGCAGGCTCAACCGCCCCCCGCAGCGCGGTGCGGTGCCCGCGCACGCCGGGGCCGGCGCGGGCCGGTGCCCGTGTCCCGGCGCGGACGGAACGGTGTCCGCGGCTCCCTCCGATGCCGCTGGGAGGAGCGCCGTTGGCGTAGCCCCCCGCGCCGCGGCGACCGAGGTCTCCCTCATCCCCGGCGTCCGGCACGGCAACGGCAAGGCGGTCGTCTCGTTCCGCTACGGGACGACGCTCACCCTCACCCCGGACACGGCCAACCCGCTGTTCGGGCACGCCGTCACCTTCACCGCCGCCGTCGCTCCGGCGAACGCGGTGGCCGGCACCCCGGGCGGATCGGTCAGCTTCTCGGACGGTACGAGGACACTCGCCACCGTGCCGGTCAGCGACGGCCTCGCCCGCTTCAGCACCGCCGGACTCCAGCCCGGCTCCCACACCGTCACCGCGCACTACAGCGGCGACGCCGAGTTCACACCGAGCGACCCCCCGGCCCCCGCCGAGATGTCCGTGGGATTCAGCGGCCCGTGCCTCACGGCGGAGCACCACGGCGCCCTGACCGTGGCCGCGGGCGAATCGGTGTGCATCGGCTCCGGCGGCGCGCAGACCGGACCGGTCGTGGTGCAGCAGGGCGGCGCCCTGGCCGTGTCGGACGCCCGGATCACGGGTCCGCTCACCGCCGACGGTGCGCTCGCCGTCACCCTCTGCCGGTCGCAGCTCGCCGGGCCGGTCACCGTCAACGGGACCAGCGGTCACGTTCTGATCGGCGGGACGGCCGACGGCACGGACGGCTGCGGGGGCAACGCCATCACGGGCCCGCTGCGCTGCGCGGGCAACGAACCGGCGCCGTTCCTGAGCGGGAACACCGTCAAGGGTCCCCGCTTCGGTCAATGCGGCTGACCGGACGGTGATCCGACCGTGACCGGACGCTGAAGGGTCCGGGCGGCGGGCGGAACTCCGCCCGCCGCCCGGCACTTCAGCGGCGCAGACAGGCGAGGGTGGCCGGGATACGCTGGGCGATCGAGGAGTGTTTCCAGGCCGCGAAGAACGAATGCGGCCTCGACGAGTACGAAGTCCGCCGATACGTCGGCCGGTACCGGCACATCACCCTGGCCATGCTCGCCCACGCCTCATGCCCGCCCGGCTGTGGAGGACGTCCTACGCCGTGACCTTGCCGACGCCGCCCATGGGCTGGGTGTCGCGTTGGGTGATCTGCCAGAGCTGGGTTTCACGGTTGCTGACGTAGATCTGGCCGTTGACGGTGTCCAGTGCGAGTCCTTCGCACGTCGCCAGGCCGCTGGCCACCACGCGCTGCGCGCCGTCGGCCAGGGTGATCTCGTACAGGCGGCCGTTCGTGTGGTCGAGGGTGTACGCCTTGCCGTCGCCGGTGAGCTCCATGCGCATGGCGCTCGCCCCGGGGAGGGTGGTCACCAGGCGCTTCGTGCCGTCGGCCAGGTTGACCTCGTACAGGCTGCCGCCGTGGTCCTTCTGGCCGACGTACGCCTTGCCCTTGCCGTCCAGCGCCACTGCGGAGACGCCGACCGGCAGGCCGGTGGCGACCGTGGTCTTCTGCCCCTTCTGCAGGTCGACCGCGATCAGCTTCCCTTCGCTGTGGCTGACGACGTAGGCCTTGCCGTTTCCGTCCAGCGCGAGGCCGTACGCGCCCGGGACACTGGCGACCACGCTGGAGGTGCCGGTGGACAGGTCCACCGCGAGCAGGCGCCCGTTGCCGTAGTCGGCGGCGTAGGCCTTGCCCTTCCCGTCCAGCTTCACATCGCAGACGTCGCCCAGGCTGCTCGCGACCACGCGCTGCGCGCCGGTGGAGATCTTCACCGCGGACATCTTCTGGCCGCCCCGGTCGGCGACGTACGCCGTGTTCTGCGACGGGTCCACCGCGAGGCCCTCGGAAGTCCCCAGGCCCGTCGCGATGAGGGCGAAGCTCCGCCTTGTGGCCATGAGCTTCGACAGGTCTTCGAGCTTCGGCATGTCGTCCTCGCCGATGCTCACCTTCGGCGGTCCGGCCGCCTTCAGGGTCGACGAGGCCATGGCGGACGTCGAACCGGGGTCCTCGGAGACCTGACGCTGATCGGCGGCCGCGTCATGGAATTTCTGGAAGAGGGGATTGAGGAAACCCATGACGTCGAACGCCCCGTGCGCCGTCTGACGCACGAGCCACGGGTCGCGCTCACTCTCCATTTTGCGGACGGCGTCCGAGACGTCGCCGGCCCCGGGGGTGTCCTTGCCGAGCGCTTCAGCGGACTGTTTGGCGGAGTCGGCTCCGCTGCCGCCGCCGTCGAAGATGTTTCCGAATGACACGAGAGTTCCTCCTGATGTGGCTGATCTGGCCTGCCCGGTGGGTGGTCGCCGTTTCAGAGAGGCTGTTTCTGGCTCTCGTAGTCGAGTGTCTCGGGCTGGAAGACCCGGTGTTCCCCGGTGCGGACGGCCACGATTTCGGCCGCCCCCTTCTGCATGAACCTCTTGCCTTCATCGGCCAGATCGAAGTTGCCGCGGTCCTCGACGGAGTCACCGAGTTTCCATGCGACGACCCGGGAGTACTTCGGCTCCTTGGCCTGCGGGGGAGTTCCCCTGACTTCCACCGGCCGGGGGTAGTACAAGGCGACCCATCCCCCGAAGGTGACCGGGAATTCGTAGTCGAACTGCCTCACCTGGCGGCGGGTCGTGGCCATGACGTCCGCCCGGCTCATCACTTCCAGGCTGACCGACGACTGGTGTTTCCATTCAGTGGTCAGCGAACCGCTGACGGAGGCGGTGATGCCGAGCAGCAGGTCCGCCCACAGCTCACCCGTGCCCGTGGCGGAAGTCGTGGCCGTCGTCGTGCTCGTCGCCTCTGTCTGGGACTCCTGGTCGACGCCCTGATTGTCCTTGCTGTTCTTCAGGGTGGTCTTCTGGTACTGCTGCATCGCCATGCTCTTCTGCATCTCCTGCTGCAGCGATGCGATGGATTTCGCCCCGAAGGTGAGCTTCACCTCGCCTTGGAGCGACCAGTTGATCGTGTTCGAGACGGAGAACTCGACCGTGTCCGTCACGGTTATCTTGACGGGGTCGGTGCCGTTGATGTACGTCTGCTTGGAGATCATGTCGGGCGGCGGCTGCGTGATGTCGCTCCGCTCTTCGACGACCGGTACGCCCATGTTCATGAACGCGCGCCACCCGCGCTCCTGCGCCGTCTTCTCATCCTCGGGAAACTCGCCGTAGCGCTTCTTGTTCAACGAGAACCCGATGGGGCTGATCGGCTCGCCCCCTCCTTCGGGGGTCCTCTTCAGCGCGCCCCGCAATTTGTTCCGCTCCAGGATGGCTTCGGCCTTGGCCGGAATTTCGAGCTCGTCCTGGTTCCGCGTGGTGAGCGGGTGGCGCATGAACACGTCGTTGATATAGGCCTTGCCCACATCACTCTTCGCGCTTTTCTCCGACATGTACCTGAGGTCTCCCTGCGTCGCGGAAATGAGATGTTTCCGGTGCATGGTGAAACTACGCGGCCGGTGCAGGATGATCATCGAGCGGAAATGGTCATGGGGTGAAAACCGGACAACCCCCTTTCCACCTGCGTGATCACCCTTTCGGCGACGGTCGGACCGGCCCGTCCCCCGGCGGCGTGGGACGTCCGGTGTGGCCGGATCCGTGGTCCCGGACCGCGTGCGGGGCCGGGGGCGGTCGGGAAGTGGCGGGGATGTGCCGCTGCCGGGACGCGCCGCTCTTGCGGGTGTGCGCCGGTGCGAGCCGGCGGCGCGCCGTGCCGTACGCGCGCGGGCCGGGCCGGAGCGGGTCAGGCCGGAGCGGGTCAGGCCGGAGTGGGCCGGGTCGTCCGGGCCCGGCTAGTCGGCGGCGATGGCGCGCAGGATGTCCAGGCGCGCCGCCCGCCGGGCCGGACGCCAGCCCGCCAGGACGCCCGCCGCGACACCGACCAGGGCGACGACGCCCAGTTGCGACGGCGGGACGGCGAAGGCGAAGGCGCTGTCGCTCGTCCCGTCCGAAGCCTTCACCAGGACCCACCCGAGGAAGCCTCCCAGGGCCAGCCCCCCGGCCGTGCCGAACGCCGCGACCAGGACCGACTCCCAGCGGACCATGGCCCGCAGCTGCGCCCCGCTCTGGCCGACCGCCCGCAGCAGACCCAGCTCACGGGTGCGCTCGTACACCGCGAGGGTGAGCGTGTTGGCGATGCCCAGGAGGGCGATCAGCACGGCGAGCGCGAGCAGCGCGTAGACGAGGGTGAGCATCATGTCGATGCCGCCCGCCGAGGACTGCGCGTACGCCTCGCGCGTCTGCACCTCCGGGCCGCCGAACCGCTCCGCGGTCCGCTCGACCGCCGCCGTACCGTCCGCCACCGACACCCCGTCCTTGAAGGTGACGGCCACCAGCCTGTCCGTGTCCTGCGTGTGGTGCGGGGCCCAGGCCGTCCGCGTGATGACGTAGTCGCCCGCGAGCTCCGAGCGCCCGTACACCGCGCGGACCGTGAAGCGCTGCTTCTGCCCGTCGGTGAAGGCGAGTTCCACCGTGCTGCCGGGCCGCCAGCCGTGCCGGTCGGCCTCCTGGCCGGCCACGGCGATCCCGTCCGCGCCGAGCGAGTCGAGTCGGCCCCGGACGGCTCCGAGGTCGAGGTCCACCGCGAGGGCGGCCGGGTCGGTGACCGTCAGCGCGCGGCCGGAGCCGTCGACCTCCGCGGCCCCCTTGCCGAGGCCGACCGCGCTCGCCACCTCGGGCAGCGCCGCGACCGCCGGTGCCAGCGCCGGACTGAGGCCGCTGCCGCCGGCCCCGAACGCGGGCGCGCTGATGGCGACGTCACCGGCGAAGGACCGCGACACGGTCCGGTCCATCGTCGCCTTCAAAGAGGCCCCGAAGACGGTGAAGAGCGAGACGACGGCGACGCCGATCATCAGCGCGGTCGCGGTCGACGCCGTCCGCTTGGGACTGCGCCGGGCGTTGCGCCCGGCCAGTGCGCCGGTCACCCCGCGCAGCCGTACCAGCGGGCGCGCGAGGATCCGTACGGCGGACGAGGACGCGACCGGCCCCAGGACGACGAACGCGGCCGTCACCAGCACCGCACCCGCCCCGGACAGCCACAGGGACGGTACGGCCAGCACCCCGGTCAGGATCACCCCGAGGCCGGCCGCGCCCAGTCCGGCGCCGACGGCCGTCCGGGCCCGCGAGGTCCCGGAGTCGTCCACGGAGCTCTCGCGCAGCGCCGCCAGCGGAGCGGTACGCCCGGCCCGTACGGCCGGCAGCAGGGCGGAGCCGAGACAGACGGTGACGCCCACCGCGAGGGGCAGCAGCATCGACAGGCCGCTGATCACCAAGTCGCCCTCGGGGAAGGGGAATCCGATGGCGGGGAACAGTGCCTGGAGCCCGGCGGCGATCCCGATGCCGCCGAGCAGCCCGGCCGCCGAGGCGAGGACGGCCACGACCGCGGCCTCGGCCAGCGTGCCGCCGACGACCTGGCGGCGGGAGGCGCCGAGCGCGCGCAACAGGGCGTTCTCGCGGGTGCGCTGGGCGACCACGATCGCGAAGGTGTTGTGGATGCTGAAGGTCGCGACGAGCAGGGCGATGCCCGAGAAGACGAGGAGCAGGGTGGTGAACAGGGACAGGAACTGGCCGGAGATCATGTCGGTGTTCTCCTGGGCCGACTCCTCACCGGTGATCGCCTCGACGCCCTGCGGCAGCACGGGGGCCAGCGCGGCCACCAGTTCCCGCTGGCTGGTGCCCGGGCCGGCCCGCACCTGGATGGAGGCCGCCTGACCGGGCCCGGACGTCAGATACTTCTCCGCGTCGGCCCGGGTCATCCCCGTGTACGTGACCTGGGCCATGCCGTCCGCGCCGCCGAAGGTGGCCAGCCCGACGACGGTCACCCGGACCGGGTCGGGGGTGCGCAGCACCGTCGTGTCGCCGATCTTCAGCCCGCCCTTGGCGGCGGTGCCCCGGTTGACGACGACCTCACCGGAGGCCTGGGGCGCGCGGCCTTCCGCGAGCCGGTACGGGTTGAGCTGCGGGTCCGTGATCCAGTTGCCCGCGAGCGTGGGCGGGCCCTGGCCGCCGATCGGTTTTCCGTTCGAGCCGACGAGCTGTCCCGCGCCCTTGATGTCCGGCTCCGCCGCGGCCACCCCCGGCGTACGCCGGATCCGCTCGGCGAGGTCCGCGGGCACGGGCTGCCGGCTGCCCTGGGCCTCGCCGGGGACGGTGACGACGCGGGAGCTGCGGACGACCGCGTCGGTCCCGCTCGCCGCGCCCGCGAACATGCTGTCGAAGCTCGCGCGGAGGGTGTCGCCCATGACGAGGGTGCCGGCGAAGAAGGCGGCGCCGAGCAGTACGGCCATGAACGTCCCGGCGAAGCGCCGCTTGTGGGCGCGCAGCGAAGCGGTGCTCAGCCGCAGGGTGGTACGGGCGGCACTCATGACTCCACCCCCGACGGTGCGAGGGCCGAAGCGGCCTCCGGGGAGCTCGAAGAACTCGGGGAATTCGCGGAACTCGGCGAACTCGGTGAACTCGGTGAACGGTTGTCGAAGGCCTTGAGCCGGTCCAGGACGCGCTCGGCCGTCGGAGCCGCCATCCGGTCGACCAGCCGCCCGTCGGCGAGGAAGACGACCTCGTCCGCGTGGGCGGCGGCCACCGGGTCGTGGGTGACCATCACGACCGTGCGGCCCATTTCGCGCACCGCCCGGCCGAGCAGCCCCAGCACCTCCTCGCCCGAGCGGGAGTCGAGGTTCCCGGTCGGCTCGTCGGCGAAGACGACGTCGGGGCTGCCGGCGAGGGCGCGGGCCACGGCGACCCGCTGCTGCTGGCCGCCGGACAGTTCGGAAGGCCGGTGGTGCAGCCGGTCGCGCAGGCCGACGATGTCGATGAGGCTGTCGAGCCACGCGCCGTCGGCGCGGGTGCCCGCGAGGTCCTGCGGAAGGGTGATGTTCTCGGCGACCGTGAGGGTGGGGACCAGGTTGAAGGCCTGGAAGACGAAGCCGACGCGCTCGCGGCGCAGCAGGGTGAGCCCGCGGTCGTCGAGCGCTCCCAGCTCCGTACCGCCGATGAAGGCCGATCCGGAGGTGAGCGTGTCCAGCCCGGCGGCGCAGTGCATCAGCGTGGACTTGCCGGAACCGGACGGCCCCATGATCGCGGTGAAGCGGCCGGCGGGGAAGTCGACGCTCACCCCGTCCAGGGCCCGGACCTCGGTGTCGCCCCGGCCGTAGACCTTCCGTGCGTCGACGACCCGGGCGGCGGCGTCGCTGCCGCCGCCCGGCACGGCGCTGACGGTGCTCATGCCGCACCGCCCTTGGAGGCCGGGCCGAACTGCTCGTCCAGCACGGACAGCCGCCGCCAGTACTCGTCCTCGTCGATCTCCCCGGACGCGAAGCGGCGCCCCAGGACCGCGATCGGCGACTGCTCGCCGTACGCCGCCCCCCGGGCCTGCCACGGCCCGCGGCGGCCGCGCCACACGGTGCGGCGCAGTACCGTCACGGCGCCGATCACGACCGCCGCCCAGATCAGCGGGAAGAACAGGATCCACGGGCCGGGCCCGTCGTACGCGAGGGTGGTGAGGGTGTTCATCTCGGTTCAGCTCCTCGGAAGCGTGGACGTTTCGTCTCACTCCGAGACTGGCTCCGGGAGAGGGGTCGGGTCGTCGTACGGCCGGCTGCACCGTGCGTACTTCCCCGGGAGTACGGGGCCGGGGCGCGCGGGCGCGCGGGTGCCGGGACGGGGGAGCGTCGCGGGTCGCAGGAGGCCGGGGTCAGCCGAGCCAGCCGGGCCGGACCAGCCCGGACTCGTAGGCCAGGACCACCAGTTGGGCCCGGTCCCGGGCACCGAGTTTCACCATCGCCCGGCTGACGTGGGTCTTCGCGGTGAGCGGGCTCACGACCAGGCGGCGGGCGATCTCCTCGTTGGACAGGCCCATGCCCACCAGCGCCATCACCTCCCGCTCCCGGTCGGTGAGCCGCCCGAGCTCCGCCGCGGCCGCGGGCTGCTTCGAGCGGGCCGCGAACTCCGCGATCAGACGGCGCGTCACACCCGGGGACAGCAGAGCGTCGCCCTCCACCACCGCCCGGACGGCGCGCAGCAGTTCCTCCGGCTCGGTGTCCTTGACCAGGAAGCCCGAGGCACCGGACCGGATCGCCTCGAAGACGTACTCGTCGAGCTCGAAGGTGGTGAGCATGACGACCCTGACCGCGGCCAGCTTCCCGTCCTCGGTGATCCGGCGGGTGGCGGCCAGCCCGTCCAGCACCGGCATCCGGATGTCCATGAGCACGACGTCGGGGCGCAGCTCCCGCACCAGCCGTACGGCCGCGTCGCCGTCGGCCGCCTCGCCCGCCACCTCGATGTCGGGCTGTGCGTCGAGCAGCGCCCGGAACCCGGCCCGGACGAGCAGCTGGTCGTCGGCGAGCAGTACGCGGATCACGAGTCCTCCTTGGACGCGACGGGCCCCAGCGGCAGCCTCGCGACCACCCGGAAACCCCCGTCGGGACGTGGGCCGGCCTCGATCGTGCCACCCAGGGCCGCGGCCCGCTCACGCATCCCGACGAGACCGTTTCCACTGCCGCCCGCGGCGCCCCCGGTGGCGGGGCCGTCGTCGTCCACGCGCAGCTCCAGGGTGTCCGGCCGCCAGAAGAGGCGGACCCGGGCGGTCCGCGAACCGGAGTGCCGCACCACGTTGGTCAGCGCCTCCTGCAGGATGCGGAAGGCGGCGAGGTCCGCACCCGGGGGCAGCGCCCGCGCCGTGCCCTCCGGCGCCACGGCCACGTCGAGCCCGGCCGCCGAGGCCTGCTCGACGAGCTCGGGGAGCCGGTCGAGACCGGGCGCGGGGGTGCGCGGTGCGTCACCGGGAGTACGCAGGGTGTCGAGGACCTGCCGGACCTCGCCCAGCGCCTCCTTGCTGGCGGCCTTGATGGTGGTCAGAGCCGTACGGGCCTGCTCGGGGTCGCTGTCGAGCAGGGCCAGCCCGACGCCCGCCTGGACGTTGATCACCGAGATGCTGTGCGCGAGGACGTCGTGCAGCTCGCGGGCGATGCGCAGCCGCTCCTCGTCCACCCGGCGCCGCTCGGCCGCCGCCCGCTCGGCCCGGTCACGGGCCCACTGCTCCCGGCGTACGCGGACCAGCTCGGAGACGGCGAGCATCGCCAGCACCCACGCGGTGATGCCCAGCTCCTGCCCCCAGGGCGCCGGCCCGTCGCCGGCGGGCGGAAGCCACCGGTACAGCCAGTGGCCGATGAGCAGGTGCCCGGCCCAGAGCAGCCCGACGGCCCCCCAGGCGGCTCTCCGGTGACCGGCCCAGACGGCGGCGAAGCAGGCCAGCGCCAGGCTGACGAAGACCGGGCCGTACGGGTACCCGGCGCCGATGTACACCAGGGTGACGGCACTGACCCCGTACACCACGGCCACCGGATACCGGTGCCGTGCCAGCAGCAGCGCGGGCCCGAGCAGCAGCAGGACCCGCGCGAACGCGTCCAGCGGCACCCGCCCGGTCTGCGCCTGAGCGGCCCAGTTGGAGCCGGCCTGCGCGAAGACGGCGACGAGCAGCACGGAGCGCCAGCCCGGCCCCCGTCCGGTCCGCTCCACCCACCGCCGCCACGGCGGACCCGGGCGCGCACGCTGCTCTTCCATACGGCCACGCTAGTGCGCACCGGCCGTCACCCGCGTCACCCCGGCGTAGCGTTCGCGGCGTACTCCCCGGGTAGTACGAGGACTCACCCCGTGCGCCCTCGCCGCCTCACCCCGTGCGCCCTCGTCGCCTCGGCGAGGCGGCGGTCCCCGCGCCCCGCGGCGTGCGCGGTGAGTTGTCCCCGGCCCGCGCGGACCGTACTCCGAGACGCCCGGACCGCCGGTGGTGGAGGGCGCCCGATCAGGCTAGGTTGCACGGATGCCGAGGCGGTCATGGGCATCGGACCCAGGCATCGGCCGGTCCCCGCGCTGCCGTAAGTTGTCCCACGGCCCGCCGGGCCCGATCGGACAAAAGTGACAAGCGTGGACAGGAGTGGGCAGGACATGGCGCGACGCGGACGTGCGGACACGGGCCGAGGGACCGCCTCCGGCGAGCCCGCGGTCCCGGGCTCCGAGATAGCCGCGGCGGCCGACGGCGGACACGCCACCCCGGGCTGGCTGCGCCTGGGGTGCGACGGCCGGCTGACCGCCTACGCCAGCTGCGCCGAGGGTCTGGTGCGCTGGACCGAGTCGGCACCCGGCTCCGACGTCTGGCACGGGCCCGACCTGTTCCCCGTGGAGGGCTGGACCGGCCAGTACACGCTGACCCAGGACCGCAACGGCTTCGTCTGGTTCGCCGCCACCCGCTACCGGGACGGGGCGCCGGACGGCCGTGAATTCGCCATAGCGGCCCAATACCAGACAAGTCGGCCGCTGAGCGACTGGCGCGCCGTGGGCAATCCCTTCCCGCCGGGCGGCGATTCGGCACCCGCCCCGGGCGCCCCTGTCGTCCTCGCCGACGGATCGGGCTCCCTCCACTACTTCGTCACCCGTTTCGGGGCGGGCGTCCGCGCCCGGACCCAGCGCTCCGACGGGTCATGGACGGCCTGGGCCGACCACGAGCTCAGGTGGGTGCGCGGTGCGGTCGTGCCGACCGCTCCGATCCAGGGCCGGGTCGGATTCCTGGCACCCTTCCGGGGTGGGGCCGTGCAGATGGGCCAGACGAAGCCGGGGGAGGGGGGCTTCGCCTGGCTGGGCCGGATGGAAGCGGACGCCGTCGAAGGGACGTACAGCTCCTGCGAGACGAGTCCCGGCGTCGCCACCCACTTCTGGCGCGCCCCGGCGGACGGCACCGTCGCCGCCTGCCGACCGCAAGGATTCGGCGTGGTGACGACGAGTGGGTTCATGTCCCTGGGCGGCGCGGGCGGCGTCGGCCCGGTCGGCGTCGTCCGTACGCCCATCAACGGATACGACTGCACGGTCCTCCTCCAGCGCGGCGCCGAGGGATACCCGGAGATTGCGGCCTACCCCACGCAGGGTGAGCAGTACGGGGCTTGGTGGGCCCCCGTGGGGGACCGGTGCGCAGGGCTCCCGGCCATGGCCCTCGACGCCCGCGGCTCGGTCACGATCGCGATGATTGACACGGATGGCGGGCTGCGGATCGCCCGGCAGGATCTCGCGGCCGAGGGGCTCGCGTTCGGCGCGTGGCAGTGCGTGGGGTGAGCTTCATCACCGAGTCATTCGGCCTGGTGGGGTGAATTGGTCATTCCGGTTGTTCCCCCGCCCAAATGGACAGCCGGCGAGCCCGCTACTCCCTTGATGTAGTTGCTCATTAACACATGCGAAACATTGTGCGGCCGGAGCGTTTCCGCATACTTGCTCGGCGTCAAACAATTGGCCTAGGCTGCACACGCCCTGTGAAGGTCGCATAAGTGTGCGGGCCCGGCGCCGGGCAGGACGGGCGAGGCGAGGGGCGGCGGTGGTGAGCGGCGGGGGCGGATCTGGCTTCGTGTCACGGCAGGTGGCCACACGCCGACAGAAGAGTGGCGATCGAGGAGTTTTCTGAGTGGCAGGTACGCCCCGCCTGAGTGTTGTCGTTCCCTTCCAGGACGTCGAGATATACCTCGAAGAGTGCCTGGAATCGATAGCCAGGCAGACGTTCCCCGACCTCGAGGTCGTCATGGTCGACGACGGCTCGACGGACTCCTCCACAGCGATCGCCGCGGACTTCGCCCGCCGGGACTCCAGGTTCAGGCTCCTGCGTCAGGAGTCGATGGGACCGGGACATGCCCGCAATGTCGGTATTCGCGCGGCTCATCCCCAGGCGGAATTCCTGGCATTCGTCGACGGCGACGACGTCATACCCGAGTACGCCTACGAGTTGCTCGTGCGGACCCTCGAAGCCTCCGGCTCCGACTTCGTGTCGGGCAACGTGCAGATGATGAACTCCACCAAGAAGTGGCAGTCCCCGCTGCACAAGGCGCCCATGCAGCGCAGCAAGCGCGGTACCCACATCACCAAGGTGCCGGAGCTCATCTACGACCGGACGGTCTGGAACAAGCTGTTCCGGCGGTCCTTCTGGGACTACCACTACATCGCTTTCCCCGAGGGAGTCATGTATGAGGACTCCTGGGTCAACATGTTCGCCCATTTCCGTGCGACCAAGGTGGACATCCTCACGGACATCGTCTACTTCTGGCGCCGGCGTGAGGGAGGGGCCGCGCCCTCCATCACGCAGCGGCATACCGAGTTCAGCAATCTGCAGGACCGGGTCGCCGCCGTGCAGTCGGTCAGCCGGTTCCTCGCCGGACACCGCGCCAGGTCGTACAGCGATCACAAGCGGAAGTACGATCTCGCCTGTCTGAAGTCCGACCTGATGCTGCATCTGAAGGTGCTGCCGGACGCCGACGCGGAATACCAGGACGCCTTCATGCACTGGGCGAACGAGTTCCTGGACGAGGCCGACGAGGACATCATCGACGAACTCCCCGCCGATGCCCGCGTCAAATGGCTGCTGGTGCGCGAGGGACGGCTGAAGGAACTGCTCGACGTCGTCGAGTTCGAGCGCAAGGGCGGGCCGCTGCCCGTTCAGCGGCGCCTGCACCGGTACCTCAACTACCCCTATCTCGGGGACCGTTCGATCGGCCTCGACAAGAGCGCCTACCGGCTCGACAAGGAACTGTCGCTGCACGGTTCGCTGACCAGCGCGCTCTGGGACGACTCCGGCCACCTGAAGCTCGAAGGATCCGCGTACGTCCGCTTCATCAACGTGCACAAGCGGCACATGTCGATGAAGGCCATCGCGCTGCGCAACAAGAAGCAGGGCCGGGTCGTCGTCGCGAAGGCGAAGACCACGTACTACCCGCAGGCCACCGAGCACTCCAACCAGAACCGCTACTGCTACGACTGGTCCGGATTCCAGGTCAGCTTCGACACCGCCCGCCTCAAGCGCAAGGGCCAGTGGGTCGAAGGAACATGGGACGTGGCCGCCGGCGTGCTGAGCCGCGGGCTGTTCCGCTACAAGGGCATCGCCCGTGGCGGCGCGGGCACCGCCGCCAACCCGCCCTACCAGTACGTCGAGAAGAACACCCGCGTCGTACCGCTCTTCCTCCAGGGCAAGCTCAAGCTCCGTGTGGAGATCGTCCGTTGCCGCATCACCCGGCACCGGATCGTCGGCGACAACCTCGAACTCGGCGGTGTCTACCTGGGCCCCAAGCTGCCCGAGTGGGGCAAGTTCCGGGTGACCAGCATGGCCGGCGCCGGGCGACACGACTCCTGGGTCCATTTCAAGCCCGGCGGCGAGGGCTGGTACACCTTCGTCACCCGCATCCCGGTCAAGGCGCTGGTGCCCGGCCACCGTACGAACTCCGGCGATGGGGTCCCGCAGACCTGGAACACCGGCAGCAACGGCTGGAAGACCACCCTCCACGTCGAGGGCCGCAAGGCGGCCATCTACCCCGTCATGGCGGAGGAGGCCACCGACGGCCACTACCGCCTGCCGGCCCCCCTGCAGACGCAGGCCGCGGACCGCGAGGTCTTCGTCCACCGCAACGGCTCCGGCTACGTGGTGCTGTTCGAGCGCGACACCCTGCCGCTGGCCACGGCGG
The DNA here is from genome assembly GCF_043201995.1 of Streptomyces sp. NPDC048258. NCBI lineage: Bacteria > Bacillati > Actinomycetota > Actinomycetes > Kitasatosporales > Streptomycetaceae > Streptomyces > Streptomyces sp. NPDC048258. Next base: position 281,523 of record NZ_JBICZH010000008.1, read on the forward strand.
CCACCTGGCACCCGGACGGCTCCCTGGAGGTCGTTGTCGGCTACGCGGCGGAGGACATGCTCAACGCGTCCGAGTACGCCGCGGCCCACATCGTCGTCCGCTCCCGGGCGCACGGCGCCGAGCGCGTCGTCCCCATCACCTGGTACGGCCAGGAGTTCCGCTTCGTCCTCACGCCCGCCGCCATGCGCACCCTGGCCGGCGACATTCCGCTGGCCTCCGGCCGCTGGGACTTCTTCCTGCGCCGCCAGGACCCCTCCGCGGTCACCCCGGAGAACCGGTCCAACGACCTCATGGTCAAGATGGCGCAGGAACTGATCCCCACGTTCCCCAGCGAGATGACCGCCGACGAGCGGCGCTACGAACTGCAGGCGGAGGCGTACGACCGGCTCTCGCTCCTGGTCCACTCGGCGATGCCCGACGAGGCGCGCGGCCCGTACCGGCAGAAGCTGATGCGCACCAAGACCTACCCGGACGCCCGCCGCAAGTCCTTGAATCAGGCGGTGCTGTTCGACGCGTTCAAGGGCACCCAGTACTCCGACAGCCCGCGCGCCCTGCACGAGGAGATGGTGCGCCGGGGCGTCGACCTCGAACACCTGTGGGTCGTGCGCGACGACCAGGTCGCGGTTCCCCCGACCGCCCGCCCCGTCCGCATGTGGTCCCCGGACTGGTACGAGGCCATGGGCAGGGCCCGCTACATCGTGGCCAACAACCACCTGCCCGACTGGTTCCAGAAGCGCGACGGGCAGGTCGTCGTACAGACCTGGCACGGCACGCCGCTGAAGAAGATCGGGCACGACATCGAGGCCGTGCACTTCGCGGACAAGCGGTACCTGGAGCGGGTGGAGAAGGAGGTGCAGAACTGGGACATGCTGGTGTCCCCGAACAGCTTCAGCACCCCGATCCTCAAGCGCGCCTTCCAGTTCCCCGGCGAGATGGTCGAGAGCGGCTACCCGCGCAACGACATCCTGCGCCGCGCGGACTCCGGACAGCGGGCGGCGGAAGTGCGCCGCCGCATCGGGCTCCCGCCCGGCAAGCGGGTCGTCATGTACGCACCGACCTGGCGCGACGACCAGTTCTACGCCCCGGGCAAGTACAAGCTCGACTTCCGCATCGACCTGGAGGACGCCCGGGCGCAGCTGGGCCACGACCACGTCCTGCTGGTGCGCCGCCACCCCAACGTGGTGGACCCGGTGCCCGGCGCCGGTGACGGGTTCGTCTTCGACGTGTCCGACTACCCGGACATGGCGGACCTCTCCCTCATCGCCGACGTGATGATCACGGACTACTCCTCCCTGATGTTCGACTTCGTCAACACCGGGCGGCCGATCCTGTTCTTCACCTACGACCTCGACCACTACCGGGACACCCTGCGCGGTTTCTACTTCGACTTCGAGCAGTCCGCGCCCGGTCCGCTGCTCTTCAGCTCCCCGGAACTGATCGGGGCGATCCGCAACATCGACCGGATCCAGCAGGGCTACGCGGCCCGCTACCGCTGGTTCCAGCAGGAGTTCTGCGACCTCGACGACGGCTACGCGGCGGCCCGGCTGACCGACCGCATCCTGATCGCCGGCGGAGACCTCGACCCCGCGCACGCGCAGGCACCGGCCGTGGGTACGGCCGTCGGCCCCGCGGGCGGCCACGCCCCCGCCCAGGCGGGGTCCTGGAATGGGGGCACCCTCGGCCAGGTGCCACGGCAGCCGGTGAGAAGGATGGATTCCGAGCATGTCTAACGCAGCGAAGAGCGGGCGCCGCGTCTTCACGGGTGTGGATGCTTCCGGGCCGGTTCCCGTCGAGTACCGGTTCTCCCACGCCAGGAACGGGAATCGGCATCTGGTCGTCGTCTTCGCGAACGTGGCCGCGCCCGACGACTACGGGATGTCGGGCGGAGTCCTCGACAAGGTGCGGTCGAACATCCTGTGGATCCGCGACTCCTTCGACGGTGAGAACAGCTTCTACCTGTGCCAGGGGATGGACTTCGGCATCGAGCAGTCGGTCGCCGGGCTCATCGCGCGCGTGATGAACGCCCTGTCGCTGACACCGGACCAATGCACCATGATCGGCAGTTCCGGGGGCGGCAGCGCGGCGCTCTGGTTCGGGCTGAAGTACGGCTACCGCAACATCGTGACCAGCGTGCCCGAGTTCCTGATCGGGACGTACGTCAGGGAGGCCGTTCCGGGCGCCGCGCGGCTGATGATGGGGGAGGTGACGGAGGAGAAGGTGCGCGTGCTCGACTCGGTCCTCCCCGACCTGGTGCGCAGTCGGCCGAACCCCGCCGCCAACATCTACCTGATCTCCTCGCCCCAGGACGAGCAGTTCGCGCGCCAGGTGGAACCGTTCCTCGGACTGTTCCAGGGGTACCCGCACTTCAACTTCATCTTCAACGACTCCTCCCTGGTCAGCGGCCATCCGAACGTGGTGGCACACAACGTCCCCGTCATCATGGGTCTGCTGAACCTCCTCGTCGACGGAGTCAGCCCCGTGATCGGTGGCGTCCGCTACGGCTACGAGGAGCCGGAGCGCGACACGGCCGGGATCGAGGCGTACCTCTCGGCGACCTCCCAGGTGCGGGGGGACGATTTCCCGGCGCCGGTGGTGCTGATGCCGGCGGCGGAGGAGCGGCTGCCGGCGCACGCGGTCCGCTTCGTGGGGTCCGCTCCGCGTGCGGTCCGGGTGAGCATCTGGGAGAACGGCAAGTTCCAGGGTTCCCCGGCGGTCGCCCCCGACGGCAGCTGGACCTGGCTGCGGGACAAGCCGTGGAGCAAGGGGCGGCACGTGGTGCGGATGTTCGGGGTGGACGCGAACAACTTCCACTCCGGGCGCAGCGAAGTCGTCTTCACGGTCGCGGACCCGGTGGAGGGGCCGGCTCCGGTGTCCGCGCCGGCCCAGCCCCTGGCGCTGACGGTGACCTCGCCGGGCGCCCATCAGCAGGTGCCGGGCCCGGTCGCCCGATTCGCGGGCTTCGCGCCCGGTGCGGTGCGGGTGGAGTTCCAAGAGGCCGGAGTGAGCCTGGGAGCCTGCCCCGTGATGGCGGACGGCAGCTGGTCCTGGGAGTCGAACTGGGCCTGGACCGAGGGGCCGCACTTCGTGGAGGCGGTCGCGGTGGGAGCCGGCGGCAACGCCTCCGCCTGGATCTCCGTCCCCTTCGCGGTGGCGGGCTCCTACACCGTCCCCGCGCCAGGCGGCTACCCCGGCGCGAGGCACTGACCCGCGGGGGCGGGTTCGTGCCAGGCCGGTGAGAAGAATGGATTCCGAGCATGTCTAACACAGCGAAGAACGAGCGCCGCGTCATCACGGGCGTGGATGCCTCCGGGCCGGTTCCCGTCGAGTACCGGTTCTCCCACGCGAAGAACGGGAACCGCCACCTCGTCGTGGTGTTCGCCAACCTCAACGCGCCCGGTGAGTACGGGATGGGGGGCGGAATCCTCGACAACCTCCGGTCGAACATCCTGTGGATCCGGGACTCCTTCGACGGCGCGAACAGCTACTACCTGTGCCAGGGGATGGACTTCGGCATCGAGCAGTCGGTCGCGGGGCTCATCGCGCGCGTGATGAACGCCCTGTCGCTGACACCGGACCAGTGCACGATGTTCGGCAGTTCCAAGGGAGGCAGCGCGGCGCTCCACTTCGGCCTGAAGTACGGCTACAAGAACATCATCGCCAGCGTGCCGCAGTTCCGGATCGGAACGTTCGTCGTGAGTGCCATGGCGGATTCCGCCCGCGCGATGATGGGGGAGGTGACCGACGACAAGGTGCGCTTCCTCGACTCGGTGCTTCCCGAGGTGGTCCGCGGCAGTGCCAACCGCTCGGCCAACATCTACCTGATCTCCTCGCCCCAGGACCGGCAGTACGCGATCCACATCGAGCCGTACCTCGGACTGTTCCAGGGCTACGAGAACTTCAACTTCATCTTCAACGACTCTCCGCTGATCTCCGGTCACGACAAGGTGACCACGCGGAACATCCCTTCCATGGTGGGGCTGTTGAACCTCGTCATCCACGGGATCGTCCCCCGCATAGGCGCCGTGCGCAACGGCCGCGAGGAGCCGGAGCGCGACACGTCCGGCATCGACGGGTACCTCTCGGCGACCTCCCAGGTGCGGGGGGACGATTTCCCGGCGCCGGTGGTGCTGATGCCGGCGGCGGAGGAGCGGCTGCCGGCGCACGCGGTCCGCTTCGTGGGGTCCGCTCCGCGTGCGGTCCGGGTGAGCATCTGGGAGAACGGGAAGTTCCAGGGTTCCCCGGCGGTCGCCCCCGACGGCAGCTGGACCTGGGAGCGGGAGAAGCCCTGGGCCAAGGGGCGGCACGTGGTGCGGATGTTCGGGGTGGACGCGAACAACTTCCACTCCGGGCGCAGCGAAGTGGTGTTCACCGCCACCGACGAGGCCGTCGCACCGTCGCAGGTTCCCGCCCCGGCCGGGGCGGCCGCGCAGGCGCCGGCCCCGTCGCTCGTCCTGTCCGTGACGTCCCCGGTTCCCCAGCAGCAGGTGCAGGGCCCGGCGGTGCGCTTCACGGGTTTCGCCCCGGGCGCGGTGCGGGTGGACTTCCAGGAGCGCGGCACGGCCCTGGGGGCGTGCGACGTGATGGCCGACGGTTCCTGGGCCTGGGATCCGGGCTGGGCCTGGAACGATGGCGAGCACTTCGTCGAGGCCGTGGCGGTGGACGCGATGGGCAACGCCTCCGCCTGGACCTCCGTCCCCTTCGTCCTCATGAACGCCTACATCGTGCCGGCACAGGGCGGTTACACCGCTACCAGATACTGATCTCCGGGGCCGGACGGGTCACCCGCATCACCAGGGCCCGGTGGTCGGAGAACTTGGTCTCCACCACCTGGCAGGCGGTGCGCGGCAGCGTCGTGAACAGGTAGTCGATCTTCGCCCCGTCCGCGTGGGTGCGGCGTCCCGCCCGGGAGACGCCCTTCTGGTCGCATTCCTGGTACGTGCTGTAGGCCTCGGCCGGCCAGAGCCAGCTGGTCGGGCTACCGCCGACCGGCGGCGGCGAGTTGAAATCACCGCCGACGATCGTACGGTCGTCCTCGGACGCGGCCTCGAAGAGCGAGCGGAGCTGGTCGTCCCGGAAGTCCCACTCGGGGTGCACCGTATCGGTGCCGCGCAGGGCGACGTGCGCGTTGCACACCCGGATCGCCTGGGCCGGAACCTGGGCGCACAGGAACCGCCGGTGCAGTCCGGCCGTCGGCTGCTGGGTCGGCACGGCCTTTACCTCGGTGAGCGGGGAGGCGGCGAGCAGACCGGAGCCGGCCTGGCCCCGGCCCTCTCCGGTGCAGGTGACGGGAACACTGCGGCCCGCCTCGTCCACGCTGACGTAGGGATCGAACTCGCTGTGCCAGTCCTTGCCCAGGCGACGGGCGGCCGACAGCAGGTCCTCGGAGCAGACTTCCTGGAGGAGCATGACGCGCACCCCGCGTCCGTCGGCCAGGGCGCGCAGCTGCTGGAACTTCTCGTTCGGGCTGCCCGTGTCCTCGCAGCCCCACTGCTCCACACCGCACATGTTCCACGTGGCCACGGACACGGTGTCCGCCTTGGGCTCGGGACTGAGCGACGGCGGCATCGAGGCGGTGCGCCCGGTCGTGCAGGCCGCCGTGGTCAGCAGACCGAGGACCGTCACCACGCGGCCGAAGCGGCGCGATCGACGACGTATCCCGGTCCCAGTGTGTCTGTGCATCCCGCCATCATTGAGTATGGGCCGGTCAGGCGGTGCATCGGGGGGACCGGAACAGTGCCGTCCACAGGAAGGGCTCGCCGAAGAGCGGGGACTCGGGCGGCTCGTCGCGCATACGGCGCAGTTCGACCTCGGTGAGGTCGGAGAAGATCCAGCGCAAGGACTCCGGCGTGTAGGCGAGGCCGCCGTGCAGGCGGGACTGACGGTAGAAGTCCGCGTCGGGCAGTTCGGAGCCCATCCCGCCGGCTGCGAAGCAGGTGAGGGCGAGGTGGCCGCCGGGCGCGAGGACCCGGTCGAGGAGGCCGAGATAGCTGATGCGGCGGTGCGGGGGCAGGTGGTGGAAGCAGCCGAAGTCGTAGATCAGGTCGTACGGACCGCTCAACTCGGACGCGGTGAGGGCGAAGGCGTCGCCGCAGTGGAAGCGGACGTCGGCCCCCGCCTCGCCGGCGCGGTCCTCGGCCCAGGCGATGGCAGTCGGTGACAGGTCCACCGCGTCGACCTCGAAGCCCAGGGCGGCGAGCCGCAGCGCGTTGCGGCCCGGTCCGCAGCCGAGATCGAGGGCGCGGCCCGGGGTGATGAGGCCCCGGTCGAGGTACGAGACCAGGTTCTCGTCCGGCTTCGCCACGAAGAAGGGCACCGGCTTCGAGCGGTCGGCGTAGAAACCGTCCCACCAGGAGGCCGCGCCGGCCGTCCAGCGGTCCGCCTCCGGCGCGAACAAGCCGTCCAGGAGGTTCAGTACGTCGTCCACGGTGCGGATGTTCCGGTCCGCGTTCTGGTTCATCAAGTCCCTTTCCCGAGAGGGGAATTGTATGTCTCGGAGGTATGAAAACCCAGCTCAGAGGCAGTGTCGGGGGCGCTCCCGCGCCCCTCCGGCGGCCTGCGGACAGGGCAGGGAGCCCGCCCCCTTCGCGCGGCGACGGTCGGGCGTTCCCGTGCCCGTAGAAGGGCGTCTCGGGGGCAGTACCGGCCCTGCCGAGCCGGGTTTTCCAGGGAGAGGCACCCCATAGAGTGGGGGCGTGACGAACGAGGGGGCGGGCGTGAGGGGTGACCGGGTGCTCTACGGGTGCATGGGGCTGGGCGGGAGCTGGGAGCCCGGTCCGTACGGACCCGCGGACATCGATGCCGCCGAGGCGGCGATCGGTGCGGCCCTCGACAGCGGGATCACCGCATTCGACCACGCCGACATCTATCGCCACGGCAAGGCCGAGGCCGTCTTCGGCGAGGTGCTCGCGCGGACGCCGGGGCTGCGCGAGCGCATCACCCTCCAGACCAAATGCGGGATACGGCTGGCCGGCAAGGACGGCCCCGGCATGTACGACCTGCGCGGCCCGAGCATCACGCGGCGCGTGGAGGAGAGCCTGACCCGGCTGCGGACCGACGTGGTCGACGTCCTCCTCCTGCACCGGCCCGACCCCCTCGCGGACGCCGACGAGATCGCCTCGGCGCTGATGTCCCTGCACCGGCAGGGCCTCGTACGGCACTTCGGGGTGTCCAACATGGGAGCCGCGCAGATCGCCTCCCTCCAGGCCCGGCTCGACGTACCGCTGGTGGCGAACCAGCTGGAGATGAGCCTGCACAACCGGGACTGGGTCGAGGCCGGGGTCCTGCTCAACACCCCCGAATCCGCGGGCAACGGGTTCCCCTTCGGCACGCTGGAGCACTGCCGCGACCACGGCATCCGCATCCAGGCCTGGGGAGCGCTGGCGCAGGGACGGTTCACCGGCCGCCAGCAGACGGCCGCCGAACGGGCCACCGCGGAGCTCCTGGCCGACCTCGCCCGGCGCAAGGGCACGACACCCGAGTCGGTGCTGCTGTGGTGGCTGAGCCGGCACCCGGCCGGGATCGTCCCGGTCATCGGCACCGCCCGGCCCGACCGGATACGCGCCTGCCGGGACGCGGCGGTCCGCGAGCCCGATCTGACGCACGAGGAGTGGTACGAGCTGTGGGTCACGGCCAGGGGAGTCCCGCTGCCCTGAGTCCCCTGTCCTGGGCCCCCTGTCCCGGGGCGGCGCCCGGGGGATAGCCCCACCGAGGGCCGACCGGCCTGCCGGATGGGTGTCCGGGGCCGGCTCAACAAGGCTTGCCCCATGACGACTTACCCGCGCAAGGCCCTGCTCCTCGCCCTTTCCGCCGCCACCGCGGCCACCGGTCTGGCCGCGACCACCGCGGCCCCCGCCGCCGCCCGCACCGGGGCGGCCGCCCCGGCACTCACCTGGCATCCCTGCGCCAAGCCGGGCGGTCCCGCCACGCAGGAGTGCGCCGAACTGCCCGTCCCGCTCGACTACGCCGACCCCGGCGGCCGGCAGATCACCGTCGCCGTCTCCCGGATCCCCGGTGACCGCCCGCAGGCCCGGCGCGGCTCCCTCATCGTGATCCCCGGCGGCCCGGGCGGATCCGGCGTCCAGCGGCTGGCACAGAAGGGCGCCGCGCTGCAGAGGGAGCTGGGCGGGGCGTACGACCTCGTCGCCCTCGACCCGCGCGGGGTCGGCGGCAGCACCACCGCGAGTTGTGAACTCGCCCCCGAGGACCGCTACCTGACCAGCCTGCGGTCCTGGCCCGGCCCGGACGGCGAGATCACCGAGATCGCCGCCCGTTCCCGCCGCACCGCCGAGGCCTGCGCCCGCAGCGGCGGCCCCGTGCTGCGCAGTTTCACCACCGCCAACCAGGTCCGCGACATCGACCGCTTCCGTGAGGCGCTCGGTGAGCGCAAGCTGTCCGCCTGGGGAGTCTCGTACGGGGCGTACGTGGGGGCCGTGTACGCGCAGAAGTTCCCGCGGCGCACCGACCGCTGGGTCCTCGACAGCAGCGGAGACCCCGACCCGCAGCGGGTCGCCCGCGGCTGGCTGGCCAATATGGCGCAGGGGGTGGAGGACCGCTTCCCCGACTTTGCGGCCTGGGCGGCCCACCCCGACCGGGACCGGGACGGGCTGCGGCTGGCCGCAACGCCGCAGGAGGTCGAGCCGCTGGTGCTCGCGCTCGCGGCCTCGCTGGACCGGGCGCCGCGCGAGTCCACGACCGCGGGCGTGCCGCTGACCGGCAACGGCCTGCGCCAGGCCCTGCAGAACGCGCTCTACAGCGACTCCGCCTTCGCCTCCTTCGCCCGGCTCGTCAAGGCGGCCCAGGACCCGGCACGCACCCCCGCACTGCCGCCGGAGCTCGCGCAGCCCATCGGCAACGAGGACGCCGCGCTCATGGTCGGGGTCATCTGCAACGACGTGGCGTGGCCCCGTACGCCCATGGCCACGTACCGCCGCGCGGTCGCCGCGGACCGCGCCCGGCACCCGCTCACGGCCGGGTTGCCGGTGAACGTGCTGCCCTGCTCCTTCTGGAAGACCGGGCTCGCGGAGCAGCCGACCCGGATCACCGACGAGGGGCCGTCCAACATCCTCATGATCCAGAGCCGCCGGGATCCGGCGACCCCGTACTCCGGCGGCCTGAAGATGCGCGAGGCCCTGGGCGGGCGGGCCCGGCTGGTCACGGTCGAGCAGGGCGGCCACGGCGTCTACCTCGGCAACGGCAACGCGTGCGGTGACCGTACCGTCACTGCCTTCCTCGCCACCGGCGAGCGTCCCGCCCGTGACGCGTACTGCGCCGACTGACCACGGCCGGTACCCGCACCCGTGCCGCACCCCGTCCCGCGCGCGGCCGCAACCCGGCCGCGCCAGGATGGGAAGGAGGGCCGGGTCGGCGCAGGGCCGCCGCGGCCCGTGGAGAGCGCCATGAGCACGCACAAGATTGGTCCCGACAGTACTGTTCTCGCCGATTGCCTGGAGGTGCCGGGGATCGGCTTCCTCCCGGTCAACGCCTTCGTCCTGCACGCCGCGGAGCCGGTGGTCGTCGACACCGGCCTCGGACTGCCCGACCGCGACTTCCTCAACACGCTGGGTTCCGTGATCGACCCAGCGGACGTGCGGTGGATCTGGCTGACCCACCCCGACCGCGACCATACGGGCGGCCTTTTTGCGCTGCTCGAAGCCGCACCCCGGGCGCGCCTGGTCACCACGTTCATCGGCGCGGGCATCATGTCCACCGAGCGTCTGCTGCCGATGGACCGCGTGTACTTCCTCAATCCGGGCCAGAGCCTGGACGTGGGCGACCGCAAGCTCCACGCCTTCCGGCCCCCGCTGTTCGACAATCCGGCCACCGTCGGCTTCTACGACGACCGCTCCCGCACCTGCTTCAGCTCCGACTGCTTCGGCGCCGCCCTGCCCACCGCGGACCTCGCCACGGGCACCGACGTCACGGCCGTGCAGGCCGAGGACCTACGCGCGGCCCAGATGCTGTGGGCGAGCGTGGACAGCCCCTGGGTCCAGCTGGTGGACGCGGACCGGTTCCGCGCCACCGTGGAGCCGCTGCGCGCCATGGACCCGGAGACCGTCCTGTCCACCCACCTGCCCCCGGCGGTCGGCCTGACCTCGCGGCTCGTCGACACCGTCGCGGGCGCCCCGGGCCTCAGCCCGTTCGTGGGTCCGGACCAGGCCGCGCTGGAACAGATGCTCGCGGGCTTCGAACCCGGAGGCCCCGCGCCAGGAGGACCCGCGTAGACGGTTACTGATTGCCTGGTACACGCTGTGCAGCACCTTGGAATTGAAGGAGTTGGGGCGGTTGCGCCCCACTGAACATCTGTTACTGTGCCCGCTCTTGGTGTTCATCCATCAATCCGTCTCCCCTCGGGCGCCGCGCGCCCCAGGGTGTTGCGAGGTGTCTCGTACGTGTACAGCACTCCGTTCTCCCCCACCGAGGCCAGATCCGCCCGGGCCCGTATGGGCTTGAGCCCGGTCCAGGTTGCCCAGGCCATGGCGGCCTGCGGCACCCCCGTCCACCCGGAGCTGGTGGCGGCTTGGGAACAGGGCTCCCACACCCCCTCCGACCAGCAGCTCTTCTCCCTGGCCGACGTCCTGTGGTGCGACACCAAGACGCTGATGGGCGTCGAGCCGCAGACGCTCGCCGAGCACCGGCTGGCCGGCCGGCTCACGGTGGAGCGGCTGGCGTACCGGATAGGCATGGACCCGTCCGAGTACCGCGCGGCCGAGTCGGCACGGCATTGGCAGGGGGACGCCTGGCAGACCAGGGCGCTGGTGGAGGCCCTGGGGCTGTCCCTGCGCAAGCTCATCGGGATCATGGGCCGGGTGGACGAGCTGTCCGAGCACCTGCGTTCCGCTGTCGACGGGCGGTGGAAGGCACATGTCGAGCCGGTGGCCGAGATCGTGGTGGTGGACGCGACCAGTGTGGGCGACGCGCTGCAGACGATGCACGCCGAGTTCTCGGAGTTCTCGGAGCGGTACATGGGGCACCTGGTCGCCCTCAACGCGGACGCCAGGCTCAAGGAGGTCGCGGCGGAGCGCGCCGCGTACCTGCGCCGACTCGTCGACCACTTCTGGGAGTTGATCGGCGAGGAGGGCGAGGCGTCGCCCTTCCCCGCGGGCGGCCGCTGACACGGCGCGGCGGGCCGGGCCGGGTGTGCGCACCCCTCCCGGCCCACGGCTCCGGCCGGACGGCGGCCCGCGGTCCCGGCCCACGGCCCGGCCGGCTTCAGCGGGCGGCCGCTCCCACGTGCGGACCGGGCGGGCCGCCGCCGTCCCCTTCCTCGATGTCCTCCCAGTCGATCTCCGTCGTGGAGCGGCTCGTGAAGACGTTGAAGAGCAGGTTCAGTGTGATCGCCGTGAGGGCGCCCAGCGTGATCCCGCTGTTGAGCACGGCGCGCATGTCCTCCGGCATCCGGTCGAAGAACGGGGCGACCGTGGTCGGCAGCAGCGCGGCGCCCAGACTGACGGCCAGGATCAGGGTGTTGCGCTCATCGCGCAGATCGGCCTTCCCCAGGATCTGGATGCCGACCGCGGCGACGATGCCGAACATGGAGATCGCCGCACCGCCCAGCACCGGGTGCGGAACCGAGGCGACCAGGCTGCCCGCCTTCGGCAACAGCCCCAGTACGACCATGAACACACCGGCCGCCACGACCACGTAACGGCTCATCACCTTGGACATGCGCACGAGCCCGATGTTCTCGGCGAACGCCACGTACGGGAACGAGTTGAGGATGCCGCCCAGTACGGTCGCCACGCCGTCGGCGCGCAGCGCCCGGGCGACGGTGTCCGCGTCGACCCTCTTGTCGGTGATCTCGCCGATGGCGTACACGTCCCCGGTGGTCTCCACCATGGTGATCAGGATGACGACGAGCATCGCGACGATCGGCAGCAGCTCGAAGCGCGGCATGCCGTAGTGGAACGGCGTGGTGACCCCGAACCAGTCGGTCTCCCGCACCGCGCCGAAATCGGCGTCGCCGAAGAGCCACGCGACCGCCGTGCCGACGATGAGCCCGAGCAGGACGGCGAGGCTGCTGAGGAACGGCTTGCCGATCCGCACCATGGTCAGGATGAAGAGGAGCGTGCCCAGCGCGTACGCGAGGTTCTTCGGATCCCCGTACGCAGGGGTGCCGATGAGATGGGCGCCGCCGGCCGCGTCCTGGAGGGCGACCGGGATCAGGGTGATGCCGATGATCGTGAGGATCGTGCCGATGACGACCGGCGGGAAGTACTTCACCAGCTTGCTGAAGAGCGGTGCGAAGGCGAACGTGGCTATGCCCGCCGTGATCACCGCCCCGTAGACGACGAGCAGGCCGGCGGTGCCGCCGCCCGCCCCCGTGCCGATGGCGATCATGGGCGAGACCGCGGTGAACGTGACGCCCTGGACCAGCGGGAGCCGGGCGCCGACCTTCCAGACGCCGAGGGCCTGGATGATCGAGGCCACGCCGCAGGTGAGGAGGTCCGCGTTGATGAGGTGGACGAGCTCCTGGCGGGAGAGGCCCAGCGCGTTGCCCAGCAGGACCGGGACGATGACGGCCGCCGCGTAGAACGCGAGGACGTGCTGGAAGCCGTAGAGGGCGAGCTTGGGTACCGGGAGCAGTTCGTCGACAGGGTGGGGCTGCTGTCGGGAGAGCCGGGAGGACTGTCGGGAGATTCTTGCCATCTCTGCCTTGCCTTCGCGAGGTAGGTGAATGAGAGGACCGCCGCCCTCAAGCCCTGGGTGACAGGACGAAGGCAGGTCGGCTCGCACCGAGCCGACGCCGGGCGGTGTTGCCGACACCACGTCGCTCTGCACTGCGTAGGGCGTCCTGGATTGGCAGGACATCCTTCGATCGACACATCGGATCCGCATTTGATCCTGGGATCCGAAGGGGGATTCGACCGGAGGGCGCTCACCATAGCCAAAGGCCGTGTTTCCTCGCGAGTAACCCCCTGCCCCGCTCGCCGGACAGGGCCTAGCGCTCCAGTCGCAGGTCGGCGACGACCGGGCGGTGGTCGGAGGCGAGGGTGCCGGCGACCGCCGCGGCGTGCACCCGTACGCCCGCCGATACGGCCACGAAGTCGATCCGCTCGACCGGTTCGCGGGCGGGGTAGGTGAACCCGCCCGGGTCCGCGTCCGTCAACTCGCGCCATAGCGGGGCCAGTTCGGGTGCGGAGGGCGGCGCGTTGAAGTCACCGAGGAGGATCTTCGGCCCCGGCGCCCGCCGCATGATCCGCCGCGTCTCCGCCACCTGCGCCGTCCGTACGGAGGGATCGGCGCGGTGGTCGAGATGGGTGACGAACACGCGCAGCGGTACGTCCCGCACCCGCAGGACGACCTCCCCGAAGCCGGGCGCGAGCGCGGGCGCGGGCGCGGGCCTCGGCCGCCCCGGCCCGGGGTCCTGGGTGGAGAGCCTGGTGATGCGGTGGTTCGCGGTGCCCAGGACGCGGAAACCGGACAGGACGGCCACCCCGAACTCGCGGCCGCCGATGCGGTAGATCGGGGCGAACGAGGCGCGCATGCCCAGTCGCCCGCCGAGTTCACGGGCCATGTCGAGCCACCGGCTGCGGGCACCCCAGCGGACGTCGACCTCCTGGAGCCCGATGACGTCGGCGCGCAGGGCGCGCAGGGCAGCCGCCTGCCGGTCCAGGTCGAAGACGCCGTCGGCGCCGGCGCCCGCGTGGATGTTGTACGAGACGACGCGCACCGGGACCGGGGGAGCGGGCGCGGGAGCGGGCAGTCCGGCGGCCAGCAGCGCCAGGGCGCCACGACGGGTCGGCGTCATCAGGCGACGGTAGCGGCCGCGGACGGTTCCTCGCCCGACGACAAGCCGCGCGCGCCCTCCGATGCCGGGCTCTGCCCGGCGTGCCGACGGGGTCCTTTCGGATGGGCTCCGCCCGCCCCGGACGCGCATACCGGCAAAACCGGCGGAACTGACCTATTCCTGGTCTGATGAAGCTCCCCGTCGCCTTCGGCGCTCTCGGTGGCCTGCTGCTCTGCGCGGCCGTCGCGGCCTCTTCCGCTCCCGCCGCCCACCTCCTGGACTCCGCCGCGCCCGTCGGACGGGCCGAAGCGACTCCGTACCAGCGGATCATCCCCGCGCCGGCCGCCATCGCACCCGGCGGCCCCGGCTACACCCTCGGCGCGCGCACGGTGATCCGTACGACCGCCGGTTCCGGCGAGGTCCGCGCCATCGGCGAACAGCTCGCCGCCGCCTGGCGCCGCACCGCGCGCCTGCCGCTGCCGGTCGAGGAGACCGACGCCGGAGCGGGCACGGACGGCATCCGCCTGCGCCTGGACCCGTACGCGGGAAGCTTCGGCGAGGAGGGCTACCGGCTCCAGTCCGGCGAGGACGGGGTCCTCGTCACCGCGTACCGGCCCGCCGGCCTGTTCCGCGGTACCCAGACCCTCCGTCAGCTCCTGCCCGTGGGCGGCGGGCCGTGGACCGTGGCGGGCGGCGCGGTCACCGACACACCGCGCTTCGCCCACCGGGCCGCGACGGTCGACGCCGTCCGCCCCGAGGACGGCGTCGAGCGGCTGAAGAGGTACGTGGACCAGCTCGCCCTCTACAAGATCAACGTGTTGCGCACGCACGGCGTCTGGACCCGGGACGAGTACCGGGAACTGGTCCGCCACGCGCGCGGCCGCTACATGGAGGTCGTCCCGGAGCGGCGGCAGGCCGCCCGGGGCGCGGTGGTGACCTACGCGCGGCAGGACGGTGCGGGCGCGGCGGAACACGCGAAGCTCGCGGAGGCGGTGCGGGCGGGCGCCCGGGTGATCCTGTCGCCCGCCGACCGGGCGGTGTCCGTGCGGCGCGCGTACGAGTGGGACCCGGGCGACTGCCTGCCCGGACTGCCGCGCCAGGCGGTCCTGGGCGTGGAGGCGCCGCCGGAGCACGGGCAGTTCCAGCAGGTCCTCGGCGTCGCCGAACTCGGCTGGTCACCGCCCGCCGCCCTGAACTGGGACACGTACCGCCGGCGGCTCGCGGCGCAGGGCCCGCGCCTGGACGCGATGGGTGTGCGGTACTCCCGCACACCCGAGGTGCCCTGGCCGTAGGTCGTGTCGTCAAAGTCCCGTCTGGCTGGTGGGGCCTGGCACGCACCGGGCGAGTACCGCCCCTCCGCCCGGATCAGGACCTCACGCCGTCGCCGCGGCCGCCCGGGAGCGGGACTCCTGGGCCGCCCGGCGGCGCAGGGCGTCCTCGTCGGTGTCCGCGTCGTAGGAGATCAGCTTCGGCAGCAGGGCGGCCAGCGCGGCCACCGACGCCACGCAGGCCAGACCGCCGCTCCAGAAGGCCGCCCGGGTGCCGGTCCAGCCGGCCATGGTGCCCGCCCGGACCTGGCCGAGCTGCGGGCCGACGCTGTACGAGAGCACCTCGATGCCGGCCAGCCGGCCCCTCAGCTCCTCGGGGATCGTCTGGTTCCAGATCGTGGCGCGGCCCAGCCCGCTCACCATGTCGCCCGCGCCCGCCACCGCGAGGCACAGCAGCACCGGCCAGATGCCGGAGGACCAGCCCGCGGCCGCGATCGCCAGGCCCCAGACCGCGGCCCCGCACACCACCAGCAGCCCGTGCCGGCGTACCCGCGACACCCAGCCGCTGGTCAGCCCCAGCACCAGCGAGCCGACGGCGCCCGCCGCGTACATCAGGCCCAGCGCCCACACCGCGTCGAGCTCGTCCGCGAGGAACGGGAAGATCGCGTTCGGGAACGCGAAGAACATCGCCGCGAGGTCGATGGCATAGGTGCCGAGCAGCACCGGACGGCTCCACGCGTACCGCGCGCCCTCGGCGATCGCGCGCAGCGAGGGGCGTTCGGCGTCCCGCACGGGCGGAGCCGGCGCGAGCCGGACGCACAGCAGCACGGAGACGAGGAACCCCGCGACGGTGACGCAGTAGGCCGGGGCGTAGCCGGCGTACGCGACGACCAGACCGGCCAGCGCCGGACCGGCGATCGCGCCGAACTGGTAGCGCAGCCCGTTGAGCGCGGCGGCGGCCGTCAGCTGGTCGTGCGGCACGATCCGGGCCATCAGCGAGTCCAGGGCGGGCCGCTGCAGCCCGGTCAGCGCCGACACACCGGCCGCCACCACGTACAGCGGCCACAACAGCGGGCTCGGCAGGGTCGCGTTCACCAGCAGCACCAGCGCGAGCACCCCGAGCCCGGCCTCGGTCAGCAGGATCAGCCGGCGCCGGTCGACGGCGTCGGCGAGGGCGCCCCCGTACAGCCCGCAGACCACCAGCGGAACCAGCTCCACCGCGCCCATCGCGCCGACCGCCAGCGGCGAGTCCGTCAGGTGCTTGATCTGCAGCGGCAGCGCGATCATCGCCATGAACGAGCCGAAGAACGTGACCGTCCCCTGGAAGAACAGCAGCCGGAAGTCCCGGCTGGAGCGCCAGGGGGCGAGATCGGGCAGGACCGAGGCCCATCGGGAAGTACTCACGAGATTCCATCGTCGGCGGTCGCGAAGGTCTCGGCAACGGATTATCCGCCCCGGACGGGCGAATCCGAGGCCGTGCGCGTGCCATCGGAGCTCCGCCGTGGCACCCATGGGGTCATGCCGCCGGTGTCGTCCTTCCTGCGTACGGCCGCGTCGTACGCCTGGCGCCTGCTGGTCGTCGGCGCCGTCGTCTACGCGGTCTTCGCCCTGCTGGGGAGGTTCCACGAGATCGCCGTGGCGCTGTTCCTCGGCCTGGTCGTCACGGCGCTGCTCACCGGCCCCGTCCGCTGGCTGGGGCGCTTCCTGCCCCGGTCCCTGGCGGTCGCCGCGTGCCTGGTCGGCGGCGTGGTGCTGCTGCTGGGCGGGCTCGCACTGGTGGGCGAGGCGGTGGCGGGGGAGAGCACCACCCTGGTCCGGGAGTTCCGCGAGGGCCTCGGCAGCATCGAGAAGTGGCTGGAGCGGCCCCCCTTCCGGATGGATCCCGGAGCGCTGTCGGACATCGAGTCTCGTGTCGGCGCTTTCCTGTCGAGCCACCGCTCGACGCTGCTCAGCACGGCGCTCAGCGGGGCCGGACACCTGGTGCAGGTCCTCACCGTCCTAGCCCTCGCCGTCTTCTCCGCCGTCCTCTTCCTGCACGGCGGCGAGCGCCAGTGGTCGTGGTTCTGCGCGCAGCTGCCCGCCGCGGCGCGCGCACGCACGGCGGTCGCCGGGAGCGCGGCATGGCGGACGTTCACCGGCTACACCCACGGCATCGTGCTGATCGCGGCGACGAACGCCGTCCTCGTCGGGTTGGCCCTGTACTTCCTCGGGGTGCCGCTGGCCGTTCCGCTGGCGCTGCTGGAGTTCCTCGCGGCCTTCGTCCCCCTCGTCGGCTCGCCGGTCGCGCTCGCGGTCGCCGCGGTGGTCGCCCTGGCCGCGAAGGGGCCGCTGACCGCGGCCGTGGTGGTCGCGCTGATCGTGGTCATCGGACAGATCGAGGGGCACCTGCTGCATCCGCTGGTGATGAGCTGGGCGGTCCGGCTGCACCCGCTGGTGGTGGCGGTCTCGGTGGTCGCGGGCGCCATCGCGGCCGGAGTGGTGGGCGCGGTCGTCGCCGTCCCGCTGGTGTCGGTGACGTGGTCGGTGTACACGGCCCTGCGCGCCGACCGCCTCGGGTCGGCCGGCGTTTCCTGACCCCGGCCCCGCGTCCTGCACAATCGGCGGATGAGCGATGAAGACCCGTACCTCTGGCTGGAAGACATCTCGGGCGAGGCGGCCCTCGACTGGGTGCGCGAGCGCAACGACGAGACCGTGGCCGCGCTGGCCGGGGTCCCCGGGTTCAAGGAGCTGGAGCGCGGGATCCGCGAGGTCCTCGACGACGACGGCCGGATCCCCTACATCACCCGCCGGGGCGGCCACCTCTACAACTTCTGGCAGGACGCCGACCACGTACGCGGGGTCTGGCGGCGCACCACGCTGGAGGAGTACCGAAAGGACCGGCCCGCCTGGGAGACGGTCCTGGACCTGGACGCCCTGGCCGAGGCCGAGGGGGAGAAGTGGGCCTGGGCGGGCAGCAGCGTCCTGGCCCCCGAGCACCGGCACGCCCTGGTCATGCTGTCGCGGGACGGCGCGGACGCCTGCGTGGTGCGCGAGTTCGACCTGCGGACCCTGGAGTTCGTCGGGGGCGGGTTCGAGGTCGCGGAGGCCAAGACCCGGATCGGGTGGATCGACCGCGACCGGGTCTGGATCGGGACGGACTTCGGTCCCGGCTCGATGTCCGGGTCCGGCTACCCGCTCCAGGTACGCCGCTGGCGGCGCGGCACACCGCTCACCGAGGCGGAACCGGTCTACGAGGGCCGGCCCTCGGACCTGTCCGCCACCGGCTGGCGCGACGACACACCCGGCTTCGAACGGGACTTCGTCCACCGGCAGATCGACTTCTGGAACCAGGAGCTGTTCCTCCTCCCCGCGGAGCCCGGTGCCGCGCCGCTGAAGATCGACGTGCCGGACGACGCGAGCGCCTCCGTGTACCGGAACTGGCTGACCGTCACCACCAAGTCGCCGTGGCTCGGCCACCCCGCGGGCGCCCTGCTCGCCTTCGACTTCGACGCCTTCCAGGCGGGGGAGCGGGAGGCCGAGGTGCTGTTCACCCCGGACGAGCGCACCGCGCTCGGCGGCTACAGCTGGACGCGCCACCACCTCGTCCTCACCACCCGCGCCGACGTCTCCTCCCGGATGGAGCTCCTCACCCCCGGCCCCGACGGCTGGAGCCGCGCACCGCTGGCGGGCGTACCGCCGCTGTCCACGGCCTCCGTCACCTGCACGGATCCGGACGTGAGCGACGAGTACTTCCTGAACGTCTCCGGCTTCCTCCAGCCGTCCACCCTCTACCGGGGCACCGCGGGCGGCGACAGCGAGAGCGTCAAGCAGGGACCGGCGCTCTTCGACACCGCCGGACTGGCCGTGCGCCAGTACTTCGCGACCTCCGCGGACGGCACGCGGGTGCCGTACTTCGTCGTCGGGCCCGAGGACCGCCCCGGCCCCGGGCCCACCCTGCTGTACGGGTACGGCGGCTTCGAGATCTCCATGGTCCCGTACTACAGCGCGGTCACCGGCCGGGCCTGGCTCGCGCGCGGCGGCACCTACGTCGTCGCGGGCATCCGGGGCGGGCACGAATACGGGCCGAGCTGGCACAAGGCGGCCTTGGGCGCGAACCGGGTCCGCGCGTACGAGGACTTCGCCGCCGTCGCCCGGGACCTCGTCGCCCGGGACGTCACCACCCCCGCCCAGCTGGGCATCGAGGGCGGCAGCAACGGCGGCCTCCTCATGGGCGCGATGCTCACCCGCGACCCCGAACTGTTCGGCGCGGTCGTCGCCCACGTGCCGCTGCTGGACATGCTGCGCTTCCACAAGCTGCTCGCCGGCGCCAGCTGGATCGCCGAGTACGGGGACCCGGACAGCCCGGCCGACCGGCCCCACCTGGAGCGGATCTCCCCGTACCACCAGGTCCGGGCCGACGGGCCCCCGTACCCGCCGCTGCTGCTGCTCACCTCGACCCGCGACGACCGCGTGCACCCCGGTCATGCCCGCAAGATGGCCGCCCGGCTGCGCGAGTTCGGGCATCCCGTCCTCTTCCACGAGCACCTCGGGGGCGGCCACGCGGGTGCCACCGACCACGGGCAGACCGCCTTCAACGAGGCCCTGGTGCACACCTTCCTGTGGGAGCGGCTGACCCCGTCGAGGTGACGCCGTCGACGTGACGCCGTCGAGGTGGCCCCGGCGCGGTGACCGGTCAAAGCGTGTGGGCGAGGCCTCAGATCTGGCAGGCGATCTCGGCCGCGACCCGTTCACCGGAGGAGACCGCCGCGTTCAGCGTGGCGTTGTCCACGTCGGTGTGTTCGCCCGCGAAGTGGATCCGGCCTTCCTGGATCCCTTCGCAGCCGGCGATCGAGGTGTACTGGCCGACCTTGTAGTAGTGGTAGGCGCCCCGCTGCCACGGGGCGCGCGACCAGTGGTCCTCGTACGCCGTGCCGGTGAACGCGGCCGAGGTGCCCGGGTACAGGTTCTCGATCTGGGAGAGGAACCAGTGCACGTCCGCCGCGGGCGCCGGGCCGTGCGCGGCTCCGGTGAGCGTGTCGCGGGCGGTGTTCCCGCCGGGGAAGGCGACCAGCAGGGCCGGTGACCCGTTGGGTCCCAGCGCGACCGAGCCGTCCCAGGCCGTCTGGTAGCCGAGGGGGCCGGTGTTGCTGATGCCGTTCCAGCCGAGCCGCGGCCAGGTCTTGGCCGAGAGCTGGGTGACGAGCTTCGCGTTCTGGCCCATGCCCTGCTGCCGGATGGCGGTCAGCTTGCGGGCGGACAGGCCGGCCCGGGAGAGATCGACGTCGCGCAGCGTGCTGAAGGGCAGGGCCAGCACGACGTGGTCGGCGGGGACGGAGACCGTGCTGCCGTCGTGGTCGAAGGTGCAGGTGTACGAGCCGTCGCCGTTCTGCCGCAGGGCGATGAGCTCGTACCCCTGGCGGACGGTGCCGGCCGGAAGCTGCGCCGCCATCCCGCTGACGAGCTGGTCGTTCCCGCCGACGAGGTGGTACTTCTCGTCGAAGCCGCGTCCGCCGGCGAAGACGGACGAGGCCCCGAGGAAGCCGATCATCCCGAGCGCGGAGGCCTCGCCGGGTTCGCCGCCCGACTGGAGCTGGAGGGACTGGATCAGCCGGCCGAGCCGGGAGCCGGGGGGCAGCCCGATCTCGTCGAGGTAGTCCAGGCAGGAGAGTTGGTCCAGCCGGTACGCCTCCGGGGTGTGGCTGTCGTGGCGCGCGGTGCCGACGGCCGCGTACGAGGCGCTGAACGCGTCGTAGGCCTCCGCGATCCAGTCGTCCTGCTGGCTGAGCCCCGGGTAGGAGCCGCCGTCGATCCAGGCGGCGTAGTCCCCGGCGTTCAGTTCGCCGCCGTTCGCGCGTTCCCGCCGCAGGCCCAGGCCGCGGGCCAGGTCGAGGATCGCGGTGTCGGTCGAGCTGATGAAGGCCCCGCCGTGCTCGTGGACCGCGCCGTTGTCGAAGAAGCCGCGCAGGGACCAGCAGCGGCCGCCGATGCGGGTGGCGTCGGCCTCGTACACGGTGGCGGCGACCGGGTCCGGCCGGTTCCACAGCCGGTGGGCGCAGCGCAGTCCCGCGAGCCCGGCGCCGACGACCACGACGCGCGGTGCGGCGGCGCCGGTGGCCGCCGCTGCCCGGCTCGGGGCGAGCAGCCCGCCGGGCAGCGCCGCGGCGGCCGTCAGCGCGCCCGCGGCGCCGAGGATGCGGCGGCGGCCGAACGTCCCTCCGAGCGCGGCGGATTGCTCCTCCGCGTGACGCGCGCGCTCGCGGCGGGCGGTCTCGCGGCGGACGGTCTCGACGCGCTCGCCGGCGACCTCCTCGACCGGCATGCCGCGCCGGCGCGCTTCGCCGTGCAGCGCGAACGCGAGGCGGAGCCGGTCGGGAATGCCGGCCCGGTCGGCCGAACGGGGTGGGGAAGCAGGTTCGTTGCGCACGTGGTGCATGTGACCCCCTCTTCTCGGAATCCGGGCACCGGGCCGAACAGTGCGTGCGGGCACGGCACTCGGGCTGAGGGGGAGTGAACCGCTCGCGCAACGACATTGTCAACGGTGATGTCAACGCCGTTGCGCGAAGGGGTGCGCACTACGCTCCGCGCAGCGTCTCGACCCGCGTCTCGATCGCGGTGATCAGCGCCTCGACCCGGGCACGGAAGATCTGTTCGTCCGTCACCTCGGCCAGCTGGGTGCTCAGCCGGGTGATGTGGGGGAATCCCTGCGGGTCGACCAGGCGGTACTCGCGGCTCCAGGAGGACTCGTCGGCTGCCCGGATGTCCGCGTCGAACAGCAGGTAGGCGGCGCGCTGGCCGACGTACGCGAGGAGCGAGTCGCCGACCATCCGGTAGTGGACGGCCGCTTCCGCCCCGTCCAGACCGGCCTCCGTGACGGCGCCGAGGATGAGCTCGACGACCCGGAACTCGTTGGACCTGCGGGTGGTCCGGCTGGCCATCGTCGAGCCGACCACCGGGTACTTGAGCGCGACCTCCAGGGAGCCGTCGGCGAGGGCGCGCAGCCGGTCCTTCCAGTCGAGGCCCTCGGGGATGCTGTCGAGCACCTCGCCGAGCGTGCGGTCGGCGACGGACAGCAGCAGCTCGTCCTTGTCGCGGAAGTGCCGGTAGATCGCCGTCGGGTCGGCGCCGAGCTCCTCGCCGAGACGGCGGACGGTGAAGGCGTCCTCGCTGCCGCGAGCCGCGATGCGCAGGCTCGCTTCGATGATCGCGTCGGGTGTGAGCTGGCTGCCCGCGCGCTTGGACCGGGCGGGTGTGTCGGATGACTTCGGCATGGTGCGGTCAGTGTATCGATTTGGAACAGAGGGAGCGCAACACCGTTGACAACAATGTTGCGCTCCCGTTCACTCCTCCTCAACAAACACGCCGTGCGGGTCCGTCCCGCCGAGCCGGAGGATGCGTCGATGTCGTCGATGGGCAACACCAGGCAGCCGGTCAAGCAGCGGGCCGACACGGTCTTCGTCGGAGGGCGGGTCTTCACCGGGACCTCGCCCACCCCGGTCGACGCCGCCGTCGCCGTGGCGGACGGCCGGATCCTCGCCGTCACCGACGCGAGCACCGTGCGCTCGCTGGCGGACGGGTCCACCGAGGTCGTCGACCTGGACGGCGGGCTCCTCCTCCCCGGGTTCCAGGACGCCCACGTCCACCCGGTCGTGGCCGGCTCCCAGATGCTCGGCTGCGACCTCGCCGAGGAGCGGACCGTCGACGGCTACCTGGCCGTGGTGGCCGCGTACGCCAAGGACCACCCGGACGCGTCCTGGATCCGAGGCGGCGGCTGGTCGATGGACGTCTTCCCCGGAGGTACGCCCACCCGCGCCATGCTCGACGCGGTGGTGCCGGACCGGCCCGTCGTACTCACCAACCGCGACGGCCACGGAGCCTGGGCCAACACCCGGGCCTTCCACGTCGCGGGCGTCGACCGCACCACCCCCGACCCGCCGGACGGCAGGATCGAGCGGGAGGCCGACGGAACGCCGGCCGGCACCCTGCAGGAGGGCGCGGTGGACCTGGTGGCCCGCCACGCGCCCATCGCGACACCCGACGAGGCACACGCCGGCCTGCTCGCCGCGCAGGAGCACCTCTTCTCCCTCGGCGTGACCAGCTGGCAGGACGCCATGATCGGCGCCTTCCCCGGCCACCCCGACAACTTCGGCGTCTACCTCCGCGCCGCACGCGAGGGGGCCCTGCGCGCACGTGTCGTCGGAGCCCTGTGGTGGGACCGCGAGCGCGGCCTGGAGCAGATTCCTGACCTGGAGGAGCGCCGCCGCACCGGCCGGGTGGGCC
This sequence comes from Streptomyces sp. NPDC048258, assembly GCF_043201995.1. NCBI lineage: Bacteria > Bacillati > Actinomycetota > Actinomycetes > Kitasatosporales > Streptomycetaceae > Streptomyces > Streptomyces sp. NPDC048258. Next base: position 304,773 of record NZ_JBICZH010000008.1, read on the forward strand.
GCTTCAACGCCACCAGCGTGAAGATCATGCAGGACGGGATCGCCGAGAACTTCACGGCGGGCCTGCTGGAGCCCTACCTGGACGGCTGCGGCTGCGCCACGGGGAACTCCGGACTCAGCTTCATCGATCCCGAGCTGCTCACCGAGGCGGTGTCCCGGCTCGACCGCTCGGGCTTCCAGATCCACTTCCACGCGCTCGGCGACCGCGCCGTCCGGGAGGTGCTCGACGCCCTCACCGCGGCCCGCGCCGCGAACGGCGCCAACGACAACCGCCACCACCTCGCCCACCTGCAGATCGTCCACCCCGATGACATCGGCCGCTTCGCGAGCCTGGGGGCGGCCGCCAACATCCAGGCCCTGTGGGCTGCGCACGAACCGCAGATGGACGAGCTGACGATCCCCTTCCTGGGACCGGAGCGCGCCGCCCTGCAGTACCCGTTCGGGGATCTCCAGCGGGCGGGAGCCCGCCTGGTCGCCGGCAGCGACTGGTCGGTGAGCAGCCCCAACCCGCTCTGGGGCATCCACGTCGCCGTCAACCGCGCCGTACCCGACGAGGCTCCCAACTCGCCCGGGACGTTCGAACCGATGGCGCCGTTCTTCCCGGAGCAGGCCCTGACCCTCTCCCAGGCCCTCACCGCCTACACGGCGGGCAGCGCCTGGGCGAACCACCTCGACGACGTCACCGGCACCGTCGAGGCGGGCAAGTTCGCGGACCTCGTCGTCCTCGACCGGGATCCGTTCGCCCACCCCTCCGAAGAGATCGCCGAGGCCAGGGTGAGCCGCACCTACATCGACGGCGAACTCGTCTTCGCCGCCACCAGCTGAACCGCCGGACCGCCGGACCGCCGGACCGCTGAACCACCGGACCGCCGGGACCGCAACCGGCCGGGCACCACGTACCTCACCCAGCTCACCCTCAGGGAGCCAGACGATGTCATCACCCCGAACGGGATCGCCTCGACGCCGCCGGATCCGCCGGGCCGCGGCGGCCGGGCTCGCCGCGGCCGCGGTGCTCATCACGAGCGCGTGCAGCGGCACCGCGAACGAGGCGGCGGGCGGCGCCACCGCCTACACCCTCACGGACCGGACACCCGCCCCCGCCGGCACCGTCGACTCGTTCACCTGGTCCGTCTTCGCCGAGCCGACCACCATCGACTACGCCTACTCGTTCGACTACCCGCCCAACCAGATCCTCGCCAACGTCTGCGAGAGCCTGCTCCGCTGGAACGCCGACCTGACGACCTCGCCGAACCTCGCGGCCTCGTACACCAACCCCACCCCCACCACCTGGGTCTACCAGATCCGCCCCGGCGTGCGCTTCCACGACGGGACCGAGCTCACCGCCGACGACGTCGTGGCCTCCCTGCGCCGCAACCTCGACCCGCAGACGGCCAGCGTCTGGGCCTACCCCTTCCGGAACGTCACCTCGGTCGACCGGACCGGACCCATGGAAGTCACCGTCACCCTGGCGAAGCCCGACTCCACCTTCAACAAGTACCTCGCCGCGAGCCCCGGCACGATCGAGTCCGCCGCCACCCTCGCCAAGTCCGGCAAGGACTACGGCAATCCGATGACCGGCGTGAACTGCACCGGCCCCTTCTCCTTCGCCTCCTGGACCTCCGGCCAGTCGCTCACGCTCAAGCGGTTCGACGACTACTGGAACCCCGAGCTCAAGGCCAAGTCCGGCCAGGTGAAGTTCGTCTTCCTCGCCGATCCGACCACCCGCGTCAACGCCTTCCAGAGCGGCGAGGTCGACGGCGGCTGGATGGTCCCGCCCAACGCGTACGCCGGACTGCGCGCGAGCCAGGCCGGCACGCTCTACTTCGGCCGCAACACCACGGTCGCCGACGAGGTCGTCGGCAACCTCAAGGGCCCCCTCGGCGACCCCCGGGTGCGCCGCGCCCTGCTCATGGCCATCGACCGCAAGGGCATCGTCAAGGCCGGAGCCGGCGGGGTCGGCGAGGTCGCCGACTCGCTCGTCACCGACAACCTCTGGGGAGACGCGCCCGCCGAGATACGCGACGGCCAGCGCAAGGACCTGCCCGACTACCCGTACGACCCGGCCAAGGCCAAGGCGCTCGCAGCCGAGGCCGGAGTCTCCGGCCAGAAGATCGTGATCGCGACCAGCCCGCTGGACTCGCAGACGACGATCATCACCCAGGCCGTCGCCCAGGCCGCCACGGCCATCGGACTGAAGCCGCAGATCGACTCCGTCTCCGCGGAGAAGTACTCGACGCTCTTCACCGACCCGGCCGCACGCGAGGGCATCGACCTGTTCCTCACCTTCTGGTACACGTCCATCACCGACCCGCTCGACATGTACGGATCGCTGCAGACCGGCGCGTTCAGCAACTACGGCAACTGGTCCGACCCGCAGTTCGACGCCGCCGTGGACCGCGCCATCGGTGCGTACGACCCCGCCGAGCACGCCAAGGCCAACGCCGAGGCCCAGGCCGTCGCCATGCGGGACCTGCCGTGGCTGCCCCTGTACACCCAGCCCGTGAGCGTCTTCCTCGGCAAGCGGATCACCGGCGTCCAGCCGTCCATCGCCTACCTCTACTACCCGTGGGCGGCCGAGATCGGGGCCAAGGGATGACGGCCGCGGCGGCGCGCGCCGTACGGGTCCTGCGCAAGCTCGCCGGAATGGCGGCGACCCTGATGGTCACCTCCTTCCTCGTGTTCTCCTCACTCTTCCTGGCGCCCGGGGACCCGGCGAGCTTCCTGGTGAAGGGGCGCAGCCCCAGCCCGCAGGAACTCGCCGAGATCCGCCGCCAGTACGGCTTCGACGAACCCTTCCTCGTCCGGTACGGAACCTGGCTCGAAGGGGTGCTGCGCGGCGACTTCGGCCGCTCCTACCTCTTCCACCAGGACGTCGGCTCGGTCATCTGGTCGCGCCTGCCCTCGTCCCTGCTGCTGATCGGGACGTCCGCCCTGATGATCGCCGTGGTCGGCGTCGGCGCCGGCGTGGTCGGCGCGCTGCGCAGGGGGACCCGCACCGACCGCTCCCTGATGCTCCTGGTGACGGTGGGCGCCGCCGCGCCCGCCTTCGTCGCCGCGCTCCTGTTCCGGTCCGTACTGGGCGTGCGGCTCGGCTGGTTCCCGACGATCGGGAACGGCACCGGCGTACTGGACCGGCTGCACCACGTGATCCTTCCGGCGGCGGCCCTGTCGGTGACCTTCATGGCGCTGGTCACCCGCGTGACCCGCTCGGCGATGATCGACGAACTGGGCCGCGAGCACGTCGAAGTCGCCCTCAGCCGGGGAACACCGCGGCGGACCGTGATCCGGCGCCACGTGCTGCGCAACGCGCTGGGGCCGATCGTGACGGTCTCCGCGCTCCTGGTCTCGGGCATGCTGGTGAGCACCGCCATCGTGGAAACCGCCTTCGGCATGTCCGGAGTGGGCTCCCTGCTGGTCCAGTCCGTGGACCAGCTGGACTTCCAGGTCGTCCAGGCCATCGTCCTGCTCGTCGTGGCCGCGTTCGTCGTGGTCAACGCCCTCGTCGACCTGGTGCATCCGCTGATCGACCCGCGCATGGCGGCGGCGGGGAGCGCACGATGAGCGCGCCGAGCCTGACACCCGTCGTGCCCCGCGGCCCCCGCCCCGGGCCCCGGCCCCGCACCCGCACCCGGCTCCGGAGCCTCGCCCGGCTCCGGACCCTCGGCGGCAGCCGGCTCCAGCGGGCCTGCCTGCTGCTCCTCGTCCTGTTCGCGCTCGTCGCACTGCTCGCACCCTGGCTCGCCCCGCACGACCCCACCTTCGGGCAGCTCGGCGACGGCCTCCTGGGTCCGAGCGCCGACCACTGGCTGGGGACCGACCAGGGCGGCCACGATACCTTCTCGGCGCTGCTCGCCGGCGCGCGCACCAGCCTCGCCGGCCCCCTCGCGGTCGTGGTGTTCTCCACCGTCGTCGGCATCGCCGTCGGCCTGTTCACCGCGTGGCGGGGCGGCTGGGTCGACTCCTTGGCCGGCCGGGTGCTCGACGTGGTGTTCGCCTTCCCCGCCCTGCTGCTGGCGATCCTCGCGGTGGCCCTGTTCGGCAAGGGGATGACGGCGCCCGTGATCGCCATGGCGATCGCCTACATGCCGTACACCGCACGCCTGGTACGCGGCCTGGCCGTGCAGGAGAAGGCCCGGCCCTACGTCGCCGCCTACCAGGTACAGGGGCATTCCGCCCTGTTCGTCACCGTACGCAGGATGCTGCCCAACATCGCCCCGACCCTGCTCGCCCAGTCGACGGTGAATTTCGGTTACGCCCTGCTCGACCTCGCGGCCCTCTCCTTCCTCGGGCTGGGCGTACAGCCGCCGACCCCCGACTGGGGCGCCATGATCAACCAGGGGCAGGCCGCCGTGCTCCAGGGGCAGCCGCTGTCCGCGGTGGTGCCGGCCGTGGCCGTCGTCCTCGTGGTCGTCGCCTTCAACGTCGTCGGGGAAGACCTCGGCGACCGCCTCGCGGGGAGGGACTCCTGATGACCGCGCTCGACACGACGCTGCTCGCATACGACGGACTCACCGTCACCCTCCCCTCGATGGCCCGCCCGATCCTGGACGGCATCGAACTGAGCGTCCGCGCCGGGGAGATCGTCGCCCTCGTCGGCGAATCCGGGTCGGGGAAGTCCGTCACCGCCCGCGCCGCCCTGGGCCTGTTCCCCCCGGGCGCCGAGGTCGGCGGCCGGGTCCGCGTCGACGGCACCGACCTGGTCGGAGCCGACCCCGCGAGCCTGCGGGACGTACGTACGAACAAGGCGGCGATGATCTACCAGGACCCCCGGGCGGCCATCAACCCGGTACGCCGCGTCGGGGACTTCCTCACCGAGCCGCTGCGCCTGGTCCACGGCTGGTCCAAGGCCCAGGCCGACGCCCGGGCGGTCGAACTGCTCGGCGCGGTGGGCCTGCCCGACCCCGCCCGGCACCTGAACCAGTACCCGCACGAGCTCTCGGGCGGAATGCTCCAGCGCGTCGTGATCGCGGCGGCCCTCACCGCCGAACCCCGGCTGCTGCTGTGCGACGAACCGACCACCGCCCTCGACGTCAGCACCCAGGCGGAGATCCTGGCCATCCTGGGGCGCCTGCGACGCGAACGCGGACTCGGGCTGCTCCTCATCACCCACGACATCGAACTCGCGGCCGCGGTCAGCGACCGGATCTACGTGATGTACGCCGGGCGGATCGTGGAGACGGCGCCCGTCGCGGACCTCTTCGCCTCGCCGCGGCACCCGTACACCGCGGGGCTGCTCGGCTCCTCCCCGCCCCTCGACGGCCCGGCCGGCCGGCTGACTCCGATCCCCGGCGCGCCGATGGGTCTGCTGGAGTCCGCGCCGGGCTGCGCTTTCGCACCGCGCTGCCGGTTCGCCGAGCCGGGCCGCTGCGACCAGTCCCCGCCGCCGCTCAGACGGCAGGGCCCGGCCGAGGTCGCCTGCCACCGCGCCGCCGAGCTCGTCGGCTCCATCCAGCCCAGCAGGGAGGACAGTTGACCACCGACCAGCCCGTGACCGGACCGAACGCCCAGGAGCTCCTGCGGGTGACCGGCCTGCGGAAGACCTACCGTACGGGCGGGACGGAGGTCGTCGCGGTCGACGACCTGTCGTTCTGCCTGCCGGCGGGCGGCGCGCTCGGCATCGTCGGCGAGTCCGGGTCCGGGAAGACCACGACGGCCCGGATGCTGATCGGCCTCGAACGCCCCGACGCGGGAGAGATCCTCGTCCAGGGCAGGCCACTGGCCGCGTCGGTACGGGGCAGGGCGGCCCGGCTGGCCCGGGCCAAGGCCGTGCAGATCGTCTTCCAGGACCCCTACCTCTCCCTGGACGCCCGGATCGGCATCGGCGCGACGGTCGACGGCGTGCTCCGGCTGCACGGCTGGCGTGACCCCGCGGCGCGGGCCGACCGGGTCAGGGAGCTGCTGGCCCAGGTCGGCCTCGGCGACCGGGAGGCGGCCGCCCTGCCCCGGCGCCTGTCCGGCGGGCAGCGCCAACGCGCCGCGATCGCCAGGGCGCTGGCGGTCGAACCCGCCGTGCTGGTGCTCGACGAGGCGGTGTCCGCGCTGGACGTGTCCGTGCAGGCGCAGGTGCTCAACCTGCTGGCGGACATCCGGCGTGACACGGGCATCGGGCTGGTCTTCGTCAGCCACGACCTGGCCGTCGTCCGCTACGTCTGTGACGAGGCGCTCGTCATGTACCGCGGGCGGACCATGGAACACCGGCCGGTCGGCGAACTCCTCACCAGCCCCGAACACCCTTACACGCGGCTGTTGTTGGCGTCCGTTCCGCGACCGGGCTGGGACCCCGACTCGATCAGCCGGCGGCGTCGGCGCCTCGATCCGCTCACGACCGGGGGAGACGGCCCGGCCGCCGGCTAGCCGCGGGTCAGCCATCGGTCGCCCGCCGGTCGGTCCGGGTTCCCCCGCGTGGGGAGGCGGATCCCCGCGGCGGCGGGCGAGCAGGTCGATCGCGTCGCCTCCGCTCGTCAGAACCGCAACGAGGCCGCCACCGGCAGGTGGTCGCTGGCGGTGGCCGGAAGGGTCCACGCGGACACCGGGGTGAGGTCCCTGACCAGGATCTGGTCGATGCGGGCGACGGGGAACCTCTCGGGCCAGGTGAAACCGAAGCCCGCGCCCGCCTCGTCATGGGCGGAGCGGAAGCGGCCCGTCACCGGCGCGAGGGCCCGGTCGTCGGTGGTCCCGTTGAAATCGCCGACCAGGAGCGTACGGCCGGCCGGGGCGCCGGCCAGAGCACCGGCGAGGCGGCCCGCGGCCGCGTTGCGGCGCTCGGTGGTGAAACCCGAGCCCAGGCGTACGCGTACGGAGGGGAGATGGGCGACGTAGACGGTGAGCGGGCCGGCGGGGGTGTCGGCGGTGGCCCGCAGGGCACGGGTCCACGGCATGATCGGCACCGGGGCCGTGTCGCGCAGGGGGTAGGTGCTCCACAGACCGACCGTGCCCTCCACCACGTGGTACGGGTGGGTCCCGGCCAGCGTCTGCTCGTACTCGCGGACGGCGGGATCGGTCAGCTCCTCCAGCGCGATCAGCTGGGCGCCGGAGGCGGCCAGGGCGCGGGCGGTACCGGCGGGGTCGGGGTTCACGTCGTCCACGTTGTGGGTGACGACGGTGAGGTCCGCCGCTCCGCCGGCGCCCCGGTCGAGGAACGTGCCGCCGTGGAGCGCCGCCCAGGTGAGCGCGGGCAGCAGGACGGAGATCAGCGCGACGCGGGAGCGGCGCAGGAGGGCGGCGGCCGACAGCAGGACGACGGCCACGCCGGTCCAGGGCAGGAAGGTCTGGACGAAGCTGCCGAAGTTGGCGATCCGGTTCGGGATCCAGCCGTGGAGCAGCATCAGCAGGGTCGTCAGGACGGCCAGGGTGGCGGTGATCCGGCCACGGCGCGCCGAGCGGCGGGCAGGGGGCAGGGCCCGGCGGTGGCCGGGGGCCGTCGCCGTCGGTGCGGGGGAGGTCTCGACCTTCATGACCTTGTGGACGCGCGCGACCGGCATCGGGGTTCTCCTCCCGGGGAAGAAGGAAGCCCCGCGAAGCCGGGCGCCGTCGGCTCCTCTCGGCCCGACGCCACCGCTGCTCGGCCACCGCTGCTCAGCCACCGCTGCTCAGCCACCCGGGAGCAGCCGGGTCTCGGCGCTCGGCAGCCCCTTGGCCCACCAGTGGCCGTAGCGCCCGTAGACCTTGGGGTCCCGGGTGGCGAGGAACGCGACGAGCGACCCGGCCTCCGCCGCCAGTCCCTCCCAGACGCGGCCGGGAAGGGGGTGGAAGGCGGTGGCCTCGATCCCGCCCTCGACGGGACGCCAGACGCCGGCGACGTACCCGTCGACCAGCAGCGTGGGCAGCACGTCGCCGTTCATGCGCGTCACGTGCTTGCGATAGGCGGGAGGTATGACACGGCCGCGGTCGGCGTAGGCCAGCAGGATGCTGTCCCACATCGCCATCAGCCTGGGCGGGGCGGGAGTGTCCCCGGCCGGCCGTGGCGCGCCGGGAACGTCGTACAGCACCGTGCCGTCGGGGCCCGTCAGTTGTTCGAGCCCGTCGGCGAGCGCGCTCACCGCCGCTCTGACCCTGGCCCGCTGGACCAGCGCGAACTGGGCCATGTCCGCCACCGACGCCGGCCCGAAGCCCTCCAGGTAGCGGCGGATCAGGGCCTGCAGACTCCCGGCGGCCACGTCGGGGTCCGCCAGCACGGGCAGCGCGCCCGCCGCGACGTACGAGGGCCGGGTCTCGAACGACCAGGGCCCTCCCGTGCGCGCGTGCCACAGCGGCGCGTACTGCCGCAGCATCCGCTGGGCGCCCGACTCCATCGGTGCGCCCAGTCGCTCCGCGAGCCAGCCCCCGATCTCGGCGGAGGTCCGCGGCCTGTCGGCGTACCGCAGCAGATCCGGCACCAGTACGCCGGCGTCGTCGGCGGTGAGCCCGGATGCCGTGAAGCGCGCGTCGCCGAGTCGGGAGCCGCGCAGCGTCGGCTCCATGGCCTCGCGGAAGGTCCGGTAGTCCTCGGCGTGGACCGCGTGCAAGGTGAGCCGCATCAGCGTCGCCTTGACCAGCTGGTGACCGGCCACGGCCGTGTCGAGGCCGGCGGGGTCGAAGCCGTTCAGCCTGTTCCACAGCGCGATGTACGGCGATGCGGGCTGCTGTGCCTGCAAGGCGACCACACGCCGCATCGCGTCGGCGACGTCGAGCGACTCGCGGTCCAGCAGCAACTGTCGGGCGAGCGTGGCCCGGTTGAGCGCGTGCGCGGTGATGTCCATACCGGGATTCTGCCGTCAGGCCGTCCGGCGCCCCGACCGGGCCCGCCGCATCCGGCGGCGGCGGATCAGGAGACCGCCGGCCGCGCCGGCCAGCGCGGTCGCCGCCACACCCGCCGTCGTCCACCAGACGGCGTCGTCCGAGGCCTCGGCGGGCGGCGCCTGCGCCGGAGGGGCAGAGGCGGGCTGTGCGGCGGGAGTCGTGGGAGTCGGTACGGGGGCCGGGGCGCTGGAGGCCGGGGTGCCGGGCGCCGGGGTGCCGGGCGCCGGCGTACCGGTCGTGGGCGCCGGATCCACCACCGGCACGGCGACATCGAGTTCGCCGTGTCCGAGAGCGGGGAAGCCCACGTCGACGGTGACCTTCCAGGCGCCCGGCGGCAGCGTCTCGGCCGTGGTCCAGCCGGCCGGTGACGCGCCGGGATCGCGGACCAGGCGCCAGGAGCCGAGCGAGCGGGAGCCGTCGGCGCTGACGGCGTTCACCGTGGCCGCGACCGCCTCTTCGACGGCGTCCCCGTCGTTCTCCCAGGTGATGTCGGCGGTGACGTGGCCGTTGCGCTGTCCGGTCACCACCACCTTCACGGTGTCGCCGTGGGCGTGGGCCGCGACGGGGGTCAGGAACATGAGGCCGAGGGCGGCCAGCAGGGCGGGGAAAGCGATGCGTATGCGCATGGTGGCGGTGCTCCGGAGGACTGGGGTGAGGGGCCGGGGGGGGGGCGCCCCGGGGGGGCCGCCCCCCCGGGGGGGGGGGGGGGGGGGGGGGGGGGGCGGGGCGGGGGGGGGCCCCCCCCCCCCGGGGTGGGCTCAGGGCGTCGGGGCTGACCGCCGGTCGGTCGACCGGCCGGTCAGCAGCTCGCCCGACCGGTCGGTCAGCCGGACTTCTGGACGGTCCAGGCCTGCGTGGCGCGGCCGTCCGCGCGCTGCAGGTCGAGCAGCCAGTTCCCGTAGTAGGGGCGGTTGCTGACGGTCAGGGCGAAGCCGCCGCTGGGATCCGTGACGGCCACCGCGCCACCGCGGGCCGTCAGCTTCCAGGCCTGCGCGGCGTTCGAGCCGCAGGGCTGCTGCACGACCCACATGCCCGCGGCCGGGGTACCGCCCGGCTGCAGGCACTTGCCGGAGACCGCGGACCGGATGCGGACCTGCCCGCTGCCCGCGTCGTCGAAGTACCACTGCTGCTGGGCGTATCCGTTGGCACGCGCACCGACGAGCACGGTGCCGTCGGCGCCGCGGCCGCCCCACACCTCTGCGTTCATGCCGGTGCTGCCGTTGCCGAGCAGGTACCGGGCACCGGGGGTGGTCGTACCGCCGCCCGCGCCCGTCGTACGGAAGGAGGCGGCCTTGCCGGGTCCGCTGTCACGGCCGGAGCCGTCGCGGACCGAGACGGCGACCGTGTACGCGGTACCGGGCTGGAGGTTGTAGATGCGCAGGGCCTGCGACTGGACCCAAGCCAGGTGCTTGCCGTTCAGCAGGACCTGGTACCAGGAGGCGCCCTCGACCTTCGGCCAGCTCACCACGACCGAGTCGGACTGGATCTGGGCCGCGGTCACGGCCGGTCCGCCCGTGGGCTTCTTGGTCGGCGTCGGCGTGGGCTTCTTGGTCGGCGTCGGAGTCGGGTTCGGGTTCGGACCGGGGTCGGTGCCGTTCCCGCCCTTGTTCCGCATCAGGAACTGGTTGTCCGCGATGTTCCAGTGCGTGGCCAGGTAGCTGCCGGCCTTCGGACTGGTGTGGAAGTAGTCGTCGTGGTTGCAGTCCAGGATGTTCTCGGACGCCTGGTTGGTGCAGATGTTGCGCATCTGCGGGTAGTACGGGGTGTCCGAGTAGCACATGACGTCCCACTCGTCCGTGCAGTGCGCGCCCCGGCTGGTGTTCGGGGCGCTGTTGTTGACCGCGCCCAGGTTGTGGCCGAGTTCGTGGGCGGCGGTGTGGCCGCCCCAGCAGCCGGAGTCCGTACGCCCGTAGGAGGGGCCGAAGTTGCTCAGGTTGGCCTGGCCGGGCCGCTCGTCCCCGTTGAACGTGCCGATGCCGCAGTAGACCTGGGTGTCGGCGAAGATCATGTACTTGCGGTCGCGGCGGTCGAGTCCCTTGCCGGCGAGCGCGGAGTTGGTCGCGCTGAACTCGGCCAGTGCCGAGTCCGGGAGCTCGATGTTGAGCACGGTCGGCGTGCAGTCGGCGGCCGTCACGTAACGGATGTGCCGGATGCCGCCGGTCTCCTGGGCACTCGCCGAGTAGATGAGGTCGGCGTCCGCCGCCCACTTGCGGAACGAGGCGACGTACTCGGAGTAGCGGTCGCGGCCGGGACCGTGGACGTAGACGACCTGGACGCGGTTGCCGGTGCTGCCGTCGCCGTCGCACTGGACGGTCTGGCCGGCGGGGCCGGCGGCGACGGTCTGACCACCGGTCGCGGCGGCGGGCGGGGGTGCGTCGGCCTTGGCCTTGGCGGACCCGGCATCGGCAGCGGCGGGCGCGTCCTGAGGACGCCCGCCGCCTTCCGTGGTCGCCGGGTCGTCGGTCGCGGGGCGGGCCGGATCGGCCGCGGGAGCCTTCGCCTGGACGGCGGGCTGGATGTCCTTCGTGATGTCGACGCCCTTGGGCGGGGCGTCGGGGCCGTGGGTGCACTGCCCGGCGCCGGTGCGGTACACGCCGACGCACCGGTCGCCCTTCGGCGCGGCCTCGAGGCCGTCGTAGACCATGCCGCGGGCGCTCTCGTTGGCGGGCGCGCTCGATATCGGCTCCGGGTCCTGGTCCCGGGCGGGTGCGGCCGCCGGCGAGGCCGCTTCCGCGGCGGCCTCCACGGGGGCCGCCGCCTGGGCTCCGTCGCCGAGTCCGGAGTAGGCGATGCCTGCGGCGATCACCGCCGCCGCGGCAGTGGCGGCGGTGAGCAGTATCAACCGCCGGGGTTTGCGGCGGTGTTCGCGCCGTCTGCGTCGTCCTGTCATGGGCACCTCAAATCGTGATCGGATCACTGGGTGCGCGGAAGCCTGCCAGACGAATGCGCCGGAGAATTCGGACAAAGGGGAGGGTGCTTCGAGAAATCGTTCCGTTACCTGTCGATCAGATTTGACGAACCGTCAATCTCCAATAAAACAAGGGAAGTTACGCGCGTCGCAGGTGATTGGTCCAGGCCTTCCCGAGGGAGTCGTTATCAAATCGAGATATACGGGGTTGGCTTGTTGACGGGAATTCAGTCAGGGATTCATCTAATTACTACCTGTCGAATTGCCTCCGTCACGACCCGTGAGGAACCGTCCGCATCCCCCAGGTAGCCCCCGACAACGGGACAATCACCGCCGTCCCGGCGAACGGGCGTCCCGTGGGGGGAGGCTGACGGGACCACGTCCGGCCGCCAGGGTGAGCGGGACGGGGCCGCGCCGCCGGTAGGGTGCTGCCTCTGCTCGATTCCACCGCAAAGGGGCAGGGGAACAGAGAGGCACCGCACGCCGTGACCGCCGCATGGGACACCATCACCGCCCTCGCCGCCCGCTTCGACGCCTCCGACGCGGAGAAAGGGCTGAAGCCGGAGGAGAGCCACCTGCTCCAAGTGCTCAAGATCGGCGAGGAGTTCGGCGAAGCCGCCCAGGCCGTGATCGGCGCCAAGGGCACCAACCCCCGCAAGGGGCACTCCCACAGCTGGGAGGACGTCCACGACGAGGTCTGCGACGTCATCATCACGGGCATGGTCGCCCTCGCCCGGATGCGACCCGACGCCTCGGCCCACTTCGCCCGGCAGCTCGCCCTGAAGGCGGGCAAGTTCCTGCCCGCCCCGGAGGAGAGCGGCACCTGACCTAGGTCGTGTCGTCAAAGTCCCGTCTGGCTGGTGGGGCCTGGCACGCACTCCCCCAGACTCCGCCCGGGGGACCCCCAGCCGCGTTGTCGTCGGTCACCGACGTCCCCCAGCTACCGCTGGGAGGTGCCCCCACCGCGTCGATTCCCTCCTCCGCCTTGCGATCGCACGCGCCAGACCCCACCAGCCCCGCCCTTCGGGCGGCCGACGCTACTTTGACGGCACTCCCTAGGGCGAGTCCAGGTTTGACCGCCCCGGCGGCCGGACAGCTCCGGCGCAACGGCGCGAGCCGTGGGTGCGGCGGGCCGGTTGGGCCCGCCGCACCGCAACGGAAGCGTCCGCCGACGGCTCAGCCGACGATGGCGCTCAGGTCGATCCGCGCCAGGCGCTCGGGGTCGGTGAGGATGTCGAGGGCGGTGATCTTCCCGTCGACGACGGTGAACGCCATGACCGAGAGCGGCCGGCCCTGCGATACGGAGACCACGCCGGGGGTGCCGTTGACCAGCACCGGGTGGCCGGCCTCGGCGAACCGGGCGAAGGTGATCGCCTGGGAGGCGACTTCGGTCGCGCCGCGGCGGAGCAGGCTGGGGAGCAGCGCGCCGCCGTCGGAGCGCGCCACGACCTCGGGGTCGAGGATGGCGACGAGGGCCTCGAACTCCCCGCCGCGCGCGGCGGCCAGGAACGCGTCGACGACCTCCCGCAGGCGGGTCGGGTCGGTGTCGGGAGCGGGAGCCCCGCCCTGGACGCGGCGGCGGGCGCGGCTGGCGAGCTGCCGGGTCGTGACGGGCGTACGGCCGAGGACAGGGGCGATCTCGTCGAAGGGCACGGCGAACATGTCGTGCAGGACGAAGGAGAGGCGCTCGGCGGGGGAGAGGGTCTCCAGCACGACCATCAGCGCGATGCCGACCGAGTCCGCCAGGAGCACCTCCTGCTCGGGGTCGAGGCCGTCCGCTCTGCTGACGACCGGGTCCGGGAGCCGGACCTGCCCGTCCTGGTCGTGCAGCGGATCCTCGCGCCGGGTGGTGCGCGAGCGCAGCATGTCCAGGCACACCCGGCCGACCACCGTCGTCAGCCAGCCGCCCAGGTTGTCCACGGCGTCGGCATCGGATCGGCTCAGCTTGATCCAGGCCTCCTGTACGGCGTCCTCCGCCTCGCTGAGCGAGCCCAGCATGCGGTAGGCCACGGCCCGCAGATGGGTGCGGTGCTCCTCGAAGCGCTGCGCCAGAACGTCTTTCTCGCTCACCCGTCACATCCCCGTGTTCGGTTCCTTCGTCAGTGACGGACGATAACCGACGGGATCATCGCGGTGATCTCCTATTCCAGGGGCTGGAGTTCGGGACGTTTCGCGCTGCGGCCGTCGCCGGAGGAGCGGCCGCGCAGGCGGCGTCCGATCCACGGGCCGAGGAATCCGGCGACCCAGCGCAGTTCGGCTCCCGCGGCCTGCCGGCGACCCGGGACCGGCCGGGGCGGCAGGGGGAGGGTCCAGCTGTCGTCGCTTCCGGGCAGGCCGATGGCCTGGGCGAGGGCCCCGGCGATCCGGGCGTGGCCGACGGGGCTCGCGTGGAGCCGGTCCGCGGTCCACAAGCGCGGGTCGGTGGCGACGGGGTGCCGGCCGATCTCGGCGACCGTGACCCCGTGGCGTGCGGCGGCCGCGCGGATGCGGGTGTTGAGGTCGGACACGCGGGACGCGAGCGGCCGTGCCAGCGGCACGATCTCTCCCAGGTCGGGGAAGGTCACGGTCACCACGTGGGCTCCGGCGGCCGTGAGCGCGGCGAACATCTCCTCCAGGTGCCCGGCCACCTCCGCGGCGTCGAACCGGGGCCGGAGCAGGTCGTTGACCCCGGCGACTACGGTGGCCAGGTCGGGGCGCAGGGCCAGGGCGGGCCCCAGCTGTTCGGCGCGGACCTGACCGGCCGTGCGTCCCCGTACGGCCAGATTGGCGTAGCGGACCCCGGGGTCGGCGGCCGCGAGGTGCTCGGCGAGCCGGTCGGCGAAGCCCCGCAGGCCGGCCGTGTCGTCGCCGTCGCCCATCCCTTCGGTCTGGCTGTCGCCCAGGGCCACGTAGCGCAGGTACTCACCGTTCGGCACGGGTGGCCTGCCTTTCCTTCAGGACGGCCGCGGTCCGCAGGCACCACTCCCGGTGGCCCTGCTCGAAGGCGATGCCGCGCAGGCACGTCAGGTACCCGCCGATCCGCTCGCCGCGCAGCAGGAACTCCGCCTCGTCCACGTCGCCCCGCATCCGCCGCAGCAGTGTGTCGAGCAGCTCGATCTTGGCCTCGGCGGCGGACGCCCGCTCTTCGAGCTGTGCGATGACCGGCGCCGTGCCGATGCGGTCCGCCGTCTGCACCTTGACGAGCAGGTCGTCGCGGATGACCGACGGCTTCGCCGCCGCCGCGGCGAACTCCTCCAGCGCGGCGCGGCCGGCGTCGGTGACCTGGAACAGCCGCTTGTTGGGCCGGGTCTCCTGGACCACCTCCCGGCCCGCGACCAGTCCTTCCCTCTCCAGCTTGGCCAGCTCGGCGTACAGCTGCTGGGGGAGTGCGGGCCAGAAGTTCGCGACGCTGATGTCGAACACCTTCGCCAGCTGGTACCCGCTGTACTCGCCGTCCAGCAGCGCCGCCAGCACGGCATGTCTCAAGGCCATCGCGGCAGCCCCTTCCCTGTCTCGTCCGTCCGGTGCATGATACTCAAGAAAGTGACTAGTCAATTCCTTGAGTATCAGGAGGGGTCATGGAGACTGCCGAACGGTTCCGCGCCGCCGTGGAGAAGCGCGATCTCGCCGCGCTGGACGACCTGTTCACCGAGGACATCCGGCTCTACAGCCCGGTGAAGTTCATCCCGTTCGAGGGCAAGCCGATGGTGCTGGGACTCTTCGGCGTCCTGCTGCGCGTGTTCGAGGACCTCCATTACGTCGGACACCTGGAGGGGACGGCCGAGACCAGCGGCGACGGCGCGGAGGCCCCGTCGGCGATCCTGCCCTTCCGGGCCGTCGTGAACGGCAAGCAGATCCACGGGATCGACCTGCTCCAGCTCGACGAGGCGGGCCGGGTCAAGGAGTTCACCGTGATGGTCCGCCCCCAGTCCGCCGTGCACGCCCTGGGCGAGGCGGTACTCGCCGGCCTGGTGGCCGACGGCCTCGTCCCCGGCGCCCCCGACACCCCCTAGAGGCGGTTCTCCCCGTCTGCGAGGATCAGGTCGGCGGCGTAGTGCGGGCAGGCCGCGGTGTGCCAGGTCACCGACAGCACGCCCGCCACGGCGCACAGGGTCCGTGCGACGCCTTCCTTGTCGGTGGCCTGGCAATACGGGCAGACGACGGTCTTGGGGCGCAGGGAATCGAGCACGGTCACGTCCTTCCCGCGGGCAGTGCGCACACCGGAGCTGTCCAGAAGTATCAAATCCCGGCACTATCGGGTCGCGATACCCGCCGGTACGTACAAACCGTTCTCGTTCGCCGTGTCTACGGGTGGCGTCGGACGACGCGGGTCTCGGCGGCGCTCGCGTCGTTCCCGGTACTCGGGTCGAAGGTGGCGGAGGAGACCTCGGCCAGCGCCGTGACCGGACCCGGAGTGCCGGGCCGTACGGTGACGCGGAAGGTACGCGACTGCCCGGCGCCGATCCGTCCCGCGTTCCAGGTGATCCCGGTCTTCGTGGTCCGCCGGGCCGGCGGTGAGGACTTCACCACGTGCAGCGGGGCGGGCTTGGCCAGCGTCACCACCACGCCGTTCGCGGGGGACAGGCCGTGATTGGTGACCGTCACGGTGTAGGTGTACGGGCTGCTCGCGCGGGCCGTGGCGGGCGCCGTCAGGGCGACCGCGACGTCGGCCGCGGGCGCGCCGACCGACACGCGCCCGATCCGGTTGCCGATGAGCTCGGTGAACCACATGTCTCCGTCGGGGCCGGCGGCGATGTGGAAGGGGGTGTTCTCCAGGTTGGGGGTGGGCACGGGGAATTCGGTGATTCCTCCGCGGGTGGTGATCCGCCCGATCCGGTTGGCGTTGGACTCGGCGAACCAGAGGTTCCCGTCCGGGCCCGCCGCGATGCCGACCGGCCCGCTGTCGGTCTCGGGCAGCGGGAAGGTGGAGACGGCGCCCCGCGTGGTGATCCGGCCGATGCTGTTGAGCGTGGGGTCGGTGAACCAGACGTTCCCGTCCGGGCCGGCGGTGATGTTGAACGGAGTGCTGTCGGGGTCGGGCAGCGGGAACTCGGTGATCTTGCCGGCCGGCGTGATCCGCCCGATCCGGGTGGCGCCCTGTTCGGTGAACCAGAGGTTGCCGTCCGGGCCGTTCGTGATCCGGTACGGGAACGTGTCGGGGTGGGGCAGGGGGAACTCGGTGACCTTGCCGGCCGGTGTGATCCGCCCGATCCGGTTCGCGCCGTTCTCGACGAACCAGACGTTGCCGTCCGGGCCGCCGGTGATGCCGATCGGGTAGCCGCCGGCAGTCGGCAGCGGGAACTCGGTGAGCGTGCCGGCGGGGGTGATCCGCCCGATCCGGTTGGCGGCGGACTCGGTGAACCACAGATTGTCGTCGGCTCCCGTGGTGATGTCGTCGGGGAAACCGGAGGTGACCGGGGGGAGCTCGGCGACGGCCCCGTCGGGGGCGATCCGCCCGATCCTGTTGCGGCCCCCCTCGGTGAACCACACCTTCCCGTCGGGGCCGGCGGTGATCCCGACCGGACCGCTGTCCGCGGCGAGTTCGAACTCCACGATGTCACCCACGTCGGCCTGGGCCTGTCCGGCGAGCGCGGGCAGACCGAGCAGACTGCAGGCGAGCAGGACGGCCAGGCGGCGACCCCGCCTCGGGCGTCGGCGCGCCGGCAGGGACGGGGCAGTGGTCAGGGGCATGGAGGCAGCACCTTTCGGCCGGGGGAGTGCGACGGCCCGCTCGCCGTGCGGAGGTGATCGCACCTGAGCCTAGGAGCACGAACCGCGCCCGACCTGGGACGACGGGCGTCCGAACGGGTTCTGTTCGGACCGGGGTTGTCAGTGCTGCGTGGCAGGATCGGACACATGAACCTTCCTGTCCCCCTTCCGTCGGAACTCCACAGGTCGGAGGCGTACGCCGATTGGGTGCGCGCCCACGACCCGGGGGCGGAAGCCGCCGCGGTCGACCTGCTCACCGACGTGCGCGACCGCATCTCCCGGGCCTACCCGAAGGCGGGCCGGGCCCTGGAGGGGATGGAGTACCTCGCCCGCGCGCTGCCGCCGCGCCACCTGCCCTGGTTCTGGGACACGATGGCCCACCGGCTCGTCTCCTGGGACCTGAGGGCAGCCGGGCGGGCGTACACCCTGGCCCGCACCGCGGAGCGCGAGCACGCGCTGCCCGTGGACGCCGGCTGGCGCCGGGAGAACGTGCTGCTGCTCGCCGGCGCCGGGGCCCTCCCGGTCAAGGAGTTGAGCGGCCACCAGGGATGGCTGGCCGGCGTACTGGACCCGGCCGAGGCGCACGCGGAGTACATACGGGTCCTCACGGCGTGGGCGGCGTCGCCCGGCGAACTCCCCGCCGATCTGGCCCGCAGGGTCCGCGCCTCGGTGCGTGCCGCCGGCCTCGACCCGGCCGAGGAGGCCCGGGTGCTCGCCCCGATGATCGGCGCCGCGCGCGGGAAGTCCGTACCGGACCGCCTGCTCGACGCGGTCGCCGCACTGCTGGCCGACCACCCGCAGGACGACGAGGTGAACGCCGTGTTGCTGGAGGTGTTCCCGGAGTCGAAGAACGACGCGGCGGCCTGGCTGCGGCTCCTGCTGGCCTCGGGCGCGGCCGACGCGGTGGTCGCCGGGCGGATCACCCCGGAGGGCGGGATCGCCGCCTGGCTGGGGCGGTACACCCGCGCGTACGGCCACCACAAGGTGCCGTACGGAGGCGTGGCGCGACAGCCGATGCCGCCCGAACTGCTCGACCTGGTGACCCGGTTCGCACCCCGGCTGCGCGCGGCCGGCCGGCCGCTGCGGCTGCACGAGGACCGCTGGCGCTGGCCCGGGCTGGACGCCGACCTGCTCGACCTCTGCCTCGCCGAGGGCCTCGTGGTGGAGGACCCGGGCGAGGCGGTCAGGCTCACCTTCTGGGGTGAGCGGTCGCGGCGCGGCCTCAAGGCCCTGGCCGCGGACCCGGTGTTCGGGCCGCGTCTGGAAGGCACCGTGCACGCCGCACTGCGGGGCGCGGGCACGGCGATCACCCGGCTCCCGGAGAACGCGGGCATCGCCGCCGAGGTGCACGCCCGCGTCGAGAGCCTGCTCCGTGCACTGGCGGGCGGCGGACTGGCCGCGGCGGACGAGGCCGTGGACGAGTTGCGCGACCTGCTGGACCGGCCGACGGCCACGGCCCTGGACGGCATCGAGGAGGTGCTGGCCTCCCTGGACCTCGCGGGTTCGCTCGCGCGGACCCTGCGGGCCGGGCTGCCGGAGGAGCTGGGCTGGCCGGCCCTGGAAACGGCCCTGGCGGACTTCGACCCCGGCGAGATCGCGGGCGTGACGTGCACCTGGCCCGTCCTGACGGTGTACGGGCGGGACAAGGCCGTCGCCGTCGACCACGCGGGCGTCCGCGCCTCCTGCGCGTACCGGCTGCCCGAGGACACGGCGCGCAACGTCGTCCACTTCGCGGGCGGACAGTTCCTGGTGAGCTGGACGACGGACCCCAAGAACTCCTTCGGCACGTACGCCTTCTGGTCCGGCAGCCCCGACGAGATCTTCGAGCCGCAGGAGACGTACGGGCTGCGGCCGTACACCGAGAGCATCCAGGGCGGCCTGGGTTACCAGTTCGAGAGTGCGGACGGCGGAGGCCGGCACGACGGCGAGCGGGTCCTGCGGCCCGGCAGCCGCGACGGCATCGGGCACCACGACTTCCAGATGAGCGACGGCGCCCGCTTCTGGAGTTCCGTGGTCTTCCAGTCGAGGAACGGCTGGGCCGCCGTCGACCCCGTGACGGGAGCGCGCGGCACCGACGGCACACTGCCCGAGCGCCACGGCACGGCCGAGGTACCGCCGGGCACGGCCGTCTTCCGGGACCAGTTGACCCTCGCGGCCCTGCCGGAGGGCGCGCCCGCCTCACCCCTGGGCCAGGACGGCGCCCTGACGGGCTGCCGGGTGCTGTACCGCACGCCGTACGCGGGGCCGTCACCGACCGACTTCCTGCTGGAGGGCATCGACGGCCGCCGCGCCCGCTACCGCAGCAGGCGCCCGGGCCGCCGGCCCTGGGGCATCGTCCGCATGCCCCAGGGCGGCGAGGACGCCGTGCTCGCCGGCGAGTCGAGAATCCGCTGCCACGCCGCCGAGGACGGCTCGCTCCTGTGGGAGGCCCACGGCTTCCCCGGCTCCGACCGCCCGCGGCGGGCCGCCGCCCACAGCGTGGGCCCCGTGCCGCCGCCCGCGTACTGGCACTTCCTCACCCCCCGCGACGAGCCGGGCTCCAAGGCACTGCGCGCGATCGGCGAGGACGCCGTACGGGCGCTCCTCGACGCGGCCGGGGCGCAGTGCGAGGACGCCGAGGCCGACGCCGCCGTACGCGCCGAGATCGCCCGGGTGCTGCCCGAGGTGACCGAGCCGCGCGTGGTGGACGGTGTGGTGCGCGCCGCGCTGCTGGCAGCCGATGTCCGGGGGCGGCGCGAGGAGTTGTCCCGGCGCGTCGGCATCATGCGGTCGGGGCCGGTGGTGGAGCTCGGCTCGGCCGTCCCGGACACCGTACTGGCGCCCGCGCTCGGCGGGCTGCTGCCCATGGTCCGCCCGTACCAGGCCTACGTACCGGGCCCGCGGCCCGCGACACTGACGGCGGTCGCGGCCGACGGCCGGTACCTGCGGGGCGAGATCGACGACGAGACGCGCCGCCTGGCCCTGCCCGCGGCGCCGGACGCGTGGTCCGTGCTGGTGGGCGGGATCGACGCGGTGGCCTGGCGGGCCGCCGTGGAGACCACCGACGCCGAGGAGCGCGCCGCCCTGGCCGCGCTGCTGGAGACCTGGAGCGGACAGCCGTACGCCGAGCGCGGAGGCGAGTGGCGCACCGGCCGGGCACCCGAACGGGAACTGGAACGGTGCCGGGCGGCCGGGCGGTTCGTGGCCTCCGGCCCCGAACGGGGCGGCGTGGCACCGTTCGTGCAGCCCGCGGCCGACCCGGCGCCCGCCGCCGACGCCGTGGACTGCGCGACCTTCACCATCGCCCGCGACGACGCGGCGCGGCTGCCCCGGCTGCTGCGCCTGGTGGCGGAGCGGGGGCCGCTCGCGCTGTCGCCCGAGGCACTGGACGTCTTCTCGTGGCGTACGGGTGCCCGGCGCTCGATCGCCGCCCTGGTGCTCGGCGGGCTGCCCGACCGGGAGAACCACGACGAGCACCTGAAGAGGCTGCGGGCGGCCCCGTACAAGGCGAACAAGGCCATGGCCCGGGAGTACGACGACCTCTGCCGCCGGCTCGGCGACGCCGGGCGGCGGGCGGTGCTCGCCGCGGGCGTCCCCGAGGACCCGGCCGAGCTGTGGGCGCGGGGCGGGATGACCGCGGCGGCCGAGCGGATGGCCGCCGTCTGGGCGGAGCTGCTCGGCACCACCCCGTACGTGGACGAGGGGCTGGCCGGGGCGCTGGAAGCCGACCTGGGGCTGGGCGACGGCTGGGCCCGCGCCCTCGCGGTCGGCGGGGTGCCCGCGGAGGCCTCCTTCCCGAGCGCCGGGTTCGTCCTCGTCGGCAACCGGAGCGGCGGACTCAGCCTGCACCACGCCGAGGCGGACGGCAGCGCCGGCCGCTGGGCGATCACCGGGCGGTCCTTCCACTCCGAGCCCGCGTCCGTCGTGGCCTGGGCGCTCACGGAGCGTCCGGTCGGTGATCCGGCCGCCGCGGGCGCCGTCGCCCTGTACGGCACGCTGCGGGCGCTGCTGGACGACCCGGGCACGCTGATCCCGCTGGGCTGGCACTTCGAGCTGGGCCGCGCGGCGGCCGAGGACCCGGCCTTCACTCCGTACGCGGGAACCGTGCTGCCCTGCCCGGAGCCCCTGTACCGCGAGGACACGGAGCCGTCCACGGCCTGCGACGACGGCCTGTTCGTCGTGGCCGTGCCGGGTCGCGACGTGTTCCTGCGGCCGGCCGCACTGGCCGATCCGGAGCGGGTCGCCCGGGCGGTGCGGCTGTGCGGCGAGCTGGGCCTGCCCGGCCTGCTGGAGGCCGTCCGCAGGGTCCAGGCGGTGTGCGGCGAGGGGCTCGCCCGGATGGTCGCCCGCACGGCCTCGACCCCGGTGCCGCCGGGCGGCCACGAGCTGAACCCGGCGCTGAGCACCCCGGAACTGGTCGGCGAGGTCATGGCCGCCCTCGGGGTCGGGGCGGACGCGGCCGCCCTGTACCTCCAGCTCCTGTCCCTGGCCCGGCCCACGGACCAGAACGTCCGCCGCTGGAACGGCTGGACTCCCGCCCGCCACAAGGCGGCCCAGGCGGAACTGGCGGCCGCGGGCGCCGTACAGACCGGCAGGCGGGCCCGCGCCGGCCGGACGGCGTTCGTTCCGGGCGCGTGGACGGAGTTCAAGGCACCGCACCTCCCGGTGGAGACCGCCAAGCTCCCGGCCCACCTGGTGTCGGCCGGGACCTCGGAGCCCCAGGGGCCCTTCACCCGCTTCGTGTCCCCGGTCCCGCCGCACGAACTGTTCACCCGCGCCTGGGCGCAGACGCGCGAGGGGGCACAGGGGTAGGCGCCGCGGGATCCGGCAGCGGCTTCCCCTCACACGTGGAGTCCTGGGCCGGCAGGCGGCCTTCGACGAGGAAGTCCTCGACGTACGTGTCCACGCAGCTGTTGTGCGCCTGGTACACGCCGTGGTCGCCGCCGCCCACCGTGATCAGGCGCGATCCCGCGAACCCTCGGTGGGCTCGCAGTGCGCCCTCGTAGTGGGTCGCCGGGTCGTGGACCGAATTGAGCATCAGGACGGGCGGCAGCCCCTCACCCGTGACCTCGATGTGCGGCGCCGTGGAGCGCGGCCAGGCCGCGCAGACCGAAGCGAACGTCAACTCCCTTGCCCCGGCCATGGGATGGCTGAGGGTGTCGGCTTCGCTCCTCTTCACCCAGTAACCGGTGCTGCGCGTCCACGGGGTGTCCGAGCAGACGACGGAGAAGAAGGCGGCGGCGAACCCCGCCTCCATGGGGTGCTTGAGCTTCTGGGCGAGGGCCTGGCGGGCGGCCGAAGGGGCGCTGTCCGGGTGTTCCAGGACGCCGAGGGCGGCCGCGAGGTCGGGGAAGAAGTCACCGCTGTAGACGGCGCCCGTGGCCGCCGCGTCGAGGTGGTTGGGCGTGATGACGGTTCCGTCGAGGTCCAGGGGGCGCTCGCGCAGCGCCGCCCGCAGCCCTTCGTAGCGCGCTCCGGCCTCCTGAGGGGTCCGGCCCAGGTGGTACGTGGCGTCGTTCCTCGCCAGCCAGGGCAGGAAGTCCTCCTCGAACCGGCGCTGGAAGCTCAGCGGTTGGCCGGTCATGAAGGTCTGCCAGCTGCCGGTGAAGCCGATGTTGCCGTCGAGCACCACCCGGTCGACGCGGCGGGGGAACTCGGTCGCGTAGTAGGCGCCGAGGAAGGTGGCGTAGGACGGGCCGTAGTAGGAGACCTTGTCGGCACCGAGGAGTGCGCGGTAGAGGTCCATGTCGTGCACGGCCTGGTCGGTGGTGATGTAGGGCAGCAGGTCCCCGGAGTTGCGCCGGCAGTCGCGTACGAAGTCCCGGGTGCGGTCCAGGGTGCGGCGGACGGCCTGCCCGCTCAGGTCGCGCAGGTCGCCGCTGCCGAACAGGGCGTCGACGGTGTCCTGGTCCGAGCAGACCACGTTTGTACTGGCCCCGACACCGCGCTGGTCGAAGCCGACGATGTCATAGGCGGCCGCCAGTTTCGGCGCGTACGAGGCCAGTCCGGCGGGCCGGCCCAGGCCCGAGGCGCCGGGTCCGCCGGCCGCCATCATCAGGACGCCCCGGCGCGCGGCGGGGTCCGCGGCCCGGTGCCGGGACACCGCCACCGTGAGGCTCGGTCCCGCGTCGGGGTGGTACCAGTCGCGGGGCACGGACATGGCCGCGCATTCCAGCGAACCGTTCTTGCACGGCTGCCAGTCGAGCCGCTGATGCGCGTACCGCTCCGGTACGGGAGGTGCGCCGGCCGGGGTCGCGCCGTGCGCGGCGGACGTGGGCAGGACGGTCGCGGGCAGGGCGGTCGCGGCGAGGATCCCGCAAGCGGCGGCCACGGCCCAGCGCGCCGGTTTCCTGAGCAAGTGCATGTGCTGTTCTCCCCGTTGGGGCGGATCGGTCGTGCTCAGCGTCCTCGAACGGGTAGGCCTCGCGCGATATCGCTACGACCCGTACCCGTGGTGGCACTGGTGCCACCGCACGGGCGCCTTTAGCAGAGGGAACGCGCACCCGTGCGTCGCCGGCGGCGGAGTTCACTCCTTCCGGTGGCAGTCGGCCCCTGGGTTGCCGTCCGTTCCGCCCGGGCCTGCTGTCATGGGCATTGCGGCAGGGGCGTGAGGGAGGGGAGGAGCGGGGGATGGGCTACGCGGGGCTCGGATTCTGGATCCTCACCGCCGGCATCGGCGGGTACCTGCTGACGGTCTGGCTGCGCGAGGGCGGCTGGCGGCAGCGCGCCGTGGGGATCACCCGCCTGCCGGTGCCCGTCATCCTCGCCCACATCCTGCTCGCCGTCGTCGGGCTGTGCTGCTGGACGCTGTTCACCTTCTCCCGGGCGGACTCCGCGGGGCGGGCGGCCTCCGCGCTCGTCCTGATCGTCGCCTCCCTCGGAGCGGTCCTGCTCTTCCGCTGGCTGCCGAGCCGCGGCCGCCACTCCCGTGACGGGGACGCCGCGGCCGAGCGGAACTTCCCCGTCGCCGCCGTCGTCACCCACGGAGTCAGCGCCGTCCTCACCGTGATCATCGTGGTCACCACCGTGATCTACGCGACCTGACCACCGCACCTCAACAGGGTGCCGGGGCCCGGCGGACCCCCCGTCGTACGCGCAGTACGTCCGCCGTCAGCTCGTCCTCCAGGGCGAGGCCGGCCTGCGCGAGCTCCTCGCGCAGCGCCCGTACGGTCATTGGCCTGAGCAGGAAGGACTCCTGCGCCCGCCGCAGGATCCGGCCCTGACGGCACACCAGGTAGGCGTAGTCGCAGCGGATCCGGCCGTCCTCGGCGCGCGCGGTGACCTGACCTCGGTAGGTGTCGATGCCCAGCCGGACCTCGCCCAGCGAACGCCGGGTGGGACGGGCGGGGAGCCGGGCCGGCGGGCGGTCCAGGAAGAGCAGGCCGCCCGGCACCAGCAGATCGGCCACCATCCGCCACAGGGCGCGCCGCTCCTCGGGCGGCAGGCACGGGACCAGCCGGAGGCAGACCGCCAGATCGGCCTGCTCCGTGAGCGACAGGTCGAGTGCGGAACAGGCGTGCACGGTGACCCGGTCTGCGGCGGAGCGGCCGACCGGGGGGTGCAGGCGGGAGAGCAGCAACGACCGCATCGTGGCCGCGGGTTCGACGGCGTGGACCGGCACGATCGACGCGTCGATGAGCACCTCGGTGACCAGGCCGGTTCCCGCGCCGATCTCGACGATGCCGATGCGGGCCGCCGCCGCCGCTCCGGCGAGCGCCTGCGCGTGCCGGTGGTACGAGCGGGCGTGCAGCAGGTCGTAGAACTCGGCCGACACGGCATACGCCTCGGCCGGTCGTGTGTCCACCCCTATGTCCATCGGGCCATCATCGCCGGACGCGGCCCGGCCCACGAGCGCACGATCCGGCCACCGGGCCCTGTCGGGCCGGACGCCCCTCGCGCGCGGTCGGGCTGGCGGTGTCCGACACATGGCCCGGCCGGACTATGGGGGTCACAGCCATGGGAGCGGCAGGTGGACATCGCGCATGATTCCGGCCATGACAAGCGGAACCACTCCCGCGTCCGACCGGACGGCACCCGATCGGACCGCAGGTGTCGACCTGGCGGGCCGTACCGCCCTGGTGACCGGCGCCGGCAGCGGCATCGGGCGCGCCTGCGCCACAGCCCTCGCCGCGGCCGGGGCCCGCGTCCACGTCGTGGACATCGACGCCCGGGCGGCCGCGTCCGTCGCCGAGGAGATCGGCGGCCGCCCACACGTGGTGGACCTGGCCCGCGCCGACCTCATCGAAGGGCTGCCGGCCGACGTCGACATCCTGGTCAACAACGCCGGACTCCAGCACGTGGCCCCCCTGACCGAGTTCCCCCCGGACCGGTTCGACCTCATCCAGAAGGTGATGGTCCACGCCCCGTTCCTCCTGCTCCGCCGGACCATGCCGCACATGCGCGCACGCGGTTGGGGCAGGATCGTCAACATCTCCAGCGTCCACGGGCTGCGGGCCAGCGCGTTCAAGGCCGGATACGTGACCGCCAAGCACGCCCTCGAAGGGCTGAGCAAGGTCGCGGCCCTCGAAGGCGCTCCGCACGGCATCACCAGCAACTGCGTCAACCCGGGCTACGTACGCACGCCCCTGGTGGAACAGCAGATCGCGGCCCAGGCCGCCGCCCACGGCATCGACCCCGAGCAGGTGGTCGGCGAGGTGATGCTCAGCCGCTCCGCGATCAAGCGGCTGATCGAACCGGAGGAGGTCGCCGCCGTCGCCGTATGGCTCTGCGGGCCCCACACCGGCTACCTCACCGGCGCCGCGATCCCCCTGGACGGCGGCTGGACAGCCGCCTGAACTCCGCTCC
Organism: Streptomyces sp. NPDC048258; assembly: GCF_043201995.1. NCBI lineage: Bacteria > Bacillati > Actinomycetota > Actinomycetes > Kitasatosporales > Streptomycetaceae > Streptomyces > Streptomyces sp. NPDC048258. Next base: position 330,930 of record NZ_JBICZH010000008.1, read on the forward strand.
GCGCGCACCGGCCGATCGCGATCAACGCGACCGGGAGCGTTGGGCTCGCAGCCGCCCATCCGGCGATCGGCGCATGCCTGCGGAGTGGACGAGACTCACTCCGGAGCCGCCCGCCGAGGCCGGCTGACCGGCGGAACCTACCGGTCAGCACGCCGCGCGCGGTCAGGAAGCCGCGGCTGCGTAATGATCGAGGTACTCCTGGAGGTGGGGGACCAACGAGATGTCCGGGTTGGTGGTGTTCAGGTGCATCCACAGCTCGTTCTCCACCACGAAACGGTAGGCGAACTCCTCGAAGGTCGAGGCGCACCGCACCAGTGAGTCCGCCGCCGCGGCACGGAACTCGGCCGCCTGTGCCTCGTCCAGCTCCTGCCCGGCGAGCTCCAGGTCGAGGTGCGAGCAGACCACGAACGTCTCCCCTGAGGGGCGCAGGTACAGGTACCAGATGACGCAGTCCTGCTGATCCCGCAGGAACCGTACGAGGCGGGCGCCGTCCTCGGCCGGGCTCTGCAGCGGTCCGGACAGGTCGCTCCAGCAGGCCGTCACCGACACCTCGTCGAACGCGCGGCAGAGGCTGCCGCTGCTGTAGAACGTGCGGAAGTCGGCGGGAAGGCGCAGGCCGAGAGGCGCCAGGTCTGCCTCCACAGCCGCGAGGTGCTCCCCGTGACCCGGCCGCGGCCCGTCCGTCGCACCCGGCCCGCCCAGCCACCCGAAGCCGCCGTCGAGGCCGTGGGCGTCCAGGGAGGGCAGGCTCTCCAGCGGGTAGACCTCGTAGGTGAACTCGCACGGCCGGTACGAGCCCAGGTCGGTGGCGCACCATCCGGTGGGGAAGCGGAAGGGTGCGGGGGCGGGTGCGGACATGAAGAATCCCTTGGATGTCGCCGGTTCAGCGGTACGGTCACATCTTCGTACCCGCCACTGACAACGGACCTCGCCATTCCTGCTACCCCACCCTGGACTCCCCGTCACGGACGCCGCTGATCGGGTGTTCTGCGCTGCCAGCCGGTGTCCGCGCTGCCGCCCGCGGGTAGTGCGCCGCGCATGACCGGAATTGAACTCAGCAGCGCCGCGTTCGACGATCACACCGTGATCCCCCGCCGGTACAGCGGGGAGGGGGAGAACATCTCGCCGCCCCTGACCTGGTCGGCGACGCCCGAGGGGACCGCTGAGCTGGTGTTGCTCTGTGAGGACCCGGATGCGCCGGGAGGTACCTTCCTCCACTGGCTGGTCACCGGCATCGATCCGGGGGTCACCGGGGCCGAGGAAGGGCAGAAACCTCGGGGCGGGCTGCCGTGGCCCAATGACTTCGGGCACGTGGGCTGGGATGGGCCGATGCCTCCGCCGGGGCACGGGCCGCACCGCTACTTCTTCCGCCTGTACGCCCTGTCCGAGCCGCTCACCCTGCACGGCCGGCCGGCGGCCGACACCGTGCACCGCGCGGTCGAGGGCAGGGAACTGGCCGTCGGCACTCTGGTCGGCACGTATCAGCGCTGATCGCAGCCATGGGCGCCGTACCGCCGGACGGAGCAGGCCGACGGGCCGTCGCGCGGGCGCAGACCCCGCCTTTCTTGGCTCAGCGGCCTTTCCATGCAAAACCTGAGGTCGATTTCCCTTTTGAAATGATGGAGAGTCACGCGGCGTACACTCTGGGCGATTTCGCTATTTGACGTAGCGTCCAATAAAGGGTCGCGATGCTTCAAGTTTACGTAAAGTCATGCACCGTCAGATTCGCAAAAATGGCCTGGACCAAGGGTCGCGAGATGGTCAACTGGCGTCAAATCTAGGTTGATTGACGAATCGTCACATCACCTCTCATCGGTGATTGAATGGGCGACATCTTCGCGCGTAGATCAACGGCGTTCAGATCCCTCCATCTCTCTGGCAGGATTCCCGGCACCCAATCCATTCAAGGAAAGAGGTGCGGTTGTGCCTGGTCGTAGAGGACCTGAACCTCAGCTTCACCGGCAGCGCAGGGGCGTCGAGCCGCCCGGTTGTGACGCCCGGTCAGTCGCGAGCCGCCGCTGCCGTGAGGTCTTGCCGTAGCAGGGATGCAGGGCGGCACACTGCCCCACCACGGGGGTCCGCCGAGCTGCGTGTCCGACGACCGGCTCCACCGCAAAACCGTCCCACCCACCAGGAGATTCATCCGTTGATGATGGGCCGCCGTCTCGCGACGGGGCACCCGCCTCCGCCGGGCAGCGCAGTTCACCGCCGCCTGCGGAACCGCAAGAACCTGGTCAGGAACGTATCGCCGGCGCGATGAGCGCGGCCGACGCCGACGGCATCACCGTCGGCCCATCGCCTCTGCTGCCCGCCCCGGTCCACCCCGGCAGCCTCACCGCCAATGCGGCGCCGCCCCGGGGCGGCTGAGCTGTCCACCCGTACCGCTGCTCCGGCGAGCGGCCGGCCGGCCGCCGGCTCCGAGCGCCGCACCTCGGAATGGTGGCGGACTCGCCGCAACCGCAGACCAGCGGTGTCCGTCGCGGCGGTCTGGGGGCGTGACGTTCCTGTGCGCTCCATTCGGTCCTGACCCTGACAGCGAGCTGACTACTCGTCACTTATCGGAGCGCCGCCAAGCAAGCAGGCAAGCAAGCAAGTTCCCGCATTCTCAGATCAAGGAGCATGATGCACAAACGTCGCGCGTCCCGCCGCAAGAAAGCGCTGATAGTCGCGATCACCGCCGCACTCTCCGGTGGTCTGCTGTTCGGCTTCGGCGCCCTCGCCCAGGCCGATGTGGTCAGCGGCACGGTCATCGGCGGGCAGGGCAACTACAACACCGTCAACCACCGGGCCAAGCCGTCCCTCTCGGCCCAGGTCAACGGCTCCTCGAAGGTCGGCGAAAGGATCCGGATGTCCTGCCGGACCACCGGCGACACCGTGGAGAACAACCCGCGGTGGATCTACACCGGCTCGTACTACATCGCCGACGCGTTCATCCAGGAGAACACCACCGGCCTGCCGGTCTGCGGCTCGAACCCGAACCCGAAGCCCACGCCCCCTGCCCCCACGACCGCGAAGACGCTCAAGATCGACATGCAGAAGCAGGTCAGGACCCAGTGGTGCTGGGACGCCTCCGGCGTGACCATCGCCAAACACTGGGGCCGCTCCGTCAGCCAGGAGCAGTTCTGCCAACTCGCCGCCCAGGGCACCTGGGTGAACTGCAACAACCAGCCCGCGACGCTGGAAGACATGGCCAACGGCCTGGCCAGGCTGGGGCTGAGCAACAGTGGCCGCAGCCTGTACCGCAACGCCTCGTTCAGCGAGTCCGTCGCCGAGATCGCCGCGGGCCGGCCGTTCGCCGTCCGGTTCGGCTGGCGCACCGGCGGCGGTCACATGAACGTCATCTACGGCTACGACAGCACCACCAACATGATCGCGGTCGGCGACCCGTGGCAGACCACCCAGACCTACACCTGGTGGAACCACTCCACGTACGTGAACAACAACTCGTTCCAGTGGACCCACTCCCGCATCGGTATCCAGGGCTGAGGAGAAGACCGACCATGCAGACCATGCGACAGACCAATCGCGCGGCAGTCCGGGCCGCCGTTCTTGCCACGACCGCGCTTGCCGCCGCCCTGTGCGGAATCGTTCCCGCGCAGGCTGCGGAGGGCGACGGCATCGCGGGCTACCAGTCCGCCCAGCAGGCCCTCCGGAGCGACCAGCTCCGCGACACCGTCTCCCGGTTCCTGGTCTCGGCCCGGCAGCTCGGCGCTGCCCCCGCCGCGGACGGCGGCGCCGTCGGCGCTCCCGGGAACGCACCCGCCGCGGTTGCCGCGCCTCCCGGGTTCGATCTCAAGGACCCGGTGCCGATGTTCGAGATCAGCCCCGAGTTCGTGACCGGCAAGACCCAGGCGACCCCGCAGACCGCGCTCCGGCTCTCCTACCTTGCCTCCCGGGTGACCGCCTCCGACGGCAAGCCCGCCGCTGTCTTGCTCGCGCCCAAGGGAAACGCCGCTACGACGGGGAACGGCGTGCAGGAGGTCGGCGCCGAGGGCTGGCAGCTGGCCGGCATCCGGGACGGGGACGCCGAGGTCGGCTTTGCCGAGCGCGGCACTCCACAGGCCCGTACCTTTACCGAGCCGCAGATCCACGCCTGGTACCGGCTCACCGCCGAAGGCATGGTCGAGCCGCTCAACGACGAGGCGACCACCGGCCTCGGCGGAAAGCGCGGCATCGCCCTCGCCGCCTACCAGAAGCTGGTCACCGCCCGCTACGGCGACAAGATGCCCGGCTCGGAATACGACCGCAAGGGCCTGGCCGGCGGGTACGCCGGCCTCGTGGAGGACCAGCCGGAGCAGGTCACCGCCGCATCCGGGAAACCGGCGGCCGAGGCCTCCTGGCAGCCGATCTCCGTCGGGACCGCAGCCGTGGCGGCGATCGGCGGTGCGGTGGTGTACGCGCGCCGCCGGGGGACTGCCACCACCCGCTGACCCGACCCCGTGAGGCCGGGCCCCTTCTCCGTGCTCAACCCGGCGACTTCCATCGTCGGATACGCACGAGCTCGGGAAGGAGGCCCGGCCCCTGTCTGTCCCCGTCGCAGCACGTCCAGGCCGGCCTTGTCCGACCGGGTGGAGAATCCCACGGCAGGCGGCTCGACCCATTCGTCGTGGGCGGCCCGCCGACCTCGGCGGCCCGGGGGTTCCAAAGTCGTTCCGACTCGCCCGAACGGTCCCGGGCGCGACAGCATGGAGGGAGGCCGGTCGGCGGGATGCCCTCGGGAGGAGGCGATACGGACAGTGACCAGACATCGCTTTGCGTTCTGCGGGGCTGAGCTTGCCGCTGTCTATGTGGTCGCCGACCAGCACAGGGAACTCCATCTGGCCGAGCTGACCGGAAACCGAGGCGTCCTCTACGGACTGCCCGCGATCCTCGCCGTGGCCAGCCACTCGCCCGCCGCCAATGCCTTCCGCTCCGGCCGCCCGCTGTGGCTGACCCCCAAGGAACTCGCCACTTTCATCGAGGATGATCCCCACCACTTCCCCACCCGTGTTCGGGACGGGGACCCCAACTCGCCGGCCAAGATCTCGCTGGGCGCGCTGCCACTGGGACACGGCGACCAGGAGCTCGGGTGCCTGATCGTCGCCGGCGAGGTCGGGGACGGCTTCAGCGCCGACGACCGCAGCCTTCTGGAGCTTTACGCCGATCAGGTGGCCGCAGGACTCGAATCGGTCGCCGCTCGGTTCGCCGGGCGCAAAGCCCCGCAGGCACATCTGGGTCAGTCCCTGGTGCCCCACCAAGGCGGCGCGTTCATCCTGGAACTGAGCACCGGCCGCATGGAGGCCCACGCGCACGTGCTCGAACTGCTCGGTCTGCCCCCCGAGCAGTTCGACGGGCAGGTGGAGACCCTGCTCGCCTGCGCCGTCCCCGACGACATGCCCGCACTGATGGCGATCGTGGAGCCGGACCGGCTGGCCGCCGCCGGACAGCAGCTGGCGTTCCGTATCCGCCGCCCGAACGGCGAGCTGCGCTGGCTGGGGCTGCGCTGCCGTGTGGAGGTGGACTCCGATGGCGCACCGCAGCGCGTCCTGGGTGTGGTGGCCGATGCCACCTATCTACGCCCCAGCGCCGACGAGGTGTCCCTCGTGCAGCGGCTGTCGGCCACGCTGGCGGGAGCGGCGACCATCCGGGAGGTCAGCCGGCTGGTGGTCGCCGCCCTGCGCGAGCCGCTCGGCGCCTCCCGGGTCGCGGTCGGCGAACTGGAGCCCGAGCGGCTCATCGTCACCGCCCTCGACCCTCCGGAGCCCGATGCCTGGCCCGAGGTCTGGCGCTCGGAATGGCGGTCCGAGTGGCCCGACGCGTCGCTCAGCGACCTGCCCACCCTGCAGAGCGCGCTGCGTGGGGGGCACATGAGTCTGTGGCCGCCGGGCGCGGCTCTCGAGCCCGGTCTTCTGGGCGTCGGGCCCGGTGGTCTCGCGGTGCTGCCGCTGCCCGCCGAAGGCAGGATCGTCGGGGTGTGTCTGGTGGGGTGGGACGCGGAGCACCGGTTCGGACCGGAGGAGCGGTCGCTGCTGACCGCGACCGCGGGTCTGGTGGGGCAGGCTCTGGTGCGCGCCCACGCACTGGACGCGGGCCACGAACTCGCCACCATGCTCCAGCGCAGTCTGCTGCCCCGTAAGCTCCCGGAGCTGCCGGGCGGGGTCGCTGTCGCCCGCTACCTGCCCGCGACGGCGGGACTCGAGGTCGGCGGCGACTGGTATGACGTCATCCCGCTCAGTGACGCTCATGTGGCGTTCGTCATCGGGGATGTACAGGGGCACAGCGCGGGAGCCGCCACCATCATGGGCCAGATGCGTACGGCGGTCAGGGCCTACGCGGTGGAGGGCCACCCGCCCGATGTGGTGGTCGCGCGGGCCAACCGTCTGCTCGTCGGAATGGAGACCGATCTGTTCGCCACCTGTGCGTATGTGGACCTGGACATGGAGGAGGGCATCGCCAGGGTCGTACGGGCCGGCCATCTGCCGCCGATACTGCGCCATCCCGACGGCGTCACCGAGGAGATGGTGGTCGAGGGCGGGCCTCCACTGGGCGTGCTCGCGGAAGCCGAATTCCCCATGACCGAAGCGGGGCTGCTCCCCGGAACCCTGCTCGTCCTGCTGACGGACGGCCTGGTCGAGTCCGCCAGGCTGCCTCTGGAGGAGGGCATGCGGCGGGTGTGCGACGTGCTCGCCGCGGCCGACCCGGTCGACGCCGGAGGGATGGCCGACGAGCTGGTCTTCGGCGTGGGCCGTCGCGACGACGATGTGGCGTTGCTGTTGCTGCGCTACGACGGCACACGGGGCCGGCCGCTGCGGAGCCACTGGACGGTGTGGCGGCTGCCCAAGGCGGTCATGCACGCGCGCCGCTTCACCGCGCGCACCCTGCGGTCCTGGGGAGTGGTGGAGGAGCTCGACGCAGCTCTGCTGGTCGTGTCCGAGCTGGTCACCAACGCCATCGCGCACACCCAGGGCGAGGTGGGGATGGATCTGACCCTGTCGACGGACCGGTTGCGGATCGCCGTGAACGACGCGTCGCCGCGCAGCCCCGTCAAACCGGTGTCGGTGAGCTGGGAGTCGACCGGCGGTCGCGGGCTGCTCATCGTCGAGGCGACGACGATGGCCTGGGGCTCGGTGCCGCTCAGCGGCGGCAAGCAGGTGTGGGCCGAGATCCCCTGGCGCCGCGCGAGCGGCTGACGCAGAGGACGAGGGCCCGACCCGTCACGACTTCGGCCCCGCCGCGGTTCCTGACACGGTTGCGGATACGGTTCCCTGGGACACCGGCAAAGGCGCCGGCGGCCCTCCACCGCTGCTGGAGGTGCCGCGCCGAGCGGTGGCCGGACCACTCACACCGCGCGCTCCGTGCACAACAGTTGCCCGCCCGTCCCGGCGGGGCGGCTCGCGGAGGGATCGAGGAGCCAGGCCCACGCCGTCGTCCGACGGCGGGGGCGGTCACGCGGCAGCCCGCCGGCGCGCGACCCCCGATTCAGCGGGCCCCGGCGGGTGGGGCTCGCCGAGCTTGGGGAGTGGGCGCAGCGCCTCGTCCTCCATCGGGCCGCACGCGGTGGACGACCCTCTGCCGACGTGCGGCGGCGCGGCGATACTGAACCTAAGCCGACCGTTCAACCTTGGTCCCTGATCACCCTGGGTAGTCGCTGCGGGAATACCCGCTGAACGTTCCGTTCGACAGGTCGAAGGGCGGTAGCGATGGACGCACCAGCGCCGGGGTTCGGCGAGGCGCCCGAGGACCCGTTCGCGCTGCACAACTCGGCCTCGGCGGTACTGGACGACCACGGCAGGGTCGTCGGCTGGAGCGAGCGCGCACAGGAGCACCTCGGCTACCCGCCCGAGGAGGTGCTGGGCCGGGCGGCGGTCGAACTTCTGTTCGACGCCCGCGATCGCGAGGCGGTCTTGGACGCGGTGGCCGCGTGCGAGCGCGACCGGGGCTGGTCCGGTGTCCTGCCCGTCCTGCACCGCAGCGGGCGACGGGTGGAGCTGGGCTTCCGCGCCCGCGTCGTCATCCGCGCCGGCTCGGCCCGCGAGTGGTTCCTCGTCGTCGCCCCGGCGGAGGAGGTCCTCCAGTGGGAGACGGATCGGTCAGTCCTGGACGGTCTGTTCCGGCGCTCCCCGATCGGTCTGTCCGTCCACGCCCCCGACCTGAGCATCCTGCGGATCAACCGGGCGCTGGCCCGGTTCACGCAACTTCCCGCGGTGGAGATCCGGGGCCGACGCATCGGCGACTTCCTCATCGGTCCGGACCTGAAGACCATCGAGACTCGGCTGCGACGGGTGCTGGAGACGGGCAAACCCCTGATCTTCACCGAGCAGCCCTGCCGCCTGAGGAGTGACCCCGGCAACGAGCGGGTGGTCTCGGTGTCGGCGTTCCGGATGGAGGATCCCGCCGGCGGGATCCTCGGAGTCACCCAATTGGTGGAGGACGTCACCGACCGCTACCGGGCCCGGCGACGGCTGGCCCTGCTCAACCGGGCGAGCGCCCGCATCGGGACCACGCTGGACCTCGGCCAGACCACCCGGGAGCTGGCCGACGTCGCCGTCCCCAACCTCGCCGACGCCGTCTCGGTGGATCTGCTGGAGCCGGTGGCCCGCGGCGAAGAGACCGCCGAGGAGGCGAGCGGACTGGTCCGCAGGATGGCCGTCCACTCGGTCATGGCAGAGGCACTGCAGGTGATGTACTCCGCCGGAGAGGTCTTCCGCTTCGACCCGCGTACCCCGCAGGCCAGGTGCCTCGCCGAACAGCAGTCCATCCTCGAACCGGTGCTCCAGAGCAGCCCCGGCTGGTACTTCCAGGATCCCGAGCGCACACAGCGCGCCTTCGGCCTGGGCGCTCACTCACTGATCGTCGTACCACTGACGGCCCGCGGTCTGCTCCTCGGCCTGCTCAGCCTGTGGCGGGCCAGGCGGCCCGAACCGTTCGAGGAGGACGACCTCACGCTCGCGGAGGAATTCGCCGCGCGCGCCGCCCTGTGCATCGACAACGCCCGCCGCTACACCCAGCAGCATCAAGCCGCGCTGACGTTGCAGCGCAGCCTGCTGCCGCAGGAGTTGCCCGAACACAGCGCGGTCGACGTCGCGCACCGCTATCTGCCGGCCGATCCCGCCACCGGCGTCGGCGGCGACTGGTTCGATGTCATCCCCCTCTCCGGCGCCCGCGTCGCCCTCGTCGTCGGCGATGTCGTCGGCCATGGTCTGCATGCCGCGGCCACCATGGGCCGCCTGCGCACAGCCGTACACACCCTGGCCAGCCTCGACTACGCTCCGGACGAGGTCCTCTCCCACCTGGACGACCTGGTCAACCGCCTGGCGGATGAGCAGGAGCCTGCTGACGGAGGCTCGCAGGGCCAGCAGATCGTCGGCGCGACGTGCCTCTACGCGGTCTACGATCCCACCACCCGGCGCTGCACCCTGGCCCGAGCGGGCCACCTGCCCCCCGCCGTGGTGACCTCCGACGGCACGGTGAGCCTGCCCGACCTTCCCGAGGGGCCGCCGCTGGGCCTGGGCGGACTCCCGTTCGAGGCCGCCGAACTGGAACTCGCCGAGGGGAGCCTGCTGGCGCTGTACACGGACGGCCTGGTCGAGGCCCGTGGCCACGACCTCGACGAGGGACTTGAGCGGCTGCGAGAAGCCCTGTCCCGGCCCGGCCGCTCGCTGGAGGAGACCTGCACGGCGGTCCAGGACGCCCTGCTGCCCGAGCACCCACGCGATGACGTCGCACTGCTCCTCGCCCGCACCCGCGTGCTGGCACCGGAGCAGGTCGCCTCCTGGGAACTGCCGGCAGAGCCGACCGCCGCCGCCCAGGCACGGCACCTGACGGAGGCCACACTGACCAGGTGGGGCCTGGAAGGGATGGCCTTCACCGCCGAACTGGTCGTCAGCGAACTGGTCACCAACGCCTACCGGTACGGCGGTGGCACGCCGGTGACCCTGCGGCTCATCCGCGACCGCAGCCTGATCTGCGAGGTCTCCGACAGCAGCAACACCGCCCCGCACCTACGGCGGGCGCGCATCACCGATGAGGGCGGGCGCGGTCTCTTCCTGGTGGCCCAGCTCACCGAACGGTGGGGCACCCGCTACACCCGGGACGGCAAGACCGTCTGGACGGAGCTCCCCCTGGCCACAGCGGCGGAGGGGCACTCCGCGGCTGCGGCGATCCTCGCGCTCGATTGGTGACGCTGCAGGCGATGCCGCGGTCACATTGCTGGAGGGATCACCATGGGACCTGCTGGTAGTCCTTGAGGAGGATGCCGTGGATGGGTGCGCCGGCCTGTCCTTGCACGATGGGGTGGTAGATGCGGGCGGCGCCGTCGACGATGTCCAGTGGCGGGCGCCAGCCGGTGGCGGCGTGCCGCTTCTGGGCGGGGAGGGGCTTCTCGTCGGTGACCCAGCCGGTGTCGACGCTGCAGGTGTGGATGCCGCGGGTGGCCAGGTCGGCGGCGCTGGTGCGGGTGAGCATGTTCAGGGCGGCTTTGGCCATGTTGGTGTGCGGGTGGTCGCTGGTCTTGTTGCGCACGGTGAACTGGCCTTCGACTGCCGAGACGTTGATGAGGTAGCGGTGTGGGTGCGGGGAGGCATCGAGAAGAGGTAGCAGACGGTCGGCGAGCAGGAACGGTGCGACGGCATTGACCAGCTGGACTTCCAGCAGCTCAGTAGGGTCGATCTGTCCCAGACGCAGTGTCCAGGAGTTGGTTGCGGTTGTCTCGGGCAGCAGGCCCGCCTCGTCGACGGCCTCCTGCGGCAGCGGAGCGGCTGCTGAGGCGTCAGCCGAGTCTGCGGTACCGGCCAGGGCGTAGGGCGCTCGGAGGCGCGGGGCGAGTTCCGCCGTCCACGGCAGAGGTGTGGTGCGGGGGCCGGGTACGGAGAATCCTGGAGCGGTCCAGATCTGTGGCGCGGTGAGTGACGCAGGGGTTGAGGTGGATTCGGCAGCAGCCAGCGCGGTGTACGCCTGAGGAGAGCGGCGGAGGGTTTGGGCCGCGTTGTTGATCAGAACATCCAGGGGAAGACCCTGGGAGAGCATGTGGTCGGTGAAGGCGAGGACCTGCCGGGGATCGCGCAGGTCCAGGGCGGCAATCCGCAGCCGGTGCCACCAATCCGCGGCGCCGGGGGCCGCCGCGAACCGGCGCACCGTGTCCTGGGGGAAGCGGCTGGTCACAGTGAGCTCGGCTCCGTCCCGAAGGAGCATCAGCGCGACCTGGTAGCCGATCTTGACGCGTCCGCCGGTCAGCAGCGCACGCCGGCCGGTGAGGTCGGTGCGGGCCGTGCGGCGGGCAAGATTCTCGCCGGCGCATTTGGGGCACAGCAGGTGGTAGAAGTCGTGGACTTGCCGGTAGTGGTTCTTGCAGACATAGCAGCGTTGGGGGCGGTTCAGCAGTCGTGACTGCCCGTCACCGTCCGGCGTACGGTCTGGCAGCTGTCGCGCCGCAGACGGTCCGGGGCGAAGCTGAACGTATTCGCGGACCGTCAGGCCTCGTTCGGGCGGGGTTCGGGCGGACAGAGCGGCGTCCATGACGCGGTCGGAGGCGCCCATCGCGGTGGCGGTGAGCAGCTTCGCGTCGGCTGCGGCCCGTTCCGCGCGTGCCTCGGCACGGCGTCGATGCCGGCCGTCGCGGACGAGTTCGCCGGCAGCCTGTTCCAGCAGGCGGCGCTGAGCATCGTCCACGGGTAGCTGCCGTGCCTGGTGCAGCAGGTCCAGGCAGGTCTGTATGAGCTCACTATCCATGGGGTGCCTCACGTGTGATGGGTCGTTCGCGGATCCCTCTCCCCCCGCCTGGTGGCGTTCATCGCACGTGGAAGACCGGGCCACCCGGAGCGAAGGGCAGCCGGGCGCCGCCGGGGATGAGGAAGCCGTGCTCACGGCGGACGCGTAGCACGTCGCTTCGTCCGTCGGTGATGATCAGAATAGGCCGTCGGCAGGAAAGCCAGGGTGCCTTTTCCGGCCCGGCCCCCGCTCCCGGCGAACTGCTGCCCGGCCGCCTCCTGCGTCTCGCCCACCGGATCGGGATCTCTCCGTGTCCCTGTGAGGCCGCGCCATCGCCCCGCCCTTCGTCTGCCCCACCCACGGATGTACCCTTCAGGGCAGCAATGCGCTGCACATGCGCAAGTGCCTCGCGAATTACCTGGCATGTGCACGACCGCTCTCGTCCTCACAGTGTCGACCGAGCGGGTGTGTGACGAGCGTTACCGCGCATGATCAGCCGGGGTCACATCGGTGTAATGGGCGTTTCGTACCGTCGGGGGTACGCGTCGATCAACAGAGAGGCCATCCGGTGCCCCCACAGGACTCGTCGACGGCCGTCTCCCAGGTGCGGACGGTCTGCTCGTACTGCGGTGTGGGCTGCGGCATGGTCCTCGACATCGCCTCGGGCCCCGACGGCCGCCGGAAGGTGCTCAAGGCGTCGGGCGACAAGGCCCACCCCGCCAACTTCGGCCGGCTGTGCACGAAGGGCGCGACGACGGCCGACATGCTCGCCGCCCCAGGACGGCTGACCACCGCACTGGCGCGTCCCGAGCGAGGGGCCGAGCCGCTTCCCACCCGCGTCGACGAGGCGATTCCCCGTACGGCCCTGCGGCTGCGGGCGATCATCGACGAGTACGGGCCCGACGCCGTCGCGTTCTACGTCTCCGGGCAGATGAGCCTCGAAGCCCAGTACCTGGCCAACAAGCTCGCCAAGGGTTTCGTCCGCACCAATCAGATCGAGTCCAACTCCCGGCTGTGCATGGCCAGCGCGGGCAGCGGCTACAAGCTCTCCCTCGGCGCCGACGGCCCACCCGGTTCGTACCGGGACTTCGAGAAGGCGGACGTCTTCTTCGTCATCGGCTCCAACATGGCCGACTGCCACCCCGTCCTGTTCCTGCGGCTGATGGAGCGGGTGAGGGCGGGGGCCAAGCTGATCGTCGTCGACCCGCGGCGCAGCGCCACCGCCGACAAGGCCGACCTCTTCCTGCAGATCAAGCCGGGGACCGACCTGGCCCTGCTCAACGGACTGCTGCACCTGTTGGTCGAGAACGGTCACACGGACGCCGGCTTCATCGCGGAGCGCACCGAGGGCTGGGAGGCGATGCCGGAGTTCCTCGCCGACTATCCGCCCGCGACGGTTGCCGAGATCACCGGCATCCCGGAAGCGGACATCCGGCGGGCCGCGGAGTGGATCGGCGCGGCCGGGGAGTGGATGAGCTGCTGGACCATGGGGCTCAACCAGTCCACCCACGGAACCTGGAACACCAATGCCCTGATCAACCTGCACCTGGCCACCGGCGCGATCTGCCGCCCGGGCAGCGGCCCGTTCTCCCTCACCGGTCAGCCCAACGCCATGGGCGGCCGCGAGATGGGCTACATGGGGCCCGGCCTGCCGGGACAGCGGTCGGTGCTCGTGGACGAGGACCGTGCCTTCGTCGAGGAGCTGTGGGGACTGGAGCCCGGCACCGTACGGGAGGACGGATCCGGCAAGGGCACCGTCGAGATGTTCCAGCGCATGGCGGACGGCGAGATCAAAGCGTGCTGGATCATCTGCACCAATCCGGTCGCCTCGGTCGCCAACCGCAGGACCGTCATCGAGGGTCTGGAGACGGCCGAACTCGTCATCACTCAGGACGTGTTCGCCGACACCGAGACCAACGCCTACGCCGACGTCGTGCTCCCCGGCGCCCTGTGGACCGAGACCGAGGGCGTACTGATCAACAGTGAGCGCAACCTCACGCTCTCCCGGCCCGCCGTGGACCCGCCGGGGGAGGCGCTCGCGGACTGGCGGATCATCGCGCGCATCGCCTGCGCGATGGGCTACGCCCACGCCTTCTCGTACGACAGCGCCGAGGAGGTCTTCGAGGAGATCAAGCGTGCGGCGAACCCCAGGACCGGCTACGACCTGCGCGGTGTGACGTACGAACGGCTTCGCGAGACGCCCGTCCAGTGGCCCGCCGCGACGGCCGACGGACCGGACCGCAACCCCATCCGCTACCTGGCCGAGGACGGGGGCCCGGTGTTCCCCACCGCGAGCGGACGAGCCGTCTTCTTCGCCCGCCCGCACATCCCCGCCGCCGAAATGCCCGACGACGACTACCCGTTCGCCCTCAACACCGGGCGGCTCCAGCACCAGTGGCACACCCTCACCAAGACCGGAAAGGTCCCCAAACTCAACAAGCTCAACCCGGCCCCCTTCGTCGAGGTCCACCCGCAGGACGCGGAGCGGCTGGGAATAGCGGAAGGCGACTCGGTGGAAGTCGCCTCCCGGCGCGGCCGCGCCGTACTGCCCGCCGTCATCACCGACCGGGTGCGCCCGGGCTGCTGCTTCGCGCCGTTCCACTGGAACGACCTGTTCGGCGAGTACCTGAGCATCAACGCGGTGACCAGCGACGCCGTCGACCCCATCTCCTTCCAGCCCGAGTTCAAGCTGTGCGCGGTGACGCTGGCGAAGGTCTCCACGCCGGTGACCGTGGCTCCGGCACCCGTGTCCGCCCCTGCGGAGGAGCCGGCCGCGGTCGTGGCTCCGGCGATCGTGCCGACCGCCATCCGGCCCGGCGAGGCAGCCGTCTTCGGGCTGGAGAGCACATCCCCGCCCGTGCTCGCCGAGCACGAACGCCAGTACCTGGTCGGATTCCTCGCCGGACTGGAATCGGGCGCGCCCGGCGTTCCCGTGCTGCCGCCCGGTGCGCCGTTCAGGGAGGAGCACGCGCGCTGGGTGAACGGAGTGCTCGCCGGCCTGTACTCCCGAGCCCCGCAGACCGCGGCGGAAGCCACGGCGCAAGGCACGGCGCCGGCCACTGCCCCGGGCCGTGACGTCGTCGTGCTGTGGGCCTCGCAGACGGGCAACGCCGAGGAATTCGCCGCGGCCGCCGCCGAACGGCTTTCCGCTGCGGGACACCGTGCCGCGCTCGTCGGCATGGACGACACGGACTTGAAGTCCCTGCCCCCTGCCGCCGATCTGCTGCTGATCACCAGCACGTTCGGCGACGGCGACGCCCCTGACAACGGCTCCGGGTTCTGGGACGCCCTCACGGCTGCCGACACTCCGCGCCTGGACGGCCTGCGCTATGCCGTGCTCGCCTTCGGTGACTCCTCGTACGAGGACTTCTGCGGCCACGGACGCCGCCTGGACCAGCGCTTGGACGAGCTGGGGGCCGTACGTCTGGCACCGCGCACGGACTGCGAACCGGACTACGAGCCATCTGCCCAGGCCTGGCTGGAGCAGGTCCTCACCGATCTCACCGAACAGCCGGCAACAGACGCGGCCCCTGCCCCGGCTGCCAAGCCTGTCCGCACTTCGAAGCCGGCCCTGGCCACCGCACGGCTGACAGGCAACCGGCTGCTCAGCCTTCCGGGGGCGGTCAAGGAGGTCCGCCGCTTCACCTTCGACACCCGGGACAGCGGGACTCCGCTCGTCTACGAGGCCGGCGACGCTCTTGGCGTGCACCCCGTGAACTGCCCCGACCTCGTGACGGAATGGCTGGCCGTCACCGGAGTCGACCCCGCCGAAACCATCGAGGCCGCCGGCATCGGCGCGGTCGCTCTGGCCGACGCCCTGCACCGGCACCTGGACATCACGAAACTCACCCCCGCACTGCTCGGCTTCATCAACGAACGCACCGGCGACCGTGAACTGAAGAAGCTGCTGCGCCCCGACAACAAGGGCGAGCTCGCCCGGTGGTCCTGGGGCCGGCAGGCGGTCGACGTCATCGCCGAGTACCCGTTCCGCGCCACGGCCCAGGAGTGGGCGACCGTCCTCAAGCGCCTCCAGCCCCGCCTCTACTCCATATCCTCCAGCCCGCTCACCGACCCCCACCAGGTGTCGCTGACGGTCTCCGTCGTCCGGTACGAGAACGTCCACGGCCACCCCCGCAAGGGCGTGTGTTCGCCGTTCCTCGCCGATGCGGCGCCCGACGCCGCGGTCCCGGTCTTCGTCCAGCGCTCCCCCCATTTCCGGCCTCCGGCGGATCCCGGGACGCCGATGGTGATGGTCGGCCCGGGGACGGGGGTGGCTCCCTTCATCGGCTTCCTCGAGGAACGCCGAGCCCGCGGCCACCGGGCCCCCAACTGGCTCTTCTTCGGCGAACAGCACCGCGCCACGGACTTCTACTACGAGGACGAACTCACCGCCTTCCTCGCCGACGGCACCCTCACCCGGCTCGACACCGCCTTCTCGCGCGACCAGCGCACCAAGATCTACGTCCAGGACCGGATGCGCGAACGCGGCCCCCAGCTCTGGTCCTGGCTCCAGGACGGCGCACACTTCTACGTCTGCGGCGACGCCGCGCGGATGGCCAAAGACGTCGACCGGGCACTGCGCGA
Organism: Streptomyces sp. NPDC048258; assembly: GCF_043201995.1. Taxonomy (NCBI): domain Bacteria; kingdom Bacillati; phylum Actinomycetota; class Actinomycetes; order Kitasatosporales; family Streptomycetaceae; genus Streptomyces; species Streptomyces sp. NPDC048258. The sequence continues at coordinate 347,199 of NZ_JBICZH010000008.1, forward strand.
CATCGCCGTCGCCCACGGCGGCCTCGACGAAGACGGGGCGGTCCTGTACGTCAAGCAGCTCGCCGCCGACAAGCGGTACGTGCGCGACATCTACTGATCCGCCGAGGTGTCCCAGATCCCCTTCGGGGCCGCCGGAGGCACTTACAGGCCGGGGCTCGGCGGTGACAGCGCGCCGAACCACACGTGTGTGACGGCGCTGACGTGGCGCGCCCCGCACCGGTCCGTGGGGACCACCAGCTGCGCACCCGCCTCATCGAGGAAGCGGCTTCGGTCCTTTCTCCGCCGGGCGTCGAAGGCCGGGCCCGCGTCCGCGACCACGTCGCGGAGTCGCAGCCGTGGCGGATTCATTCGTTTCCGCCCTGCATCTTCTGATGGATCTTCTGCCAGACGATGTCGCGTGTCACGGGCATCTCCGTGAAGCGGATCCCCGTGGCGTCCCGCAGGGCGTTGGCGAAGGCCGGGGCCACCGGGTTGAAGGGGCTTTCCGACATGGACTTGGCGCCGAGCGGGCCGATCGCGTCCGAGGCCTCCATGAAGTGGACTTCGGTGCGCGGGACATCGGCGTACTACGGGAGGCGGTAGCGGCGGAAGGCGGCTGTGGTGACCTCGCCGCGCTCGTCGACCCGTACGGTCTCGAAGAGGGTGGCGCCGAGGGCCTGGGCGACTCCGCCCTCGACCTGGCCGCGGCACTGCATCGGATTCATGACCTTGCCCGCGTCGGCCGCGTGCACGCTGCGCAGAATCTTCATTTCGCCGGTGCCGGGGTCGACGGCGATCCGGAACCACTGGGCGTTGAAGGCCACCGAGCGGGGGGAGCCGCCCCAGTGGCCGTCCGCCGCGATCTCGTGCTCCGGAAGGACGGCACGGCTTTCGGGGAAGTGGTGGACATGCGTCTCCCTGGGAGTGCTCGATCACGACATACGACGGTGACGGCCCGCGACGACTCCGGCGCGGCCGGGACCCGGTGGGTGAGTACGCGGAGGGTCAGGGGCGGGCGGGCACGGGGCCGCCAGGGTGCAGGGGACTCGCCGCACTGCATACGCGCAGAAGGTCGATGTGGCGGCGGGACGTCAGCAGCGGCAGCGGCAGTGGCAGGACGGCGATACGGACGCCGTCCGTGCCGCGGTCCAGCGCAGGACAACCCATAATTCCCTACCGGTTCACCAGGATTCGCCGTTCCGGAGTGTCGACGCGTGTCCGGGCGCTGTCAAGACGGTCGTGTCGTCCTGGCGGCAGCGCCGCTGTCCGCGGCCACGCGGAAGCCGATGTTGCCGGTGGAGCTGTCAGGTGTGTTGGAGCTGCGGGCCGCGACGCGGTAGCGGTTGCAGTACGAGTCGTGGCAGAGGTAGGAGCCGCCGCGCATCACGCGGCTGGTTCCGGGAGTGAACCAGTCGTCGCACCATTCCCATACGTTGCCGACGGCGTTGTAGAGGCCGAAGCCGTTGGGGCGGAAGGACTTCGCCGGCGCCGTGCCCTCGAAGCCGTCCTCCGCGGTGTTGAGGGCGGGGAAGTCGCCCTGCCAGATGTTGCACATGTGCCGGCCGCCGGGGGTGAGGTCGTCGCCCCACGGGTAGCGCCGCTGTTCGAGGCCGCCGCGGGCCGCGTACTCCCATTCGGCCTCGGTGGGCAGGCGGGTGCCGGACCAGGCGCAGTACGCCTGGGCGTCGTTCCAGGAGACGTGGACCACGGGGTGGTTCTGGCGTGAGGTGACGGACGAGCCGACGCCCTCGGGCTGGCGCCAGCTCGCGCCGGGGACGGCCCGCCACCAGGGGACGGCCGCCACGGGCGGAGACACGGCGGCGACGTCGTCGGACAGGAAGCCGCCGAAGACGAAGGAGAAGCCGAAGTGCTCGGCTTCGGTGACGTGGCCGGTGGCTTTGACGAAGGTGGCGAACTGGGCGTTGGTCACCGCCGTCGTGGCGATACGGAACGGGCCGACGGCGACCTCGCGTACCGGCCCTTCGCCGTCGGCCGGGAAGGCGTCCGGGTCGTCGGTGCCCATGAGGAAGTGCCCGCCCGGCAGGTCGATCAGCCGCCGGGCGGCCCGCTGGGCGGCGGCGGCACGTGGCGGCGGTGCCAGGGAGAGCGCGACGGTGGTGGCGTCACCGTGTCCGGGGGTGCAGCAAGAACGCATGGCGGCTCCGTCGGTGTGGGTCGGGGCGGGTGCCCCGCGGGCGATGCCGCGGGGCACCCGGCCGGGTGGGGCTACGCGGTGCGGTCCGCGGCGAGTTGTGCCGCCAGGGCGGGAATGCCCAGGTTCTGCTCGTCCGCCGGGGTGGCCTGGTACAGCTTGTTCGTCAGTTGGTACGGGTCACCCGCCAGGTCGTAGTACTCGCGGAACTTCACCTGCCCCGTGCCGGACACGGTGCCGTTGCCGTCGGTGGTGAGGTCGTAGTACTCCGTGTACTGCTTGTTCTTGGCGACGTACGACGCCCAGGTGGGCGGGCCGCCCGCGTTCGCGCCCTGCTCCCACCACTCGACGAGCAGGTGGTCGCGGCTGTACGAGGAGAGCAGGGACCTGCCGTCCACCGCGTGGGTGGGCGTGACGCCGGCCGCGTCGAGGATCGTGGGGGCGATGTCGATGTTGGCGGTGATGCGGTTGTCGGTGGTCCCCGAGCTCAGGCCGCCGGCCGGCCAGGAGAGGTAGAACGGGACCTCGTGCGCGGGGCGGTAGGGCACCGACTTCTTGGTCCAGCCGTGGTCGGCCCAGCCGAAGCCGTTGTCGGCGATGTAGACGACCAGGGTGTTGTCGAGCTGTCCGAGCGCCTGGAGCTTGTTCTTGAACGCCTGGACCGTGTCGTCGACGGTGAGCAGGGTGCGCAGCTGTTCCTCACGGATCTGCTTCCCGTCGGCGAGGGTCCCGGTCGCGTTCCGGACGTAGGCCGGTTTGTCGCTGCGGTCGTTCTCCGGGACGGAGGGCCTGCCGCTCCAGTCCGGGACGGCGGTGCCGGCGTACTTCGCCTCGGGGGTCCGCGGGCCGTGCGAGGCGTACGGGGTGACGTACGCGAACCAGGGCCGGGAATCGGCCGCCGCCTTGTCCAGGAAGCTCAGGGTGCGGTTCTTGATGACGTTGGTGGTGTAGCCGTTGATCGTCTGGACCGTGCCGTTGACGTTCCACTGCGCGTCGACGTAGCCCGGCTGGAGCAGGGCGAACTCCTCGAAGTGCGGCGGATTGTCCGACAGGGTCCAGGAGTTGAGCCACTTGCCGAACAGCCCGGTGCGGTAGCCGGCCTGCTTCAGGTACCGCGGCAGGGTGGTGCTCTGGTCGAGCCGGTACGAGGCCTTGTTGTTGCGGACCCCGTGGTTGTGGGCGTAGCGGCCGGTGAGGACCGACGACCGGGAGGGCGAGCAGAGCGGGGTGGTGACGTGCCCGTTGGTGAACTTCACGCCCTGGTCGGCCAGCCAGGCCGTGGTCTTCGGCAGCGCCCATTCGGTGTGCTTGGGCTGGTCGTCCGTGACGATGAGCAGGATGTTGGGACGGGTCGCGGCAGCGGCGGGACTGGCTGCCGCCACCTGGGCGATCGCGGGAACCGCCGCGGCGGCCGCGGCGGCCGCCGTACCGGCGAGGAATCCGCGGCGGCTCACCCGCGGTCTGCTGTTGTCGCTCATGGGATGTCTTCTCCTGGTTCCGCAGCTCGTACGGGTACGGCAGGTCAACTGCCGTGAAGGGGTGGAAGAGAGACGAGAGTCAGGCATCGACCGGCAGGGCCCTTCGGGGCGGGCCGGTGCGAGATGCCAGGTGGGGATCCCGCGCGAAGAGGCGTGATTACCGTCGCGCCCGGGCGATCGGACACAGAGAGCTCGCCAGCCTGCCCAGATCGACGTGGCGGCGCGCAGTGAGAAGGCTTCCTGCTGCCATGCCGATGAGGTTAGGGCCGGGGGTGAGGCCGGTCCATGTACGGCTTGTGAAATGTGGAACTCCGCTTGCACAGCCGTGGGTTGGCAGGGGCGGCCGCGGGGTGCGGTCGCCGCCGGCCTCGTCACCGCGGTGGTCAGGAGGCCGCGCGGGACGCGTAGGCGCGGCGGCGGCCACCGCCGGTTCTGCTTCCCGGATGCGGGTGGGCTCGCCGTGCAGGACGTCCCGGGTGATGGCGTCGAGCGCGGCGAACGGTCCATCAGCAGCAGCTGGCTTTCCTGGGCCAGGGCGTTTAGATGGACCCCGCGGACGGCTTGTCCAGGCCTGCGACCAGGTTCAGCAGGGTGGACTTGCCGCACCCCGAGGCCCCCAGGATGGTGACGAACTCTCCGGGAGCGACATCGAGGCTGATGTCGTCCAGGACGAGCTGCGATCCGGCCGGGCCGGAGAAGGACTTCGAGACGTGCTCGATGCGCGCGGCGTGCGTCTGCTCCGCTGCGATGCCCTCGGCAGCCTTGGCGAGCGTGGTGGCCATGGTCGTCACCTCCTGGGGATGCTGGATTTCGGGGTTACTTGGCGCCGAGACCGGCGTCGGAGACCTCGGGCTTGCCGGCGGCCTTCAGGACCTTGTTCAGCAGCGTCAGGTCGTAGATGCCGGCCAGGTCGGGCTGCTCGATGAGCTTGGCCTTGACCGCCCACTCGGACTGGGTCTTCAGCGTCGAGGCCAGCGGGTCGTCGGTGATCGAGATGCTCGGCCACGCCGGGTCGATGATCTTCGCTTCGAGGGGCTTGCCGCTGTCGGCCGCGAGCTTGGCGTTGGCGGAGGCCTTCGCCTTGTCCG
>NZ_JBICZH010000009.1:0-347590 GCF_043201995.1 Streptomyces sp. NPDC048258
TCCACGGCGAACCCGGCCGGGAACGGCGCGCCATGATGCCCGCCCGGGAGATCGCCGAGATCGCGGTGGCCGCCGTACTGGACGACCTGGCCGAGACGGGACCGGCCGACCGGCCGGTACTCGCCCTGGTCAACGGGATGGGCGCCACCCCCCTCCTGGAGCTGTACGGATTCCACGCCGAGGTCGCCCGCGTACTCGACGCACGCGCCGTGCCCGTCGCCCGCACCCTCGTGGGCAACTACGTCACCTCCCTCGACATGGCCGGCTGCTCGGTCACCCTCTGCCGGGCAGACGAAGAACTCCTGCGGCTGTGGGACGCACCCGTACAGACCGCCGCACTGCGCTGGGGCCGCTGACCGGGGGGTCGACGCGGCGAGCCGCGGTGCCGGGCGGGCCGGGCTCGGCCGTGATCCGCCGGTCACCCCCTAAGGTGGCGGTGGGACCGGCCAGACGTTCGCGAGGCGAGGAGATCCGGTGCGTGACGCAGACTTCTTCCGGCGCTGGATGGCGGCCGCCGCGGCGGCGGTCGAGCGCGAGGCGGACCGGCTGACCGAGCTCGACTCGCCCATCGGGGACGCCGACCACGGCAGCAACATGCTGCGGGGCTTCGTCGCCGTACGGGCGGCCCTGGAGGCGGACGCTCCGGCGACGCCGGGCGCGGTGCTGCAGCTCGCCGGACGGACCCTGATCTCGACCGTCGGCGGCGCCTCGGGGCCGCTGTACGGGACGCTGCTGCGGCGCACCGGCAAGGAGCTCGGAGAGGCCGCCGAGGTCTCCGACGACGAGCTGCGCGAGGCCCTGGACGCGGGGGTGGGCGCGGTGGCCCAGCTCGGCGGGGCCGCGCCCGGCGACAAGACGATGCTGGACGCCCTGGTGCCGGGGGTCGCCGCGCTGAGCACCTCGTACCGGGCGGCGGGGGACGCGGCGGACAACGGGGCGCAGGCGACGGTACCGATGCGGGCGCGCAAGGGGCGGGCCAGCTACGTGGGCGAGCGGAGCATCGGGCACCAGGATCCGGGCGCGACCTCGTCGGCGCTGATCCTGGGTGCGCTGGCGGACGTGGCGGACGCGTCGGACGGTCCGCGGTGACGGGCGCGGAGCGGGACGCGGAGCCCGGCCTGGTCGGCATCGTGCTGGTCTCGCACAGCGCACGGGTCGCCGAGGCGGTGGCCGAGCTGGCGCGGGGCCTCGCGGTGGGCGGCCCACATGCCCCCATGGCCCCGGTGGCGGCGGCGGGCGGAACGGCCGACGGCGGCCTCGGCACGAGCGCGGAGAGCATCCTCGCGGCCGCGCGCGAGGTGGACCGTGGCGCCGGGATCGCCCTCCTGGCGGACCTCGGCAGCTCCGTACTGACGGTCAAAGCCCTGCTGGCGGATGACGAACTCCCCGCGGGATCCCGTCTGGTGGACGCGCCCTTCCTGGAGGGCGCGGTGGCGGCGGTGGTCGCCGCCTCCGCGGGAGCCCCCCTCCCCGCAGTCGAATCGGCCGCAGCCGAGGCATACACCTACCACAAGACCTGACCCCCGGACCCACCAGACCAAAGGCCCGGCCGGCACCCAAGCCGGGTGCAGCCAAGCCCGAGGCCATCCCGCCCGGGACCTTGGGCCGGCGCCGCCAGGCTCCGGGCCGTGGGCCGGGGCCGGGGGCCGGGCCGTGGGCCGGACCGTGGGCCGGACCGTGGGCCGGACCGTGGGCCGGGGCCGTGGGCCGGACCGTGGGCCGGGGCCGTGGGCCGGACCGTGGGCCGGGGCCGTGGGCCGGACCGTGGGCCGGGGCCGTGGGCCGGGGCCGTGGGCCGGACCGTGGGCCGGACCGTGGGCCGGGGCCGGGGATCGTAGGCCGCACCGTCAGGCCGAGGCCATGAGCCGTACCGTCACGCCCGGGGCCGTCAGGCACGAGGCCGTCTCGCCTGGACCGTAAGCCAGGCCCCCAGGGCCGAGGCCGTGGGCCGAGGCCATAGGCCAGGGGCGGTCCCGGGGCCGTGGCCCGAGGCCGTGGGCCGGGGCCCGCACCGTCAGGCGGAGGCCGAGGCCCGAGGCCGCAGGCCGTACCGCCAGGCCCGGGGCCGCCAGGCCCGAGGCCGCCAGGCCCGAGGCCGCCAGGCCCGAGGCCGCCAGGCCCGAGGCCGCCAGGCCCGAGGCCGTGGGCCGGGGCCCGCACCGTCAGGCGGAGGCCGTGGCCTGGGGCCGTGACCCGAGGCCGCAGGCCGTACCGCCAGGCCCGAGGCCGTGGGCTGGGGGCCCGTACCGCCAGGGCCGAGGCCGTGGGCTGGGGGCCCGTACCGCCAGGGCCGAGGCCGTGGGCTGGGGGCCCGTACCGCCAGGGCCGAGGGCGTGGCCGGGGCCGCCAGGCCCGAAAGCCCGCCGGTGCCCAAGCCCGGGACCTTGGGCCGGGGCCGCCAGGCCCGACCCCGTGGGCCAGGGCCGCCAGGGCCGACGCCGTATCGCCTGGGTCCGCCGGAGGCTACTGGCGGCCGCGCAAGGTTTCGATCTCCCGGCGTTCGCGCTTCGTCGGGCGGCCGGCGCCGCGGTCGCGGATGCCGACCACCGCGGCCTCGACGGGAGTCGGCGGCGGCGGGCTCTTGTCGATCAGGCACTCGGCGGCGACCGGCGCGCCCACCCGCTTGGACACGGGTCGGCGGACCACGACGATCCGCTCGCGCCCCGCGTGGAAGAGCCGCACCTCGTCCCCCGCGCGCACGGGCTGCGCCGGCTTGGCGCGCTCCCCGTTGACCCGCACATGCCCCGCCCGGCAGGCGGTCGCCGCCGTCGAGCGGGTCTTCGTCAGGCGCACGGACCAGATCCACGCGTCCACGCGCACGGATCCCGTTTCCGCCCCAGTGCCCGTTGCCTCATCAGCCATGCCCCGACTTTAGCGAGACGAGCCCGTGACCGTGGAACGACTTTTGGCGGATGCCACAACATCCACGGCATCTGCCATGGAGATGATCCCAAGAGAATTGCAAATGCGCCAACGGTGCCCCTACCTTGTCGCACATGCGGTCCCCATACGTGCAGATTCACCGCACCTGCACCGGGACCGCCGGTCCCGGCACCGCGCCGGCCGCCGACCCGACCGAGGAGCATCAGCCCATGTCCCCGACCCTGCCCCTGACCCGTCGCCGTGCCGCCGCCGCCGCGCTGACCGCCGCCCTGCTCGTCCCGCTGGCCGCCTGCGGCAATGACGGCGGCGACAAGAAGCCCGCCGCCGACGCCTCCGCCGGAGCCTCGGCATCGGACTCCGCCGCGCCCAAGGCCGCCGGCCTCACCGTCCTCGCCGCCTCCTCCCTCACGGACGTCTTCAAGACCGCGGGCGCCGCGTACGAGAAGGCCCACCCCGGTACGAAGGTCACGTTCTCCTTCGCCGGCTCGCAGGAGCTCGCGGCGCAGGTCAAGCAGGGCGCGCCCGCCGACGCCCTGGTCACCGCCGACACCAGGACCATGGGCGGGGTCAAGGCCGAAACGGGCGACGCCAAGGTCATCGCCAAGAACCGCCTGGTCATCGCGACCGGCAAGGGCAACCCGTTCAAGATCGCCGGCCTCAAGGACCTCGCCGACACCAAGATCAAGGTCGTGCTGGCCGCGCCCGAGGTCCCGGTGGGCCGCTACAGCAAGGAGATCCTGGACAAGCAGGGCGTCACGGTGAAGCCCGTCTCCCAGGAGCCCAACGTCCGCGCCGTGCTGAGCAAGGTCGAGCTGGGCGAGGCCGACGCGGGCCTCGTCTACAAGACCGACTCCGCCAAGTCCGGCGACAAGGTCGTCGCCGTGGAGATCCCGGACGAGCAGAACGCGGTGGCCTCCTACCCGGCCGCCACGCTGAAGCAGTCCAAGAACCCCGAGGCCGCGGCCGCGTTCGTGGCCTGGCTGAGCACCCCGGAGGCCCAGAAGATCCTCCAGGACGCGGGCTTCCAGCAGGCGTAGCGGGCGACAGGCAGGGGGGACTGAGCCCGCCCGCCGCCTGCCGAGAGGGGCTGTCCGGTCCGGGGGGACGAACAGCCCCTTCGCGTGCCCGCGCCGCTCCCTGCCGTACGGGCGCCCGTACGGCAGGGCGGCCCACGTACGCTTCCCCCGCAGCCGCCTCCCGAGCCAGGAACTCCCGATGAGCAGACTCCGCACCCGCACCCGGCCCCCCGTGACCCTGGCGCTCCCGGCGCTGCTCGCCGTCGCGTTCCTGCTGCTGCCGCTGGTCGGCATCCTCACCCGCACGCAGTGGAGCGAACTCGGCACCCACCTCGGCAGCCCCGGCGTGGTCCAGGCCCTGAACCTCTCGCTCGTGGTGTCTTTCTGGGCCCTCGGCCTCTCGCTCCTCCTCGGCGTACCGCTCGCCTGGCTGCTGGCCCGCGTGGAGTTCAGGGGCAAGGCCTTCGTGCGCTCGCTCGTCCTGCTCCCGATGGTGCTGCCGCCGACCGTGGGCGGTGTGGCCCTGCTGCTCGGCTTCGGCCGGCGCGGTCTGCTCGGGCCCTGGCTGGAGGACACCTTCGGGGTCACCCTTCCCTTCCACACGTCGGGCGCCGTCGTCGCGGCCACCTTCGTGGCCATGCCGTTCCTCGTCATCAGCCTGGAAGGCGCCCTCGGCGGGCTCAGGCAGAGCTACGAGGAGACCGCGGGCTCCCTCGGCGCCTCGCCGGTCCGCGTGTTCTTCACGGTGACCCTGCCCATGGTGGCCCCCGGTCTGATCGCCGGGGCCGCGCTCACCTGGGCCCGCGCGCTCGGCGAGTTCGGCGCGACGATCACCTTCGCCGGAAACCTGTCGGGCACCACCCAGACCCTTCCGCTCCAGGTGTACCTGCTGCTCCAGGACGAGCCCGAGGCCGCCACCTCCGTGTCCCTGCTGCTCCTCGCGATCGCCATGGCCGTACTGATCGCCCTGCGCGGCCGCTGGACGGGCTCGCCCGCCCCCGCCCCCGGCGCCCCCCAGCCCGCCGAGGCGCAGCCGGCGAACGACAGCCCGTCCGTACCCGCTCCGGCCCCGGAACCGGCGCGGGCCGCGCCGGACGGGGCCGGCCGCTGGCCTCTGCACGCCACCGTCACCGGCTTCAACCGGCTCACCCTCGACGCCGGGCCCGGCACGACCATCGCCGTCGTCGGCGAGAACGGCGCCGGCAAGACCACCCTGCTGCGTGCCCTGCTCGGCCTGACACCGCGGGCCCACGCCGACCTCAGACTGGGCGACACCGACGTCACCGCGCTGCCCCCGCACAAGCGGCAGGTCGCCTGGGTCCCGCAGGACGGCGCGCTGTTCCCGCACCTGAGCGCCCTGGCCAACACCGCGTACGGGCTGCGCGCGCGCCGGGTGCCGCGCGCCGAAGCCCGCCGGGAGGCGCAGGCCTGGCTGGACCGGCTCGGCGTCGGGCACCTCGCCCAGCGCAGGCCCGCCCAGCTCTCCGGCGGCCAGGCCCAGCGCGTGGCCCTCGCCCGCGCCCTGGCCGCCCGGCCCCGGCTGCTGCTGCTGGACGAACCGCTCGCCGCCCTCGACCAGACGACACGGGCCCATGTCCGGCACACACTGCGCACGCATCTGGCGGGCTTCGGCGGGGTCTGCCTCATCGTCACGCACGATCCCGTCGAGGCGGTGTCGCTGGCCGACCGGGTCCTCGTACTCGCCGAGGGGAAGACCCTCCAGGACGCGCCGCCCGCCGAGGTGACCCGGCACCCGCGCTCCCCGTGGGTGGCGCGGATGCTGGGGCGCAACGCCTGGCCGGGCACGGCGTCGGCGGACGGGTTCGCACTGGCGGCGGGGGGCCGGCTGGTCGTCGCCGAGGCGCTGCCCGAGGGGGCGCAGGCGCTCGCGATCATCGCCCCGGAGGCGGTGTCGGTGCACCGGGACCGCCCGGGCGGCAGCCCCCGTAACGTCTGGCCCGGGACCGTACGGGAGATCACCGCGGTCGGCAGCCGGCTGCGCGTGCTGATCGCCTCGGCCGAGGCGCCCGACCTGGTCGCGGAGATCACCCCCGACGCGGCCGCCGAACTGGGCATCGTCGACGGCGCCGAGGTGTGGACCAGCGTGAAGGCCACCGAGGTCACGCTGGTACGCCTCTAGGGGGTGTCCTGCCGTTCAGGCCGCGAGCCCGGCCTGATCGGCAGGACACCCCCTACTAGTGCTTTGTCGGGTTTCGCTGACCAGGGGCGATGCGACGGGGCTGGCGCTTTGGCAGCGGCGGGCCGACGCCCTCAGCCGCAGGTCGCGGGCATAGCCCGGCGCCGCCGAGTGAGGGCGCCGGGGGCCGAAGCCCAGACCCGACAAAGCACTACTACGTCGTGTCGTCAGGGCCCGGCCGCCAGGGCGCGTCGCTCCGGTCAGCCCGTCGCGGCGGGTGCCCGCTCGCGGTCGGCTGCCTCGGACTCCTCCGGCAGCCGCGACGGGGCCGCCGGCGCGGTGCGCGGCCACCGGCGGTCCGCCGCCTTCTGCACGCGTCGGCCGAGGCGCTGCATCGGCATCTCGACCAGGCGGTACATCAAGTAGCTCGCGGCCACCACGACGCCGAGGAAGATCGCTGTCCAGGCGATCCGGCCGAGCGTCGAGGACGGCTGCGGCGGCACGCCCACCAGCGGTTCGACGGTGCGCAGCAGCGGGATGTGCAGCAGGTACACCGAGAAGCTGATCGCGCCGAGCCAGGTCAGCACCTTCGGGAAGCGGCGCCCCCGGAGGAGGAAGCCGATGCCGAAGAGCGCCCAGGCGGCGAGGTAGGCGATCGACCAGGCCTTCCAGCCCGAGGACCAGGTCCGGTCCAGGGCCTCGCCCCGGTTGTACAGCCAGCCGACCAGCACGCCCGCCACGGCGACGAAGCCACAGGAGAGCAGGGCCGGTACCCGGGCGAGCTGACCGTGCTGCGCCCGGTACACGACGGTACCGGCGAACATGGTCGCGAAGATCATCCAGGTCTCGAACGCGGGGGCCCGGCTGTTCAGCGTGACCAGCACCAGGCCGATGCCGGCGAGCAGCAGGGCGCCCGTCGCGGTCAGCATCCGCCGGCCGCTGAGCACGCCCGCGAGGCCCACGAGCACGATCGGCGTCACGATCAGCAGGAGCAGCCGGGTCGAGCCGAGTTCCGCGCTCAGAAGCTGGGTGCCGACGGCCGTCCCGGTCGCCAGGGCGACGCCGGCGAGCGCCACCGCGATCGGCCCGCTGTGCCGGTGCAGGCCGCGCGTGAACAGGGCGGTGACGAAGAAGTAGAAGACCATCTCGTAGCAGAGCGTCCAGGTGACGTTCATGCCGTTGATGACGTTGAGCAGGTCCTGGAGCATCAGGCCGTTCGCGACCAGCGAGGCCAGGTTGTCGCCGGTGCGCAGGAGCGCGACCGAGCCGTCCCCGTCCGGCAGCATCATGATCGAGAGGACCAGGCCGGCGATCAGGGCCGGGTAGATCCGGAAGAGCCGGCCGATCCAGAAGCCCCGGACGTCGCCCCTGCGCTCCAGCGAGGCCGGGATGATGTAGCCGCTGACGATGAAGAAGAGCATGACGCCGAACAGGCCCATGTCGAAGTTCCGCCAGACCATGCCCCCGAAGGGCAGCATGCGCAGCACGTCGAAGTGGTGCAGAGCCACGATCAGAGCGGCGATGCCGCGGAGAGCGTCCAGCCAGCCGAGCCGGGAACCGGGCGCGGCGGCCGGCGGGGCGGGCGTCCGCCGGGTGCGGAGGGGTATGAGCTTCACGGCTGGGACCATAGCCGACGCCCCGGCCTGCCCTCCCGCCTCGGCCCCCGGGAATGCCGTCGGCCCGCTGTGATGTCAGTCCCCTCGGCTACGGTACGGCCATGGTGAACTTCGTGCTGGTGGCAGGTGTTTGGCTCGGATCGTGGGCGTGGGACGAGGTGGTTCCGGAGCTGCGCGCGGCCGGCCACGGCGCCCATGCCGTGACGCTGTCCGGCTTGGCCGAGCGGCAGGGCATGGCAGCGGGGCAGCAGACCCACGTCCAGGACATCGTGGACGAGGTCGAGCGCCTCGGTCTGCGCGATGTCGTCCTGGTCGGGCACAGCTACGCGGGCATACCGGTGGGCCAGGCCGCCGAGCGGATCGGCGACCGGCTGGCCCGGGTGGTCTTCGTCGACTCCAACGTCGCGGCCGACGGGGAGTCGTTCCTCGACGGCTGGCCGGACGGGCGGGCGATGGTGGAGGGCTCGATCTCCGAGAACGACGGCTTCTGGGCGCCGCGACCCGCGTCCGACTACGCGGGCCAGGACCTCGACGCCGAGCAGGTCGCGCGGATCGTGACCGGTTCGACCCCGCACCCCGGGGCCACGCTGACCGAGCCCGCCGTGCTGGCCCGCCCGCTCGGCGAGCTCCCGGCCACGTACGTCAAATGCCTGCTCGACGGCCCCGAGCCGAGCCCGGCGGTCGCCGAGCTGCTGACCGGCGAGCGATGGCGGCTGGTCGAGATGGACACCGGCCACTGGCCGATGTTCTCCCGCCCCCGGGAGCTGGCGCGGATCCTGCTCACCGAGGCAGGGTCCTGACCGGCGGCGACGGCGCCGGGTGGCGGCCGGGCGCCCCGGCGAATCGTTTGGACTCCGGTCGCGCGGCTGGCATATGTTCAGCCGTGTCCGCGCCGGTCAGCGGGCCATCCGCATGTTCACACGTTCCCGTGGGGGGTACTCCGTCATGTCCTTCAGCGCGCCCGGCTCACCACCGCCGCCCGGGCAGCCGCCGTACACCGCGGCCGCCCCGTACCCGGCTCAGCCCTACCAGGGCCAGCCGCACCCCGGGCAGCCGTACCCCGGGCAGCCCGTGTACCCCGGTCCGCCGCCGCCCGTCGACGTCCTGCGCTCACCGCAGGGCCTCGCGACCGCGCTGACCGTCCTGCTGTCCGTCGCGGCCGCGATCGACCTCTTCTCGGCGGGCGCCAACATGTTCGCCTGGTCGCTGATGAAGGACGTCATCGCGGAACCCGGCCAGGTGCCGGACGACACGCTCGATCTGTCGGACATCCTCACCGGCCTCGCCGGGGGCCTCCAGCTCTTGGCGATGCTCGGCACGGCGACCGTCTTCATCGTCTGGTTCTACCGCGTGCGCGTCAACGGCGAGATCTTCCGCCCCGATGCCTTCTCCCAGGGTCGCGGCTGGGCCATCGGCGGCTGGTTCATCCCCGTCGGCAACCTGTTCCTCCCGTTCCGGACCGCGCGGCAGATCTGGACGGCGAGCACCCAGCTCGGGCCCGACGGCTCCTACCGCCACGTCTCCACCGCTCCCCTCACGGCCTGGTGGGTGGTCTGGGTCGTCGCATTGTGCGTCGACCGCGTCTTCTCCCAGATGTACAAGCGGGCCGAGACCCCCGAGGCCGTGCGCGACGCCTCCGCCGTCGGCATCGCCTCCGACCTCCTCATGGTCGCGGCAGCCGTGCTCGCCGTCCTCTTCGTCCGCAAGCTCACGGCCCTGCAGAACACCAAGGCCGCGCAGGGCCCGTACGCCGCGGTCTGACGCGCCGGCGGTCCGACGCGCACGCGGGTCCGACGCCCATCGGGTCCGACGCGGACGGCTCAGCCGGCGATCTCGTGCTCCGGGGCCGCGACGGCGAACTCGCACCACACGCATTTCCCGCCGCCCCGGGGCTCCACGCCCCAGGCGTCCGCGAGCCGGTCCACCAGCAGCAGCCCGCGCCCCGAGACCGCCCAGTCCCCCGCATCGCGCGGGCGGGGCAGGGCGCTGCTGGAGTCGTCGACCTCGATCCGGATCCGCCCGTCCGCCGTCAGCCGCATGCCGACGTCGCCGCCGCCCTCCGTGTGGACCAGGGCGTTGGTCATCAGCTCGTCCGCCGCCAGTTCGATCTCGTCGGCCCTGTCCCCCGCTCCCCAGGCGGCCACCGCGGCCCGGATCAGGTGGCGGGCCATCGCGGGGGCCTCCGTGTCGCCCGGTTCCAGCCGCTGGCGCAGCGGACCGCCGCCGCGCCCGGTGGGCGTGCCGCGGCGGCGCAGTACGAGCAGGGCCATGTCGTCCCCGCCGCCCGCGTCGCCGACCAGGTCGCACAGCACGTCGGCGAGCTCCTCCACGTCGACCGGGCCGCTGTGGACCGCGGCCATGAGCTCCCGCATGCCGCCGTCGGGGTCCGCGCCGGGCCGTTCGATCAGGCCGTCCGTACACAGCAGCAGGGTGTCGCCGGGGTGCAGTTCGAGGCTGGTGACCGGGTAGCCCGAGCCGGTCCCGGACTGCTCGCGCGGCGGCAGCCCCAGCGGCAGTCCGCCGGCCACCTGGATCCGGTGGCAGCTGCCGTCCCCGCGCCGCACGACCGGGTCGAGGTGGCCGGCGCGGACCATCCTGAGCATGCCGGTGGTGAGGTCCACCTCGGCGTACGTGCACGTGGCGAACCGTTCCGTCTCCAGCTCGCGCAGGAAGACCGAGGCCCGCGCCATCGCGGTGCCGGGGGTGTGCCCCTCCGTGATGTAGGCGCGCAGCACGATGCGCAGCTGGCCCATGACGGCGGCCGCGTCCGTGTCGTGCCCCTCCACGTCGCCGATCATCACCCCGACCCGGCCCTCGCCGAGCGGGATCACGTCGTACCAGTCGCCGCCGATGTCCCGCCCCATCCGGGCGGACCGGTACCGTACGGCGATCCGCGCACCCGGCACCTCGGGGATCCGGCGCGGCAGCATGGCCCGCTGGAGCCCTTCCGCGAGGTCGTGCTCCTGCTCGAAGAGGATGGCGCGCTGGAGGCTCTGCGCGATGCCGCTGCCGAGCGCCATCAGGAGGTTCCGCTCCTCGGTGGTGAACTGGCCGTCGCGCGCGTAGAGCAGCCCGAGAGCTCCGATGGGCCGGCCCTGGGCGATCAGCGGCAGGTAGACCCCGCTGCGGACGGACAGCGGCTCGATGTACGGCCACAGCAGCGGGTAGCGCTCACGGAACTCCTCCCGTGAGGCCAGGAAGACCGGCTGCATACCGCGTACGGCCTCGCTCATCGGGAACTCCGCGTCGATCCGCGTGTATTCGATCTCGGGTACGTACGAGCCCAGCTGGCCCTCGGCGACCAGGTGGATGCGCCCGCCGTCCACGATGCCGAGCATCACGCTGACCGCACCGAGGTGTCCGAGGGCCTGCGGGTCCTTGAGGACGTCGGTCACGTCGTTGACGGTGCGGGCGTGGGCGAGGATGGCCGTGGTCCGCTCGACGACACCGGTCATCCGGCGCCGGCCCTCGGCCTCGCCCCCGGCGGCGCCGGGCTCCCCGGGGTCGTGGGCGGCGTCGCGGAGGATCCCGATGACGCGGTACGGGCGCCCCTGCGGGTCCCGCATGATGTGGCCCTGGATGTGGGTCCAGGTCCGGGTCCCGTCCCGGCGGCGGGTGCGGACGTACGCCCCGTAGTGGCTGCGGCCGTCCTTGAGCGCCTGCGCGACCCGGGCGTCGAGCCGGGCCGCCTCGGAGGGCGGGACGCGCGGGCGCAGCCCCGCGCTGGTCCCGTCGAACTCGTCCGGGCGCAGGTCGAGGACCTCGAGGGCGGTCGGGTCCAGGTACATCCGCCCGCTGTCGAGGTCCCAGTCGAACGTGCCCATGCGGTTGAGCGCAAGGCTCGTATCCGGCCGCGCGGGCCAGTCGACCTCGGGGTTCTGTCCCCTCTGGGCCATGCAGCCAGGGTCTCACCCTCCCCCACCTTGTACAGCCCGGCGCCGCCGCGTCGGCCGCCCCGGCCGCATCGGTGCCCGCGCGGCGGACGCCGCCGGCCGTACTCGATCCCGAGCTCGCCGAACCCCCCGCCCGGGCCTGCCGAGGCTGGTGCGCCCTGGCCGCCGTGCTGCTCTGCGACATGGCGCGGCCCTGCTGGTGCGGCATACCCGCCGGGACCCCCGAGGCCGACAACTCCCCCTCCACGTCCACGTCGTGTACCTCGGAGCCGACCTTCCGCGACCGCGTGTACGGGTACCAGGACGCGACGGACTGGTGGCGCTGGTCCGGCCGCCGGGACGAGTACGAACGCAACACGGGCTGTTCGGACGGCGGTTCCACCGGCTCGGGTTCATCGGGCACCCGCACCGGCACCCCGTACGGCCGGGTCCGCCGGGCCCGGTCGGGTCCCGCGCACGTCGTGACGGCCGCCGTCCCGGTCGACACCCCGGCCCGCACGGGGGACGATGAAAAGGACGGGCGTCTTCCGAGCAGCCCAGACTGCCGCCACTCGTGCGGCGGCCGGAGGGAGAGTCCCGGGGCGCGGGTCCGGTGCGCCGGCCCGGCAGCCCCGCAGGCCGCGGTGCGCCCGTGGCGATCTCGCGCGACCACAGCGTCGCCACTACGGTCGTTTCCCCAACTCCTCTCCCTCCGTGACTCCGTGAGGGAGGAACTCCACCATGAATCGGCGCAGCCGTCGCACCACAGTCACCTCTCTGATCGCCTGCTCGTTCCTCGCCGGGAGCATGGCCGCCCTGGCTCCGGCGGCGACCGCGGTCCCTGCCATCGGCACCTGCACGGTGAAGCCGGCCGACAACGGGTTGAGCATCACCATCAGCGGGTCCGGCTGGACTCCCGAGGACATGCCCCTGAAGATCGACGGCGGTGAGGGCGTCGGAGAGCTGGAAGGCGTGCAGCCCGACGGGTCCTTCTCGGTGGTCCGCTTCCAGAAGAGCACCGACTTCACCATCCTGCCCGCGAGCGGTGGCTTCAAGAACTGCACCGTGCTCAAGGGGGACAAGGAGACCGACAGGGACGCCGTCAGGAAGGCCCGTGCGGACGGCTTCAAGGAGGGCGCCAAGGCCGGCAAGGCCGCGGCCGAGGAGAACTGCGACAACTCCAAGCCCAAGCCGCACAAGAGGCCCGGCCTGACCGCGCAGGACCAAGCGGTCGAGGACGCGTTCCAGCAGGGCTTCATCGCCGGCGCCCAGAGCGCCTTCGACAAGTTCTGCCGCACCGGCCGCCGCTGAGGCACGAAAGCCACAGGACCGCTGCTCGACCGGCTACGGGGAAGGCGAGGTCGGCCCCGTGCCGGGAGTGGACGGCGGGGCCGGCGGGCTGGACGTCGTGGTTTCGCTCCCGCTCGGTGCACCGCTTCCGTCGGTCAGCCCCGGCGGCACAACGGTGCCGTCGGAAGGCGTGCCGGTGTCTCGGTCGGTGGGGGTTTCGTCGGGCGACGTGACCGGCGGAGACGTGGTCACCGGCGGGGTGGTCACCGGCGGGTGCGAAGCCACCGGAGGTGCGACGGGCTTGTCGCGCTCCGGTTTCGCGCCGCGGTCGCGCTCGTACCAGCGGTGGTCCTCGTGGTCGTAGATCACGATCTTGTTGACGATCGTCACGGAAGGCGCGATCACCACCACGTTCTGCGGGCGGTACGCGGTCCACGGCTGTCCGTACCGCTTCGAGCCGGGCTTCAGGGGAACCGGCTGCGCCAGCGGGTTCCCGCAGGCGCACCGCACGCGGGGTACCCCTCTGTCGTCCACCAGCACGGCCGTCCCCGCCTGGAGCACGGCCTGGTAGCCGGTCGCCCTGCCGTCCTTGTAGCCGTGGTTGGTGACCCGGGTGTCCAGCCGCAGGTTGACCGGCGTGAGCGACCGCAGATAGCCGGCGACGCCTCCGGGCTGGATGCCCAGGACCGAGGCGAAGGCGCTGTTCTTCTCGGGCGCCGCCGCGAGCACACTGATCTGCTGCTCGACGTCGCAGCTCGCCACGTCCTGGGTTCCGCCGTACAGGCCCGGCTGGGCGCCGCTGACGGAGCGGGTGGCGATGGTGCCCGTCGTGGGCGCGGCACTGCCGGAAGTCGGCTGGGGCTCCGGGACGCCCTGGGTCCTCGCCGTGGACTCGGTGAACGGGTCCTGCCCCGCGGAGCCGGCCGGCTGCAGGAAGACCTCGCTGCCCGTGCCCGGGGCACCGTTGGGCCGGGTCAGCACCACGGCGAGCGCCACGGCCGCGGCCACCGCCACGAGCGCGATCGCCAGCCGGGACGCGGACCGCCACCAGGGCTTCCGGGCGGGCTCGTCGTGCGACCCGCCCCCGCCGCCCGAGCCCCCGGGAGGCGGGGGCGGCGGAGGCGGCGGGGGCGGCGGGTCCTGCCGGTCACCCGAGAGCGGCCCGGACGGCGGGCCGGTGGGACGTTCCGGCGGCGGTGCGTCCAAAGGCTGCGTGGTCACCGATGCCTCCTGGATGCTCCGCACAATGAACCAGCGCACACGGGCCCATACCTGGCAGTCTCCGGACATCCGTCACTCCAGCGCACCATCGGGTGCGCCGTTCAGGTGGTGCCCGTATGCCGGCGCTGCCTACGGTGGCGTGTGAGCCGTTCCTGGCGTGACGCCGTGATCGCGGTGCTGGCGGGATTCCTGGTGATGACCGCCGTCGCCGCGGCCGGACTGGCCTGTGCCGGTGCGGGCGAGCTGCCGGACGGCGCGTTCCCGCGGGTGGTCGCCGCCGTCGTCGTGCTGGCGGCGGGCGGCTCGGTCGAGGTGTCGGGCGGCGCCGGCTTCCTGGCCGGGGCCGACGCGAGCTTGTCCGTGCTCCCGCTCTCGGTGAGCCTGGCGGGAGCCCTCACCACCGCGTACTGCTTCCTGCGGCCGCTGCACCACCGGGCCGTGGCCCGGCCCCGTGAACTACTGGCCAGGGCAGCCCCTCTGGTGCTGCTCTGGCTGCTGGCGCTCGCGGGGGCCGCACTGCTCGCCCGCCGGACCTTCGGCATCTCCACCGGCGACTCCCCCATCGGTGAGATCGCCGAACTCCTCGACGCCGCCCCGACGGTGGGCTTCCGGGCGGCTCTTCCGGCCACCCTGTTCTTCGGACTGCTGTGGATCCTGGGCCTGTTGCTGGTCGTCCTGCTGGTCTCGCGCCGCGCACCGCTCCCGGCCGGGCTGGTCCGCTTCCACACGGCGGTGCGCCCGGCGGCCTCCGCCACGGTCGCGCTGCTGCTCGCGTACGTGGTCCTCGGCATCGGGGTCGGCGTGGTCGTGGCCGCGACCCAGGGCCATGCCGCCCGGACCCTCGCCGTGGTCCTGCTGGGCCTGCCGAACCTCGCCTGGCCCGCGCTCACCCTGGGCTTCGGCGGTGCTTGGGAGGGCAAGGCCGAGGGCCCCTTCGGGCTGCCCATGCCGCACATGCTGGACCAGGTGGTGCGCGGCCCCGACCGGTCCACGGTCGACGTGGCCTCGCTCGCGGCACAGGACTCCCGGGCCTGGTGGCTGGTGGCGGTGGCCGCCGTCCTGCTGCTCGCCGCGGGCGTCCTGGCGGCCGTACGGTCCCCCGCCCACGTCCGCCCCTGGCAGCACGCGCTGCGTCTCTGTGCGGCCCTGGCCCTCGCCACGCTGACGGTCTGCCTGCTGGCCCGGGTCCAGGCGCGGTTCGGGCTCACCCTGCTCGGTATCGGAGTCGGCGACGTGGACGGCCTCGGCGGCGAGGTCCTGTTCGAACCCGTCCTGTGGCGCACGGTCGGCCTCGCCCTCCTCTGGGGCGCGGTGGCGGGCTTCCTGGGTGCCCTCCTGGCCCGCCCCCTCCGCCACCACGGCCGCGTCGACGCACCCACCGCGACCCCCCTAGACCCTTAGGGGCCGTACGGGTTTTCGAACACCGGCAGCGCCCACCGCGGAGGCGGGGGCGGCGGGTCCGCGGGCCCCGGCACGTGCGCCGCCGGTGTCCGCGGGCGGGCGGCCGTCCCGGCCCGCCGCAGCGCCCCGGTGAACTCCAGGCAGGTGCTCCACCGGTCCTCCGGCGACTTGGCCAGCGCCTTCGCCAGTACCTCGTCCAGCGCGTCCGGCAGCCCGGGCCGCCGCGAGGTGAGCGGCGGGGGCGGATCGTACTGGTGGGCCCAGAGCAGGGCCATGTCGTCGTCCCGCTCGAAGGGCGGGCCGCCGGCCAGGGTCTCGTAGACGACGCACCCCAGGCTGTACACGTCGCACCGGCCGTCCACCGGCTTCCCGGAGATCTGCTCCGGGGCCACGTAGTCCAGCGTGCCGACGAACTGCCCCACGCTGGTGAACCCGGTCAGCGACAGCGACTTCTTCGTCAGCCCGAAGTCCGTGAGGTACGCGTACTCGGGGTAGTCGATGTCCGTCCCCTCCGCGATCAGGATGTTGCCCGGCTTCACGTCCCGGTGGACGAGGTCGTGGTCGTGCGCCGCGTCCAGCGCCGAGGCGATCTGTCCCGCGATCCGGGCGGCCGTGTCCACCGGCAGCGGGCCCGTGCTGTCCAGCATCGCCCGCAGGTCCCGCCCGGCGACGAACCGCATCGCGATGTACAGCAGCCCGTCCGTCTCCCCCGCCTCGAACACGGGCACGATGTGCGGGTGCTCGATGGCCGCGGCCACCCGCGACTCGTGGGCGAAGCGCTGCCTGAAGGTGTCGTTCCGGGCCAGTTCGGGGGCCAGCAGCTTCAGCGCCACCGTCCGGTCCAGGCGCAGGTCCCGCGCCCGGTAGACGACGGCCATCCCGCCGCGCCCGATCTCGCTCTCCACCTCGTACCCGGCGATGCGCCTGCCCCGCAGGTCGGAGGGACGCCCGCCGACCAGGTCCGGCTCCATCACCCGTCTCCGGCCCCGGGCGTGTCCACGATCCGGGTCGGGTCGTACGCCACCGCCCGCCCGGGCTCCGCGTCATGCCGGTCCGCGGCCGGATCGGTCGGTGGCGGACCGGATCGTACGTCGGCCACACCGCCCGGATCCGAGGGCGCCGACAGGGGCTCCGGCCCGGACGGGGCGCCCGGTCCCGCGACGACCGCGAAGGTCGCCAGGCGGGCCCCGTCGCCGTACATCCACCGTCCCGCCGCCTCGTCGTAGAGCCACACGGACTCCCCGTCGAGCACGACGCCGGCCCGCAGTCCCTTCACGGCGCGCCGGAAGGCCGCGCCGTCCGCGCGCCCCGAGGCGAGGTCGGCGACCGCCCGCCGGTAGCGGTCCACGGCGTCGGCGCTGCGCGCGAGCTGCGGGCCCGGGTCCTCGGTCCGCCCGGGCGACCGCCCTCCGGTGGTCGGCGGCGGCTGCGGCACGGCGACCAGCAGCCGCCCGTCCACCCAGGCGGACCATCCGTTGGAGCAGAGGACCTCGCCCCACTCCCCGCGCCGGGACAGCAGCTGCACGGGCAGGAACGGGTCGAGGGGCTCCGTCGGCCGGGAGACGTCGGGCTCTTCCCAGGCGGGCAGCCCCGCCTGCGGCACGACATGGGTGGGCCGGAAGTCCAGGTCGTCGTCCAGGTTCGTCATGGGCCGTTCCCACTTCCGCATGCCGGCGGCTCCTCGACGAGCTCGCGGACGGCGTCGGCGGCCCCGGTCAGTACGCCGGCGACGTGGTGGGTCCGGCCCGGGCTCATCTCCGTGGAGCCCAGGTCGGTCTCCGGGACGAGCACGGGCGCGGTCGGCACACCGGGGCGCTGGACCATGAGCAGATTTTCCCACGATCCGACAGGCCTGGCACCGGTCGAACATAACCGCAGGTCAGAGGCGGCTTATGGGTAATGACAACGGTCCCCGTTGCAGCCTTTGCCGATCGCGTCGCGGTGCGCTTCACTTCACGCGTCGGAACCGAACAAACGGGCGCCGCGAATGAGACGGGGGACGCGATGAGCGCGCACGACCACGCGCACGACGACAACGGCCACGGCCACAGCCACGGCGGGCACGGAGGCCACGGCGGGCACAGCCATGGCGTGGCCGCCGACGCCGACCGGCGCTGGCTGGCGATCGCGCTGGGTCTGATCGGCGCGTTCATGGCCGTCGAGGTGGTCATCGGCATCGTGGCCCACTCGCTGGCCCTGATCTCCGACGCCGCCCACATGCTGACCGACGCCGTCTCGATCGTCCTCGCGCTGATCGCGATGCGGCTCGCGGCCCGTCCGGCGCGCGGCGGTTTCACGTACGGCCTCAAGCGGGCGGAGATACTGTCCGCCCAGGCCAACGGCCTGACCCTGCTGCTGCTGGCGGTCTGGCTGGCGTACGAGGCGGTGCGGCGGCTGATGGATCCGCCCCCGGTGGAGGGCGGCCTGGTCCTGGTGACCGCACTCGCGGGCATCGTCGTCAACGTGGCCGCGGCCTGGTGCATCTCGAAGGCGAACCGGTCCTCGCTGGCCGTCGAGGGCGCCTACCAGCACATCCTGAACGACCTGTTCGCGTTCATCGGGACGGCGGTGGCCGGTCTGATCGTGCTCACCACCGGCTTCCGGCAGGCCGACGCGATCGCCACCCTCGTGGTGGTGGTGCTGATGGTGAAGGCGGGCTACGGGCTGGTCCGCGAGTCCGGCCGGATCTTCCTGGAGGCGGCCCCGGCCCATGTGGACCCGGACGCGGTCGGCGACCGGCTCGTCGGGCACCCGCCGGTCACCGAGGTGCACGACCTGCACATCTGGACCATCACCTCCGGGCAGGCGGCGCTCTCCGCGCACGTCCTCGTCGAGCCGGCGGGCGACTGCCACGCGGTGCGCCGGGACCTGGAGCGGCTGCTGGCCAAGGAGTACGGGATCACGCACACCACCCTCCAGGTGGACCACGTACAGGACTCCCTCCTCACCGTCGGCCGCGCGGGCGAGGCGCCGGAGGACCCGCACTGCGCGGACGCGCACGGTCCGGTCCACCGGCAGGGCCCGCACGACCACTGAAACGCGGGGATCACTGAGTCCCCGCCGCGCGGGGCATACATGGGCGCATGACGCACAAGCGCAGTGCCGGACTGCTCCTGTTCCGCCGTACGGGTGAGGGTTCGGACCCGGGGGTCGAGGTTCTGCTCGGCCACATGGGCGGTCCGCTGTGGGCCGGACGGGACGCCGGGGGCTGGGCCATCCCGAAGGGCGAATACGAGCCGGACGAGACGCCGCGGGACGCGGCCCGCCGGGAGTTCACCGAGGAGATCGGGCTGCCGCCCCCGGACGGCGAGTACCTGCCGCTGGGCGAGGTGCGGCTGACCAGCGGGAAGCTGGTGACCATCTGGGCGGTGGAGGCGGACCTCGACCCCGCGCTGATGGTGCCCGGGACCTTCTCCATGGAATGGCCGCCGCACTCCGGGACCGTACAGGAGTTCCCGGAGCTGGACCGGGTGTCCTGGTTCACGCCAGCGATGGCGGAAAGCAAGCTGATTCCGTCTCAAGTCCCGTTTCTGGAGCGGCTGTTGGTACTCCTGAAGGGTTGACTCGACCTTTACTTGCCAGCAAACCCCACCTGCATGGACATTGCACATATGACGAACGTCGTGCTGGTGGGAACCCTGGACACCAAGGGTGTGGAGTACGGCTGGCTGCGCGAGAGGCTGCTGCGCACCGGCGTCGAAGTGATACTGGTCGACACGGGAGTGATGGGCGAACCCCGGGTGCCCGCGGACGTACCGCGTGAAGCGGTGGCCCGGGCCGCGGGAACGGAACTGTCGGAACTGCGCGCGGCCGCCGACCGGGGCGCGGCCGTCACCACGATGGCCCAGGGCGCCGAGGCGACCCTGTTACGCCTGCACGCCGAAGGCCGGCTGCACGCGGTGCTCGCGATCGGCGGCAGCGGCGGCACCTCCATCGCCACCCGGGCGATGCGCGCCCTGCCGCTGGGCGTACCGAAACTGATGGTCTCGTCCATGGCGTCCGGCGATGTCGCGCCGTACGTGGGCTCCGCGGACATCACGATGATGTACAGCGTCGTGGACATCGCGGGGATCAACAGCATCTCCGCGCCCGTCCTCGCCAACGGGGTGGAGGCGGTCGCCGCCATGGCCAAGGCCTTCGCCCGCGCCTCCCTGGACACCCCGCGCCCGGCGCGGCTGGGTGCGGGCGGCCGCCCGCTGATCGCGGCGAGCATGGCGGGCGTGACCACGATCGGGGTGGACGCGGCCCGCGAGCGGCTGACCGAACTGGGCTACGAGGTACTGGTCTTCCACGTCAGCGGCTCCGGCGGCCGCACCCTGGAGACCCTGGCCGGACAGGGGGTCTTCGCGGGGGTCCTCGACCTCACCCTCAGCGAGCTCGCCGACGACCTGTGCGGCGGCATCCTCACCGCCGGCCCCGACCGGCTCAGCGCGGCCGGGCGGGCCGGGATCCCGCAGGTGGTGAGCCTGGGCGCGCTGGACATGGTCAAGTTCGGCCCGCTGGAGACCCTCCCCGAACAGGCCCGCTACCGGCGGGTCCGCGTCCACAACCCGTCCATCACCGTGATCCGTACGACCGAGGCCGAGTGCGCGGAACTGGGCCGCAGGGTCGCCGCCAAACTCCGTGCGGCCACCGGCCCCACCGCGGTCTGCGTGCCGCTGCGCGGACTGTCCACGCTCGGCGCGCCGGGCGGCCCCTACCACGACCCCGGCGCGGACCGGGCCCTGTTCTCGGCGCTGCGCGACGGCTTGCGGGGCAGCGCCGCCCGGCTCTACGACTACGACACCCACATCAACGACCCGGACTTCGGACGGGCGGCGGCCGACCGGCTGCACGCCATGATCGGCGCGGAGTCGGCCGCCGCCTGAGACACGCCCGCACGGTTGGGAACCGGCCCTGGCGGAAACCGTGTCCCTGGGGTTGGCCGGTCGACGACCGGCCGCCCGAGGGGCGCGGTCGACAGGGGGCGGGAAGCGATGAACGACACGCGGACGGCATGGTCGGTCCCCGGTTACACGGAGGTCCGGGAACTCGGCTCGGGCGGCAGCGGCCGCGTCGTGCTCGCCGTGCACGACGGTACGGGCACGGCGGTCGCGGTGAAGTACCTCAGCGACCGGCTGCGCCAGGACCCGGCCTTCGTCTGCGAGTTCCGGGCCGAGGCCCGCCTGCTCGGCGGGCTCCGCTCGCCGTACGTGGTGGGCCTGTACGAGTACGTGGAGTCGCCCGGCGGCGCGGCCATCGTGATGGAGCTGGTGGACGGCATCTCCCTGCGCGCGCTGCTGAAGCAGGCCGGGCGGGCGGACGCCGAGGCCGCGCTGGTGGTGCTGAAGGGCTCCCTCCTCGGACTGGCGGCCGCGCACCGGGAGGGCGTGGTCCACCGCGACTACAAGCCGGAGAACGTGCTGGTCGCGGCGGACGGCTCGTCCAAGCTGGTGGACTTCGGAATCGCGGCGGGCCGCGGGACCACACCGGGCGTGGCCGGAACCCCCGCCTACATGGCGCCCGAGCAGTGGCAGGGCCGGCCGGCCTCTCCCGCGGCCGACGTGTACGCGGCGACCGCGACGTTCTTCGAGTGCCTCACCGGGCGCAAGCCGTACGACGGGGAGAACTTCGCGGAGCTCGCGGTCCAGCACATAGAGGCGCCGGTGCCGGAGACCGAGGCTCCCGAGCCCGTACGCCCGCTGATCCGGCGGGGTCTGGCCAAGCAGCCGGAGCAACGGCCGGAGAACGCCGAGGCCTTCGTCACGGAACTGGAGGGCGTGGCCCTCGCCGCGTACGGGCCCCAATGGGAGGAGCGCGGCCAGCGCAAGCTGGCGGCGCTGGCCGCGCTCCTGCCGCTGCTGTTCCCCTCGGCCGGTGCCGCGGCGGAGGGCACCACCGCGGTGGCCACGACCACGCTGAGCAGCGGCTCCGGCTGGGCCCCCGGTCGGCGCGGCTGGCTGGCGGCCGGGGTGGCGCTGGTCCTGGGAACGGTGCTGGTGCTCACGACGGACGCGATCGGCGCGGCCCCGGGCGGGGCCTCGGCGCTGAGCGCGTTCGCCACGACGAGCGCGGCCCCGCCCGGGCCGGGCACGCCGACCCCGGCCCCGGCCCCGCAGGTCTCGGCCTCACCGTCCGCGAGCCCGAGCCCCTCGCCGTCCCCGAGCGCCTCGCCGTCGCTGTCCCCGGCTCCCACGCCCACCGCGTCCCCGAAGCCGACCCCGACCCCGACCCCGAAGCCGACGGTGAGCTGGTCGCCGACTCCCACCCCGACGCCCACACCGACCCTGAAGGTCACGAAGGTCGACGTCTCGCTCAAGCCCGGCGTCTACCGGGGCGAGGCGACCGTGACGCTCGCCACCCAGGGCACCGGGCCGGTCACCGTCGTACTGGAGTGGTTCCTGGGCGGCGAGCAGGGCGCCTACTCCGTGCCCGACGGCACGGACACGGTCGTCGTCCGGTCCGGTTCGGTGGCCCCCGTGGTCCAGGCCCACACCTTCACCCGCGGTCGCGGCTGCTACGGCGGGGTCAGGGTCACCACCAAGCCCGCCGCCGGCAACAAGTCCGCGTCCGACTCGCAGTACCTGCTGCGGTGCCAGGAGGCACCCCGATGAGCGATCCCCACGCCCCGCAGGGCGACGACTACAGCGCCACCGTGCTCGGCAGCCACTGGTTCTCCGGGCCCCCGGTGGCCGCGGAGGTGGCCCCCGACCGGGTCGAGGGATCGGTGCTCCGGTTCGGCCCCGGGGTCACGGCGGCCATGCCCGCGCCGTTCCCCGTCTCCGCCACCGCCGTACGCGGCGCACGGCGGCGGCGCGGCGCCGGGCTGCGCCGGTACACCCTCGCCGCGGTCGTCCTGCTCGCGGTCCTCGCGTACCTCGGGTGGCAGCGGTACGGGCCCGCCCTCGTCGTCCGGGACGTGGCCGTGACCACCGATCCCGGGGGACCGGCCTGCAACGCGGCGGCCGACGTGGTGGCCGTCGTACGGACCGACGGGCGCCCGGGGACCCTCACGTACCGCTGGCTCCGCAGCGACGGCACGCACTCCGAGCGGCTGACCGAGCGGGTGCCGCGCGGGCAGCGGGAGGCCAGGCTGCACCTGCTGTGGACCTTCCGGGGCGCCGGGACCTACCCCGCGAAGGCCGAACTCGAACTGCTCTCGCCCGAGCGGCGCACGGCCGCGGTGGAGTTCACGTACCGGTGCCGCCCGTAGGCCTTCGCGCACGGATGCCAAGTCCGCGCGGGGAGGCCCGCAGCCGCTCGGGGAGTGGCTGCGGGCCTTCCTCCAACGGGCACCACACCAACCCGTCCCCCGCCGCAACCGGGGGACGGAGCTCAAGGAGGCTGCCGGCTCAGAACCGCGCGTGCGCGGTGATGTCCGCCTCGAACTCCCCCGTCATCGCCGGGGTCACCGTCGGCCGGCACTGCGCGACGGCCGCCAGGTAGTCCTCCGTGCCCGCGCCGAGCTGCGCGGCCGCCGCGCCCCGCGCGCCCACCGCCTCCAGGTCCCGTTCGAAGGACACCTGCGCCGCGATCCGCGCCGCGTGCTCGATGTCGGCCGGTGTGAACAGCTCGGTCGCCGCCACCAGGGCCGATACGTCGACGTCCGCGCGCCCCGCCGTGTAGCGGGACCAGATCGCGGCGCGTGCCCCGGCGTCCGGGGTACCGATCGGGATCAGGTAGTCGAAGCGCCCGGGCCGCAGGAAGGCCGGGTCGAGGGAGCGGATGGAGTTGGTGGCGCACACCAGCAGCCGCTCGTCGCCCTCCCGGAAGCCCGGGATCAGCTTGAGCAGTTCGTTGGTCACCCCGTGGATCCCGCCGGGCTGCGCGGGCTCGGAGCGTACGGGCGCGATCTCCTCGACCTCGTCGATGAAGACGAGGACCCGCTCCAGCTCGGCTATTCGGGCGAAGGCGTCGCGCAGCGCGGCGGCCAGGTTGCCCTCGTCGGCGAGGCGGGAGGGCAGCAGTTCCACGAAGGGCCAGCCGAGCCGGGAGGCGATGGCCCGGGCGAAGGTGGTCTTGCCGGTGCCGGGGGGTCCGAAGAGGGTGATGGCGCGCGGCGGCCGCACGCCGTGCGAGGCGGCCCGCTCCGGTTCGGCGAGCGGCAGCACCACGCGCCGCTCGATGAGGTCCTTCTCCTTCTCCATGCCGGCGACCTTGGCCCACAGGTCGCTGGGCAGGAAGCGGCCGCCGAGGTCGTCGAGGAGACCGGCCGCCGGTCCGTGCAGCGGCTCGGTCTTCTCGAAGTAGGCGACGGCCGGCTGCCGCGTGTATCCGGCGTTGAGGAGGCCCTCGCCGAGCAGGTCCTCCTCGGGCAGGACGTACGCGATCCGGCCGACGCGGGCGGCGACGAGGCGTCGCTCCAGCTCGACGAGCAGGGCGCTGGCCAGGCCCCGGCCGCGCCAGCCCGCGGCGATCGCGATGCGCATCACCCAGGCGCGCTCACCGGTGACGCAGGCCAGGGCCGCGCCGATCGGGACGCCCTGGTGGACGGCGACCACGCAGGGCTGCCGGCCGGTGAGGGCGCTGATGCATTCGGCGAGCGAGAAGACGGACTCCTGGCCGAGTTCCGCCGTGGTGTCGATCAGATGGACGACCGCCGCGAGATCACTCTCGCGGTAGTCGTGGATGAGCCAGTTCACCGGGTACCGCCCCTCGTTCGTGCTCCTGCGGCGAGGTTAGGGGCGGCCGGGCCGGACGATCACGCTCCGCAGTGCACAACACCCGGTCCGGAAACCGTCCGGGTCGTCCATAGACCGGTGGCTTCCGACTACGCCCCGAGCCGTGGAACTTGTCCGGCCGTGGCCCGAGTTTCACATCGGGTTCACGGGATTCACAGGGGATTCATACGGAATACCTCCCTCCGGACACAGGTTCGGCGGGCAGGGTCGGAACATGATCCACCGGATGCTCCCCCGACCGGCCCGCCGCACCCGTGCGCGGCGGGCGTCCAGGATCC
This sequence comes from Streptomyces sp. NPDC048258, assembly GCF_043201995.1. Lineage (NCBI taxonomy): Bacteria > Bacillati > Actinomycetota > Actinomycetes > Kitasatosporales > Streptomycetaceae > Streptomyces > Streptomyces sp. NPDC048258. The sequence goes on from NZ_JBICZH010000009.1 coordinate 24,375, forward strand.
TGCTGGCGCTGGCCGCCATGGCCGCGTTGATCAGCGTCGACGTGCCCGACGCCGCGGCCCGGCCGCCGCTCGGCGTCACCGCTCAGGCCCTGCCCGGCGCCACGGCGGACCGGGTCGGCGCACTCTTCTCGGGCGGGCTCGACGGCGGGCACTTCTGCACCGCCGCGGTGGTACGGAGCGACGACCGCGATGTGATCGCCACCGCCGCGCACTGCCTGGGGGAGCCGGACACCACCTTCTTCGCGCCGGGCTACCGGGACGGCGAGGCCCCGTACGGCGTGTGGAAGGTCACCGGTGTCCACGTCGCCCGGGGCTGGACGGACGGCGAGAACCCGGACGACGACATCGCCTTCGCGACGGTCGCCCCGGTGGACGGCGGCCGGTCCGGTGCGGTCGAGGACCTCGTGGGCGGCTTCCCGGTCGCCGCCCTGCAGCCCGCCGACGCCACGGTGACGGTCATCGGGTACCCGGGGACCGACGAGATCCCGCTGCGCTGCTCCAACACCACGGCCCTGTTCTCGGACACCCAGCGCCGCATCGACTGCCCGGACCTCAGCGGCGGCACCAGCGGCAGCCCCTGGCTGGTGGACGGGGCACTGGCCGGTGTCCTCGGCGGCCACGAGGGCGGCGGCACCGTCCCGGAGGTCTCGTACAGCGCGGTGATGGGCGACCAGGCGGTGGAGCTCTACCGCGAGGCGTCGGACGCGGGCTGACGCCCCTCCACCGTCCTCAGCGCGGCTCCAGCGTGTGCGCACCTTCCGCGAAGCCGTCCGGGCGGTCTTCCCGAAGGCGCTCAGGCATCGGCGGACTGCCCGTCCGTGTCCGTGGCGAGCTCGGCGGCGAATTCGGTGGCGGGCGGCTCGAACCAGGTCGGCTCGTCGCGGAGGGCCCGGTGGATGCGGTCCAGGGCGAAGCGCTCCAGCGGGGGCAGCGCGTCCACCTCGAACCAGGCCACCTCCAGCGACTCGCTGTCGTTCGCCCGGGCCTCGCCGCCGGTCGCCCGGCAGCGGAAGGTGATGTCCTGGAACTGGCAGACGTCGCCGTTGGGGTAGGTGATCGGCTCCAGCATCTGGACGAGGACCACCCGCTCGGGGACACACCGCACCGCCGTCTCCTCGTACACCTCGCGCACGGCGGTCTCGGCGGGCTGCTCCCCCGGCTCGGCGATCCCGCCGACCACGGACCACAGCCCGGTGTCGGAGCGCCGGCCGAGCAGCACCCGGCCCCGGTCGTCGAGGACGATGGCCGTGACCCCGGGCAGCAGGAGCAGCCGGTGCCCGGCGGTGGCGCGGATCTCGCGGATGAAATCGGGTGTGGTCATCCCCCGACCCTACGAGGCCGGGGCGGCGGCCCCGCGTCAGACCACCCGGCGGGCGCGAATCCGGCGGGTCAGGATCCAGCCGATCCCGCCCGCGGCGAGGACGAGCAGCGCGTACTCGGGCAGCGGCCCCACGACGGTGGCCGGGGTGCGGGTGGAGCGCAGCGGGATCTCGGCGACCAGCGCGTCGGCGGTGAACATCTCCGTCTGCCGCACGATCGTCCCGTCGGGGCGGATCACCGCGCTCACCCCGCTGGTGACGGGTACGAGGACGGTACGGCTGTGCTCGACGGCGCGGACCCGGTCCATGGCGAGCTGCTGGTAGGTCATCTGGGTCCGGCCGAAGGTGGCGTTGTTGCTGGGTACGGCGATCACCTGGGCGCCGTCCCGGACGGTGGAGCGGACGGCGTCGTCGAAGGCGGCCTCGAAGCAGGTGACCATGCCGACGCCGCTGCCGTCCATGTCGAACACGCCGGGGTCCTTGCCGGGGCCGAAGTCGCGGCGCACCCGGTCCACGTCCGAGCTGAAGAGCCGGACGAAGGAGCGCATCGGGATGCGCTCGCCGAAGGGCTGGATCTTCCGCTTGTCGTAGGTCGCGGTGGGGCCGGCCACCGGGTCCCACAGGATCATCGTGTTGCGCAGCGGGCCGGTCTCGGGGGACACGACGGCGCCGATGGCGACGGGCACGCCGATGGCCTTGACCGCCCTGTCGATGGCCTCGTACGCGTCGGGCTGGGAGTACGGGTCCAGGTCGGAGGAGTTCTCCGGCCAGACGACGAAGTCGGGCTTCGGGGCGCGGCCGGCCTTGACGTCCTCGGCGAGCTGGATGGTGCGGTTGACGTGGTTGTCCAGGACCTGGCGGCGCTGGGCGTTGAAGTCGAAGCCCAGGCGGGGCACGTTGCCCTGGATGACGGCGGCCACGGCGGTGCCGTCCTCGGCCGCGTCGGAGACGAGGGGCCGGGCGGCGAGGCCGGCGCCGATGGGGACGACGACGGTGAACACGGCCAGGGCTGCGGTGGCGCGCCGGGGGTGGTCGAGGGCGACGCGCAGCGCTTCGTAGAGGCCGAATCCGCAGAGGGCCACGGCGAAGGAGAGCAGCGGGGTGCCGCCGAGGGCGGCGAGCGGGGTGAAGACGCCGTCGGCCTGGCCGAAGGCGAGCTTGCCCCAGGGGAATCCGCCGAAGGGGGCCCGGGCGCGCAGTGCCTCGCCCGCGACCCAGACGGCGGCGGCGAACAGCGGCCAGGCCGGGAGCCGGCTGACGAGGGCGATGCCGAGGCCGGTGAGTCCGATGAAGAGGGCTTCGACGGCGGCCAGCGCCAGCCACGGCACCGGGCCGACCTCCTCACCGGTCCAGACGAGCAGCGGCAGCAGGAAGCCGAGCCCGGCGAGGAACCCGAGGCCGAAGCCGGCCCGGGCGCGGCGGCCGTGGAGGCAGCCGGCGAGCAGCGCGAGCGCGAGGGGGGCCAGCCACCACAGCGGGCGGGGCGGGAAGCTGAGGTAGAGCAGCACGCCGGCGACGGCGGCGAGCACGGCGCGCGCGAACACGGCGCCCTTCCGCTTCCGGGTGGGGGCGGGGCGCTCCGCGACTTCGGTCCGGGCTCCGGCGACGGGGTGCGCGGGCTCGTTCCCGGCCGCGCGGGTGACACTGCTGCTCATCTGGCGGAGTGTACGTCCCCACGCGCCGGGGGCCGGTAAGCGACTATCGTGCGAGGGCCTTCAGGTGGGTGCGGATGACCCAGACGGCGTTCTCGGCGTCGTCGACGGTGACCGTGAAGCGCTTCCCGTCGCCGAGCCTCACCTCCAGCCCCTCGCCGCGTCGGACGATGATCGCGGTGCCCTTCTCGGGCCGCCAGCGGTAGCCCCAGCCGCCCCATTGCTGGGGGGTGATCCGGGGGATGAACTCGGCGGACGTCACGTCCGCGAGCCTGATCTTGCGGCGCGGCAGTCCGATGTGGCCGCAACGGACTTCGAGGGCCTCGGAGTCGACGGTGACGGCCACGTGGACGAAGGCGAGGGTGCCGTAGAGGATGAGGAGCCCCACGGCGAGGCAGCCGATCACGGACATGAGCAGCGGGACGATGCCAGAGGTCCAGGCGTTGTCGACGGCGAGCTCGATGCCGAGCGCCAGACAGGCGGCACCGGCGGCTGCGAGCAGCCACTGTGCGCGGTTGGAGGCCCGGCCTGTCCAGAGCGGACCCGGAGGGTGACCCGTCATGAGTAGCAGCGTACTCACGTTCCGCATGCGCGCCACCGCCTCTCACCCGCTTCGCCCACTTCGCTCGCTGCGCCGCTTCGACGACTCGCCGCATCGCGCGTCTGCCCGCGTTTGACCTGAACCAAACTTGAGGTTCTACGGTCCCCGGTATGACCACTCACCAGGCAGTCGCCGTGGCCGCCGGCGCGGAGCTGGTGCAGGAGCCGGCGGACCAGTTCCACGGCGACCGGACCGCCATCCTGCAGGATCCGTCCGGGCACCTGTGGGTCTTCCTGACCCACCTGGAGGAGGTCTCCGAGGAGGAGCTGAAGCGCCGGCTCGCCGAGGCGTAGGTCTCGGCCGGACGAAGGCCTCACCCGGACGCAGGTCTCGGCCGGACGTGGGTCTCGGCCGGACGTGGGTCTCGGCCGGACGTGGGTCTCGGCCGGACGTGGCCTCACCCGGACGTGGCCTCAGCCGGCGCCCGGGAGCAGGCGGACGAGCGCGTCGCGCAGGGCCGGGCGGCGGCCGGTCGTGAAGCGGTGCAGGTTCCGGGAGGCGAACGCGACGCGCTGGGCGCTGCGGCGGCGCTCGGCGTCGTACGCGCGCAGGGCGGCGGGCAGCCCGGCCGGTCCGCCGGCGGCGACGGCGCGGGTCAGCGCCTCGGCGTCGAGGAGGGCGGTGCAGGCGCCCTGGCCGAGGTTGGGGGTCATGGCGTGGGCGGCGTCGCCGACGAGGGCCACCCGGCCGCCCGCGACGAAGGCGGGCAGCGCCGGGTGGAGGTGGCGCATCTCGTACCGGATCCAGGTCGCGGGGTCCGTCTCGGCCAGGACGCGCGGGACCGGGTCGTGCCAGTCGGCGAAGGCGTCCCGCAGTTCGTCGGCGGTGGTGGCCTCGGGGACGGTGGCGTACCAGTTGGTGCGGCCGGGCTCGACGGGGGTCATCCCGAAGAAGCGGCCCTCGCCCCAGGTCTCGCCGTACACGCCGGTCTCGAATCCTGCGATGCCGATCCAGGCGACCGTGCCGATCTCCCGGGGGCCGCTGCGCCGGCCGAAGTACGCGGTGCGGACCACGCTGTTGATCCCGTCGGCGCCGACGACGAGGTCGGCCGGGAGACCGGCCGGGTCGGCGAGGCGGCGTCCGTACGTGATCTCCGCGCCGCCGAGCCGGCCGAGCTCGGCGAGCAGCGCGTCGATCAGGTGGGGCCGGGATATGAGCAGTTCGGGACGGCCCGCCTTGCGCTCGATCCGTTCCAGCGGCAGAGCGGCCAGCACCTTGCCGTCGGGGCGCCGGATCCGGGCGTCGCGGTACGGGACGGCGTGGGCCCGCAGCGCGTCGCCTAGGCCCAGCCGGTCGAGCGCGGTCTGGGCGGTGGGGTGGATCCCGAAGGCCGTTCCGTAGCGTTCGAGGGCGACCCGGCCCTCCACGACGGTCACCGTCCAGCCCGCGCGGCGCAGGCCGATGGCGGTGGCGAGGCCGCCGACGCCCGCCCCGACCACGACGGCCGCTCCCGTTTCGCCTGCCCTTGCGCCTGCCGCTGTCCCCTTGGCCATGGCCAACCCCTTCTCGCCGTCCTCACGACTTCTCGCCGTCCTCACGACCAGGTGATCACCACAGCCGTGGTACTACATCTGTGGTACCACGGCCGTGGTTATGCTGGCAACGTGAATCAGGACCGGAGGGACCGGCTGCGGGACGCGGCCATCGCCGTACTGGCCGAGGCGGGCGGGCGCGGACTGACGCACCGTGCCGTCGACGCGGCCGCCGCCGTGCCCACGGGCACGGCCAAGAACTACTTCCCGACCCGCGACGCACTGCTGCGGGCCGTGGCCGAGCGCTGCCTGGAGCAGTACCGGGCACTGGCCGCCGCCCTGGCGGGGGCCGGCCCCGGACCGGCCGACGCGCGGGAGCTCGCGGCGCTTCTCGCGGGGCTGCTGCGGGATGTGGCCGGCCCCGGGCGGCCGCGCGTACTGGCCTATCTGGAGCTCCAGACCGAGGCGACCCGGCGGCCCTGGCTGGCCGCGCTGCTGGACCCGATCGCGGCGTCGGACTTCGCGGCGCACGCGCACCTGCTGCGCGCGGCCGGACTGCCGGCCGGGCCCGAGCAGGCGCGGGCGCTCACCCTCGCCCTGCACGGCGCGATCCCCCACCTGCTGGCGGGCGCTCCGGCCACCCTGGCGGCGGCCGGCCTGGACGACCTCGACCTCTTCACCCGCGATCTGCTGGCCTCCGTACGCGCCCAGGAGGCGCGGTGACCACCCGACTCGACCGGGCCGTGGGCGCCGTACTCGGCTCGGCGGTGGGCGACGCGCTGGGCGCGCCGTACGAGTTCGGACCGCCGGGGCAACTCGGCGCGCGCGGCGAGGAGATGCGGGGCGGCGGCGGATGGGATCCGGGCGAGGCGACGGACGACACGCAGATGGCGGTCCTGGTCGGCGAGTCCCTGCTGGAGCGCGGGGGCCTCGAACTCCCGGACGTCTTCGGGCGGTTCCAGCGGTGGGCGGCCGGTCAGCCGAAGGACATCGGCCTCCAGACGGAGGACGTACTGACGAACGGCGAGCCCTGGGACCTCGCGGCCGCCCTGCACTTCCAGATCAACGCCCGGGCGGCGGGCAACGGTTCGCTGATGCGCGCGGCCACCTCGGCGGTCTACTTCGCGGGCGCCGGGCGCGAGGAGACCATGGACGCCGCCCGGCGGATCGCGGCGCTGACCCACGGCGACCGGGCCGCCTGGGAGGGCACGGCCGTCCTGCACGAGCTCGTGCGCGTGGCCCTGGACGGCGCCGATCCGCTGGCCGCCCTGCCCGCGACGCTCGCCGCGGTCCACCCGGACCACCGCGAGCGGTACGGGCGTGTACTCGATCCCGCGTGGCACCCGGGCCTGGCCACCGAGTTCAACGGGGCGGTGTGGCCCTGCCTCGGCTCGGCGGTGTGGGCGCTGCGGACGACCGGCGGATTCGCGGAGGCGGTACGGGCCGCCGTGGACCTGGGCGGGGACACCGACACCGTGGCGGCGGTGACCGGAGCGCTTGCCGGGGCCCGCTACGGGGAGCGGTCGGTCCCGGAGCACTGGACTGCCGCGCTGCACGTGCCGCTGCCCGGGTTCGGGGGCCGGGTCCTCAGCGCAGACGATCTGCGCGGGCTGGCCCGTCGGCTGGCGTCGGCCGGGCCCTGTTGAGGGTCAGCCGACGGCCGCGCCCTGTCCCGCGAGCAGCCGCCCCTCGGCGTACCCGAGGGCGGCGGCGGGCAGGGTCCCGAGGCGCCCGCTGCGCAGGACGGTCAGGCCGCCGGTGGCGGGCAGAGCCGGCTCGGGGCGGGCACCGATCCGGCGCAGCGCCTGGACGGCGACGGCCTCGGCGGATCCGTGGAACACCAGCTCCGCGCCCTGTGTCCGGGCGGTCAGGGCGGCTCGGATGGCTGCCTCGACCAGCTCGTAGTGCGTGCAGCCGAGCACGACGTCGGTGACATCGGCAGGCGTCAGGGCGGCGGCCGCGGCGACGGCGGCCGTCACGGCGGCGTCGTCGGCGGCCTCGACGGCGTCGGCGAGCCCGGGGCAGGGCACCTCGGTGACGCGGGCGCCGGTGGCGAACTCGCGGATCAGGCCGCGCTGGTACGGGCTGCCGGTGGTGGCGGGGGTGGCCCAGATCGCCACGCGCCCGCCGGCGGCCGCGGCGGGCTTGATCGCCGGTACGGTCCCGATGACCGGAATCCCCGGCTCCAGCTCTGCGCGCAGGGTGGGCAGGCTGTGCACGGAGGCGGTGTTGCAGGCCACGATCAGCGCGTCGGGGCGGTGCGCGGCGGCGGCCCGGGCGACGTCGAGGGCCCGCCCGGTGAGGTCGGCCGGGGTCCGGGGCCCCCAGGGCATCCCGTCGGGGTCGTTGGACACGACCAGATCCGCGTCCGGCCGCAGCCGCCGCACCGCCGCGGCCGCCGCGAGGAGGCCGATTCCGGAGTCCATGAGCGCGATCTTCACCCGCCCACCTTAGTCGACACCCCCGCCGGACCCCTCCCGCCCCAACCCCCGACACCCTCCCCGCCCGGTCCCCGACCCCACGGCTTCCCGGCAGCGCATCGCCAGCGGGCAGGCACGGCGGACACACCAGCCCCGGCCGGGACGACGACGGGCCCGGGCGGGACGGGCCGGGCTGGGCCCGCTGCCCCCACCGACCACCCGCCCGACGCCTCAGGCCTCGCGGACCGGTCCGGTTCAGACCGAATCGACCCGCGGCTCCACCGAGTCCAGCAGCCGGGCGGTGTGCACCCGCCCACCCCGCGGACCACGGGCCCCGACGGCGACCCGCCCGCTCCACGCGCCCGGCCCCGACCACGACGACCGCAGCCCGGTACCGAGGCCATCCCGGAGCGGGCCCCGCCCGCATGGGCCCGCCGCGCGCCGAACCTGCCCGCCCCGCCTGCCGATGTGCCGCCGGAAGGCCGCGGGCCCGGTCGGGACGGCGCCGGTTCAGCCGGCCTCGGCTCACCAACTCCACTTCGCGCCGCGCCGCGCCGCGGACCACCCACACCCTCCCGTGCCCCGGCACCAAGGCCTCCCGGAGCGGGCCCGGCCCGGTCTGCCGCGTCCGCCGAACCTGCCCGCCCCGCCTGCCGATGTGCCACCGGAAGGCCGTGAGCTCGGGGCCCGCACCGTCGGGTGCGGACGGAACGGCGACGGTCCCCGGGTGCGACGCCGCCGGGCCGGCCGGCGCCGGGCCGGCCGGCCCCGAGCCGCCGCCCACACCGCGCCGCGCACCACAGGCCCCGAGCGCAGCCCCGGCCGCGCCGCGCCCCCGGCCCCACCCCGTTGTCCGCAAGGCAGCGCGCGCGCCGGCGACCGCGGCCCGGCCGGCGAGGCCCGCCGCACCCGGGGCCGCCGGATGCGCGACACGCCCCGCGCGGCCCGGCACACTGCCGCCATGGGCCTCCTCACCGCCGCCTGCGCGGCCTACGCCTCCCTTGCCGCCTGGCTCTGGCTCACCCTCGCCCAGGGCATGTTCTGGCGTACCGACGTCCGCCTCCCCCCGCGCACCGCCCCCGCCCGCTGGCCTTCCGTCGCCATCGTCGTCCCGGCCCGGGACGAGGCCGAGGTGCTGCCCCGCAGCCTGCCCTCCCTCATCGCCCAGGACTATCCCGGCGAAGCCGAGGTCATCCTGGTCGACGACGGCAGTACCGACGGGACCGGCGCCCTCGCCCGGCTCCTCGCCCGCGAGCACCCCGGGCTCCCGCTCACCGTCACCTCCCCCGGCGACCCCGCCCCCGGCTGGACCGGCAAGCTCTGGGCCCTGCGCCACGGCATCGCGCTGGCCCGCACCGCGCCCGCCACCGAGCCCGACTACCTCCTCCTCACCGACGCGGACATCGCGCACGAGCCCGACAGCCTCCGCGAGCTGGTCGCCGCCGCGACCTCCGCAGACCTCGACCTCGTCTCCCAGATGGCCCGGCTCCGCGTCGCCGGCCTCTGGGAGCGGCTCGTGGTACCCGCCTTCGTGTACTTCTTCGCCCAGCTCTACCCCTTCCGCTGGATCAACCGCCCCACCGCCCGTACCGCGGCCGCCGCCGGCGGCTGCGTCCTGCTGCGCACCGATGCCGCCGTGCGCGCCGGCGTGCCCGACGTCATCCGCCAGGCCGTCATCGACGACGTCTCGCTCGCCCGCGCGGTCCAGCGCTCCGGCGGCCGGATCTGGCTCGGGCTGGCGGAGCGGGTCGACAGCGTGCGCCCGTACCCCGTGCTCGGCGACCTGTGGCGGATGGTCTCGCGCAGCGCCTACGCCCAACTGCGCCACCAGCCCCTCCTGCTCGCCGGGACGGTCGCGGGCCTGGCGCTCGTCTACCTCGTGCCCCCGGCCGCCCTCCTCGCGGGGCTCGCGACCGGGCACCCGGCGATCGCCGGGGCCGGGGGCCTCGCCTGGCTGCTGATGGCCGGCACCTACCTCCCGATGCTCCGCTACTACGGGCAGCCCGCCGCGCTCGCGCCGCTGCTTCCGTTCACCGCGCTGCTGTACCTCCTGATGACCGTCGACTCGGCCGTTCAGCACTACCGGGGGCGCGGCGCGGCGTGGAAGGGCCGAACCTATGCCCGGCCCAGCGACGCCTGAAACGGCGAACTGCTGCCCGAAACAGCGTCATCCGAGGTCACCGGCTTGTGACGCTGCGTCAGCACCAAGTCGGTGCAGTGCACAACCGGTGAGTACGAGTGGGAACAAGCTGGGGTGGAAGTGGCGAAATCGTGCACGTGAACGCCAAGTGAAAGCTGTGGCCCTGACCTGCGAATATGCAGGTCAGGGCGGTGTTCGGAGCACCTCGCTATGGACCCCGTGAAGTCGTGGGCTTAACTTAGGTCCCATGACCTCCCCCCGCTCCACTTATGGCGGCGGTTACTACTCCGCGCCCTCCTTCCCGGACACCCCCATCTACGACTCCCTCGTCGCCGAACGCGGCACTCCGCAGATCGCCCCGATCCGCGTCCCGGCCGCCTACGACTCCCCGAGCGCCGGGTATTCGAGCGGTGGGTACCTGCCGGCCCTCGCGTCGTCGCTGCCGGCGCTGCCGCCGGCGATGCCGCAGCAGCAGTCCCCCGCGTACGGCTACCCGTACCAGCAGCAGGGCGCACCGCAGCCGATGCCGCTGCAGAACGCGCCCGCCCCCTACATCCCGCAGCAGCAGCCGATGGCGGCCCGCACGGGATACATGCCGCAGCCCCAGCCGCAACAGCCCCGTCCGGTCGCCGCGGCCACCGGGTACGAGGCCATGCGCCCGGCCGCGCCGCGTCCGATGCAGGCTCCCGCGCCGGTGCCTGCCGCCTCGTACGAGGACCCGTACGGCCGCCCGTACCAGGGGCGCGGCTACTGACGGAGGAGCATCAATCCGCTGGGGCGGTGGAGGGGGCGGCTGGCAGGATGCCCCCCATGTCGAACTTGTATGTCCAGGCGCTTCACGTCCATCCCGTCAAATCGGTAGCGGGGACCGCTCCCGACGAGGTGGCCGTGGAGCCCTGGGGGCTGTCCGGGGACCGGCGGTGGGCGCTGGTCGACTCCGGGGGAACGGTCATAACCCAACGTCAGCAGCCGCGGCTGGCCTTGGCCGCGGCCCGTCCGGCGGGCGGCGGCCGGATCGCGGTGTCGGCGCCCGGCATGGCGGAACTGGTCGTGGAGCTGCCCGGACCGGGGCCGCTGGAGCCGGTCGTGCTGTTCGGGAAGAAGGTCGAGACCGTGGTCGCGGCGAGCGCCGCGGCCGACTGGTTCAGCGCGTACCTCGGGGTGCCGGCGCGGCTGGTGCACCTGGACGATCCGGCCGTACGGCGGCCCGTGGATCCGGACTACGCGCTGCCGGGCGAGACGGTGAGCCTGGCCGACGCCTATCCGCTGCTGATCACGACCCTGGCCTCGCTCGACGCGCTCAACGCGCTGATCGCGCGAGGGGACCATCCGCAGGAGGGCCCGCTGCCGATGAACCGGTTCCGCCCCAATGTGGTGGTCTCCGGGGCCGAGGCCTGGGCCGAGGACGGCTGGCGGCGCATCGCGATCGGCGACGCCGTCTTCCGCGGGGTCCGGGAGTGCGGGCGGTGCGTCATCACCACCACCGACCAGCGGACGGCGGAACGGGGCAAGGAGCCGCTGAAGACCCTGGCCGTGCACCGGCGGATCGGGAAGTCGCTGGCGTTCGGGCGGCAGCTGGTGCCGGTGCGGCTGGGTACGGTGCGCGTCGGCGACGAGGTCCGAATCCTGGAATGACGCGCCGCGAACGACCCGGCGGGAACGACGTGTCCCGAACGACCTGGCAGGAATGACCCGTCGCGAATGACCTGTCGCGAATGACCTGTCGCGAATGACCTGTCGTGCGGCCTCGGAGCCTCGAAAGGCCGCCGGAATGACACCTTCGAGGGGCTCCGGCCCCGGGCTGGAACCAACCGGTGCGACCACGCCGTTGGAGCAGTCAGGACAGGTGGAAACCCGCGAGGTTCGGCACAGGCGACCGGCGCATGACCAGCGCCGGGAATCAGCACCGGATCGGGTGACACAGGTCCCGCGCGTCCCGGAATGCGCGTCCCCGGGGCATGCGGAAGGCTTGGACGCGCAGGCAGACGGAGGCAAAGGGGGTGCCGGACCGTGTGGACAGCAATGGGTGTGTGGCGTTGGCGGCGCAATCCGCTGCGCCGGCCGACCGATCTCTTCGAGGCGTGGGTGGCGTTCGCCGCGCTGGTGTGCGTCCTGCTGGTGGCTCCGGCCATCGGCTGGGTCGCGGGTGTACAGGTGGACGGGACGCTGCAGCGGGCCGCGCGCGAGCAGCGGCAGGAGCGGCATCTCGTTCCGGCGGTGGTGGTCCGGCCGGCCCCGGAGTCGGCGGCGGACGGGTCCGCCGATCCCTCCACGCAGCAGACGGCCCCGCACCGTACGCAGATCGTGGCCTCGTGGACCGCTCCCGACGGCAGCAGCCACGAGGGCACGGTGCCGGCCGCGGAGGAACCGCCGCGCCCCGGCGAGCGGTTCCGGATATGGACCGATGCGCACGGCCGGCTGGTGGGGCAGCCGCTCGACCCGTCCTCGGCCGCCGTCCACGCGGGGGTGGCGGGCCTGGCAGCGGCGATGGCGGCCGCCGTACTGGTCGAGACGGTCCGCCGGCTGGTCGTACGGCGGCTCATGCATCGGCGGTACATACGGCTGGACCGCGCGTGGGCGGCGGCCGGGCCGGACTGGGGCCGGGCGGGCGCGGGCAGTTGACCTGGCAACTCACCGGCCCCGCGCGCGCTACGGTGGACCGGCCAGACCAGACCGTCCGCATCGGCGGCGCGGCGAGTACGAGGGTGGGGGCACGACAGCACCATGGCTCAGGGCACGGTCCAGGTGACGCACGGCGGGGCTTCGCGATGGCGGCGCCGCTCCGGTGAGTATCCGACGCTGGCGGCGGCTCTGGCCGTCGCGGGCGACGGGGACGTGCTGTCCATCTCCCCCGGCACCTACCGGGAGAACCTGGTGCTGCACCATGCCGTCACCCTGCGCGGGCCGGAGGGCGGGCTGGGGTCGGTGCGGATCGCCCCGCTCGACGGGGTCGCACTGACCGTGCGCGCCTCGGCCGTGGTCCAGGACCTGCACCTGGAGGGCCAGGACCGGGCCGCTCCCGCGCTGCTCGTGGAGGACGGCGCGCCCGAGCTCACCGATCTGCGGGTGAGCACGCGGTCCGCGGCCGGCATCGAGGTTCGCGGCACCGGGGCCCGGCCCCTGGTACGGCGGTGCACGGTGGAGAATCCGAGCGGCGTCGGGATCGCCGTACTGGACGGCGGCGGCGGAGTGTTCGAGGAGTGCGAGGTCCTGGCCGCCGGGCAGACCGGGATCTCGGTGCGCGGCGGCGCCCGCCCCCGGCTGGAGCGCTGCCGGATCCACCACGCCACGGGCGCGGGCATCGGGGTCACGGGCGAGGGTTCGGGCCTGGAGGCGCTGGGCTGCGAGGTCTACGAGATCAAGGGCACCGGTGTGCAGATCGCGGCCCGCGCCACGGCCCGGCTCACGGACTGCGCGGTGCACCGCACCACGGCCGACGGGGTCACCCTCGACACCGACGCGGTGCTCACCCTGGCCGGCTGCGACATCCACGACATCCCGGAGAACGCGGTCGACCTGCGGTCCCGTTCGGTACTCACGCTCAGCCGCACCACGGTCCGCCGCTTCGGCCGCAACGGGCTGTCGGTGTGGGACCCGGGGACCAGGGTCGACGCCGATTCCTGCGAGATCCACGACAGCACCGGCGACTATCCGGCGGTGTGGATCAGTGACGGGGCCGCCGTCTCGCTCGACTCCTGCCGGGTCCACGACGTGCCGGACGCGCTGTTCGTACTGGACCGGGGTTCGCGCGTCGACGTGGTCGACAGCGATCTGTCCCAGGTGCGCAACACCGCGGTGTCGGTGAGCGACGGGGCCACCGCGCAGCTCGACGACTGCCGGATCCGCGAGGCGGCCACCGGGGCCTGGTTCCGCGACCACGGCAGCGGGGGCACCCTCGCCAACTGCACCATCGACGCGGTACAGACCGGCGTGATCGTCACGAAGGGCGCCGACCCCACCCTGGAGCGGTGCACGGTCACCTCCCCCGCCGAGGCCGGGTTCTATGTGTCGGCGGGCGGCCGCGGCACCTTCACGGCCTGCCGTGTGACGGGCAGTTCCGGCTTCGGCTTCCACATCCTCGACGGCTGCCGCACCACCCTGGCGCGCTGTCACACCGAGCGCTGTGCGCGCGGGGGTTACGAGTTCCCGGAGGACGGGCCGGTCGCCGAGGACTGCACCGGCGACGAGTCCGCCGCCCGGCCGGCGGCCCGGGCGGCCTCGGGCGGCTCGTTCGCCGGGGCGCACGCGGGGGTCCGTACGGTCGCGGCCGGGCAGAGCCCCGTACTCCGGGCGGCGGAGGTACCGGCGGCGCGGCCCGCCGACCGGCCGGACGGCGGGGTGGCGACGGCGACCGCGACCGCGCCGACCGCTGCGGCGGCCCGGGGCTCGGGGGAGGTGCTGGGCCAGCTCGACGCACTGGTCGGCCTCGACAGCGTCAAGCGCGAGGTGCGCGCGCTCACCGACATGATCGAGGTGGGCCGGCGGCGGCAACAGGCGGGCCTCAAGGCCGCGTCGGTGCGTCGGCACCTCGTCTTCACCGGCTCCCCCGGCACGGGCAAGACCACGGTCGCCCGGCTGTACGGGGAGATCCTCGCCTCCCTCGGGGTGCTGGAGCGCGGGCATCTGGTCGAGGTGTCCCGCGTGGACCTGGTCGGCGAGCACATCGGATCCACCGCGATCCGTACGCAAGAGGCCTTCGACCGGGCGCGTGGCGGGGTGCTGTTCATCGACGAGGCGTACGCGCTGGCGCCGGAGGACTCGGGCCGGGACTTCGGCCGCGAGGCGATCGACACCCTGGTCAAGCTGATGGAGGACCACCGCGAGGCGGTGGTGGTGATCGTCGCCGGGTACACGGCGGAGATGGACCGTTTCCTCACCGTGAACCCCGGAGTGGCTTCTCGGTTCTCCCGGACCATCACCTTCGGCGACTACGGGCCCGAGGAACTGCTGCGGATCGTGGAACAGCAGGCGGAGGAGCACGAGTACCGGCTCGGAGAGGGCACCGCCGAGGCGCTGCTGACGTACTTCACGGAGCTGCCCAAGGGACCGGCCTTCGGCAACGGCCGCACCGCGCGCCAGACCTTCGAGTCGATGGTGGAGCGGCACGCGGGGCGGGTGGCCCAGCTGTCGGAGCCGAGCAAGGACGAGCTCACCCTGCTGTTCCCGGCGGATCTGCCGGGACAGCCCGCGCCTTGCTGAGGCGCTGACCCGGCACCCCCCCGGCCACCTCCCCCGGACTCCGTCCTGAGGGACCCCCAGGACGGGGCTCCGAGGCCCGTGCCGCCGCGCCCAGGCGCGCGAGCAGGGCGTCGCGTTCGGCGGCGAAGGCCGGATCGGCCTGGTAGTCGGAGTGGCCGAGGATCGGCGCGGGCAGCGGGTGGCCGGCGCTGCGGCCGTAGGCGAGCGGGTCGGCCAGCGGTCCGCGGTCCACGCCCTCCCGGGTGCCGGGCAGCACGGGGCCGCCGATGGGGTCCGTGGCCCGCCACAGGTTGCGCCAGCAGTCGACCTCCCGGTGCAGCGCGGTGAGCGGGCCGGGGCCGAAGTAGGCGGGGAACCAGCGGCCGTAGAGGCGGCCGAGCGGGGAGCCGTACGTGAGCAGGGCGACCCTGCGGCGGACGGGCGGCGGCAGTTGCCAGACGGCGGCCGCGGCGAGCACGCTGCCCTGGGAGTGGCCGGAGATCACCAGGCGGCCGCCGGTGCGGCCGGTCCAGCCGGTCATCCGCCAGGTCAGGTCGGGGACGGCGCGCTCGGCGTAGCAGGGCGGCGCGAACGGGTGGGCGGCGCGCGGCCAGAAGGTGCCGACGTCCCACAGGATGCCGATGGTGCGGCGGGCGGCGGGGTCCCGGTAGGCGCGGCGGCCCCAGGTGACGAAGAGGACGAAGCCGAAGCCGATGAGCCAGGACCCGGTGTCCTGGGCGGCGCGCGCGGCGCTCTCCAGGAGCGACCCGGTGCCGCGGGCCGCCTCGCCCGGTACCCGCCCGCTGATCCAGGCTCCGGCGAGCGCGCCCGCGCCGAGCAGCAGGGTGATCCCGGAGACGGCCGCCACGAACCACGGGGCGGAGTCGGTGAGGGCGGCGGCGGCCCGGGCCCCGGCGATCCGGCGACTGCGGGCCTGGTCCGGCGCCTCCCCCGGGTACTCGGCGGCGACCGTCGCCGCGAGCCGGCGCCGGGCCCGGGCTCCGCGCCCCGCGAACCAGGCGGCGAGCAGGGCCAGTACGAGGAGCAGCGGGGGCAGCACGGCGGCCTGCCAGGACAGCAGTACGGGCGGCCCGGGCAGCGGCGCCCCGGCCATCCCCGGGGTGGCTCCCCCGTCCAGCCAGTCGGCGACGCGCTGGGCGACCCCGCCGGACATCACCCCGCCGAGCGCGCAGCCGAGCATGGCGACGGCGGGCCCGCCGAGGCCGTGCAGGGCGGCGGCCGGGTCGGGGGCCCGGCGGTGGAGGTACGCGGCGACGCCGGTGAGGGCGAGCACGCAGACGCCCTGGCCCAGCATGAGGACCCCGAAGGCGAAGTCCCCGGGGAGCCGCCCGGCGGAGGTCCAGCCGGGGCGCGGCCAACAGGCGTACAGGAGGACGGCGGCGAGGAGGGCGAGGGCGGCGCCGGGCAGCAGGGTGACGGCGGCCCGGTCGAGCCGGTGGTCGGCCCGGGCCTCGGTGCGGCCGCGCCGGCAGACGACCCAGGCCACGGTGAGTCCCCCGGCGACGAGCAGCGACTGGGCCGCCCAGCCCAGGACTTCGAGTACGGGCGAACCGGCGCGGCGGTCGTAACGGGCGGTGGGTGCGGCGACGGCCGCGGCCACGGTGAGCAGCCCGGCAGCGGTGTGCGCGGCGCGCAGCCGGGCCACGAGCCGTCGCCCGTACCAGAATCCGGGACGGCCGAGCGCGGGCGCGGTGTCCGACGCGGTGTCCGGGTCGGCGGCGCCGGCGGGCGGCGGCTGGGATTCGTAGGCGCTCCACGTGCGGTTCGACAGGAACCAGAGCAGCCCGGTCAGCGCGGCGGGGACCAGCGCCGCGAGGGCGAGCCGGCGCCCGGGCCGGGCCCACCAGCCGCCGCCGGGCTCGAGGAACCGGAGCCAGGTACGGCGGCCGGTGCAGCTGCCGGAGCCCGCGCACTGCCAGGCGAACAGGTCGAGCGCGACCTCGCAGGCGGCCGCGATCAGCAGCACGGTCAGGCTGAGCGCGAGGATCCGTACGAGCACCCCGTACGTGCGCACCGTGCGGGGCGCGGGGTCGGCGGCGGGCGTGGGCGGGCGGGCCCAGTGGGCGAGGTTGGCCACCATGAAGGGCAGGAGCAGCAGCCACAGCGCGCGGGCGCCGTTGCCGGAGGTGAGCCGGGACCAGCAGTAGGCCTCGGGGACGGGCCGTCCCCGGTAGCGCCCGGGGTGGGCTTCGGCGTCGGCGTCCTCGGTGCGGCGGAAGACTGCCGCGGTGGAGTCGCCGGTGACGCGCACCGTACGCGGGTCGCCGAGCAGCTCGGCGGGGGCGGCGCCGGCGACTCCGTGGACCAGGAGTTCGAGGGCGAGCGGCGGTTCGGGGGCCGGGGGCGGTTCGGCAACGAGGCGCGGTTCGGGAGCCAGGGGCGGTTCGGGGCTGGGGGCTTCCGGCAAGGTGGCCTCCGCTCGCGGGGCGTGATCGGCGCGGCTCCAGCATCCCGCGCCGCCTGCCGCCTGCCCAGCCCCCGCGCCGCGGGTTTCGGGGCCCGGGGAAGACATCTGACCGATGGTCAATTATGGTGACGCCGCGCCGCACTCGTGTTCCACACCCGTGTTCCGCACCCGCCTTCCGTCCACCGCCCCAGGGGGTAACGCCATGGCTCTGCGCCGACTCCGCCCGGTGGGGCTGGACTTCATCGAGGACGCGCCGGTGCGGCTGGTCTTCGCCGCGCGGGCCGCGGCCGCGCCCGAGGCCGTGTACGCGGCACTGGCGGAGGAGGTGGAGGGCTGGCCGCGGTGGTTCAGGGCGGTCACCCTGGCCCGCCCCACACACGGCGGCGCGGGGCGCGAGGTCAAGCTGATGGGCGGGGTGCGCTTCCAGGAGACGATCATGGCCGCGGACCCCGAACAGCGTTACGCGTACCGGGTCGACGAAACCAACGCCCCGGGAATCCGCGCCCTGCTGGAGGAGTGGCGGCTGACCCCCGCCGGCTCGGGCACCCACGTCCGGTGGACCTTCGCCGCGGACGGGCCGGCCGCCTTCCGGCTGGCCCTCGCCGCCGCCCGCCCGGGCCTGGGCCACTCCTTCCGCACGGCGGTCCGTACGCTCGACGGTCGCCTCACCGTACGGCGCCGGGCGGATCAGTAGCCGCCCGTCCCGTCACCCGGTGCGCCCGGGCCGGCGCGGCGCGGTCAGGCCGCGGGCTCGCGCCAGACGCCCGTGGTCAGCAGCGTCTCGATCGTCTGCGCGTACGGGGCGATGTCGAGCCCCTGCGCGGCCAGCCACGCGTCGGAGTAGTACTTGTCCAGGTAGCGGTCGCCCGGGTCGCACAGCAGGGTGACGACACTGCCCGTACGGCCCTCGGCCACCATCTCCGAGATGATCTTCAGCGCGCTCCACAGGCCGGTGCCGGTCGAGCCGCCCGCCTTGCGCCCTATGGCCGTCTCCAGCGCGCGGCAGGCGGCGACGCTCGCCGCGTCCGGGACCTTCATCATCCGGTCGATGGCGCCCGGTACGAAGCTCGGCTCCATGCGCGGCCGGCCGATGCCCTCGATGCGCGAGCCGCAATCGCTGCTCGCGTGCGGGTCGCCCAGGGTCCAGCCGTCGAAGAAACAGGAGTTCTCCGGGTCCGGGACACAGATGCGGGTGTCGTGCTGCATGTAGTGCACGTACCGCGCGATGGTCGCGGAGGTGCCGCCGGTGCCGGCGGTGGCCACGATCCAGGCGGGCTCGGGGAAACGTTCCAGCCGCAGCTGCTGGTACATCGATTCCGCGATGTTGTTGTTGCCGCGCCAGTCGGTGGCCCGCTCCGCGTACGTGAACTGGTCCATGTAGTGGCCGCCGGTGCGGGCGGCCAACTCCGCCGACTCCTCGTACATCTTCATCGAGTCGTCCACGAAGTGGCATTCGCCGCCGTGGAATTCGATGAGGCGGCACTTCTCCGGGCTGGTCGTGCGCGGCATGACCGCGATGAACGGGACGCCGATCAGCTTGGCGAAGTACGCCTCGGACACGGCGGTGGAGCCGGACGAGGCCTCGATGACCGGGCGGCCTGGGCGGATCCAGCCGTTGCAGAGGGCGTAGAGGAACAGCGAGCGGGCGAGACGGTGCTTGAGGGAGCCCGTCGGGTGCGTGGACTCGTCCTTGAGGTAGAGGTCGATGCCCCAGGCCTCGGGGAGCGGGAAGCGCAGCAGGTGGGTGTCCGCGGAGCGGTTGGCGTCCGCCTGGACCTTGCGGACGGCCTCCTTGAGCCAAGCGCGGTAATCCGCGTCGCTGCGGTCGACGTCGATGGTCGTGGCAGTCGTACCGCTGGTACCGGTGGTGCTCATGCGCCGTGCTCCTTTGTGCGTGTATTCGCCCCCTGCTTTCGCAATGTACCTCCCCCACCTGCACAAACAGTCACTTTGGGGTTCCATGCGAATCGCTTTCGATCGCGTTCGGTTGCACTGTGGAGCACCGTGGGTGACCCTGGTGGAGCATTACCGAGGGTGCAGCACCCGTAACACTCATGTCGGGGAGTCGCAGCCGTGATCAGTCATTCCCGCAGGCACTGCGTCGTCGAACTGCAGGCGCTGCCGTCGCGCATAGGTCAGATCCGCAGAATCGTTTCTGCGCAGTTGCGCCACTGGCAGCTCGATCCGCTCATCGACCGGGCCGCGCTCGGCGTGACGGAACTGCTGAGCAACGTCCACCGCCACGCGCAACCGGACAAGACCTGCACCGTCGAGATCGAGTTCCGCCTCGGGCGGCTCACGGTCTCGGTCATCGACAGCGATCCGCGGCTCCCGGTGCTCCGGGCGGGAGAGGCGGACTCACTGGAGACCTGCGGGCGCGGACTCGCGCTCGTGGAGGCGGTCAGCGAGGCCTGGGGTGCCCGGCACCAGCCGGACGGTCCGGGCAAGGTGGTGTGGTTCTCGCTCACGGCGGCCCCCGCGCCGCCGGCTCCGGCGCATCCGGTACGGATCCGGACCAAGCCCGTACGAGAACCCGCCCGGACCGCGATCGTCGCCGTGGACCCGGTGGCCGTCTCGACAGGCCTGTCGGTACCGGCGTCGGTCGGCGTCACGCCCGGGTAGCGCACGGCGGCGGGAGCCGCGACCCGGGGCCCCGACCAGTGCGGCCAGGCGGGGCCGGGATGGCCGGGGGCGGCCCGGCCGGATGGGGGGACCCAGCCGCAGCCGGCCGCTCTAGGCCGCGGCCCCCAGCGCCCCCAGCGGGTCGTCGAGCACCGGCTGCCACGCCAGCTCCGCCGCGCCGACCAGGCTGTTGTGGTCCAGGGTGCACGGCAGGATCGGGACACCCCCGCTGCGCCCCCACAGGCTGCGGTCCGCGACCACCGCGCGCAGCCGTTCCGGGTCGGCGTGCAGGAGCTCCCGGTGCAGCCCGCCCAGGATGATCCGGTCCGGGTTCAGGATGTTCACCAGGCCCGCGAGGCCGAGCCCGAGCCGGTCGATGAGCTCCTCGGCGGCCGCCCGTACCGCCGGCTCCGCGTACTCCGCGCTCAGCAGGTCGCGGGCCTGCTGGAGCAGTGACACCTCGGGGCCGGGCGTGCGCCCCGCGGCCGTGAGGAACGCCAGCGGGTCGGCCTCCACGTCCAGGCAGCCGCGGCTCCCGCAGTGACAGGGCCGCCCCTCGGGATTCACCGTGAGGTGGCCGACCTCCAGGGCCAGGCCCGAACTCCCGCTGTGCAGGCGGCCGTCCAGCACCAGCGCCCCACCGACCCCGCGGTGCCCGGTGGCCACGCACAGCAGGTGCTGCGCGCTGCGCCCCGCGCCGTGCCGGTGCTCGGCCAGGGCCGCGAGGTTGACGTCGTTCCCGGTCAGGGCCGGGCCGTCGATCCCGGCCGCCTTCACGCACTCGGCGAAGACGGCCCGTACGGGGGAACCGGGCGGCCAGGCCAGGTGCAGCGGGTTCAGCGCCGTGCCCTCCGGCTCGGCGACCGCGGAGGGGACCGCGAGCCCCGCGCCGATGCAGCGGCGGCCGGTCTCCGCGAGCAGCGCGGCCCCGGCCTCCACCACGGCGCCGAGGACCTGCGCCGGGTCGGCGGAGACGGTGAGCTTGCCGGGGGCGGTGGCCACGATCCGGCCCCCGAGACCGACCAGCGCGGCCCGGAAGCCGTCCGCGTGCACCTGTGCGGCCAGCGCCACGGGGCCGTTCTCGTCGACCGAGAGGCGGTGCGAGGGGCGGCCCTGGGTGCCGCCCGCGCCGCCGGGGCGGGAGTCGACGCGGATCAGCCCGAGCGCCTCCAGCTCGGCGGCGACCGCTCCGGCCGTCGCGCGGGTGACCCCGAGCTCGGCCGTCAGCACGGCCCGGGTCGGGGCGCGGCCGGTGTGGACGAGCTCCAGCGCGGGGCCGAGCGCGCTGCGGCCCCGCTCCAGTTTGGTCCTCGTGGAAGCCGAAGAAGCCGAAGAAGCCGTGGACACCGTGGTCACATCCCCCACCCGCGGCGGGGCCCCGTTGCCGTTCATGGCATCGATCCTCGCATGATCGGAGGGCGCCGGACGCCGCCGTCAGGTGGTGGCCGGGCCGAGGCCGCCGACCCGGAGCGTGATGTTCAGCCGGCCGGTCAGCCCGAGCCCTTGCGGGGCGGTGCCCGGCAGGACCTTCGACACCCCGTGATAGGCCAGTCGGCTCGCATCGCCGAAGACGAACAGATCCCCGCTGCGCAGCTCGACATCCCGGTAGGGCCGTCCGCGCGAGACGGTGTTCCCGAAGCGGAAGACGCAGGCGTCGCCCAGGCTGAGCGAGACCACCGGCGCCCCGGACCGCTCCTCGGCGTCGCGGTGCATGCCCATGCGGGAGTCGCCGTCGTAGAAGTTGATCAGGGCGATGTCGTACGCGACCTCGCTCCCCGGGAGCTCCCCGTACGCGGCGGCCACCGCTTCCCGCCCCAGCTCGGCGAGCCATCCGGGCATCGGTTTGACGGGGGCCCCGTCGCCGTCGACGGCGGTGCGGGCGTAGCCGTACGGGTACCAGTGCAGCCCGAGGCACACCTGCCGGGCGGTCATCGTGCCGCCGCCCGGGGTGTGCACGGTGCGCAGGCCGGCGGGCGGGCGTGCCCACTCGCGGCAGGCGGCCAGCAACTCCCGCTGCCGCGCCGGTGCGAGCCAGTCGGGCACGTGCACGGCACCGGGGGCGATCACGGTCCGCTCGCGCGGGAAGAGTTCCCCTTCCATTCCTCCATTGTCGCGGGCCTGCTGACAGACTTCCCGCATGGAGATCACCACATTCGTGAAGACGCTGGAACGGGACGGGGAGCTGCTCGCCGAGCTGGCGGAACAGGCCGGTACGGACGCCCGTGTGCCCACCTGTCCGGGGTGGCACGTCACCGATCTGCTGCGGCACACCGGCTCGGTGCACCGCTGGGCGGCCGGGTACGTCGAGGAGGGACTGCTGGAGCGGGTGCCGTTCCCGGACGCCCCGGAGCTGGCGGGCGCGGAGCTGCTCGCCTGGTTCCGCGAAGGGCACGCGGCCCTGGTCCGCGCCCTGGGCGAGGCCCCGGACGATCTGCAGTGCTGGACCTTCCTGCCGACCGCCCCGCCGTCGCCGCTGGCGTTCTGGGCGCGGCGCCAGGCCCATGAGACGGCCGTGCACCGGATGGACGCCGAGGCGGCGCTCGGCGTCGCGTTCTCGCCGGTGGCGGCCGAGTTCGCGGAGGACGGGGTGGACGAGCTGCTGACCGGCTTCCACGCGCGGCCGCGCAGCCGGGTGCGGACCCCGGAGCCCCGGGTGCTGCGGGTCAGGGCCGCGGACACGGGCGCGATGTGGACCGTACACCTGTCGTCGGAGCCGGCGCGGACCGTGCTGGGTGCCACGGACGACCCGGTCGACTGCGAGGTGATCGGGGAGGCGGCCTGGCTGTACGCGGCACTGTGGAACCGGCTGCCGCTGGCGGGTCCGGGGGTGACCGGGGACCTGGCGCTGGCCCGGCTGTGGACCGAGACCGCCGGGATCTGACGAGGGCGGCGGCGGGCGCGAGGGGGCAGGCGGTAAGGTCGGCTGCCTCAATCGATCATGGGGGTCAGTCGATGTTCATATCCTCAGCGCGGTCCGCCGCGGTGCTCGCCGTCGCCCTGGCGGCGTTCACCGTCTCCTGCAGCGCGGAGCCTGCGACTCCGCCCGCCGACGCGGCCGCCGCGGCGCCCTCCGCGTCCGCGTCCCAGGCGGCCCCGAGCTCGGCGGCCTCGACCCCGGCGGCCGGCAGCTCGGCGGCCTCGTCGTCTTCCACCGCCCTCCCGGCCGAGAAGGTGCGGGACGCGTTCGCCGGTCTCCAGGCGACGCTGAACGATTCGTGCACCCCGGGCAACTGCGCGTACTTCCTCGGCCGGGTCCACGACGAACTCCACCGCATGGACCGCGCGATGAAGGCCGACCCGAAGGGGCCCGGCCACTTCCCCGAGCCGATCGACCTGATCGCGAAGCTCGACAAGGAACTCGGCGGGGACCGCTCGTTCGATAACCTGAAGAAGCACCAGACGTCCCTCATCGCCACCCGGGACAAGATCAACACCTGGATGCAGGGCCACCCGGACGACTACCGTTGATCCGGCGGCGCGCGGCCGCCGACCTCGACGCCTGCGTCGGCCTCCTCCGCGCGGTCCACGACCGCGACGGCTATCCGGTGGACTGGCCGGGGCGTCCCGCCGAGTGGCTGACGCCGCCCTCCCCGGTGGCGGCCTGGGTGGCGGAGGCGGACGGGCGGGTCGCCGGTCACGTCGGCCTGGCGCGCAGCGGTGCGGGGGACCTCGCACCGGCCCTGTGGAGCGGCCGTACGGGTGTGCCCGTCGAACGGGCCGCCGTGGTCGGCCGCCTGTTCGTCTCACCCGCCGCGCGCGGCCTCGGGCTCGGCGCGCTGCTGGTGGCGCGGGCCGTACGGGAGGCGCGGGAGCGTGGTCTGCATCCGGTCCTCGACGTCCTCGCCCACGACACCGCCGCGGTCGCGCTGTACGAACGCCTGGGCTGGAGCCTGCTGGACACCGTCGATCAGCGGTGGAGCGCGTCGCGGACCGTGACCGTGCACTGCTTCGCCGCACCGGCCTGAAACGCGGAACCTCAGCCGAGGCCGGCGGCGTAGGCGGTCTGGGCGCCGTACTTCCATGCCGGGCCCGTGTTCCAGGGATTGGGCATGGCCGCGCTGGTCGCGTACGCGTAGCCCGCGCCGCGGTCGAAGGCCGTGCGCAGGGTCGTGCGCATCGCCCCGGCGTCCGGGACGTCGTGGACCAGGTGCCAGAACGCCGTGCCGCTCGGGTCGAGTTCGGTGCCGGCGCGGTAGCCGGTGAGCGGGTCGAAGACGTTGCCGCCGAGCCAGCCGCCGCCGGTGTACGCGGCGTACGTGTCCTCGTACGTGACGAAGACGTCCGCGGTCCGGCGGCCGGGCTCCAGGTAGCAGTCGGCTATGGCCGTGCCCGGGTTGTTGACGACGAGCGGGGACGCGGCCGTGTCGACGGCGCGCATGGTGTCCTCCACGTGGCGGCGGAGCTCCGCGTAGTGGTCGCGGGTCGTGTCGCCGGGGCCGCAGTCGCGGCTGACGACGTCGAAGAAGACGCCGTCGACGTGGAGGCGGCCGTCGGGGGTCTTGAGGTAGTTGTCGACGGAGGCCTTGACGGCGGCGGCGGCGCGGTTGCCGTGGTCGGTGTGGACGTAGCCGAGGACCTTGGTCCTCTCGCCGGTGGCGGTGGTGCCGCGGCGCAGGGCGTCGGCGCGGGCCCGCCAGGGGCCGTCGAACGGGGAGTCGCCGTTGCCGGGGTTGAGGACCACCACGGAGGCGGCCGGGCCGGTGGCGGTGAGGTCGGTCAGCATCTCGTCGTTCGCCCAGACGTACGCGGGGACGCCGATGTCCAGGCCCCGCACGCCGGGCATCCGGGGCGCGGGCGGTGCGGGGGTCGCGGTGGGGGCCGGGTCCGGTGGGAGCGCGGCCGCCGACCGCCCGGGGGGCGCCGGTTCGGCGGTGTGCGCCGGCGCCGTGACCGCGGGCGCCGGCGCGGCCAGTAAGACGGTCACCAGGACGGCGTACAGGGCCTTCACGGCGCGGGGCATGACTGTTCCTCCGGCGGCGGCAGGGGGTTCGACCCGAGGAACACTAGACGGGCGGGCCTTGGTTCAAGGCTGAACCGCCCGCATTCGTACGAGGAACAGACAAGCGACCTGTCGCCTCATCACGTGAATCCCCGTCAGGATCGTCGTCAGGGCCCCCGTCAGGGCCCCGGCGGCGTTCCGTGGAGGACCGCGGTCATACGGCGGGCAGTCCGACCCCGTGGGCCAGCTGGCCGGCGGCGTGCGCGAAGAAGGCGGCCCGGTCCTCGACCACCCTGTTGAACTGGCCGAACAGCTCGAAGGAGATGAGGCCGACCAGCTGCGCCCAGGCGGCGACGAGCGCGGCCGTGACCTCCGGGGGCAGCCCTTCGGCGAAGTCGGCGGTCATCCGGAGGGCCTCGGGGCGCAGGGCGTCCGGCAGCGGCGGCAGTGCGAGGCCGCGGCCCGCGTAGGCGGCGCGGACGATGGCGATGAGGGTGTTCCCCACGCGGGAGGCGGGGCCGACCGTGTCGAGGGGGGCGCTGTAGCCGGGAACCGGGGAACCGTAGATGAGGGCGTACTCGTGCGGGTGCTCCAGCGCCCAGGCTCGGACGGCCTCGCAGACCGCGATCCACCGGGCCCGGGGCGGGTGCCCGGCGGCGAGGGCGCGGGCGTCCGCCTCTTCGGCCGCCGCGCCGACGCTGTCGTACGCGTCGACGATGAGCGCGGTGAGCAGCTCGTCGCGGCTGGGGAAGTAGCGGTAGAGGGCGGAGGAGACCATGCCCAGTTCGCGGGCGACGGCGCGCAGGGAGAGTTTGGCGGCGCCCTCGGCCGCGAGTCTGCGGCGCGCCTCGTCCTTGATGGCGGCGGTGACCTCGATGCGGGCCCGCTCCCTGGCCCCTCGCACGGTGTTCATGCGTGTCAGTGTGCCATGCACGTGGAGCACTGCCCAAGAATCGGATCCCCGCACTATTCAGAGAGCACTGCTCTTGTTTTGGTGCGCCGATCCGTGCACACTGTTCTCAAGCGAGAGCAGTGCTCTCCCAACGAGGAAATCGGTCCTGGAGGTCACCATGAACGCGTCGCCCGAGCCGTACTACGTCAAGGCCAGCCCGTTCGGCGTCCGCTTCAACGCGTTCTTCGGCAAGCTCGCCCGGCTCGGCATCAGCCTGGCCGGCACCGCCGAGCTGTCGGTCCGCGGCCGCAAGTCCGGCCAGCTGCAGCGGATCCCGGTCAACCCGCACACGTACGAGGGCACGCAGTACCTGGTCTCGGCCCGCGGCCACTCCCAGTGGGTCCGCAACATGCGGGAGGCGGGCGGCGGCGAGCTGCGCGTGGGGCGCAAGGTGCGGACCTTCACCGCCACCGAGATCACCGACCCGGCCCAGCAGGCCGCCGTCCTGCGCACCTACCTGGAGAAGTGGGGCTGGGAGGTCAACCGCTTCTTCCAGGGGGTCACCGCGAAGTCCTCCGACGCGGAGCTCCAGGTGGCCGCCGGCGACCACCCGGTCTTCCGGATCACGGTGTCGAACTGACCGGCCGCCTCCGGCGCGGGCGCGGACCCGCGCAGCGGCGAGGGCCCGGCCGGTCAGCCGCGCCGGGAGCCGCGGACGCGGGGGTGGCCACGGCCGCGGACGCGGGCGGGCGGCAGTCGGGCCGTCCGTTCCCCCAGGTGGTGCCGCCGCAACCGGAGCGGCAGCTCCCGATGGGGCGCGAACGACCACAGGCCGCCATCCGCCTCGTTGCCGCGCGGGCAGGAACGCGGCAGCTCCGCACAGCGCCGGTCCACCGTCCGGTGGAGCCGCGCGACGTGCGCAAGCGCGACGACACCCTGCCGTCGCACCTCCGGGTGCGCCGACGCCGGCGCCCTGGCGGCCACGGGCAATACCGCGGCCGGGCCGGGGTGGTCGAGCGCCGGAGCGATCACCGCCACCCCGACGTAACTCTCGCCGCGCGCGAAGGCCGCGACCACCTGTTCCGGCCGGTCCACCTCGTTCAGGTTCGAGCCGCCCCGCCGGTCCAGGCCGCCGTCCCCGCCTGTGCCCTCACCCCCGCCCTCACCCCCGCGCGCGACGTCGACGCCTACGCCGGCTCCTGCCCGCCACCACCGGCGCCGCTACCGCCAGCGCCACCGCTACCGGCGCCGCGGGCCGCCTGCCGGGCGTCCAGCGCGTGCAGCGCCCTGCGCGCCAGCGGGTACGTACGCACCATGTCGGCCAGGGTCGTCGAGCCCCGCGTGATGCGGGCGAAGGCCCGCCACGCCGGGCGGAACCCGGTGACCGCCGCGTGCATCAGCCCCGGCCGGGCCTCGAAGACGGACAGCATCCGCCTGCCGACGCCCATCTCCACGCCCAGCCCCGCCTTCACGGCGAAGGCGTAGTTGAGCGCCTGGCGGCGCGCGTCCACCGCGTCCTGCGCCTCGGAGATCTTCACCGCCCACTCCCCCGCCAGCCGCCCCGAGCGCAGTGCGAAGGAGATGCCCTCCCGGGTCCACGGCTCCAGCAGTCCGGCGGCGTCGCCCGCCACCAGCACCCGCCCGCGCGACAGCGGCGAATCGGGCTTGCGGCAGCGGGTCAGGTGCCCGGAGGAGACCGCCGGTTCGAAGCCGGCGAGTCCGAGCCGGGCGATGAAGTCGTCGAGGTACCGCTTGGTCGCGGCGCCCTCGCCCTTGGCCGAGATGACCCCGACGGTGAGGGTGTCGCCCTTGGGGAAGACCCAGCCGTAACTTCCGGGCAGCGGACCCCAGTCGAGCAGCACCCGCCCCTTCCAGTCCTCGGCGACCGTGGCCGGTACGGGGATCTCCGCCTCCAGCCCGAGGTCCACCTGCTCCATCTCGACCCCGACGTGCGCGCCGATCCGGCTCGCGCTGCCGTCCGCCCCGACCACCGCGCGGGCCAGGACGGTCTCCCCGTCGGCGAGCACCACGGCGACGGTCCGCCGGTCCGGCACGGCCGCCCCGTGCTGCTCGACGCGGCTCACGGCCGTGCCCGTACGGACGGTCGCGCCGGCCTTCTCGGCCACGGCGACCAGCCCGGCGTCGAACTCGGGCCGGTTGATGAGCCCGAACAGCATCTGCTTCGAGCGCCGCGTCCGGGTCAGCTTCCCGTCCAGCGAGAAGGTGACCGCGTGGATGCGGTCCTTGAGGGGCAGCACGAAGCCCGGGGGCAGGGCGTCGCGCGAGGGGCCGATGATGCCACCGCCGCAGGTCTTGTACCGGGGCAGTTCGGCCTTCTCCAGCAGCAGGACGCGCCGGCCCGCCGTCGCCGCCGCGTACGCCGCGGAGGCCCCGGCCGGTCCGGCCCCGACCACGACCACGTCCCAGACTTCACCCACTTCGCCGATCCCCCCGGCCACCTCGTCGTCCGCCCCCTGCGCGTCGTGTCCTGCGCTTGCGTCGCGTACGTCGTCGTCGCTGCTCACGATGTGCTGCTGCTCCTGATCACCCGGTTTGCTCCGATGCCGGGGAAATCCTACGGCGCGACGCCGCCTCGCCCCGCTGTGCGAGGATCGGACTGTCTTTCGCCGTACCCGGCATACGCACACCCCGCGGATGCGGGTGGCGTACTACAGAGCACAACGTCGCACCCAAAAGGAGCGTGCCCATGTCCCAGAATCCGATCGCCGAGACCATCGCCTCGCTGATGCCCCGCGCCAAGCAGGAGCTGACCGAGCTGGTGGCCTTCCAGTCGGTGGCGGACTGGGCACAGTTCCCCCAGAGCGAGAGCCGGGCCGCGGCGGACTGGGTGGCCGACGCGCTGCGCGTCGAGGGCTTCCAGGACGTGGCGCTGCTCGACACCCCCGACGGCACCCAGTCGGTGTACGGCTTCCTGCCCGGCCCCGAGGGCGCGCCGACCGTACTGCTCTACGCGCACTACGACGTGCAGCCGCCGCTGGACGACGCGGCCTGGATCTCCCCCGCGTTCGAGCTGACCGAGCGCGACGGCCGCTGGTACGGGCGCGGCTCCGCCGACTGCAAGGGCGGGTTCATCATGCACCTGCTGGCGCTGCGCGCCCTGAAGGCCAATGGCGGCGTGCCGGTGAGCGTGAAGGTGATCGTCGAGGGCTCGGAGGAGCAGGGCACCGGCGGTCTCCAGCAGTACGCCGAGGCGCACCCGGAGCTGCTGACCGCCGACACCATCGTCATCGGCGACGCGGGCAACTTCCGCCTCGGGCTGCCGACGGTGACGGCCACCCTGCGCGGCATGTGCCTGCTCAAGGTGAAGATCGACACGCTGGGCGGCAACCTGCACTCCGGCATGTTCGGCGGGGTCGCCCCCGACGCGCTGGCCGCGCTCATCCGGGTACTGGACTCGCTGCGGGCGGCGGACGGTTCGACGACCGTGGACGGCCTGGCCTCGGACGCGGTGTGGGAGGGCCTGCAGTACCCGGAGGCGGACTTCCGCGCCGACGCGCGGGTGCTGGACGGGGTCGAGCTGATCGGCGAGGGCACGATCGCGGACCGGCTGTGGGCCCGGCCGGCCGTGACGGTCCTCGGCATCGACTGCCCGCCGGTGGTCGGCGCGACGCCGTCGGTGCACGCGAGCGCCGGCGCGCTGATCAGCCTGCGGGTGCCGCCGGGCGTGAACACCACCGAGGCCGTCAAGCTGCTGGAGGCGCACATGGTGGCGCACACCCCGTGGAAGGCGCGTCTGGAGCTGGAGATCGTGGGCCAGGGCCAGCCGTTCCAGGCGGACACGAGCAGCCCGGCGTACGCGTCGATGGCGGCGGCGCTGCAGGAGGCGTACCCGGGCGAGGAGATGCAGGTCGCTGGCATGGGCGGCTCGATCCCGCTGTGCAACACGCTGACGGAGCTGTACCCCGACGCGGAGATGCTGCTGATCGGTCTGAGCGAGCCGGAGGCGCAGATCCACGCGGTCAACGAGAGCGTGTCGCCGCAGGAACTGGAGCGCCTGTCGGTGGCGGAGGCCCTCTTCCTCGTCAACTACGCGGAGTCCAAGCGCGGCTGATCCGCCGCGGGTCCCGCAGTACGCCCAGGGCGCAGTACGCCCAGGGCGCAGTACGCCCTGGGCGTACTGCGCTCCCGGCGAACTCGTGTGCCCGGGGCGAGGACGTGTTCGTACGTTCGTGGCATGGATCTTGTCGAAGTACTTCCGAACCGGCTCCACATGCTCCGCTTCCCCATCGGCCAGGCGTATCTCTGGCAGGACGGCGAGGCGCTCACCCTGATCGACGCGGGTCACGCCGGGTCCGCCGCCGCGATCGAGGGGGCGGTACGGTCCCTCGGGCTGCTCCCCGAGCGGCTGGAGCGGATCGTGCTGACCCACTGCCACCGCGACCACGTCGGCGCGGCCGGTGAGCTCGCCGCCCGCTGGGGCGCGCGGGTGCTGGCGCACCGGCTGGACGCGCCCGTGATCCGGGGCGAGTCGCCCGTGCCCGAACCGGTGCTGCTGGACTGGGAGCTCCCGCTGTACGCGCACGGCCTGACCGTCCCCGAGGCCCCGCCCACGCCGGTCGACCAGGAGCTGGAGGACGGCGATGCGCTGGGCTTCGGGGACGGGGCGTACGCGGTCCACGCGCCGGGCCACACGGACGGCAGCATCGGCGTCCATCTGCCGCGCCACGGCGTGCTGTTCACGGGGGACTGCGTCGCCGCCGTCGGCCCGCTGATGCTGGGCGTCTTCAACGTGGACCGGGCCCGGGCCGTCGCATCGTTCCGGCGGCTGGCCGCGCTCGCCCCTTCGACGGCCTGCTTCGGGCACGGGGATCCCCTGACGGAGGACACCGCGGCGGCCCTCGCCCGGGCCGCCGCGGCTTCTTGAGGGGCCGGTCAGCCCACCGGGACACCCGCCTCCAGGTACAGGGGGCGGCCCCGCTCCCGGGCACGCAGGGCCCAGCGCAGGCGCTCGTAGCGGTGCTCCGGGAGCAGGCCCGCGGCCTCGGCCTCCGTGACGAAGCGCCAGGCCCTCAGCTCCGGGCCGGGCAGCCGGAGCCGGGCCGCCGCCCCGTCCGCGAGGCGGCCGCCGTCGAAGAGCAGGCGCAGGCCCCCGTAGCCGGGCGGCTTCGGGGGCTCCCAGTCGACGACGAGCAGCCCGGGCGCCCGGTCCAGGAGGAGGCCCAGTTCCTCGGCGACTTCCCGTACGCCGGCGCACGCGGGTGCCTCGCCGGCTTCGACGACGCCGCCCGGGAACTCCCAGCCCGCCTTGTACGTCGGATCCACCAGCAGCACCCGGTCCTGCTCGTCGAAGAGCAGCACCCCGGATGCCACCGTCTCCCGCGTGGGCTCGGGGGTCTGCACGATGTCGCAGACCTGGGCCTGCTCGGTGCGCACCGCTTCGGCGATCCGCTCCGCGGTCTCCCGCACGCTCAGGGCGCCGTTGTCGATGACGTGCGCGTCCGCGGTGAGCCAGCCGAGCGCCTGTTGATAGGCCGGGATGTGGTCGTACGCCCACTGTCGGACGTGGAGGTCCACCTCCGCCGCCGGGCCCGGCTCCTCCCGGGTCGCGATCCGCCGGCGAAGGATCGTTTCCGCAGGGGCCAGCAGCACATGGCGCACCGGAATCCGCCGAGCCGCCAGACCGCCGAAGATCTCGTCCCGGTATTCCTGCCTGAGGAGCGTCATCGGCACGACGAGCACTCCGCCCACCTCGCTGAGCATCGCCGCCGCCGTGTCCACCACCAGGCGCCGCCAGCTCGGCAGGTCCTGGTAGTCGGAAACCTCCGCCAAACGCTTGCGCGGCAACAGGACGCGCAGCGCGTCACCGATGAACTCCGGGTCGAACAGGGTGCTGTCCGGCAGGATTCCGGTCAGTTCTCGGGCCGTGCTGGTCTTCCCGGCGCTGAATGTGCCGTTGATCCAGACAATCACGTCTACCCCTCTCCCCATGGCTCGTCCGGAGCCCCCAGTGGCTTGCCCGCCTCACCCTGCCACGGAAACCTCAGTCTCGGCCGAGTGCTTATCCTCAAGGTCACAGCCCCTGTCCGATACCTCCGGAGGTTTCGCCGCCGTGCCTCACAGCCGCCGCCCGTCCGACCCCCGTTACGGAAACCGGCCGACCATGAAGGACGTGGCGGCCCGGGCGGGCGTCGGCCTGAAAACGGTGTCGCGGGTGGTCAACGGGGAGGCCGGAGTCACCCCCGACACCGAGCAGCGGGTCCAGGAGGCCATCGACGCCCTCGGTTTCCGCCGCAACGACAGCGCCCGTGTCCTGCGCAAGGGCCGAACCGCCACCGTGGGACTGGTCCTTGAGGACCTGGCCGATCCCTTCTACGGGCCGCTGAACCGGGCGGTGGAGGAGGTGGCCCGCGCGCACGGGGCGCTGCTCATCAACGGCTCCAGCGCCGAGGACCCGGACCGGGAGCGGGAGTTGGCGCTCGCCCTGTGCGCGCGCCGGGTCGACGGGCTGATCGTGATCCCGGCCGGCGACGACCACCGCTACCTGGAGCCGGAGATGCGGGCGGGTGTGGCCACCGTGTTCGTGGACCGCCCGGCCGGCCGCATCGACGCGGACGTGGTGCTGTCGGACAGCTTCGGCGGCGCCCTGGAAGGGGTGGCCCACCTGATCGCGCACGGCCATCGCCGGATCGGTTTCATCGGCGACCATCCGCGCATCCACACGGCGGCGGAGCGGCTGCGCGGCTACCGTGCGGCGATGGCGGACGCGGGCCTGCCGGTGGCCGAATCCTGGGTCTCCCTCGGCTCCACGGCGCCCGAGCGGGTCTCCGCGGCGGCCCGGGCGATGCTCGTGGGCCCGGAGGCGGTGTCGGCCGTCTTCGCCGGCAACAACCGGGTGACGGTCACGGTGGTACGGGTCCTCGCCGACCGGGAGCGCCCGGTGGCCCTGGTCGGCTTCGACGACTTCGAGCTGGCCGACCTGCTCCGGCCCGGCGTCACGGTGGTCGCCCAGGACCCGGCGATGCTGGGCCGGGTGGCCACGGACCGCCTCTTCCAGCGCCTCGCGGGAACCGACCTCCCCCCGACCCGCATCGAACTCCCGACCCGCCTCATCCCCCGCGGCTCGGGCGAACTCCCGCCGGCCGGCTGACGGTGCGCGCGGCGCGCTCGGGGAGCGGCATCCAGCTGTCGCCCGCCACCCGGAGCGAGGCCTTCAACGGCAAGGGCCGGTCCGGATCCTGTACGCCTACGACGAGTACGGCCAGGAGATCGCGGTGCCGCCGCCGCACAGCACCCCGGAACTGGTCCCGTGGCGCCGACGGTGGGGGTCCTGCGCCGTTGGATCGTCGGACGGGCGTGTACTGCCGCGAAGGCCCGGCCGGAAGCGGTTCCGGCCGGGCCTCGCGCAGGTCGGGCGACCGGCTCAGGCGGTCGCCGTCAGCGTCGCCGAACGGCGCGGGATCGCGAAGGCGTCGAGCTCCGCACGGGTCAGGCCGGTCAGGGCGGTGACCTCCTCGGCGCCGACCGCGCCGCAGTCGAGGCCGCGGACCAGGTAGCCGGCCAGCGCCTTCGCGGTGGCGGGCTCGTCCATCACGTCGCCCTCGATCTTGGCGACGTACGCCTTCAGGCGCGCGGCGGCCGCGTCGAGGCCCTCGCGGTAGAAGGTGAAGACGGCCGCGTAGCGGGTCGGCAGGTGCGCCGGGTGCATGTCCCAGCCCTGGTAGTAGGCGCGGGCGAGGGCGCGGCGGGTCAGGCCGTAGTGGAGCTTCCAGGCCTCGTGGACGTGCTCGGTGGTGCCGATCGGCAGCACGTTCGTGGAGCCGTCGGATACGCGTACCCCGGTGCCGGCGGCCGCGACCTGCATGATCGCCTTCGCGTGGTCGGCGGCCGGGTGGTCGCTCGACTGGTACGCGGCGGAGACGCCGACGCAGGCGCTGTAGTCGAAGGTGCCGTAGTGCAGGCCGGTGGCGCGGCCCTTGGCGGCCTCGATCATCCGGGCCACGGTGGCGGTGCCGTCGGAGGCCAGGATGGACTGGCTGGTCTCGATCTGGATCTCGAAGCCGATCCGGCCCGGGCGCAGGCCGCGGGCCGTCTCGAAGGCCTCCAGCAGCTTGACGAAGGCACTGACCTGCTCGGCGTACGTGACCTTGGGGAGGGTCAGGACGAGGCCCTCGGGGAGTCCGCCGTTCGCCAGCAGGCCGGAGAGGAAGATGTCGGTGGTGCGGATGCCGCGGTCGCGGACGTTGGACTCCATGCACTTCATGCGGATGCCCATGTACGGGGCGTTCGTGCCGTTGGAGAACGCCTCCGAGACGAGGCGGGCGGCGCGGGCCGCGGCCTGGTCCTCCTCCTCGTCGGAGCGGACGCCGAAGCCGTCCTCGAAGTCGACGCGGAGGTCCTCGACGGGCTCGCTCAGCAGCTTGGCGCGGACGCGGTCGTAGACCGGGACGGCCAGCTCGTCGGAGATGCCGAGCACCTTGGCGAAGGTGGCGGCGTCCGGGGCGTGCTCGTCGAGGGCGGCGAGGGCCTGGTCGCCCCAGGAGCGGATGGTGTCGGCGGCGAAGACGTCACCGGGGACGTAGACCGTGTGGATGGGCTGGCGGGTGCCGGGGTCGCCCGGGTAGTGGCGCGCGAGTTCCGCGTCCACCGGCGCGAGGGAGGCGCTGATGCCCTCGCTGACCGCGCCTGCGAGGCTCGTCGCCACCTTCTCCTGCTGACCCATCGTGCACTCTCCTCTTTTCCGCTTCACGGAAGCTTAGATCCGCATAGCAGAATTTAGTCACGGGGGTTCCGCTCCGTCAATGGTCCCTCTCCCGTCCTGGACAAACGACTCGGGGCCGTGCGGTGACAATCACCACACGGCCCCGGAGACCACTTACGCGCAGGTCAGCCCTTGCGCGCCTTGATCTCCTCGGTCAGCTGCGGGACGACCGTGAAGAGGTCGCCGACCACGCCGTAGTCGACCAGGTCGAAGATCGGGGCCTCGGCGTCCTTGTTGATGGCCACGATGGTCTTCGAGGTCTGCATGCCGGCCCGGTGCTGGATCGCGCCCGAGATGCCGGAGGCGATGTACAGCTGCGGGGAGACCGACTTGCCGGTCTGGCCGACCTGGTTGGAGTGCGGGTACCAGCCGGCGTCGACGGCGGCGCGCGAGGCGCCGACGGCCGCACCGAGGGAGTCCGCGAGCTCCTCGATGATGTGGAAGTTCTCGGCGCCGTTGACGCCGCGGCCGCCGGAGACCACGATCGCGGCCTCGGTCAGCTCGGGGCGGCCGGTCGACTCGCGCGGGGTGCGGCCGGTGACCTTGGTGCCGGTGGCCAGGGCGCCGAAGGTGACGGCGAGCGCCTCGACGGTGCCGGCGGCCGGGGCGGCCTCGACCGGGGCCGAGTTCGGCTTCACGGTGATGACCGGGGTGCCCTTGGAGACACGGGACTTGGTGGTGAACGACGCGGCGAAGGCGGACTGCGTCGCGACCGGGCCCTCGTCACCCGCCTCCAGGTCGACGGCGTCGGTGATGATGCCGGAGCCGATGCGGACCGCCAGGCGTGCGGCGATCTCCTTGCCCTCGGCGGAGGACGGGACGAGCACGGCGGCCGGGGAGACGGCCTCGTACGCGGCCTGGAGCGCGTCCACCTTCGGTACGACGAGGTACTCGGTGAACTCGGGGGCGTCGGCGGTGAGGACCTTGACGGCACCGTGCTCGGCGAGCACGGCGGCGGTGGCCTCGGCACCGGCGCCCAGGGCGACGGCGACGGGCTCGCCGAGGCGGCGGGCCAGCGTCAGCAGCTCGAGGGTGGGCTTGCGGACGGCGCCGTCCACGTGGTCGACGTAGACGAGAACTTCAGCCATGGGACTGCTCTCCTGCTATTGCGAAGTGTCTGGGGGCTAAGAGGGATGACCGAAGTTCTTAGATGAACTTCTGGCCGGCCAGGAACTCGGCCAGCTGCTTGCCGCCCTCGCCCTCGTCCTTGACGATCGTGCCGGCGGTGCGGGCCGGACGCTGGGCCGCGGAGTCGACCTTGGTCCAGGAGCCTTCCAGACCGACCTCGTCGGCCTCGATCTCCAGCTCCTCCAGGTCCCAGGACTCCACCGGCTTCTTCTTGGCGGCCATGATGCCCTTGAAGGACGGGTAGCGGGCCTCGCCCGACTGGTCCGTCACCGAGACGAGCGCGGGGAGGGAGGCCTCCAGCTGCTCGCTCGCGGTGTCGCCGTCGCGGCGGCCGGTCACGGTGCCGTCCTCGACCTTGACCTCGGAGAGCAGGGTGACCTGCGGGACGCCCAGGCGCTCGGCCAGGATCGCCGGGAGCACGCCCATGGTGCCGTCGGTGGACGCCATGCCCGTGATGACCAGGTCGTAGCCGGCCTTCTCGATGGCCTTGGCGAGCACCAGCGAGGTGCCCATGACGTCCGTGCCGTGCAGGTCGTCGTCCTCGACGTGGATGGCCTTGTCGGCGCCCATCGACAGCGCCTTGCGCAGCGCGTCCTTGGCGTCCTCGGGGCCCACCGTCAGGACGGTGATCTCCGCGTCGTCCGCCTCTTCGGCGATCTGCAGCGCCTGCTCGACGGCGTACTCGTCGAGCTCCGACAGCAGGCCGTCGACGTCGTCACGGTTGACGGTCAAGTCCTCGGTGAACTGCCGGTCGCCGGTGGCGTCGGGCACGTACTTCACACAGACAACGATCCTCAGGCTCACGCCGGCTCTCCTACCGCATCGTCTTTTCTGGTACCGCCTTGTGCAGGCAGCATAGGCGCCTTGTCGGGCGGATCCCGGTCGGGGCGGCCCGCGCTCCGAAGGGAATGTTACTCGTCAGTACACCGTGGGTGCCACGAACTCGCAAGGCCGGTGAACTGTGATCTGTCCAACGCCGCCCGAACCCGCCCCAGCAGGGACGATTCAGTCGCGCAGCGCGTTGAAGCGACCCTGGTGGTACAGCAGGGGACGCCCCTCCCCGGCCGGATCCCCCGCGACCGCCTCCGCGATGATCACACGATGCTCGCCGGCGGGCACACGGGCCACCACCCTGCACACCAGCCACGCCAGCACGCCGTCCAGCACGGGAACCCCGTGGGGCCCCGCGCTCCAGTCGGTGCCCGGGCCGAAGCGGTCGGCTCCGCTCCGAGCGAAGAGGCCGGCCAGCTCCCGCTGGTGCTCGCCGAGTATGTGGACGCCGAGGTGATCACTGTCGCGCACCGCGGGCCAGCTGGAGGACCCGGTGCCGATGGTGAAGGAGAGCAGCGGGGGCTCCGCGGACACGGAGTTGAGCGAGGTGGCGGTGAAACCCGCCGGCCGCCCGCCGGTCTCGGCGGTGATCACGGCGACTCCGGCGGCGTGCTGCCGGAACACGGAGCGCAGGAGGTCGGGCGAGCCGGGGAGCCCGGCGTGGAATCGGGGGGACGGAGCCGTCGGGGCCGCAGGAGCGGTCATCGGGGTACTTCCTTCTGCCGCGGAGCACGCGGGCGCTGTCGGGGATCGGGGACCGGGGACGTTCAGCGATCCCAACAGCGCGCGCTCGCGTGGCGGACGAGGTCCACATGGACCCGTCCGTAGAGCAGGAGTTCATACGGCATGCGGCCAGCCTGGCGATCCCGCGTGTACACAGTCAAGCGGGATCCGGCAGATGTCAGGCGCGTCACGCTGCGTGCGGGCGCCCGCGACGGCGCGTGTACCGGCGCGGACACCGGTACTCGCACCCGCGCCCGCACCTGTGCGCCTTTCATACGGCGGCCCCCAGGGCGGCGATCACATCCGCCTTGCGCGGCATGCCGGCCGCCCGCCGGACGATCCGGCCCGCCCCGTCCAGGACGAGCACGGTCGGGGTCTTCTCGATCCCCAGGGCGCGGACCAGTTCGAGCCGGTCCTCGGCGTCGATCTCGATGTGCGCGACGCCCTCGACCATCGCCGCGACCTCGGCGAGGATCCGCCGGGTGGCCCGGCAGGGCTGGCAGAAGGCGCTGGAGAACTGCACCGGGCTGGCCCGCTCCCCCGGCTCCGCGCCCAGTTCCGCCGCGCCCAGCCGGCCCGCCGCCTCTCGCTGCCCGCGCACCCGCGCTCCCGTCCTCGCTCTGCCGTCGCCTTCGTGTACGTACATCATCGCCGTACGCTCGTACGGCGAACGAAGCGCCCGCCGGACCTGCGTGATTCCCGGCGTGACGAGAATCTCTCCGGGCACGGGCGTCTGGGCTGGCCAGCAGCGCGCGCATGGGGCACGATCCCCAATGGCGCGTACCTACGCTGCCGTAACTTCCGGCCGGGAGCACCTCCCCAGGCAGAAAGCGGGGTCTCCGCACCATGGCTGAGTTCGTCTACCCCCCGGTGATCGGCGCCGCGCACACGCTCTTCCGTGCGCTGGACATCCGTATCGACATGAAGGGCACCGAGAACATCCCGCGCAAGGGCGGGGCGGTCCTGGTGTCGAACCACATCGGCTACCTCGACTTCATCTTCGCCGGCCTGACCGCGAGGCCGCAGAAGCGCCTGGTGCGCTTCATGGCGAAGGAGTCGGTGTTCCGGCACAAGGTGTCCGGCCCGCTGATGCGCGCGATGAAGCACATCCCGGTGGACCGCTCGCAGGGTGAGTCGGCGTACCAGCACGCGCTCGACTCGCTGCGCGCCGGCGAGATCATCGGTGTGTTCCCGGAAGCGACGATCTCCCAGTCCTTCACCCTCAAGAGCTTCAAGTCGGGTGCGGCGCGCATGGCGCAGGAGGCCGGTGTCCCGCTGATCCCGGTGGCGCTGTGGGGCACCCAGCGGCTGTGGACCAAGGGCCGCCCGAAGAACCTGAAGCGCAGCCACATCCCGGTGACGATGCGGGTCGGCGAGCCGCTCGAGGCGCCGACGGACCAGTACGCCGGTGCCATCACCCGGCGGCTGCGCGAGCGGGTGCAGGAACTGCTGGACGCGGCGCAGCGCGCCTACCCGGACAAGCCCAAGGGCACCGAGGACTCCTGGTGGCTGCCGGCCCACCTGGGCGGGACCGCCCCGACGCCGGCCCAGGTGAAGGAAGCGGGCTGACCCGCCCGCGTCGGTCGTGACCGGGGCCGTGCGGCCGCGCCCTCCGGGGCGGCGCCGCACGGCCTCGCGGGTCCGGCTCAGTTGGGGTTGTCGGCGTGGGTCAGGGTCTCCCACGCCTCGAAGTGGTTCTCGGTGCCCGCCGGGCGCCGCCCCTCGGTGAGCCTGCGGGTGTTCTCCATGCTCACGCCGAGCCGGGTGTGCAGGGCGTTGTAGCCGACCTCGGTCGCCGGGCCGATGCCCTTGGCCAGGCTGCCGCCGCACAGCCAGGACGGCACCGCCGCGCCGAGTTCGTATGTCGCGTGGAAGCCGAGCGCGTGCCGGAACCGGTCCTTGAACTGCGGGTACAGGTCGCGCCCCTGGATCCGCGAGGTCTCGGCGACGTGCATGGCCGCCGCGATCCCCATGCCGGTGTGGCCGAAGTCCCGGCAGGTCTCCTGGGCGAGGCCGTCCACGAAGGTGCTCTGGCCGTGCCAGTACTGCACCAGCTCGCTCCTGGTGTCGATGGTGGAGCGCGGCGGGTAGACGGGCTGCGCCCCGTCGGACGCGAGGTAGAAGTAGGCGGGGACGCGGCCGAGGTAGATCCCCATCGCCTTGTCGTAGCTCGCGCGGTCGTCGAGGTGGACGGCTATGCCGACGGCGGCGTCCATCATGATCAGTTCCCAGTTGCCGTTGGTGTTCGGCCTTCCGTTGATCACCTCGGGCAGGTAGACCTCGCGCAGCATGGTCGCGAAGCGGCCCTGGTTCGCCCAGCCGCCGGTGTACGTGTGCTTGACGATCTCGGCGGCGCGCGGCCAGGTCGAGCCCGCCCAGCCGCTCTGCAGGGGCGCGTTGCTGTTGGTGTGGTCCTTGATCGTCGCGGACCAGGCGTCCATCAGCTCGATCGACTTCTTCGCGTACCTGCCGTCCCTGGTGATGTACCAGGCGAGCGCCTGCGTGTAGGCGGCGATGGCGTCCTCGCGCTCGTCGGAGCACCCGATGTTCGGGTTCGAGTACGAGCCGCACTCGACGACGGCGCGCGGCTTGGGCGTGCGGGACAGCGAGCCGTACCTGCTCGCGAGCATGGAGTCGAACGCCGACTTCCACGGCTGCTGGCCCGCCTGCACCTTCGCCCGTACGAAGTCCAGTTGGGCGCGGCTGTTGAGGACTCCGGGGTGGGCGAACTGCGCGGGAGCGGCGGGCGCGGCGGCGGGCGCGGCGGGCGCCGCGAGGGTGGGGACGGGGACCACGGCCGCCGCCAGGCCGAGGGCCAGGGCGGTGAGCGCGGCGGGTAATCCGAAACGCATGGGGGGCCTTCCGGTGGGAGGGGTTCCGGCGCACCCGAAGGTACTCATGCCCATGCCAAGCTGACAACGATGTCCGACAAGAAACTTTCCTATTGACCGTCACGTCGGCCTTCGCCTCGGCCTTCGCCTCGGCCTTCGCCTCAGCCTTCGCCTCAGCCTTCGTCTCGGCCTTCGCCCCCTTGGCCTTCGCGCTTGCGGCGGCGGTGGGCGGCGACGCGGGCCCGGCCGGCGCACGTGGTGGAGCAGTACCGGCGGGCGCTGCCCGGCCCGGTGGCGAGGAAGAACCGTCCGCAGCCCGCGGCGGCGCACGCGCCCCAGGCGATCCGCCCGTACTCGGTGAGGAGTTGGGCGAGCGCGAGGGCGCCGGAGGCGAGGAACCAGTCGCTCCAGCCCGCCTCCTCCCCCCGGTCCACGTGCAGGTGCCAGGGGTGGCCGTCGTGCCGGGTCAGCCGGGGCCGGGTGGCGCACTCCGCCAGCAGGGCGTTGAGGTCGTCGGCGGCGCGGTCCTCGTCCCGCTCGCCGAGCACCCCCGCCATCCGCCGGGCGGCGGCGCGCAGTTCGGCGGCGCCCGCCTCGGAGAACGCCTGCCCGGTGAGGTCCGCCGGGCGCTCGCCGTGCGCGGCGAGCAGCTCCGCGAGGGCGGCGCGCGGCAGTTCGGGGTCCGCCCGGACCGCCTCGGCGAGGTCGATCAGCCGACGGGCCGCCGAAAAGCCCTCTCGGATGTCCGCCATGCCCGGATCCTTTCCCCATACACCCTCATGACGTAACGTCTTGTCCGCCTATCACGTTACACACTGCGGGGAGGGTCCGGGGATGAGCGGGTTCGGGCGGTACTTGGCGGCGGCACTGGCCGCACGGTTCGCCTCGGAGGGCATGGGCATGGCCGTGGTGCTGCTCGCCCTGGAGCGCACCGGGAGCGCGGCGTACGGGGCGTTCGTACTGACGGCCTGGCTGGCGCCGCACGTGCTGGCGGCTCCGCTGGCGGGCGCCGCCGCGGCCCGGGCCCGCCGGCCGAGGCTCTTCCACGTCGGCGCCCTGGCCGGGTTCACGACCGCCGTGGCGGCGCTGGCCCTGCTGCTGGGCCGCGCGCCGGTGCCGCTGGTGCTCGCGGTGGCGGTGCTCGGCGGCAGCTGCGGGCCGATGGTCACGGGCGGGCTGTCCAGCCTGGTCACCGGGCTGGTCCCGGCGGGCGCCGGGCGCGACCGGGCGTACGGCTGGGACGCCTCCACCTACAACGGCGCCGCGGTCACCGCGCCCGCCGCGGTCAGCCTGGCCGCGGCACTGGGTTCCGCCGCTCCGGCGATGGCTGTCCTGGCAGCCTCCGGCGCACTGGCGGCGGGGCTCGCGGCCACGCTCCCGTACGAGAACCCGGGCGCGGGCGCACCGAAGGACGGACCCCGGGCCGGGCTGGGCGCGGGGCTCGCCGCCCTGTGGCGGGTCCGGGAGCTGCGGGCGGTCACCTCGGCGACGACCGTGGCCTTCGTGGGCGTGGGCGCCCTCACCACGACCTCGGTACTGCTGGCCGGGGAGCTGGGCAGCCCGGGTGCCGGGGGCGTGCTGATGACGGCGTTCGCGGTGGGCGCGCTGGCCGGTTCGCTGACGCTGGGCCGGATGACGGCCGTGGAGCCGGGCCTGCTGGTGCGGTGGGCACTGGCCGGGACCGGGGCGGCGCTGGTGGCGGCCGCGTTCACGCCGTCGGTCGCCGCCGCGGCGGCGCTGTTCGCGGTGGCCGGAGTGTGCGACGGACCACTGCTCACGGCGACGCTGCGGATCCGCTCGGAGCACGCCCCGGCCGAGGTGCGGACGCAGGTGTTCACCCTGGGCGCGGGGCTGAAGGTGACGGCGGCGTCGGCCGGGGCGGCCCTGGTGGGG
Source organism: Streptomyces sp. NPDC048258 (assembly GCF_043201995.1). Lineage (NCBI taxonomy): Bacteria > Bacillati > Actinomycetota > Actinomycetes > Kitasatosporales > Streptomycetaceae > Streptomyces > Streptomyces sp. NPDC048258. The sequence goes on from NZ_JBICZH010000009.1 coordinate 66,163, forward strand.
TTCGCGGCCGACGCGCCCGCGTGGACGCTGCTGGCCGGGATCGCCGGACTGCAGCTCGTGGCGGCCCTGCTGCACGCACTGACGGCCACGCGGGGGACCGGCCCGTCATCGGCACAGTCGGTGGTTACAGCGCCGTCGGAAGGTTCCGCCACAGCTCCGGCCGGTCGGCGGACTCCTGGAGGGCCTTGAGCGCGGCGGGGTGCGGGGCGGCGTACAGCTCGGGGTAGTCGATCTCGCCGAGCTCGGGCCGGACGGGGAAGGCCAGTTGCTCGCCGTCGAGGCTGAACCGGGCATCCACGCCGGGCTTGTTGCCGCGCGCGTCCTGCCGGTACCAGCGCGAACCGCCGGGCAGGCGCAGCGCGATCAGCCCGTGGATCACGGGGTTGGTGCCGTCGTCGTCCGCGAGGCGCTGGTAGCACAGGGCCGTCGGGATGCCCTGGGCGCGCAGGAGGGCGGCCAGGGCGTGGGACTTGGCGTAGCAGATGCCGTTGCGGGTGGCCAGGACGTCGGAGGCACGCCAGGCGACGCGGGTGTCGCCCGAGTCCGCCGAGTGCGGGACCGTGTCGCGGACGAACGCGAAGGCGGCCTCGGCGTACGCGGATGCGTCGCCGCCGGTGGCCGCCCGGAGCGCGTCGGCGGTTTCTCGTACGAGCGGATGGTGGTGGTCGACGGCGTCGTCGGCCACCAGGTAGGCGGCAAGGTCGGGCTGCTCCTGGATCAGTTCCATGATCCAGGAGCATATCTATGCGACCGATTGCATACCTATGAAATTATCGGGCGAGCTCTTCCTTGAGCGCCTGGAGGAAGCCGTCCACGTCCTCTTCCTGGGTGTCGAAGCCGCACATCCAGCGGACATCACCGGCGGACTCGTCCCAGAAGTAGAAGCGGTAACGCTTCTGCAGTCGCCGGGACACCTCGTGCGGCAGCCGCGCGAACACCGCGTTCGCCTGCACCGGGTAGAGGATCTCCACGCCGTCCGTCTCGCGCACGCCCGCGGCGAGCCGCTGCGCCATCGCGTTGGCGTGCCGGGCGTTCCGCAGCCACAGGTCCTTGGCGAGCAGCGCTTCCAGCTGCACCGACACGAACCGCATCTTCGACGCGAGCTGCATCGACATCTTGCGGATGTGCTTCATCTGCCGGACCGCGTCGGGGTTCAGCACCACCACGGCCTCGCCGAACATCATGCCGTTCTTGGTGCCGCCGTACGACAGCACGTCCACGCCGACCGTGTTCGTGAAGCTGCGCATGGGCACGTCGAGCGAGGCCGCGGCGTTGGCTATCCGGGCACCGTCGAGGTGCACCTTCATGCCGAGGCCGTGGGCGTGCTCGCAGATGGCCTTGATCTCGTCCGGGGTGTAGACCGTGCCGAGTTCGGTGTTCTGGGTGATCGAGACGACCTGGGGCATGGCCCGGTGCTCGTCCTCGAAGCCCCAGGCCTCCTGGTCGATCAGCTCAGGGGTGAGCTTGCCGTCCGGGGTGGGCACGGCGAGCAGCTTGATGCCCGCCATCCGCTCGGGCGCGCCGCCCTCGTCCACGTTGATGTGGGCGGTCTTGGCGCAGATCACGGCGCCCCACCGGTCGGTCATGGCCTGCAGGGCGACGACATTGGCGCCCGTGCCGTTGAAGACCGGGAAGGCTTCCGCGTACGGCCCGAAGTGGCTGCGGATGACCTTCTGCAGGTGTTCGGTGTACTCGTCCTCGCCGTACGAGACCTGGTGGCCGCCGTTGGCCAGCGCGACGGCCGCCAGGACCTCGGGGTGCACCCCCGCGTAGTTGTCGCTCGCGAAACCGCGCACCGCCGGATCGTGGTGCCGCCGGGCGTCGGTCTTCCCGGCATCGGTTCTCACGGTTGCGGAGTGAGCCACAGACGCTGTCCGTTCACATCGGTGGCGGGCCGCTCCCAGACGCCGGCGATGGCCTCGGCCAGCTCCTTGACGTCGGTGAAGCCCGCGAACTTCGCATTGGGACGCTCGGCGCGCATCGCGTCGTGCACCAGTGCCTTGATGACCAGGATCGCAGCCGCCGCGCCCGGCCCCTCGTCGCCCCCCGCCTTGCGGAAGGAGTCCGCGAGGGCCAGGGTCCAGGCCTCGGCCGCCGCCTTGCCCGCGTTGTACGCGGCGTTGTTGGCGACCGGCTTGTGCGCGCCGGACTGGCTGATCAGGACGAAGCGTCCGCGGTCGCTGCGCAGCAGTCCGTCGTGGAAGGCGAGCGAGGTGTGCTGGACGGTGCGGATGAGGAGCTTCTCCAGGAAGGCCCAGTCCGCGAGGTCGGTGTCGGTGAAGGTGGTGCTGCCGCGCCAGCCGCCGACGAGGTGGACGAGACCGTCGATCCGGCCGAACTCCTTCTCGGTCCGGTCGGCCCACGCCTTGGTGGCGTCGAGGTCGAGAAGGTCCACGGTGTCACCCGTGACGGTGGCACCGCCGTGGGCGTACCGCGCCGCGTCCACGGCCTCGGCGAGGCGCGTCGGATCGGCGTCGGACGCCACGACCACCGCACCCGCCTCGGCGAGGCGGAGCAGGGTGGCGCGGCCGGCGGGCCCGCCGGCCCCGGCCACCGCCACCACCGCTCCGTGCAGCTTTCCGTTGCCGTTCCCGGAGCCGTTCATCTGTGCAGCCTCCTGAGGGCGAGTGCTCACGCGGCGACCCGGCCGGCGTGCTCCGCGTTACGGGCCGTAATGCCCTTCGTCGAGGCGATCACGCCCTTGAGCTTCTTGGCGAGGGCCTCATAGAACATGCTGAGCGGAAACTCGTCCGGAAGCACGTCGTCCACGAGCTTGCGCGGAGGCTGCGTCATGTCGAGGGCGTCGGGGCCCTTGGCCCACTTGGAGCCGGGGTGCGGGGCGAGGTACGTCGAGACCAGCTCGTAGGCCTTGAACCAGTGGACGAGCTTCGGGCGGTCGATGCCGGCCCGGTAGAGGTCCTCGATCTCGCCGCACAGCTGGTTGGTGACCTGCGGGGCACGCATCCAGTCGATCTTCAGCTTGTTGTCCGTCCAGCGCACGACGTCGTGCTTGTGGAGGTACGCGAAGAGCAGCTGGCCGCCGAGCCCGTCGTAGTTGCGGTTGCGGTCGCCGGAGACGGGGAAGCGGAACATCCGGTCGAAGAGGACGGCGTACTGCACGTCACGGCCGTGCTCGTTGCCCTCGGACTCCAGCTTCACGGCCTCCTTGAAGGCGGTGAGGTCGCAGCGCAGCTCCTCCAGGCCGTACATCCAGAACGGCTGGCGCTGCTTGATCATGAAGGGGTCGAACGGCAGGTCGCCGTGGCTGTGGGTGCGGTCGTGGACCATGTCCCACAGGACGAACGCCTTCTCGCAGCGCCCCTGGTCGGTGACCATGGCGGCGATGTCGGCGGGCAGCTCGATGCCCAGGATGTCGACGGCGGCCTCGGTGACCTTGCGGAAGCGGGCGGCCTCGCGGTCGCAGAAGATGCCGCCCCAGGTGAAGCGCTCGGGGGCCTCGCGGACGGCGATGGTCTCCGGGAACAGCACGGCGGAGTGCGTGTCGTAGCCCGCGGTGAAGTCCTCGAAGGTGATGCCGAGGAAGAGCGGGTTGTCGTACCGGGTGCGCTCCAGCTCGGAGAGCCACTCGGGCCACACCATCTTGAGCGCCACGGCCTCCAGATTGCGGTCCGGGTTGCCGTTCTGGGTGTACATCGGGAACACGACGAGGTGCTGGAGCCCGTCGGCGCGCTCGGCGGCCGGCTGGAAGGCCAGCAGGGAGTCGAGGAAGTCCGGCACCTGGAAGCCGCCCGCGGCCCACTTGCGCAGGTCCCCGACGAGCGCCTCGTGGTACGCCGTGGCGTGCGGGAGCAGCGGGGACAGCGTCTCGACGGCGCGGATCACGCGCCCGACGGCGGCCTCGGCGGTGTGCTGGGCGGGTGCGCCCGCGGCCTCGAAGTCGATGGAGCCGTCCTTGGACTGCCAAGGACGGATCTCCTCCACGGCGGCCTTGAGCTCGGGCCACGCGGGGTCGTCGACCACCCGCGTCCCGGCGGTTATCACGGCACCGCCGACACCCGGCACAAGAGTTTCCGTCATGTCACTTCCTCCACAGGAGAACCTCACGTCAAGGCAGCGTAAACGGACGAGGCTCTCCTACTCAAGAGGTAAGTCGGGAAATTATCCTGCGCGACCCCCCGATTCACCGAAAGTCTTCCCGTTCTTCAGCGTGGAACGGATGGCTCCGCCCAGTCGCTCCATGGCCTGGCGGGCCTCGGGCAGTACCGCCGACAGTGCCAGGAAGCCGTGGAACATCCCGGGACGGCTGTCGAGGACGGAGGGAACTCCGCTCTCCCGCAGTCGGCGGTGGTACGCCAGCCCGTCGTCCCGCAGCGGATCGCACCCGGCGACGACCACATGGGCGGGCGGCAGCCCGGTCAGGTCCGCGCGCAGCGGCGAGGCCGTCGGGTGCCCGCCGCCCGCGCCCGGGCCGAGGTACTGCTCCCAGAACCAGGCCATGTGCGCGGCGGTGAGGAAGCAGCCCTCGGCGTTGATCCGGTACGACGCGGCGTCCTGGGCGGCGTCCAGCGCGGGATAGGCCAGGACCTGGAGGGCGACGGCCGGTCCCCCGCGCTCGCGGGCCAGCAGCAGCGAGGCGGCGGCGAGGTTGCCCCCGGCGCTGTCCCCCGCGACGACCAGGGCGCCCGGGTCGCCGCCCAGCTCGGCGAGGTGCCCGCCGGCCCAGCACAGGGCCGCGTACGCGTCCTGCGCGGCCGCCGGGAAACGGTGCTCGGGAGCCCGCCGGTAGTCGACGGAGACCACGGCCGCGCCGGCCGCCCGCGAGAGGTTCCGGGCGGTGGTGTCGTAGGTGTCCAGGTCGCCCAGCACCCAGCCGCCGCCGTGGCAGAACACCACCGTCGGGCGCGGCCCGGGCCACCGCTCCGGGTCGGGCAGGTAGATCCGTACGGGGAGCGCCGGGGCCCCCGGCGGACCGGGAACCGTCCGGTCCTCGACGGCTCCGACGCGCGGGGGCGGCGCGTCCGGGCGGGGTGCCGCCGACAGGATCCGCCGGGCCTCGTCGGCGTCGGTGACGCTCCCGCCCACATCGGGGAAGACGGCGGCGAGAGCGTCCAGGAAGGGCCGGGCGGCGGGGTCGAGGCGGTATGCGGGTCCGCTCATCACAGGCCCCGGAAGTGCGGGATGACCTTCTCGCCCCACTGGCGCAGGGTCTCCAGACAGGCCTCCTGCTCCACGGTGCCCATCTGGATCAGGCACATGACCTCGTCGGCGCCCGCCGCCCGGAGCCGTTCCACGTAGGCGATGGCGTCGTCGGCGCTGCCGTAGGCGTGGTCGGCGTTGAAGGTGGCCGTCGAGCTCGGCCGGACCGGGATGTCCAGCTCGTGCAGCCGGGCCACCACCTGCTCGGCCGCCTCGCGCATCCGCGCCGCCTCGTCGGCGCCCGCGACCACCGCCTCGTCCGGGATGCCCGCCCCGCCGTACCAGTGGCCGATGGACTGGGCGAAGAACCGCTGCCCGCGGATGCCGATCCGCCGCGCCTCCTCCCGGTCGTCCAGCACGATCGTGGGGCAGAGCACGGAGAAGTGGTCGTTGACCACCGTGGACACGAACCGGCTGCCGTCCCGCCCGGCGATCGCCGCGTCGTAGACGGACCGCATCCCCGCGATCGACTCGGGTCCGGCGAAGCCCATCACCAGGGCCCCGATCCCCAGCTCGGCCGCCTGGACCAGGGTTTCGCCCCGGCTACAGGCCAGGAACAGCGGCGGGTGCGGGGTCTGCTCCGGCCGCGGCAGGATCGGGTGCGGGTCGATGTCGATCAGCTCGCCGTGGTACTCCAGCTCCTCCTCCTGCCATGCCTTGCCGATGATCCGCAGGGCCTCCTCGACCTCCGCCGTGGTGCGTTCCCGGTCGACCCCGCACAGCGAGGTCTCCTGCTCGGTGCCCCCGCGCCCGGCCCCGAGGTCGAGCCGCCCGCCGGAGAGCAGGTCGAGCATCGCGGCCCGCTCCGCGACCCGGACCGGGTGGTTGAAGTGGAAGGGCATGCACACGACGCCGTGCCCGATGCGTATGGTGCTGGTCTTGGCGGCGACCCAGGTCAGGAAGACCTCCGGGGCGGACATGTGTGCGTACCACTTCAGCGCGTGGTGCTCGACCGCCCAGATCCGGTCGAATCCCATCCGCTCGGCCAGCACGGCCTGCTCGACGCTGTCTCGGATGACCTGGTGCTCCCGCTCCACGGTCGGGTCGGCCAGCTGGGCTTCGAAGATCACGGAGAATTTCACGGTGCCTCCAGGGTTGCGTCCCGTGCCCGGTCTTACTTCAATTAGGAATATGACTAGTAGTCAGAAGGCGAAGAAGCAAGAGCTGCCGCCGACCGCGTGGGCGGTTCTCGGACTGCTCTCGTTCCCGGGGGAGCGCACCGGCTACGAGTTGAAGAAGTGGGCGGACTCCTCGCTGCGCTTCTTCTACTGGTCACCGGCCATCAGCCAGATCTACGCGGAGCTGCGCCGGCTGGAGGATCTGGGGTACGCGGCCTCCGCGCGCTCGGGGCCCGAGGAGGCGCGGGCCAAGCGGCGCTACGCCATCACCGACGCCGGGCGCGAGGCCCTGGCCGGCTGGGCCGCCGACACCGCCGAGGCCGGTCCCCCGGTGCTCAAGCACGGGCTGCTGCTGCGGGTCTGGCTCGGGCACCTCGCCGAGCCGGAGCGGCTGCGCGCGATGGTCGGCGAGCACCTGGAGCGCACCCGGGCCGAGCTGGCCGCCGTACGGGAGGCGATGGAGCACGCGGGCGGCGTACCGGAATGGACCTTCCCGGCCCTCGCGCTGCGCTGGAGCGAGCGGCAGCACCTGGCGGAACTGGAGCTCGCGCAGGCCCTCCTCGAGGACCTCGCCGACCTGGGCGCCGGCCGGGAGGACCCCACCGCCACTGCGGTCTCCAGGGCCGGGGCCGGGGCGGAGGCCGGGGCCGAGACCGGGGCCGGGGCGGAGGCCGGGGCCGAGACCGGGGCCGGGGCCGAGACCGGCGCCGAGACCGGGAGCGGGGGCCGTCAAGCCGATGGGGACGCGCCCACGCCCGGGTGACGCGGCGGGACCGCCCCCGGCCGCGCCCGGGCTCACAACCCCGGCGAGAAGCGGCCGGTGGGCCCCCGCGAGGCCTTGCACGACCGGTCCCTTCGCGCCCTCGGCGCACTAGCATGCGTCCTCATCGCGCGCGGCCGGTCGGGACACCGCGACCGCGCGGGGAGCCGCCGTCGACGGAAGCGAGAGAACCTTGACTTTCCTCACCATCGGTCACCGCGGGGTCATGGGTGTCGAACCGGAGAACACCCTGCGGTCGTATCTCCGAGCGGAACGTTCCGGCATGGACGCCATCGCCCTGGACCTCCGACTGAGCAAGGACGGCGCCCTCGTCGCCCTGCACGACCCCGAGGTGGACCGGACCACCGACGGCTCGGGCGCCGTCGCCGACCTGACGCTGGCCGAACTGAGCGGGCTGGACGCCGGCGAGGGCGAGCGGGTGCCGGTCTTCGAGGACGTCCTGGACGCGGTCCGGGTCCCGCTCCGGGTGTCGGTACGGGACCGGGCCGCCGCCGGGGTGCTCGCGGAACTGCTCCTGCGCCGCGACCTGACCGCCCGCGTGGAAGTGGCCTCCTCCGACGAGGCGCTGCTGGCCGGGACGGCGCGGCAGGTGCCGGGCGTGCGGACCGTGCTCCACGCCGACTCCGCCGACGACACGGCCGGGGACCTCGTGGCACGGGCGCGGACCGCGGGCGCGGCGACGATCGCCGTGGACATCCGGCGGCTCTCCCTGGAGACCGTGGAGGCGGCCCACGCGGCCGGGCTGCGGGTGACCGGCCTGGGCGTCAACACCCTGGACCAGCTGCGGCTCGCGCGGGCGCTCGGCCTGGACGGCGCGGCCACCGACTTCCCGGAGATCCGCAGCACGGGCCGCTTCACCGCGTGAGGGCGCCCGCCACCGGCCGCCGCGCCCGTCCGGTCAGAGCGACTTGACCAGCAGTTCGAAGGCCAGGTCGTCGCGGAGCGGGACTCCGAAGCGCTCGTCGCCGTAGGGGAAGGGGCTCAGCTCGCCGGTGCGCCGGTAGCCGCGGCGCACGTAGTAGGCGATGAGCTCCTCCCGTACGTTCACCACCGTCATGCGCATCTCCTTGGCGCCCCACGTGTCACGGGCGCGGCGCTCGGCCTCGGCCAGGATCTCCTTGCCGAGGCCCGCGCCCTGGAGCCCGGGACGGACCGCGAACATCCCGAAATAGGCGTGGTCTCCCCGGTGTTCGAGCTGGCAGCAGGCGACGAGCTCACCGGCGCGCTCGACGACCACCAGGGTGCCGTCGGGCGCCTCGATGATCTGGCGGACCCCGTCCGCGTCGGTGCGCTGCCCCTCCAGGTAGTCGGCCTCCGTGGTCCAGCCGCCGCGGCTGGCGTCACCGCGGTACGCCGACTCGACGAGTGCCACCAGCTCCCTCACGTCCGCCTCTACGGCGCTGCGGAAGCTCAGGGCTGCGGGGTTGGCGGTCGACATCGGGGGGCTCCGTTCTGCGCGGTGGCATATGACATGCCCGGTACGGCTCCGAAGAGCCTATCCCGGGGCGGCACACGGAGAACCAACCCGGTGCGGCGTGCGGGCGGCCCGGGCCGGGCATCTCTTCCCGTGACGCCGACGAACCGGGAGGTTCCGCCGTGCACGGTTCCACCATGTCCGCATCCGCCGCCGTCTCCTCCTGGCTGCTCGTCCTGTTGTGCGCGGTGAGCGGCGCGTACTGCCTCGGGCAGGTGCGCAGATCGGGCGGCGGCGCCGCCGGGGAGGCCGTGATGGGGTTCGGCATGGCGCTGATGGCGGTGCCCGTCGGGGTCCGGGACGGGTGGCAGGCGCTCGCGCTCGGGACGGTCTTCTGCGCCGCGGCCCTGCACGCCGTGTGGATGCTGCGCGGCGGGGTGCACCACGCGCACCACCTGGTCGGCTCGCTGGCCATGGCGTACATGGCGCTGACGGCGGCCGCGGGGTACGGGCACGGCGCGGGGCTGCCCCTGGTCACCGGGGCGCTGCTCCTCTACTTCGCGGGCTACGTCCTGCTGGGCGGGGCCCGGCTGGTGACGGCGGGCGGGGGCGCCCACCCGGTGGCGACGGCCGCGGGCGGTCCGCTTCCGGGTCCCCGGCGGACGGCCGAGCTGACCCGGGCGTGCCGACTGGCCATGGGGATGGGGATGTTGGCCATGCTGCTCACGATGTGACCGGCGGCGGCCCACGTGTCCTGCGTCACCAATGCCCCGCGGCCGTACCCGTGGGTAGCCCCCCGCTCATAGGCTGGTGGACATGATGGTCCCCGCCGCACTCCTGATGCTCGGCGCACTGACCGCGGTGCTCGCGCCCCGTCTGCTGGGCCGGGCCCGATGGCCCGAGCGTGAACCGGTCGTCGCCCTGTGGGTGTGGCAGTGCGTGGTGGGCGCGGTGCTCCTGTGCCTCGGGCTGTCGATGCTGCTGAGCGCGGCGGCCGCCTGGCAGGCGGTCCGGGGCCGGCTGTTCGCCTCCGCCCCGCACGGCGTGGTCGACGCGTACGCCCTGGGCGCGTCCGGCGGTCCCTGGGCCGCCGGCACGGCGCTCGCGCTGGCGGGCGGGGCGCTGTGGACCGGGACGATGCTGGCCCGGGAGGTGCTGCGGGCGCGGGCCCGGCGGCGCGCCCAGGGCACCGAACTGCTGGAGCGGGCCCCGCTGTTGCCCTGGGAGGACCCCGCGGGCGCACGGCTCGTCGTACTGGAGGGCCGGCGGCCGGACGCCTGGTGGCTGCCGGGGGCGGCCCCGCAGCTGGTGGTGACGACGGCGGCCCTGGGCCGGCTGAAGGGGAGCCAGCTCGATGCCGTGCTCGCCCACGAACAGGGGCACGCGGCGGCCCGGCACGACTGGCTGCTGCACTGCTCGCGGGCGCTGGCCGGGGGGTTCCCGCAGGTGCCCGTCTTCGCGGCCTTCGAGGCGGAGATGCACCGCCTCGTCGAGCTGGCCGCCGACGACGTGGCCTCGCGGCGGTACGGGCGCCTCACGATCGCGCTGGCCCTGGTCGGACTGAACGAGGACCGCGGGGCGTTCGGGCCCTCCGTCGCTCCGCAGGCGCATGTCCAGGAGCGGGTGCGCCGGCTGCTGTCGGCCGTGCCCCGGCTGTCCGCGATGCACAGGCTCCGGCTGACGGCGCTGGCCACGCTGGTCCCGGCGGTGCCGCTGCTGGTGGCTTTCGTGCCGGGGCTGAGCGCCCTGGCGTAGCGCGCCCGTCCGGCGCCGCCCCGCCCGCCGGTGGCAGGATCCCCGTATGCGGAACGATCACTTGCGTGGGGCGGGTATCGGCTGCGCGCTGCTCGCGGCCGTCCTGACCGTGCTGGTGGTGGCGGGGTGGCAGCCGCTCCTGTCGTACGACGACCAGGTCGCCCGGGATCTGCACGGCCATGCCGTCACCCATCCCGGAGTCACCCATGCGATGCGGATCCTGTCCGACTGGGTGTGGGATCCGTGGACCATGCGGGCCTTGGCCTCCGTCGCGTGCGTGACGCTGTGGTGGCGCGGAGACGGGGAGCGGGCGCTGCGGGTGGGCGTTGTCACGCTGGTGTCCGTTGTGGTGCAGCAGGGGATGAAGGGGCTGGTGGGACGGGAGCGCCCGGTATGGCCGGACCCGGTGGACTCCGCCTACTTCTCGGCCTACCCGTCGGGCCACGCGATGACGGCGACGGTGGTGTGCGGGCTGCTGCTCTGGCTGCTCCCCCGGCGGGCTCCCGCGTGGTGGGCGGGTACCGCGTGGGCGGTCGCCGTGGTCTCCGTGATCGGGGTCGGCTTCACCCGCCTCTACCTGGGCGTCCACTGGATGTCGGACGTGCTGGCGGGCTGGCTGCTGGGCGTGGTCCTGGTGGCGCTCGCGGCGTCCGGCTCCGTCCGCCGGCGGGGATCCGGCACGGCCGGACCGTGAGGGGGCGCGCCCGTTCGGTGCACCTGCCCGGTGTGGCCTGCCCGGTGTGGCCTGCCCGGTGTACCTGTTTGTGTGCCTGCTCTGGGCGATCCCCCGTTTCACCCAGAGCAGGCGATCCCACGCGCTGAGTATATTGGCTCTGAGCCAGTCAACGCAGGAGTAAGCATGTCCCCGCGCAGCGCATCGGTCAATGAAGAATTGCGCAGACGTTCCCGGGAGCGGCTGCTCCAGGCCACGGTCGAGCTTGTCGCCGAGCGGGGCTACGAGGCCACGACGCTCGGCGACATCGCCGACCGGGCGGGCGCCGCGCGCGGCCTGGTCTCGTACTACTTCCCGGGCAAACGGCAGTTGCTGCAGTCGGCGGTGCACCGGCTGATGCACCTCACCCTGCAGGCGGCCCTGGAGCGCGAGCCGCTGCCCGCCGGCGAGCACGAAGGGCGCGAGCGGCTGGCGCGGGCCATCGACGCGATCCTCGGGCTGGCCCGGGACGAGCCGCGGCTGATGCGGACGCACATGGCGGGCATCCTCCAGGCCGAGGGCTTCGTCCAGTGCGAGGAGCAGCAGCGGCTCGCCGAACTGCTGCGGGACACCGTCGCCCGGTACGGCTCGACGGACGTGGACGTGGACTATCCGCTTCTGCGGGCGCTGCTAATGGGCGCCGTGGTGGCGGTCCTGCTGCCGGGCGCGCCGATGCCGGCGGCCCGGCTGCGGGCCGAGCTGTTCCAGCGCTACGGGCTGGACTGGGAGCTCGGCGTTCCGCCGGCCGGCGGGCCGCCCGGCGGAACGTTTCCTTCACACCCTTAGCCCCTGTGCGTCAAGGGCGTCAGCGGTACTCGGGCTGGCTCTGCACGTTGAGCCGGTCCAGCCGCACCCACTTCGCGCTCTCGGTGCGCCAGTCGTCCAGCCGCAGCACGTCGAGGCCCTTGGCGATGTCGTTCGAGTAGATGTGCCCGTTGTAGTAGTACGCAGACCAGGACCCGCCGAGTCCGAGCTGGTCCGTGGTCAGCGGGCCGCGTTCGAAGTACCCGATCTCCTTGGGCTGCGCGGAGTCGGTGAACTCCCACACCGAGACACCGCCCTGGTACCAGGCCTGCACCATGATGTCGCGGCCGCCGCCGACCGGGATCAGCGAGCCGTTGTGGGCCACGCAGTTCTCGGTGTCGGCCTGGTGCCGCGGGATCTTGAAGTAGCTGCGGAAGGCGAGCTTGCGCTGGTCCCCACGGCCGGTGATGTCGTAGATCCCGTCGGCGCCCCGGTTCGGGCCGGTGGCCTCGTTGCAGGTGGGGCCGCCACCGCCGCCGAGTTCGTCGGTGAACACCACCTTGTTCGCCCGCTCGTTGAAGGTGGCCGAGTGCCAGAACGCGAAGTTCACGTTGTCCTGCACCCGGTCGATGACCCGCGGCTGTTCGGGCCTGCTGATGTCGAAGAGGATGCCATCACCCATGCAGGCGCCGGCGGCCAGGTTCTTCGACGGCAGCACGGTGATGTCGTGGCAGCCGGTGGTCTTGGAGACGCCGGGGTTGGTGGGAGCGCCCGGGTTGCCGCCGTCGGGGAAGAGGATCGGGAAGGCGACGACCGAGGCCTGCGTCGGCGCCTTCTTCGGGACCTTCACCACCGAGATGCCGTCGTGCGGCGGCTTGCAGTCGGGGAAGGCCTCGTTCGGGGAGTACGAGGCGACGTAGAGGTAGATGTCGCGGCCGCCCGGCACCAGGGTGTGGGTGTGGGAGCCGCAGTTCGTCTCGACGGACTTGATGTACCTGGGGTTCTTCTTGTCCTTGATGTCGAAGATCTTGATGCCCTCCCACGAGGACTTCTCCGTCGCGGGCTGCGAGACGCTGTTGCAGGAGTCGTCGCTGCGGGAGGAGTCGGTGGAGAGGAAGAGCAGGTCCCCGTAGACGGAGATGTCGTTCTGGCCGCCGGGGCACAGCACCTGGGTGACGGTCTTGGGTGCCTTCGGGTCGGCGATGTCGTAGATCGTGAAGCCGTTGTAGCTGCCCGCGTATGCGTACCTGCCCTGGAAGGCCAGGTCGGAGTTGATGGCGGCGGGGTCGGCGCTGGGGATGTTGGCCAGGGGTTTGATGTTGGCGCTGTGCACGATCTCGTCCTGGCCGGGGATCTCGCCGGGGGCGAGCTCCCTGCCGTCGGCGAGGCCCGCGCCCTGCTGGTTGCCGCTTCCGGGTGTCAAGTCACCCGGGTCCGGGGTGGCGGCCGCCGGTCCGGCGGTCAGAAGTGCGGTGAGGAGCCCGGCCGCCGCGACGGCCGCTCCCACCCTTCCGCTGCGCACTCTCGTGTGGAACGAGCTCACGTGCCCTCCCATGGGAGTCCGGTCGGTTCCGGTCACTGGGGGAACGGAACCAGGACCCCGGCAGTATCTTCCTTTTCATGGACATGGCAAAAGCCCCCCGGGGCCGCACGGTCTTACGAGCGCGGCTCGGCCGATTCGCCGGAGCGGCCGCGGCCGCCGGGCTCCTGCTGGCACTCGCCGGCTGCCAGGGGGACGACCGGGAGGACGGGTCCGAGGACGGACGCGCCATGGTCGTCGCACCGGGCAAGCCGGGTGAGAAGGCGCGCACGCTCACCCCTGAACAGGCCGCGAAGGAAAAGCCCGACGACAGCCCGAACGCCGCCGACCACGCGTACGTCCAGAACATGATCGAACATCACCGGCAGGCCCTGACGATGAGCGCGCTGGCGCCGGAGCGGGCCTCGGCGGACGGCGTCAAACGGCTGGCGCAGCGGATCACGGCCGCGCAGCAGCCCGAGATCGGGGCGATGGAGAAGTGGCTGGCCCTCCATCCGGCGCCGCCGGCGGCCTCCGGCGGCCACGGACACGACCACGGCGCGATGCCGGGCATGGCGACCGAGCAGCAGCTGAAGGAGCTGTCCGAAGCCGCGGGAGCCGACTTCGACCGGCTCTTCCTGAAGTTGATGACCGCCCATCACGAGGGCGCCCTGAAGATGGCCGGCGAGGCGCTGACCGGCGGCAACAACGTGGCGGTCGAGGAAATGGCCACCGAGGTGGTGGCCACGCAGAGCGCCGAGATCCACCGGATGCGCGCGATGGGCTGACTGCCGGGGAAGCCGGTGTCATGCTGGGACCACCTGCGGGAGGAGCTCCGCCGTGCTTCGTGTCGCCGTCGTCGGATCGGGCCCCAGCGGGGTCTACGCGGCCCAGACGCTGGTCCAGCAGCGCGAGGTGCCCGGGATACGGGTCGATGTGCTCGACCGGCTGCCCGCCCCGTACGGGCTCGTACGGTACGGGGTCGCGCCGGACCACGAGAAGATCAAATCGCTGCAGGGCAGCCTGCGCACCGTGCTGGAGGACGAGCGCATCCGCTTCCTCGGGAACGTCGAGGTCGGCGGTGAGCAGCTGCCCACGCAGCGGCTGTCGGAGCTCTACCACGCGGTGGTGTACTGCGTGGGCGCGGCGCGGGACCGGCTGCTGGGGATCCCCGGCGAGGACCTGTCGGGGGTGCATTCCGCGACGGCCTTCGTGTCCTGGTACAGCGGGCACCCGGATGCCGCCGCCGAGGTCTTCGACCTGGCCGGGGTGGACTCGGCGGTCGTGGTCGGCGCGGGCAACGTCGCGGTGGACGTGACGCGGATCCTGGCCCGGGGCGTGGCGGAGCTGGAGCCGACGGACATGCCGCAGCCCGCGCTCGGCGCGCTCGCGGACAGCGGGGTGCGCCGGGTGGCGATGGTGGCCCGGCGCGGCCCCTCGCAGGGCAAGTTCACCACCAAGGAGCTGCGGGAGCTGGGCACGCTGCCGGGAGTGGGCGCGGTGGTGGACCCCGCCGAGGCTGCCCTCGACCCGGTGTACGACGATCCGGCGGCGGCCGCGGCGCTGCCCGCGGTGGCGCGGCGGAACCTGGAGGTGCTGCGCGGCTGGGCGCAGGCCGGACCGTGCGACGGGCCGCGCCGCATCGCCCTGCGGTTCTACCTGCGGCCGGTGGAGGTGCTGGGCGGGCCCGACGGCCGGGTGACCGGCATGCGCTTCGAGCGGACCGCCCCGGACGGCCTCGGCGGGGTGACCGGGACGGGCGTGTACGAGGACATCGAGGCGCAGCTGGTCCTGCGCTCGGTGGGGTACAAGGGCGTCCCGCTGGCCGGGCTGCCGTTCGACCCGGCGAGGGGCACCGTCCCGCACGCGGCGGGCCGGGTCGTCCGCGCGGGCCGGGCCTCGGTCGGCGAGTACGTGGCGGGCTGGATCAAACGCGGACCGACGGGGGTGATCGGCACGAACCGGCCCTGCGCCAAGGAGACGGCGTCCTCGCTGCTCCAGGACGCGGGGACGCTGGCCCGGCGCGAGCTGCCCGACGACCCGCTGGACGCGATGCGGGCCGCGGGCCTGCGGCCGGTGGAATGGCCGGGCTGGCAGGCCATCGAATCGGCCGAGGCCGAACTGGGTCGCTCCCTGGGCCGCCGCTCGGTCAAGATCCCGGACTGGCAAGGCCTGTTGGACGCCGCCGGCCTCGCCTAGGTTGTCGGCATGAGACGAACGGCGAGGCACCGCTCCGGCCTGGCGGCGGTGCCGGCACTGACGGCTTGTGTCGCCACGCTGTCGGCCTGCACGGCCGACGGCGGCCACCGCCCGGCCGCCGGCCCCACGGCGACGAGTACGGCCGCACCCCCGCAGGCGACGGCCCTGGCCGAGCGCTACCGGCAGGCCGGCGGGGACGCGGACGTGTACGCCATCCAGTGGGAGACCGGGTCCGGGGCGGCGCCCCTCATCGTCGTCCGCACGGGCAATCCGGACGCGGGGGACGCGCTCTTCCAGAAGCAGGCGGCGTCCGTCACCGCCTACCTGGCGGACCGGGAGGGGCTTTCCCTGCGCGGCGGCTACCTGATGGACGTCTTCGGCCCCGACGGGCGACTGCTCCACCGCCGGGACGCCACGTCCCCGTCCTAGGCCAGTCGCGCTTCCTCCGCGGCCGCCGCCGTGAGGATGCTGTCGAGGAGGCCGGGGAAGAGGTCCTCCAGCTCCGTGCGGCGCAGCGCGTTGAGCTTGGTGGTGCCGCGGTAGGTCTGGCGTACGACGCCGCTCTCCCGCAGGACGCGGAAGTGGTGGGTGGTCGTCGACTTGGTGACCGGCAGGTCGAAGTACGAGCAGGCCAGTTCCGTGGCGGAGCCGGCCAGGTCCCGGACGATGGAGAGCCGGACCGGGTCGGAGAGCGCGTGCAGCACGCCCTCCAGGCGGATCGCGGCCGCCTCGGGGTGGGCGAGGGCGCGGGCCGTGTCACGTTCCGTCATGTCCCTGCTCCGCTCGCTCGGCTTGCCCGGGTCCCCATCGTACGAGAGTCGTCGTAGGAGCCGGGCGGGGTGCGGCTCCGGCATGGGGGCGCCGGAGCCGCACCGGCTTCACCAGGACCGGTGGTACTGGTCGGGCGTACGGAGCTCCGCGCCGAGCTCGACGGCCGCGCGGCGGGCCCAGTACGGGTCGCGCAGCAGTTCCCGGCCCAGCAGGACCGCGTCGGCCTCGCCGTTGGCCAGGATCTTCTCGGCGTGCTCCGGTTCGGTGATCAGACCGACGGCGGCCACGGGCAGGCTGGTCTCCGCCTTGACCCGGGCGGCGAACGGCACCTGGTAGCCCGGGCCGACCGGGATCTCCACCCTGGGGGCGAGGCCGCCGGTGGAGACGTCGAGGAGGTCCACGCCGTGCTCCTGGAGCAGCCCGGCCAGCCGGACCGTCTCGTCGGCGGTCCAGCCGTCCTCCTCCAGCCAGTCGGTGGCGGAGATCCTGAAGAACAGCGGGAGCTCCTCGGGCCACACCGCCCGTACGGCGTCCACGACGTCGAGGGCGAGGCGGGTGCGGTTCTCGAAGGAGCCGCCGTACGCGTCGGTGCGCTTGTTGCTGAACGGGGAGAGGAACTCGCCGATGAGGTAGCCGTGGGCGCCGTGGATCTCGACGATCTCGTAGCCCGCAGCGAGCGCGCGCTCCGCGGCGGCGGCGAACTGGCCGACGATCTCCTCGATCTCATCGGCCGTCAGCTCGTGCGGCGCCGGACGGTCCTCGTCGAACGGCACGGCGCTCGGGGCGACCGGCAGCCAGCCGTGCGCCTCGGGCCCGACCGGGCCGCCGCCCTTCCACGTCCGGTCGGTGGAGGCCTTGCGTCCGGCGTGCGCGATCTGGATGCCGGGGACGGTGCCCTGGGCCTTGAGGAAGGAGGTGATCCGGCGCAGCGCCTCGACCTGGGTGTCGTTCCAGATGCCGAGGTCGTAGGGGGAGATCCGCCCTTCCGGGGAGACGGCGGTGGCCTCCTGGATGATCAGGCCGGTGCCGCCGACGGCGCGGGCGGCGTAGTGCGCGAAGTGCCAGTCGTGGGCCACGCCCGCGTTCGGGCCGAAGGCCTCGGCGCTGTACTGGCACATCGCGGCCATCCACACGCGGTTCGGGAGGGTGACCGAGCGAAGGGTGTAGGGAGCGAACAGGGCAGCGAAACCAGCGGGGGCAGCACTCATCAGGGCTCTCCAGGACATCACCGGGCGCGCCGGGGATCGGCGGCTAAGTACGAGACTCACCGTACTACGAATTCCTTCGTACTACGAGACCTCTCGTACAAGCGCGTCGAGCTCCGCGCGCAGCGCCTCGGCCAGCGCGGGCAGATCCGGGACGGCGGCCGCGTCCGCCACGAGGCCGTAGTGGACCGTCCCCTTGTACGTCGAGACCGCGACGGCCAGGGACTGGCCGCGGGCCAGCGGGGCGAGCGGGTAGACCTCGCCGACCCGGCTCCCGCCGAGCGAGAAGGTCAGGCCGGGCAGCGGGACGCTGGTGACCAGGATGTCGAAGAGGAGCCGGGCGGCCTGGGCCACGAGCGGTCCGCCGAGCCGGTGGCCGAGCGGGTGGACGTGGTCGGCGAGCAGGGCGACGGCCCCGGCGCCGCGGGCGGGCCCGGCGTCCTTGTTGCGGTCCATGGCGGCCCGTACGCGGTCCAGGCGCAGCAGCGGGTCGCGCTCGGCGAGCGGGAGCCGCAGCAGGTAGCCGGAGAGCCGGTTCCCCCCGCCGGTCCCGGGCCTGCCCCGGCGGGACACGGGGATCAGGGCGCGCGGGCCCGGTCCGCTGGGCGCGGGATCGCCCCGGCCCTCCATCCAGCGCCGCAACGCGCCGGCGACCACGGAGATGAGCACGTCGTTGACGGTGCCGCCGGCGGCCTTGCGGACCAGGTTGACCTCGTCCAGGTCGAGGGCGAGGCCCGCGACCGTACGGGATCCCGTACGGTCGGCGCCCGCGGTGAGGACCGCGGGGACCCCGAGGGGCAGCCCGGCGCGGGCCACCGCGGCGCCGATCTCCAGGGCCTGGCCGACGTCCTGGACCCGGGCCGCGAGCACTCCGGAGAGCCGGCGCAGGGCCGGACCGGCCTGCCGTCCGGAGACGGGGTGCGCGGCCGGCGGCGGGGACGGACGCGCGGCCGGACGCGGCGACGGGCGCAGGGACGGACCCTCGTCGAACAGCGCCGCGGCCAGGGCGAGCGCGCCGAGCCCGTCGGCGAGGGCGTGGTGGAACTTGAACAGCACCGCGAAGGAGTCCGGGTCGGGCCCGGCCAGCACGTACGCCTCCCAGGGCGGCAGGCTCCGGTCCAGCGGCCGGGCCATCAGCGGTCCCGCGGCCTCGTGCGGCGAGGCCGGCGTCCGGACCAGGAAGACGTGCCGCGCCGGGTCGAAGCCGGGGTCCGGCGACCAGGCCGCCGCGCCGACCGGCAGCAGGACGTCCCGGATCCGGCGGCGCAGGCCGGGCACGCCGGCACAGCGGGTGGTGAGCAGTTCCGCGGCGTGCTCGGCCGCCCCGGGCCCGGCGGCCCGGAAGACGGCCAGGGCGCCGAGGTGCATGGGGTGGGCGGCGGATTCGATCCGCCAGAAGGCGAGGTCGAGCGGGGACAAGTGCTCCGTGGCCACGTACGTCCTCTCGCGTGCGGCAGTGGTGGCGTGAAGTCAACCTATTCAGAACATCTACATGCAAGCAGCGATCGTTTCCTGCGGGTAAATGATCTGTATTAATCGAGCCCTCCGGACCCCAGGCCGCCCGCCGGGCCGCTGTCAGTGGGCGGGTGCAGACTGTCCGGAAAGAGACGGACAGCTCGGAAATCACGGATAGCCCCGAAGACATGGACGACGAAGTCCGGAGGTGCCGGCCATGGCCGACGTACTGCTGCTCGTGGGTACCCGCAAGGGACTCTTCATCGGCCGCCGCCGGGGCGAGGGGCCCTGGGCGTTCGACGGGCCCCATTTCAACGCCCAGGCCGTCTACGCGGTCGCCGTCGACCGGCGGGGCCCGGCGCCCCGGCTGCTGGTCGCCGGGGACAGCTCGCACTGGGGGCCGTCGGTCTTCAGCTCCGACGACCTCGGGGCGACCTGGAACGAGCCCGCCGAGGCCGCGGTGAAGTTCCCCAAGGACACCGGCGCCTCGCTGGAGCGCGTCTGGCAGCTCCAGCCGGCCGGGCCCGAGGCCCCGGACGTGGTCTACGCGGGGACGGAGCCGGCCGCGCTGTTCCGCTCGACGGACCGCGGCGAGTCCTTCGAGCTGGTCCGACCGCTGTGGGAGCACCCCAGCCGGGGCGGCTGGCAGCCGGGCGGCGGCGGTGAGGGGCTGCACACGGTGATCACCGATCCGCGCGACGCGGACGCCGTGACCGTGGCCGTCTCCACCGCCGGGGTGTTCCGGACGAAGGACGGCGGGTCCAGCTGGGAGCCGTCCAACGAGGGGGTGTCGGCGGTCTTCCTGCCCGATCCCCACCCCGAGTTCGGCCAGTGCGTGCACAAGATCGCCCAGGACGCCGGGAACACCGACCGGCTGTACCTGCAGAACCACTGGGGCGTCTACCGCAGCGACGACGCCGGGGCCCGGTGGACCGACATCGGCGACGGACTGCCCTCCGACTTCGGCTTCGCCGTGGCCGCCCATCCGCACCGGCCGGACACCGCCTACGTCTTCCCGCTCAACGCCGACTCCGATCGGGTCCCGGCCGAGCACCGGTGCCGGGTCTTCCGTACGCGGGACGCGGGCGCCAGCTGGGAGCCGCTGTCGCACGGCCTGCCCGCCGGGGACCACTACGGCACGGTGCTCCGCGACGCCCTGTGCACGGACGACGCGGACCCGGCGGGCGTCTACTTCGGCAACCGCAACGGCGAGCTGTACGCCAGCCACGACGACGGCGAGAGCTGGCAGCTGCTGGCCGAGCACCTGCCCGACGTGCTGTGTGTGCGGGCGGCGACGATCGGCCAGTAGAGTGATCCACCGTGGCAGCACGACCGTTGAACGAGATCGTCGAGCCGGGCTGGGCCCGGGCTCTGGAGCCGGTGGCGGGGCAGATCGCCGCGATGGGCGACTTCCTGCGCGCCGAGATCGCGGCGGGCAGGACCTACGTCCCGGCCGGGGCGAACGTCCTGCGCGCCTTCCAACAGCCCTTCGACGAGGTCAAGGTGCTGATCGTGGGCCAGGACCCGTACCCCACCCCGGGGCACGCGGTGGGCCTGTCCTTCTCGGTCGCGCCCGAGGTGCGGCCGGTGCCGCCGAGCCTCGACAACATCTTCCTGGAGCTGCACCGGGACCTCGGCACGGGCCGGCCCGCGAACGGCGACCTCACCCCGTGGACCCGGCAGGGCGTGCTCCTGCTCAACCGCTCGCTGACCACCGCGCCCCGCAGATCCAACGCGCACCAGGGCAAGGGCTGGGAGGCCGTGACCGACCAGGCCATCCGGGCCCTCGCCGCGCGCGGCAAGCCGCTGGTGTCCATCCTCTGGGGCCGGGCGGCCCGCAACCTTCGGCCGCTGCTCGGCGAGCTGCCGGTGGTCGAGTCCTCCCACCCCTCCCCCAAGTCCGCCGATTACGGATTCTTCGGCTCCAGGCCGTTCAGCAGGACGAACGAGCTGCTGGTGGGCCAGGGTTCACAGCCTGTGGACTGGCGCTTGCCGTCCGTCAGTTGACGGTATCTGCTATTCACCGGATAAATACGGACAGATGCCACTGGAGAAGGCCCTGCCCGAACACCCGGTTCCGATAAGCCAGTAGCATGCGGCGCCATGAGCTCCCCCACTGGGCCCGCAAATGGCCTGCCCGTACGAATGCCGCGACCCCGCCAGACCGGACGGCACCGCCGGCCCGAGCCCGCGGCGGCGCCCGAGGGCGCGCCCGCGCTGGTGCTCGCCGTGCCCGGTGCCCCTTCGGCCGCCTCGCGGGGGCTGGCGGAAGAGATCATCAGCATCGGCCGTTCCGAGCTGCCGGGCCTCGACGCCCGGATCGGCTTCCTCGACGGTGACGACGCCTCCGATTTCCCGTCCCTGTCCGGTGTGCTGACCGCCGTCGCGACCGAGCGTGCCGCGCGCGCGGAGTTCGCCCGCGCCGCCGGCCACGAGGTGCCCGCGCCGACCGGCCCGGACGCCGTCGTGGTCCCGCTGCTGGCCGGTCCCGACGGTGACCTGCTGCGCCGGATCCGCCAGGCGCTGATGGACTCCTCGGCCGCCGCCGAGCTGGCCGACGTACTCGGTCCGCACCCGCTGCTCGCCGAGGGCCTGCACGTGCGGCTGTCCGAGGCCGGTCTGGCCCGCGCCGACCGCGCCCGGCTCTTCACCGTGACCACCGCCGCCGACGGCATCGTCCTGGCCACCACCGGTGGCGAGGAGGCCGTACAGGCCGCCGGGATCACCGGGATGCTGCTCGCCGCCCGGCTCGCCGTGCCGGTCAAGGCGGCCGCGCTCGACGAGGAGGGCTCGGTGGCCGCGGTCGCCGAGCAGCTGCGCCGCGAGGGCTCCACGCACCTCGCGCTCGCCCCGTACCTGATCGGCCCGGAGGCCGCCGACGGGCTGCTGGACAGCGCCTGCAAGGACGCCGACTGCAGCGCCGCCGAGGTGCTCGGCGCCTACCCGGCGCTCGGCAAGCTCGCCGTAGCGCAGTACTCCGCGGCTCTCGGGATCACCCTGGGCGCGGCCACGCACTGACCGCCTGCCATGACATGAAGGGCCCCCGCCGGTCGGCGGGGGCCCTTCGCGTCCGCCGACCTCACACGGCCGGGCCGAAGACCACGCAGGTGGCGGCGGGCACGGCCACCGAGCCGGCCTCGCGCGGCTGCCCGGTCAGGGGGTCGACGTCGAACCAGGTGACGTCCCCCGAGTGCTCGTTGGCCGTGTACAGGCGGCGCCCCGAGGGGTCGGCGGCGAGATCGCGCGGCCAGCTGCCGCCGCAGCCCACGATGCTCGTGATCTGCGGCTTCTCGGCCCCTCCGGCGAGGGAGAGGGTGGCGATGGAGTCGGTGCCGCGGATCGCGGCCCAGACGAAACGCCCGTCGGCCGAGGCGACGACCGCCGAGGGGTAGGCCCGTACGGCCCCTGAGGGGCCCGTGGAGGCGACCGGAACCTCCCCGACCGGTTCCAGTCGCCCGGAGGCCGCGTTCCACCGGCAGACGGTCAGCTGCGGCTCCAGTTCGTGCAGGACGTAGGCCACCGTGCCGTCCGGGTGGAAGGCGAGGTGGCGGGGGCCGGTCCCGGCCCGCAGGGCGGTCTCGGTGTGCAGCCGGAGCTCGCCGGTGGCCGGGTCGAGCGCGCAGACCCGTACGGAGTCGGTGCCGAGGTCGACACTGAGCACCCAGCGGCCGCTCGGGTCGGGCAGCACCTGGTGGGCGTGCGGGCGCTCCTGGCGGTCGGCGTCGATGCCGGAACCGTGGTGCGCGAGGACGGCGGCGGGCTCGCCCGGGCTGCCGTCGGCGGCGAGCGGGAGGCTGCTGACACTGCCGGAGGTGTAGTTGGCGGTGAGCAGCCGGCGCCCGGTCAGGCTGAGATGGGTGGGCCCGGAGCCGCCGACACCGACGGGCGGGCCGAGGGGTGCCAGGCCCGCGGCGGTGGGCGTGAAGGCGGCCACCGCCCCCTGTTCGGTCTCGCTCACCGCGTAGAGCGCGCCGGTGTCCCGGTCGAGGGCGAGGTACGAGGGGTCCGCGACGGCGGCGCCGGTGACCGCGATCGGGGTCAGGGCTCCCGTGGCCGGATCCACGGCCGCGGTGGTGACACCGCGGCCGCCCCCGGAGGTGAACGAGCCGATGTAGGCCCGGTGTCCGCCGTTCCGGTCCGTGCTGTCCGCGCCGCCCACGGGAGGCCCCTCTCCGCTGTCGGATCCGTCCGGAGGCGACGGTAACAGAAGGGTCTAGACCAAGTCCCGTCCCTGGGCCCGTTCCTGCGCGCCGGGGTGGTGGACGTACGCCGTACTGCTGGGCCGGTCCTCGTAGGTGCGGTGGAAGACAGGGGTCGCGGAACCGGAGATCGGCGGCACGATCCAGGACCAGTCCGCGCCCACCACGCGGCCCTTGCGCTCCTCCCGTGCCAGGTGGGACAGGAAGCGCCGGGACTCGGAGTGGTGGTCGGCGATGGTGACCCCGGCTCGGTCGAAGGAGTGCAGGACCGCCCGGTTGAGCTCGACGAGCGCGCGGTCCTTCCACAGCGAGCGGTCGCTGGAGGTGTCCAGGCCGAGGCGGCGGGCGACGGCGGGCAGGAGATTGTACCGGTCGGTGTCGGCGAGGTTGCGGGCACCTATCTCGGTGCCCATGTACCAGCCGTTGAACGGGGCGGCCGGGTAGTGGATGCCGCCGATCTCCAGGCACATGTTGGAGATCGCGGGTACGGCGTGCCAGCGCAGTCCCCAGTCCGCCCAGCCCTCGTCGTCGGGGTGGCCGATCGGCACCTCCAGGACGGCGTCCGCGGGGGTGTCGAACCAGCGGGGCTTGTCGTCGACGCCCTGGACCACCAGCGGGAGGAGGTCGAAGGGGGTGCCGGCGCCGCCCTCCCAGCCGAGCCGGAGCAGGGCCTCGGTGAGCGGGGCGTTGCGCGCGTCGCCGACGGTGACGGAGGGGTGGTCCCCGTAGCCGGCGTACCGGACGAGCTGCTCGCTCCAGATCAGCGGTCCGGGCCGGTCCGGGGCGTCGGGGGCGAAGACCGTGATGGCCGGCCGGACGCGGCCGCCGTTGGTCGCCTCGCGCAGGTGCCCGAAGCATTCGGCGGCGATCTCGTCGGCTTCGGTGAGCTCCCGGCGGTCACGGACCCGCAGGGAGTTCCAATAGAGCCTGCCTATGCAGCGGTTGCTGTTGCGCCAGGCCACACGCGCCCCGTGGACCAGCTCCTCGGGGGTGTGCCGGTAGGTGCCGGTCTCCGCGAGCTCGTCCCGCACGGCGGCGAGCCGGGCACGCGGATCACCTGCGCCCTGGTTCTCCCTGTGGAAGAGTCGGATGAACTCCTCGGCCGCTTCCCACACCTGAGCGGTGGTGGAGCGCTGTTGAAGAATTTCCATTCCGGGCGGTTACCCCCTGTCCGGACAGATCCACCCTGTACATGCTGGATGCATGTGCAATGAACCATCACCCGTTGTACATGCCGCAGGTCAGCGGCGTGCGCCAGGCCCATACGGAACACCCCTCCGAGTGATCTTCAGGGATCGAACTGCGGGCGGGCCGGAGGGCGGCGTACGATCCGCCGCAATCCGGGAGTTGACCTCCGCACGGCGGGTCAGCGGCAGGGCCGGCTCATGAACAGCGCCTGTTCCCCGGCGGCGGGGGTGCCGCCGTAGAGGGTGGTGTCGAGGCCGCAGAGCGTGAATCCCATGCGCCGATAGGCGTGCACGGCCGGGGCGTTGACCGTACTGACCTCCAACCAGAGGTGGTCGGCGCCGCGTTCGCGGGCGAATCCGTCCGCGCACTCCAGGAGGGCCCGGCCGATGCCGCGGCCGCGGTGGCCGGGCGCGACCTCGATGTCCTCGATCGTCAGCCGCCGGTTCCACGCGGCGTAGCCGACGGCGGCGAAGCCGCACACCCGGCCGCCGTCGAGGGCCACATAGGTCCGGGCGTCCCCGGCGGTGTCCGGGCCGCGGCCGATCCCCTGCTCGTCGTGCTCCTCGGGCGGGAACTCCTTGTACAGGGGCGGGTCGGCGGGGACCTCGCGGAGCAGGAATCCGAAGCCGGTGTCGGTGGCGGCCACCTCGAAGACGGTGTCGGTGGTGAACGAGCCGTCCAGTGCCTCGATGGCTCCCGCGTCCTCGGGGCGGGCGAGGCGGTAGACGATGCCGGCGGCGGAGCCGTGTGCGGTGGTCATGAGATCCACGGTACGCAAAAAATCCCCCGGCGGAATTCGCTGCCGAGGGAGGGGAGAGCGTATATTCAATAATTCATGACTTCGCTGAAAACGAAGACATAAAGAAGCTTTCGAGGACACTGTATCGCGGCAGGAGTGCAATTGTCAACCGAGGAATTCCGGAATGAGCAGCAATTCGTCACCGACCTCTATGGTCGCCTCGACCACCTGCGTGACCAGGCCGAACGTGCCGTCGAGGGGGCTTTGCGCGAGGTCGGGAACGGTGCTCAGGCACGTCTGGAGCGCGATGTCCTGGTCGCCGAGCAGTCCGGTCTGCTCTCCGCGCTGAATGCGGGCGAGAACGGTCTGTGTTTCGGCCGTCTGGAGTTCTCGGACGGCCGTGACCATCACATCGGCCGCATCGGAATCCGCGCGGACGACGCGGAGCGCACGCCGCTGGTCCTGGACTGGCGCGCGGACGTGGCCCGCCCGTTCTACCTCGCCACCGGCCACACCCCCATGGAGCTGCGGCGCCGGCGGCACATCAGCAGCCGGGGGCGGGTGGTCACCGCCCTGCACGACGAGATCCTCGACCTGACCGACGCGGAGCGCACCGGGTACGAGGGCGCCGACGCGGACGCCGTGCTGCTCGCCGCGCTCGACGCCGCCCGGACCGGCCGGATGCACGACATCGTGCGCACCATCCAGGCCGAGCAGGACCGGGTCATCCGCTCCACGCACCGCGGGGTGCTGGTCGTCGAGGGTGGTCCCGGCACCGGAAAGACGGCGGTGGCGCTGCACCGCGCCGCGTACCTGCTGTACGCCCACCGCGAGCTGCTCGCCAAGCGCGGGGTGCTGATCGTCGGCCCCGGCCCGGCCTTCCTGCGCTACATCGGCGGGGTGCTGCCGGCGCTCGGCGAGACGGGCGTGCTGCTCGCGACGCCGGGCGAGCTCTTCCCCGGAGTCCACGCGAGGGGCACCGACCGCCCCGGGGCGGCCGCGGTGAAGGGCCGGGCCTCGATGGCGGAGGTGCTGGCCCGGGTCGTCGCCGACCGGCAGTGCCTGCCGGAGGCCGTGCCCGCGGACAGCGGCGAGGAGTACGACACGGTCCCCGAGCCCGCGCTGGAGATCGACCACGACGACTACGGGACCCTGCTGCTGGACCGCACGATGGCGTACGAGGCGCGGGACCGCGCCCGGGCCACCGGGCTGCCGCACAACCAGGCGAGGCCCTCCTTCGCCTTCCGGATCATCGACGCGCTCACGGCCCAGCTCGCCGACCGGCTCGGGGCGGATCCGTACGGCGGCCCGAACCTGCTGGGCTCGGACGACGTCGCCCAGCTGGGCAAGGAGATCGCGATGAGCCCGGCCGTGCACGCCGCGATCGACTCGCTGTGGCCCTCCCTCACGCCGGAAGGGCTGATCGCCGACTTCCTGGCGGAGCCCACGCATCTGCCCGCGCACGAGGCGGAGCTGATCCGGCGCGCACCGTCGGCGCGCCCGGACTGGACCCCGGCCGACGTGCCGCTGCTGGACGAGGCGGCCGAACTGCTCGGGGAGGACGACAGCGCCCGGCGCGCCGCCGAGGAGCGCGAGCGGCAGCGGCGGATCGCGTACGCGCAGGGCGTGCTGGACCTGTCGCAGGGTTCCGAGTCGTACGAGTTCGAGGACGAGGAGAACGAGTACCTCGCGGCGCACGACATCATCGACGCCGAGCGGATGGCCGAGCGCTACGAGGAGGCCGACCACCGCAGCGCGGCCGAGCGGGCCGCGGCCGACCGTACCTGGGCCTTCGGGCACGTCATCGTGGACGAGGCGCAGGAGCTCTCGGAGATGGCGTGGCGGCTGCTGATGCGGCGCTGCCCGACCCGCTCCATGACCCTGGTCGGCGATCCGGCCCAGACCGCCGACGAGGCGGGCTGCGGATCGTGGGAGCGCATCCTCGGTCCGTACGTGGGCGAGCGCTGGGAGCTGGTCCGGCTGGGGGTCAACTACCGCACGCCCGCCGAGATCATGGAGGTGGCGGCGTCCGTACTGCGGGCCCGCGACCCCGGTTTCGAGCCGCCGAGCTCGGTGCGGACCACCGGGGTCCGGCCGTGGGCGCGGGCGGCCGGGGACCTGGCGGAGACGGTCGGGGACGCGGCCCGGCGTGAGCTGCCGGACGAGGGGCGGCTCGCGGTGGTCGCGCCGCGGGTGCTGCACGCCTCGCTGGCCGCGGAGCTGCCGGGAGTGGAGGCCGGCGCGGAACCGGATCTGACCCGGCAGGTGGTCCTCCTCGACCCGCGCCAGGCCAAGGGCCTGGAGTTCGACACGGTGATCGTGGTGGAGCCGGCCGACTTCCAGCCGAGCGACCTGTACGTGGCGCTGACCCGGGCCACCCAGACCCTCGGCGTGGTCCACACCGAGGGGCGGCTGCCGACGGGGCTGGGCCTGGAGGGGCTGCTCAGGCGCTGATGACCAGCGGCGCCCGGGGGTCGGTGCGCAGCGGGGCGGCGAGCGCGACGAGGGCGTGCTCGATGCCGTGCAGGTGCGCGAGGGCCGGCTCCGCGGGCGCGGGCCGGGCCGGCGTCGTCCGTACGGTGGGCTCCGGGGCGCCCTGTGGAGCGGTCAGCGCCTCGACGGCCGCCTCGACGCGCCAGCAGGCGGCGGCCAGCCGGGCGTCGTGCGAAGCCTGCGGGTCGGCGGCCACGGCGACCAGGCCGCGCACCTCCCGGGCGCAGTCGTCGAGCAGCGCCAGGACCTGCCGGGCCCGGGCCTTGCGGGCGCGCAGCGGGCTCAGCGGGTGGACGAGGGGCGCCAGGGCCATCCGTACGCGGCCCAGCAGCAGTTCCAGCTCGGCGGCGTGGGGGGCGGGGTCGGCCTCGGGGTTCCCGGCGAGGCGGTCCAGGGAGGCCGCGGTGGAGGCGCGTACGCAGTGCAGGGCGCGCTGGATCCAGGCGTCGTTGGCGGCGTGGGTGGTCACCGGGAGGATGATCACGACGGCGAGGGCGGCGCCGAGCGCGCCGATCGCGGTCTCCTGGAAGCGCAGGAGCAGCAGCCCGGGGTGCAGGACGCCGAGGAGGCCGTAGAGCAGCCCGGCCATGACGGTGACGAAGAACATCATCCAGGAGTACGAGGGGGCCGCGGTGTAGAAGATCCCGAAGACGCATACGGCGACCAGCGCGGCGGTCGGCACGGGCGCGCCGTGCAGCGGTACGGCGATCAGCAGCCCGGCGGCGATGCCGGTGACGGTGCCGACGACCCGGCGGAAGCCGCGGACGAGGGTCTCGCCCCGGGAGGCCGTGTTGACGAAGATCCACCAGGCGGTGCCGACGGCCCAGTACCAGCGGTCCTCGGAGAGCACCTGGCCGATGGCGAGGGCGAAGCCGCAGGCGGCGGTGGCCTGGAAGGCCTGGCGGGTGGTGAGCCGCGCGAGGCCGGCGCCCGGCAGCCCGGGCGGCGCGGCGGCGGGCGGCGTGCGCCGCTCGATGGGCCACAGCGCGAAGCGCACGGTACCGGCGGCCAGGAGGGCCAGCCCGACGGCGGCGTACAGCTCGGGCAGCTGGCCGGGCTGGGCGTGCAGGAACTGGGTGACGAAGAACATCATGAAGCCGAAGATCCCGAGGGCGTGTCCGCGCGGGCCGAAGCGGCGGGCGTAGACCCCGGCGAACACGACGGCGAGGAAGGCCGCGTCACGGGCGAGGGGCACCCCGTGCAGGGTGGTGGCCAGCGCGAGGACGGGGAAGCCGGCGACGGGCAGCATGGCGGTGGTGACGCGCTGGGCGCGGACATCGGCATCGAGCACGGTGAAGAGGGCGAGCAGGGCCGCCAGTCCCCCGGTGATGGACGCGGTCAGGGAGAGACCGCACAGCTCGGCGAGGGCCACGGCGGCGGCGACGCCGATCACTGCGCGAGCCGAGTTCCTGAGCCTGAGACGCCCCGGATCCGGAGCCACGAACATCCTCTTCACGGCGGTGTGCCGCCCCCCTTGCGATGGTGCGCGCCGGTCCGGCGGCCGCCCGGGGGTGGTGGGCGGCGTACGGGCACGGCGAAGGCGCCGCGGTCCGGATCGGCCTCGTTGCCGTCCGGCGCTGCGCGGCGCCGAAAGTACATGGATACGACACAGATAAGCATCCGGGGGCCGCTGGCTCAACCCGGCCTCGGATCACTGGGCCATTGGCCCAGTACAGGCCCGTGGTCTTAGGCCAGGAGGGTGCCAACGGACCGGCCCGGCGGGGGTGCCCCTCAGGGCGGGGCCTGCCGGTGGGGGCATCCCGGCCGGGGCGGCTCCGCCTCGGGGTCGTGGTGGTGGTCGGGGTAGAAGTCGGGTCACTGGTCGGCGTCGTCGTAGTAGCGGTGGAAGACGGGGGTGATGCCGCCGGACACCGGGGGGACGGCGGCGATCCGGAACCGCGGCGGCCGAGGTGTTCGATGACGGACGCCGCCCCGTTCATCTCCGCCGAGGAACCCTTGGCGGTGGCCAGGAAGTCGAGCAACCAGAGCGCCTCGCCTTCGCCTCTCCGCAACGCGATCGGTGCGGTCCTGGCGGTCTCCGGCATCTCAGGTCCTGTTATCGCTCGACCAGCCTCACCGGCACGGCCGACGGCACCACGGAGATCGTCGAACGGAACTCGACGTCGATGTCCTCGACGTGGACGATGTGGAAGTTCTTCAGGATCTCGGTCAGCATGACGGCGCAACTCTGCTCGCCGAGCCGGTTTCCCACACAGTGCCGGGGACCGGCGCCGAAGGGCAGGAAACCGGTGATGGTGTCGTGTTCCGCGCCGTTCGCCGAGAACCGGTCGGGGTGGAACCGGTCGGCCTCGCGGAAGACGGTCGGATTCCTTCCGACCGCGTTCTTCATCCCCATGACCGCCGTGCCGGGCGGGATTCTCTGCCCGTCCTCCTCCAGGGCCCGCTCGTTCGTGAACTTCGCGCTGAAGGGGACCGGTGGGAACAGGCGCAGCGTCTCGTGGACGATGCTCCTGATGTAGGGATCGGGGGTCAGGTCGTCCTCGTCGGCCTCGGCCTCGGCGTCGGCCTCGGCCGCCTCGATCGACTTCCTGCCCTGACCCGGCGCCGCCGCCTCGGGAAGATCCATCTGACGTAGAAGGGGTGGAAGGCTCGGAAGCTGACTTCCTGATGCGTCAACGCCGGTGAAATGACCTGCCGGTGGCTCCGGTGGAGCTCACCTCCCGCCATGCCCATGAGACTTCGGGCCAGTACGGTCCGGTCGGCCCGGCGGTGCGAGTCGAGGTCCTCGAATCCACGGAAGAACCGGGGCGGACCCGGGGGCGGTCCAGACCAGCGTCCCTCCGGCGCGAACCGCGCCGCGCACCGGCTGACCCGCCGTGGAAGACGGCTCATTCCGCCACGGCGCGCTCCCGCCTCCGTGCCGCGCGCCCCCGTACCGGTCGGGCCACGCCGCGCGGCGTCGGATGCGGCGTCGGGAGCGCCGTCGGGAGCGCCGTCGGGAGCGCCGTCGGAAACCAGCCGAATCGGGCGGGGCACCGCGTCGGTTCGCGCGGCCTCGCGCCGGGGCCCGCGACAGGCGACCACCGGGCCCTGACGGCGCGGACGATCGTCCCGGCCCACCGGGGCGGCCGGTCGGGAGCGCGGTCCGTTTCAGGTCACGTCTCATCGGGCCAACCGGGCTGGCCCGTCCGCATCATGACCTGTTGTCAAGGCTCGTACACAGAGCAGATAAGATCCCGGGCTGTTGTCCAATGATCTTTCGCTTTCGATCGTTTGAGGGTTCATGGTTCGAGAGGGATCGTCGCCCGGCAGTCCAGGGCCCACCTCACCCGTCGTATGGGCGTTGCCCGCCCTGCTGACCGCCGCGCTGTCGGCGGTCGCCGTGGCACTGGTGTCCGCGCCCGCGCGCACCCCCGTGGCCTGGGTCGGTGCCGCGGCCTTCGTCGCCGTCGCGCTTTCCTGTGGTGAGGCCGCCCGGCGCGGCAAGGCCGTGACGGCGCTCCGGGCCAGGGTCGCCGCCCAGGACGAGGCGCTGTGGTGGCAGCAGGCCGAGACGGTACGGCTGGCCGAGACGCTGCTGCCCGATGTCGTGGCGCGCCTGCGCAAGGGCGAGTTCCCCGAGGACGTGCTCACGTCCCTGGAGGACCCGGGCACCTACCAGCCCGGGCTGACACCCGAGTTCAGGGCGGCCCACCACGCGGTGCTGCGCTCGGTGCTCGATGCCGTGATCGCCGAGGAGGACCTGCGCGACTCCGCGCAACGGGCCTTCGTGAACATCGCCCGCCGCGTCCAGGCGATCGTGCACCAACAGGCCCAGGAACTGCGGGAGATGGAGGACCGGCACGGCCAGACCCCGGCCGTCTTCGGCGATCTTCTGCGGCTGGACCACGGCACCGCGCTCATCGGCCGGCTCGCCGACTCCATCGCCGTGCTCGGCGGTGCGCGGCCCGGCCGCCAGTGGAGCAAGGCCGTGCCGCTGTACAGCGTGCTGCGCGGCGCCATGTCCCGGATCATCGACTACCAGCGCGTGGAGCTCCACTCCGTCTCCCAGGTCGCCGTCGTCGGCCCCGCGGTCGAGCCGCTCATCCACGCGCTGGCCGAGCTGCTCGACAACGCGACCCGCTACTCCCCGCCGCAGACCAAGGTCCATCTGACCGCCGTCGACGTGAACTCGGGCATCGCCATCGAGATCGAGGACGGCGGCCTGAGCATGACCGAGGAGGCCCGCAAGCGGGCCGAGCGCATGCTTCGCGAGGCGCAGGAGGGCATCGACCTCACGGACCTGGGCGAGACTCCCCGACTGGGCCTCGCCGTGGTCGGCCGGCTCGCGCAGGCGTACGACTTCCGGGTGTCGCTGCGCTCCTCGGCGTACGGCGGCGTACGCGCCGTCCTCGTCATCCCGCAGAACCTGATCACCACCGTCTCGACGGCGACCGGCGTCGCCCACGGCATCGGTACGTCGTCGGGGCCCCGGGCGGCCCTTGAGCCGGCCTCCGCACCGTCGCAGGCGTCGCAGCCTCCGCGCCCGGCCACGGGCCCGCGGCACCCGGTGACCGAGGAAGAGGTGCCGGTCGTGACCGAGCGGGCACCGAACGGGCTGCCGCAGCGGCGCCGCAAGACCCGCGCGACGGCACCGGACGAGCCCGCGGCCGTCGAGCGGACCGCCGCCGTCCCGGCGCAGACCGAAGCACAGCCCGGCATGTGGCTGGCCGCCTTCCAGAGCGGCCTGTCCGGGGACAGCCAGGCCGGCGCAAGCCAGAACACAGCAGACGTCTCGCCGGCCTCGGCGAGCAAGGGGGAACAGCCGTGAGTCAGCAGCAGACCAATATGGACTGGATGCTCAAGGACCTGGCCGAGAGCGTTCCGCAGACCCGGCACGTCATCGTGCTCTCCGCCGACGGCCTGCGGATGGCCCAGTACGGCGCGGAGACCGACACGGCCGACCGGCTCGCCGCCGCGTGCGCCGGCCTGCAGAGCCTCGCCGGCGCGGTCGCCTCCGAACTCCCCAACAGCAACGGCCGGATGAGGCTGGTCGTGATCGAGATGGACGGCGGGTTCTTCTACCTGATGGCGGCCGGCGCCGGAGCCTATCTCGCGGTGCTGGCCGACGAGGGCGTCGACGCCGGGCTGATGGGCCAGCGGATGCGTGACCTCGTGGCGCGGATCGGAGAGCACCTCAGCAGCCCGCCGCGCAGCGACAGGCAGACCGCGTGAGCGACCCGGGCCACGACTGGGAAGACGGCAGTCCCGAGCGGCTCTACGTCATCACGGGCGGTCGCAGCGGACCGTTAGTTCCCACCGGCCTCGACCTGGTCACGCTGATCGTCGCCAGGTCGGGTCCCAGGCCCGGCATGCAGCCGGAGCACGCGGCCATCATGCGGCTGTGTCAGGCACCCCTCTCGGTGGCCGAGATCTCCGCGTATCTCGGCCTGCCGGTGAGCGTGGTCACCGTACTGGTCGACGATCTGATCACCGCGGGCCAGGTGCTCTCCCGCGCACCCGTCGCCCGCGCCCAACTCCCCGACCTGGCATTGATTGAGGCAGTGATCGATGGACTTCGAAAGCTCTGAGCGGCCCGCCGGGCCGCGGCGCGAGGACGTACTGCCGGCCACGGCCGCCGCCGCGGTCAAGGTGGTGATCGTGGGCGGCTTCGGGGTCGGCAAGACGACCCTGGTCGGCTCGGTGAGCGAGATCCGGCCCCTGACCACCGAGGAGACGATGACCCAGGCCGGGGTCGGCGTCGACGACACGGCGGGCGTGGAGCGCAAGAGTTCCACCACCGTGGCCATGGACTTCGGCCGGATCAGCATCAACGAGGAGCTGGTGCTGTACCTCTTCGGCACCCCCGGCCAGCAGCGCTTCTGGTTCCTCTGGAACGGCCTGTTCGAGGGCGCGCTGGGTGCGGTGGTCCTCGTCGACACGCGCCGCCTGGAGGTCAGCTTCGACGTGATCGGCCGGCTGGAGGAGCGCGGGGTGCCCTTCGTGGTCGCCGTCAACTCCTTCCCCGACGCGCCCGAGCACCCCGTCGAGGACCTGCGCAGCGCCCTCGACCTGCCCGCTTCGGTACCGCTGGTGCTCTGCGACGCACGGCAGCGCGAATCCAGCCGTGACGTCCTGATGACGCTGATGCGCTACCTCCACTCCCTCGCCGTGACCCCGGAGGCATCCTGACGACGGGAGGCGGCGGCCTATGACCTCGCGCCGTACTCCGTCGCCGTCTCCGTCGGTACGCACAGCACCGGCACCGGGGAGAGGTGCAGGAGCTTGTGCGGGGTGGAGCCCAGCAGGGCGCCGCGGATCGGACTGTCGCCCCAGGTACCCACGATGATGACGCGGGCGTCGTGGCGCCGGGCCGCGTCGAGCAGCGCCTGCGCGGGCCTTTCGTCGACCACCTCCACCGCCGACGGCACGCCCGCTTCGTCGGCGGCCCGGACCGCGTGCGCGAGGGCGCTGCGGCCCGCCTGGCGGACGGCTTCGCGGTGGGCCCGGTACTCCTCGCCCGCGGCGCCCGGGGCGGCCGCTCCGTAGACGAGGACGAGGGGCTCGCCGAAGGCGGTGGCGACCTCCAGTGCCACGCGCAGCGCCCGCTCCGCGCCGGGCGACTCGTCGTAGCCGAGGACGACGGACATCGGGCCTCCTCAGTTCTTCCCGCCGTGGACGTCGTGGACGCCGTGGACGCCGTGGACGAGATCCGGGTCGGCCACGCCACGCCGCTCCTGCCAGAACGTGTGGTCCCGCAGCCGCCAGTAGCACATGACGAGGACGCCGACGACGGCGATCGCGATCCCGATGACCAGCGGTGGACCGAGCCCGAACCACGAGACGCCGCTGGCCGAGTTCTCCGGGTCCGACATGTCGCCGATCGACTCCACGAGCAGCCAGCCGAGCAGCCCCGCCCCGAGGACCGGGCCGAGGCCGATGAGCAGGAAGTTGTGCGCGCTCTCCAGCAGGTGACGGCGGTAGTAGACGGCGCAGGCCACGCCGGTGAGCGCGTAGTAGAAGGCGATGAGCAGGGAGAGGGCGGTCAGCGAGTCCAGGAGCGCGTTCTCGCTGATCTGGTTGACGACGAGGTACCAGCCGATCGCGATGCCCGCCACCCACCACGTGCTCACGTCCGGGGTCCTGAACCGCTGGTGGATGTGCGCGAGCGCGGGCGGCAGCGCGTGGCGGCGGGCCATGGACAGGGCGGTGCGGGAGGCGGGGATGATCGTGGTCTGGGTGGAGGCGAGCGCGGAGGTGCAGACCGCGAGGAGCACCACCCAGTCCCAGCCGCCCATGACCTCGTGGGCGAGTACGGCGAAGATGGCCTCCTCCTCGCCCGCGTTCTCGGCGAGGAAGGCGGTGCCGGCGTAGGCGACGACGGCGAAGCCCACGGACAGGTAGGTCACCAGCAGCACGACGGTCGACCAGATGCCGGCCTTGCCGGGCGCGGTGGCGGAGTTCTCGACCTCCTCGGTCAGGTTGACCGCGGACTCCCAGCCCCAGTAGATGAACACGCCGAGCAGCAGCCCGCCGGTCAGCGCGGCGCCACCGGCACCGAAGGGGTTGAGCCAGGTGAGGGACGGCTCGATCGAGTCGAGGGTGCTGGTGCCGGCGTAGACGCGGTAGAAGGCGACCACCGCGAAGGTCAGCAGGAAGAAGACCTGGGCCAGGATGAGGATGTCCTGGAGGTGGGCCGACAGCTCGGTGCCGATGACGCAGATGGCCGTCATGACCAGGATCACGACGACGGTGAGGGTCTGGCGGATCACGTCGTTGGCGGCCCAGCTGTCGAGCCCGGCGGCGAGCAGGCCGAAGTGGACGGCGACGTCCGCCAGTGAGCCGATGACCAGCACGCCGGTCATGGTGATGGCCCAGCCGCCGAGCCAGCCCGCCCAGGGACCCATGGCCCGGGTGACCCACGAGAAGGTGGTCCCGCAGTCCTGGTCGACCTTGTTGAGGTAGTAGAAGGCGGCGGCGATCAGCAGCATCGGTACGAAGGAGGCCAGCATCACGCCCGGTGCGTAGATCCCGACCAGCGCCACGATCGGCCCGAGGACGGCAGCCAGGGAGTAGGCGGGCGAGGTGGAGTTCAGGCCGATGACGAGCGCGTCGAGGAACCCGATCGCGTCGGCCTTGAGCCCCGGCTCCGCGAGTCCGTTCTCCGGTCCGCCGTTGCCGTTCTCGTCGCCCTTGCGCTCGCCGCTCACACCGTCGTCGGCCATGTACGCATCGTCGCCCGCCCCCGGCCGCCGCGCGAGGCGGGATGCCCCCTACGGGCGGGTGTTCCAGCCCGCGATCACCGGGAGCCCGTGCTCCGTGGAGAGGACGCTGACCGTGCCGGTGCGCAGCAGGAACAGCCGGCCCTCCTCGGGTTCCAGGCCCAGATAGCGGGCGGTGAGGACGCGCAGGAAGTGGCCGTGGGCGACGATCACCACGTTCCCGCCGTCCGCGCGCAGCACCGGGGCGATCCGGGCCAGGGCCCGGTCCGCGCGGGCGCCCACCTGGGCGGCGCCCTCGCCGGGGTGCGCCGCGTCGCCGGGCGGGACGCCGTGGGTCCACAGGGACCAGTCGGGCGTGCTCCGCAGGATCTCCGCCGTGGTGACGCCCTCGTAGCCGCCGTAGTCCCACTCGTAGAGGTCGGGGTCGGTGACTCCGTCCGTGAGCCCCGCGAGTTCGGCAGTGGCCACGGCCCGGCGCAGCGGGCTGGTCAGCACCAGCGCCGGGTGCTGCTCGTGGAAGAAGGGAGCGAGGGAGATGGCCTCCTCGACCCCTCGCGCGGTCAGCGGGATGTCGGTGCGCCCGGTGTGCCGCCCGTCCGCGCTCCACGCCGTCTCGCCGTGCCTCACCAGCAGCAGGTCGCTCATCCTCCGGACCCTAAACCCTCCGGCATGTCGGCGCCGGAGGACCGGGGCGGGCGTGTCACTGCCGGGCCTCATGAACGTGGGTGCCCACCCGGTGCGGCCGTCCCCGACCGCGCTCATGATCGTCCTGACCGCGGTCACGGGGCTGATCGAGGCGGTGAGCCTGCTCGCCCTCGGACCGGTGTTCACCGCGATGCAGACGGGCAACGTGCTCTTCCTGGCGTTCGGGCTCGCGCGGGCGGGGAACCTGCCCGCGCTGTCGGCGGCGGCCTCGCTGGCGGCGTTCGCCGCCGGAGCCGTGTGCGGGGCGCGGATCGAGTCGGCCGCGGAGGCCCGGGGGCGGCGCTGGGTCGGGCTCGGCCTGTACGCGGAGGCCGCGCTGCTCCTGACCGGTGCGGCCACCGGATGGGGTGTGACGCCCCGGTACGGGCACCCGACCGCCGAACACCTGGCGGTGACCGGGATGCTGGCGGCGGCGATGGGCATCCGCACGGTGACGAGCATGCGGGTGAACGTGCCCGGTGTGCCGACGACCCTGGTCACCCGGTCCATCACCGCGCTGATCGGCAGCTCGGCCCTGGGGCGGGACAGCGCCTTCGGATACGGGACGGGGGCCTGGGAGCCCCGCGCCGTGGCGGTGCTGGCGATGTTCGTGGGCGGACTGACCGGCGCCCTGCTGATCCGGGCCGGGTGGACGGTGGGCGCCCTGCTGCTGCCCGCCGCGGCGGTGGTCCTCGCGGTGGCCCTGGGTTACCGGGCCCTGCCGGATCCGGCGCAGGGCCGAGGAGACGTGCCAGGAGAGCAGGTGCTCCACATCCACGTAACGCTCCCCCGCCGAAGCCCATTTGCGGCCCACCGCGTGCAGGGCCGGCGCGATGACCTCTTCTCACGTGGTGACCAGGCCGTGTTCCGCGAGGGCCGCGGCCAGCAGTTCCTCCACGGCCGGCGCGTCCAGTCGTACGGCGGCCCGTGAGAGCCCTCGGCACTCCGGGCGGACCTCCCCCAGCGGAAGGGAGTTGGGCCCGCCCGGTGCCTTCCCCGCCGGGCGGGCGCCGGCGCGGGCGGCGGGGGCTCCGTCCCGCGCGGCCCGGGCCGCCTCGGCCGGGGGCACGCCCCGCGCGGTGAGCCGGCACATCAGCTCCAGGCGGGCGATGTCCTGCCGGGTCCAGCGGCGGTGCCGCCCGTGCTCGCGGTGGGCCGGGCCGATCGCGTACCGGCGCTCCCAGGAGCGCAGCGTGGTCGGTGAGACCCCCAGGCTCCGGGCGACGGCTCCGGTGCTGAGCGCGGCGGCCGGGAGGTCCTGCGGTGGTTCGGGCTGCGGCACGGTCTGCACCCGCTCACGATACGACGGGCCGCTCGCGCGGGGCGCTCACCCGGTGCCCCGCCCCCGCAGGAAGCGGTCGAGCCCGTCGGCGAGCTCCACCAGCCGTTCCGGGTAGTCGAACCGCGCCCGCTCCGGGCCCGGCAGCCGCCACGGCTCGTGCACGTCCGGGGCGGGGAGCCCGGCGAGCTCCGGCACCCAGCGGTGGACGTACCTGCCCTGCGGGTCGTACCGCAGGCCCTGCCGGACGGGGTTGAGCACCCGGTTGGGGCGGGTGTCGGTGCCCGTGCCCGCGGCCCACTGCCAGTTGAGCTGGTTGTTGGCGAGGTCCCCGTCGACCAGGAGGTCCAGAAAATGGCGGGCACCGGTCCGCCAGTCGACGTACAGGGTCTTGGTCAGGAAGCTCGCGGCGAGCAGCCGGCCGCGATTGTGGATCCACCCCTCGTGGCGCAGCTGGCGCATCGCGGCGTCCACCACCGGGTAGCCGGTGCGGCCCTCCTTCCAGGCCTCGGTCTCCTCCTCGGCGGCGGGGCCGGTGCGCCACCGGTCCTGCCGGGCGCGGTAGTCCTCGGCGGCCGTCTCGGGGCGCGCGGCGAGGACCTGGTGGTGGAAGTCGCGCCAGCACAGCTGGCGGACGAATGCCGCAGCGCCCGGCCCGCCGGCGGCGCGTGCGCGGTGGACCGCCTCGGCGGCCGAGAGGGTGCCGAAGTGCAGGTGCGGGGAGAGCCGGGAGGTGGCGTCGCCGGCCAGGTCGTCGTGGGCGTCCTCGTAGCGGGTGATGCCGGAGCGCAGCCAGTTCGCCAGGAGGCGGCGCGCCTCGGTCTCGCCGCCCTTGGCGAGGCCCGGGGAGACCCCGGTGAGGGCGCCGCGCACGGGCAGCGGCTCGGAGCCGATGCCCTCGGGGAGCCGGACGGTGCGGGGGGCCGCGGTGACGGCCCGCGGCGGCAGCTCGGCCCAGCGGCGGAAGTAGGGCGTGAAGACGGCGAAGTGGTCGGATCCGGCGGGCGTGACCGCCCCGGGGGCGACCGCGGTGACCACCATGTCGTGCACGTGGAACCGGCGGCCTTCGGCTTCGAGGGCGGTGCGCAGCCGCTCCTCCCGGGCATGGGCGTAGGCGCTGACCCCGGCTGCCATGTGGACCTCGTCGGCGTCGGTCTCCCGCACGAGGGCGCAGACCTCCGCGACGGGGTCACCGGAACGGATCACGAGGCGGCCGCCGCGCTCGCGTAGTCCGGCGTCCAGGTCGGCCAGGCAGTCGGCGAGGAAGGCCTGCCGGTTGGGCGGGGCGAATCCGGTGGCCGCGAGGGCCCGGTCCCGGACGAAGAGCGGGACCACCCGGTCGCACGAGGAGAGGGCCGCGCGCAGCGGCGGATGGTCGTGCAGGCGCAGGTCGGAGGTGTACAGGACCACCGCGACGTTCATGGCTCTCGCTCCGCGTCAGGCTGGGGAGGACGGCTGTCGTGCGGTACTTCGGCCACGGGGGCCGCGGCGGATGCGGGGTCTTCGGCGGGGCCCGGCTCCAGGCGCTCGGCGGCGCGGGCGATGTTGCGGGCCATCCCGCCGAAGACCACGGCGTGGAAGGGGGACACGCTCCACCAGTACATGTGGCCGAGCAGTCCGCGCGGGTGGAACAGCGCCCGTTGCCGGTACCGAGCCCGGCCGGGCTCGGGGCAGGGGTCCGCGTACATCTCCAGCCAGGCCAGGCCAGGCAGCCGCATCTCGGCGCGCAGGCGCAGCAGCCGGCCCGGTTCGATCTCCTCCACCCGCCAGAAGTCGAGGGAGTCCCCCACCCGGAGCCGGGCCGCGTCGCGGCGGCCGCGGCGGATGCCGACTCCGCCGACGAGGAGGTCGAGCCAGCCCCGTACGGACCAGGCCAGCGGGAAGGAGTACCAGCCGTTCTCGCCGCCGACGCCCTCCACCACGCGCCACAGCGCGCCGGGCGGGGCGTCGACGTCCCTCTCCCGCCGGTCGGTGTACAGGCTGCCGCCCGCCCAGTCGGGGTCCGTGGGCAGCGGGTCGCTGGGGGCGCCCGGCACGGAGGCGGAGGACCAGCGGGTGGTCACCCGGGCCTCCCGCACCCGCCGCAGGGCCAGCGCGAGGGCACGGTCGAACCCGACCGGCGAGCCGGGCGGGTCGGGGACGTACCGGGCGATGTCGTGCTCCGCGCAGACCACCTCGTGGCGCAGGGATTCGGCGAGCGGCCGGGCCAGCGCCCGCGGGACGGGGGTGACGAGGCCGATCCAGAGGCTGGACAGCCCGGGGGTGAGCATCGGGACGCGCAGGATGAGCCGGTGGGGCAGCTCGGCCACGGCGGCGTAGCGGCGCATCATCTCCTCGTACGTGACCACGTCCGGGCCGCCGATGTCGAAGGCCCGGTTCACCTCGGGCGGCATGGCGGCGCTGCCGACGAGGTAGCGCAGGACGTCGCGGACGGCGATGGGCTGGCAGCGGGTGCCGACCCAGCTGGGGGTCACCATGACGGGCAGCCGCTCGGTGAGGTAGCGCAGCATCTCGAAGGAGGCGGAGCCCGAGCCGATGATGACGGCGGCGCGCAGGACGGTGGCCGGCACGGGGCCGGCGAGGAGGATCTCGCCGACCTCCGCGCGGGAGCGCAGGTGCGGGGAGAGCTCGCGGACGGGGATGCCGGCGGGGGTCAGCCCGCCGAGGTAGACGATCCGGCGGACCCCGGCTGCGTGTGCCTGCTCGGCGAAGATCCGGGCGGCGGCGCGGTCGCGGTCCTCGAATCCGGAGCCGCCGCCGAGGGCGTGCACGAGGTAGTAGGCGACGTCGATGCCACGCATGGCCTCGGCCACGGAGCGCGGGTCGGTGGCGTCGCCGCGGACGGTCTCGGCCTGTCCGGCCCAGGGGTGGTCGCGGAGTTTCTCCGGGGAGCGGGCCAGGCAGCGGACGTGGTGTCCGGCGTCGAGGAGCTCGGGCACCAGCCGGCCGCCGATGTAGCCGGTGGCGCCGGTGACCAGGCAGTTCAGACCTGTCATGGCTCTCTCCGCTCCGTGTGGGCCGCTGTGGGTCACGTACGGGATTCCCGTGCGGCCGTGCGATCGGATGCGGCCGCCTCGGCCGGGCGCAGCCCGCCGTTCGCCCGTCAGGCGCATCGTCTCGGCGGCCGCCACGGATGACGTGTCCCGGCGGAAAACCGATGTACCTCCACCCGATCACACTTACGGCGCCCCGTCCGGGTGGGCGGCCGGGTGGGCGGCCGGCCGGGCGGCCGGGTGGGCGGGCACGATCCGGGTGAACCGGGCCATTGGTACAGTCGCGGCATGGCGGTGGACGAGCTCGACACACGAATCCTGCGCCTGCTGATCGAGCAGCCGCGCACCAGCGTCCGCGAGTACGCCCGGCTCCTCGGGGTCGCGCGCGGCACGCTCCAGGCCCGGCTGGACCGGCTGGAGCGCACCGGGGTGATCACCGGGACGGGGCCGGTCCTCTCCCCCGCCGCGCTGGGGCATCCGGTGCTGGCCTTCGTGCACATCGAGGTGACCCAGGGGCACCTGGACGACGTGGGTGACGCGCTGGCCGCCGTGCCCGAGATCATCGAGGCCTTCTCGATCACCGGCGGCGGGGATCTGCTGACGCGGGTGGCGGCCCGGGACAACGCGCACCTGGAGGACGTGATCCAGCGGCTGATCCAGCTCCCGGGGGTGGTCCGCACGCGTACGGAGGTGGCCCTGCGCGAGCGCGTACCGCACCGGCTGCTGCCGCTGGTCGAGTCCGTGGGACGGGCTGCCCGCACATCCTGACAGGATGGTCGGGACAGGACAGGACCGGCAGGACGGGCGTAACGGATGATTTCCGTAATATTCGATCTCGACGGCACCCTCGTGGACAGCGAGCCGAACTACTACGAGTCGGGGCGCCGCACGCTTCAGCGGCACGGGGTTCCCGATTTCACCTGGGAGCAGCACTCCCGGTTCATCGGCATCGGCACGCTGGAGACGCTGGAGATCCTCAAGGCCCGGTACGGGATCCGGGCGCCGGTGGAGCAGCTGCTCGCCGAGCAGAACGCCGCCTACCTGGAGCTGGCCCGCGCCGGGACCGAGGCCTTCCCCGAGATGCGGAAGTTCGTGGAGCGGCTGCACGCCGAGGGCGTGCCGATGGCGGTGGCCTCCGGCTCCTCTCGCGAGGCGATCGACGCGGTGCTGGCCGGCACCGGTCTGGACGCCCTGCTGACGACGGCGGTCTCCGCCGAGGAGGTCGCACACGGCAAGCCCGCCCCGGACGTGTTCCTGGAGGCGGCCCGCCGGCTGGGCGCCCGGCCCGCCGACTGCGTGGTCGTCGAGGACGCGGCGCCGGGTGCACGGGCCGCCCACGCGGCGGGCATGGCGTGTGTGGCGATCCCGTACGTGACGGACACCGCGCACGATCCGGCCTTCGCGGACGCCGGGCTCCTCTTCGCGGGCGGGCAGCGGGAGTTCACTGCGGACGCGGCGTACGACTGGCTGACCGCGCGCCGCGCGGCCTGACGGACCGCCCGCTCCAACGCGCGGTCCGCCGGCCCCCTGGTGCCCTGTCGGGGCGGCTGTCACCATGCCTGCGTGACCTCGACCCTGCGCCCGGGCACCCGGACCGGCGGGCCGCGCCCCTGGCCCCTGCTCGGGAACCTGCCCGCCTTCGCCCGTGACCCGCTGGCCTTCTTCGAGTCCCTGCGCGACGAGTACGGCGACTGGGTGCCGTGGGCGCTCGGCCCGCAGCGCAACGTGCTCGTCTCGCGGCCCGAGCACGCCGGTGAGCTGCTCGGTGCCGTGGAGGGCACCTTCAAGCCGATGGAACTGGGCTGGGCCTTCCACCAGTTGCTCGGCGAGGGGGTCGTCGTCGCCACCGGTGACGACTGGCGGCGCAAGCGGGCGCTGGTCCAGCCCGCCGTACGGCCGCGCCAGGTGCGCTCGTACGCCGCCACGATGGTGGAGTGCGCGGACGCGCTGGCCGGCGGCTGGCGCGAGGGCGAACGGATCGACGTACACCGGGAGATGGCCGGCCTCACCCAGCGGATCGCGGTGCGCACCCTCTTCGGGAGTGACGCCGCGGGCCGGGAGGCGCCCATCAGCGAGGCCATGGCCACGGCCCAGCGGGAGCTGGGGGCCGAGTTCCGGGGGCTCACGCTGTTCCTGCCGCCGTGGGTGCGGACGCCCGGGCGGCGCCGGATGCGGGAGGCGGTGGCGGTCCTCGACCGGGAGATCGCGCACGTCATAGCCGAGCACGAGGCGGCCACGGCGGCCGGGGCCGAGCGGGACGACCTGCTGAGCCGGCTGCTCGCCGCCCGTGACGAGCACGGCGCACCGCTCTCCCGCAAGGAGCTCCGGGACGAGTCGATCACCCTCTACATCGGCGGTCACGAGACCACCTCGACCACCCTGACCTGGACCTGGCAGCTGCTGTCGGGGGCGCCCGGGGCGCGGGCCCGGCTGACCGAGCAGCTGGACCGGGTGCTCGGCGGGCGGCTGCCGGCGTACGAGGACTACGACCGGCTGCCCTGGACCCGCCAGGTGGTCAAGGAGGCGCTGCGGATCTATCCGCCGATCTGGCTGATCTCCGCGGTGGCCGCGGAGGGCGCGAGCATCGGCGGGCGGCCGGTTCCCGCGGGGACCGCGGTGTGGACCAGCCCGTGGTCGATGCACCGGGACGAGCGGTGGTTCCCGGATCCGGAGGCGTTCCGCCCCGAGCGGTGGGACGCGGACGCCCCGCATCCGGTGCCGGAACACGCCTGGTTCCCCTTCGGCGGCGGCCCGCGGGCTTGCCTGGGCGCGCGGTTCGCCCTGGTGGAGGCCGCACTCGTACTGGCGGTGCTGGCACAGCGGTTCCACCTGGACAGCGGGAGCGGGCGGGCCCCGGTGTTCCCCGGGCTCACCCTGCAGCCCGCCGGGCCGGTGCGGGCGACGCTGCGCCCGGCCGGGCGGGGAAGATCCGGCGACGCCCCGTAGTTAGTAGAACCGTGAACAATGTGGTGACGCGGAATGCGGACGCAGACGTGGACGTGGTGGTGGTCGGGGCCGGGCAGGCAGGGCTGTCCAGCGCCTACCACCTCGCCCGGGCGGGGATCGACCACGTGGTCCTGGACCACGCGCCCCGTCCCGGCGGGGCCTGGCAGTTCCGCTGGCCCTCGCTCACCTACGGCAGGGTCCACGGGATGCACGCCCTGCCCGGCATGGAGTTGACCGGCGCCGACCCGATGCGGCCCTCCTCCGAGGTGATCGGGGAATACTTCGCCGCCTACGAGGACCGCTTCGGCCTGCGCGTACGGCGGCCCGTGGACGTCTCGGCGGTCCGCGACGGCGCCGACGGGCGGCTGCTGGTCGA
Source organism: Streptomyces sp. NPDC048258 (assembly GCF_043201995.1). Lineage (NCBI taxonomy): Bacteria > Bacillati > Actinomycetota > Actinomycetes > Kitasatosporales > Streptomycetaceae > Streptomyces > Streptomyces sp. NPDC048258. The sequence continues at coordinate 110,052 of NZ_JBICZH010000009.1, forward strand.
GTCCTCGGCCGGCACCCGGTCCGCCCGGGCCCTGATCAACGCCACCGGAACCTGGGACCGGCCGTTCTGGCCGCGTTACCCGGGCCAGGAGACGTTCCGCGGCCGACAGCTGCACACCGCGAACTACCCGGGGCCCCAGGAGTTCGCCGGGGAACGGGTGATCGTGGTGGGCGGCGGCACTTCGGCGGTGCAGCACCTGCTGGAGATATCGGAGGTGGCCGCGGAGACCACCTGGGTGACCCGGCGGCCCCCGGTGTTCCGCGACGGAAGCTTCGGCGAGGCCGAGGGCCGGGCGGCGGTCGCCCTGGTGGACGAGCGCGTCCGCCGGGGACTGCCGCCGCAGAGCGTGGTCAGCGTGACGGGGCTCCCGCTGAACGAGGCCGTACGGGCCGGACTCGACTCAGGAGTGCTGGACCGCCGGCCCGTGTTCGGCCGGATCACCCGCACGGGCGCCGCCTGGGCGGACGGCAGCCGGGTGGAGGCGGACGTCATCCTGTGGGCGACCGGGTTCCGCGCGGCCGTCGACCACCTGGCCCCGCTGCGCCTGCGCGAGCCCGGCGGCGGCATCCGCGTCGAGGGAACCAGGGCCGTACGCGACGAGCGGATCCACCTCGTCGGCTACGGCCCGTCGGCGTCGACCATCGGCGCCAACCGCGCGGGCGGGGCGGCGGTCCGCGAGATCCGCCGGCTGCTGGCCCGCGAACGGGTGGGCGCGCCCACGGCCTGACGGGTCGGTGGGCCCTTCAGGCCGCCCCCGGCGCCTCGATCTGGAACTCCCGGTCCGGGGTACCGGCCGCGCACGCCTCCGGGGTGGCGTACACGTAGCCCTCGGAGTCGTCGGGTACGAAGACCTGAGTGGTGCCCCGCTCCGCGTCGTGGACCACGAGCGAGACGATCGCGTAGAGCTGGGCGCCGATGTGGCCGAGCCCCTGCTGGGGATGGTCTTCCGGGCCCTCGACGCGGATGGCGAAGAAGCGTTCCTCTTCCCAGAGGCCGCCCTTGTCCAGCAGCTCGCCCTCCCCCACGGGCACTCCGTCCACCCAGAGCCGCGCTTCGCTCGGACCGCCGCGGAACAGGAGCACCGCGCGGTGGCGGTCCCCGGCGGTGAAGTCCACCTCGATCTCGTGCCGGCTCCAGCAGTCGATGAAGCCACTGCACGCCCCGGGCACCCCTCCGTGCCGATAGCTCGAGATCTCTCCGCCCGGCGGCACGACGGGATCCAGACTGCAGACCTCGGGGAAGCGACAGGCCCGCTCGACATCTCGGTGGCAGCCGAGCCCCATCGCCGCCACATCGCGCGCCGCCGCCTTCGAGAGCAACTCGGCCAGGCGTTCCACGTACCGGTCCTCGCCGACCAGAGCGGTCAGGTCGGCCTCGTCGAACCACCAGTGCAGCAGGTCGACTCCGACGGGGGAACGGGCCAGCCAGTGCTGCCACCCCGCCGCGCTGCGGCCCCACCGCTCGGCCACCCTCTTCCGCGCTGCCCGCTCGGCGGCGGCAGCGGCCACAGCAGCCGCGTCCACGGGCGGTGGGGCGTCCTGTGCCTCGCCCTCGCCGGCGGACACGCTCTCCGGCGCCTCCGCCTCCGCCTCCGCCTCCGCCTCCGCCTCCGCTTCCGCTTCCGCTTCTGACTTCGCTCCGGCTTTCGGTTGTGCTCTCCACGGCCACTTCACGGCTGAGCCCCCTCGGTCACACGTCCGGCAGGCCGCCGATCGTAGGACCGATCCCGGGGCCCCCGCCCCTCATTTCCCGGCGGCAGCCCCCCGGGCCGCGCGCGAGCCCGCGTGGGCGCGGACCCGGTTGAACTCCGCCACGTTCTTCTTGTGCTCCTCGTACGTGGCCGAGAAGCGGGTGTCCCCCGGCTTGACGGTGACGAAGAACAGCCAGTCGCCGGGCGTCGGCGCGACCGCGGCCGCCATGGCCTCCAGTCCGGGGCTGTCGATCGGCGTGGGCGGCAGTCCCTGGCGTTCGTACGTGTTGAAGGGGCTGTCGATCCGGGTCTCGCTCAGCGTGGTGTCCACGGTGCTGCGGTTCAGCGCGTAGTTGATGGTGGAGTCCATCTGGAGCGGCATCGACTTCGCCAGCCGGTTGTGCACCACCCGTGCGACCTTGCCCATGTCGGCGCGGTTCTCGGCCTCCGCCTCGAGGATGCTTGCCAGGGTGGCCGTCTGGTACGGGGTCATCCCGTGGGCCTTGCCGCCGTCCGCGACGGCCTTGGTGGCGAGCTTCTCGTTCGCCGTGCGCACCATGTACGCGAGGAGCGTGGCCGGGGTGGACTTCGAGGTCACCGGGTACGTCGCCGGGAAGAGGTAGCCCTCCGGGTTGCCCTTCGCCTCCGCCGGCAGAGCCAGCCCGGCGGTGGCCACCGCCGACTTCGTGGATCCCGGCGGGAGCTTCAGCTCGCGGTCGACGGCCGCGTACACCCGTGGTGCCCGCCAGCCCTCGGGGATCACCAACCGACGTGGCTTCTCGGGCTCTTCACCGCCCCGCAGCAGCGGGACCAGGACCGCCGCCGCGACCGCGACCAGCGTTCCGAGGAAGAGCAGCGCCAGCCGGCCCCGGCGGGTGAGCCGGGAGCGGCGCTGAGGCGGCCGGTACTCATGACGCATGCGGGAACGCTAACCCGCACATCACCACATTCCCGGCATCCAGCCCGTGCGCCGGTCATACGGTCACACATTCACCGGAGCCAGCTCGGCATCCTGCACCGAGTCCGGCGGCTGCGCCGCGTCCCGGTCGCGGCGGACCAGGGCCGCATACCGGCCGTCGGCCTTCAGCAGTTCCTCGTGGGTGCCGCGCTCGGCTATCCGGCCCGCGTCCAGGACCACGATCTGGTCGGCATCGCGGACGGTGGAGAGGCGGTGCGCGATGGTGATGGTGGTGCGGCCCTGGGACAGGTTGTCGATGGCCCGCTGGACGGCGTGCTCGGTGCGCGTGTCGAGGGCGCTGGTGGCCTCGTCCAGGATCAGCACCGGCGGGTCCCGCAGGATGGTGCGGGCGATGGCGAGGCGCTGCTTCTCGCCGCCGGAGAACCGGTAGCCGCGCTCGCCGACGAGGGTCTCGTACCCGTCGGGCAGGGACTCGATGTGGTCGTGGATCTGGGCGGCGCGGGCGGCTTCGGCGATCTCCTCGTCCGTCGCGTCCGGCTTGGCGAAGCGCAGGTTGTCCGCGACCGAGGCGTGGAAGAGGTAGGTCTCCTGGGAGACCACGCCTATGGAGCGGGCCAGCGAGTCGAAGTCGAGGTCGCGCACGTCCACCCCGTCGAGGGCGACGCGCCCGCCGGTGACGTCGTAGAGCCGGGGCACCAGGTAGCTGAGTGTGCTCTTGCCGGAGCCGGTCGGGCCGACCACGGCGAGGGAGCCGCCGGCCGGGACGGTGATGTCGATCCCCGTGAGGGTCGGGCCGCTCTTGGCGTCGTACGCGAAGTGCACGTCCTCCAGCCGGATCTCGCCCTTGGCCCGGTCCAGGCGCACCGCACACTCACGCTCGGTGATGTCCACCGGCAGGTCGAGGTACTCGAAGATGCGGGCGAAGAGGGCGAGCGAGGTCTGGATCTGCACACCGGTCGACAGCAGGCTCACGGCGGGCCGGAACAGGCCCTGCTGGAGGGTGACGAAGGCGACGAGGGTGCCGACGGAGAGCGAGGGGGCGCCGGTCTGGAGGGCTATGCCCGCGGCCCAGTAGATGAGCGCGGGCATGGCGGCCATGACGATGCCGATGGTGGACATCCGCCAGCGTCCGGCCATGCTGGAGCGCACTTCGAGACCGACGAGCTTCTCGGACTCCTCGGAGAACGCCGAGGTGAGGGACTCGGAACGGCCCATGGTGCGGCCCAGCAGGATGCCGCTCACCGACAGCGACTCGGTGACGGTCGCTGCCATGGCGGCCATCTGCTTCTGCCGCTGGGTGGTGATCTTCTTGCGCTCGCGGCCGACCCTCCGGCTGATCCACACGAAGACGGGCAGCAGGAGCAGCGACACCAGGGTGAGCCGCCAGTCGAGCGCGAGCATGGCGACGACGGAGGCCATGACGGCCGTCACGTTGGAGACGAGCGAGGTCGCGGTGGAGGTGACGGTGGCCTGCATGCCGCCGATGTCATTGGCTATGCGGGACTGCACCTCACCGGTGCGGGTCCGGGTGAAGAACGCCAGCGGCATCCGCTGGAGCTGGGCGTAGACGGCGGTGCGCAGGTCGTGCATGACGCGCTGGCCGACCGTGGTGGAGATCAGGGTCTGGAGCACGCCGAAGACGCTGGTGACGACGGCGGTGAGGATCATGCCGAGCGCCAGCAGGCTGAGCAGCCCGGTGCGGCCCTGCGGGATCGCGACGTCCAGGATCTCCTTCAGCAGGAACGGCGAGGCGACGCCGACCAGCGAGGAGGCGCCGACGAGCAGGCCGACGACGGCGAGCCGGCCGCGGTAGGGCCGGAAGAGGCCCACGATGCGGCGCAGCTCACGCGGCTGCTCCGCCGGGGCCGGGCGGTTGGGGTCCAGGGGGTCTTTTGACGGGGTCCACTTCGGTTCGTCGCGCATGGGCACCCTCTCGGGGGTCGGAAGTCAAGACCATTGGAGCATAGATCATTGTTACCTATACTCACAATGAACGGCGTCCTGATATTGTTCCCGGCATGAGCTCCGCCTCCGCCTCCGACACCGATCGCCTCCTCGCCGAACAGCTGCTGCGCCTGACGCGCAGGCTCCACCGGATCCAGAAGCGCCACATGGAGCCGCTCGGGATCACTCCCGCCCAGAGTCGGCTGCTGCGCCTCGTCTCGCACTACGAGGGCGACCAGGCACCCCGAATGGCGGATCTCGCCGCCCGCCTGGAGGTCGTCCCCCGCGCGGTGACCACCCTCGTGGACGGCCTGGAGGCGGCCGACTGCGTGCGCCGCGCACCCGACCCCGCGAACCGCCGCGTCATCAGGATCGAGCTCACCGACACCGGCCGCGCCACGCTGCGCCGTCTGCGCAACGCGCGGACCGACGCGGCGGAGGAGATCCTGGCTCCATTGACCGCCGAACAGCGCGAGGTGCTCGGCGGGCTGCTGAACGCCCTGTCGGACGCCCCGGCGGAGCGCCGCTGCTGAGAGGGCCCGCGTGGCCCGCGACGAGGCGAGGGATCGCACATGCCGCTGCTGGAACCGAAGCCCGGAGCCCTGCGCCCGCGCGGCATCAGCGGCCCCGCCCCCGACCGGGTGCCCGAGCATCGGGCCGCCGGCACCCCGGAACCGCTGCGCACCGAGCTGGCCGAGCTGCTCGGCGCCGAGAAGGTGCTGTGGAAGGTCTCCGACCTGGTCCGCTACGCCTCCGACGCCTCGCCCTACCGCTTCGTCCCGCAGGTCGTGGTGATCGCCGAGGACATCGACGACGTCTCCGCGGTGCTCTCGTACGCGCACGGCCGGCAGCGCGAGGTCGTCTTCCGCGCCGCCGGCACCTCGCTCAACGGCCAGGCCCAGGGCGAGGACATCCTCGTCGACGTACGCCGCCACTGGGCCGGCGTCGAGGTGCTGGACGGAGGCCGGCGAGCCCGGATCCGGCCCGGCACCACCGTCTTCCGGGCCAATGCCGCCCTCGCCCGGCACGGCCGCGTCCTCGGCCCCGACCCGGCCAGCGCCATCGCCTGCACCCTGGGCGGAGTCGTCGCCAACAACGCCTCGGGCATGACGGCCGGCACCACGAGGAACTCGTACCGCACGCTCTCCTCCCTCACGCTCGCACTCCCGGGCGGCACCGTGGTGGACACGGCGGACCCGCTGGCCGACGAGGAGCTGGCGCGCGCCGAGCCGGCCCTGTGCCACGGGCTCATGGAGATCAAGGCGGAGATCGAGGCCGACCCCTCGCTGGTCGCCAGGATCCGCGCCAAGTACGAGATCAAGAACACCACCGGCTACCGGCTCGACGCCTATCTGGACGGCAACACCCCCGTGGAGATCCTGCGCGGGCTGATGGTCGGATCGGAGGGCACCCTCGGCTTCATCGCCGAGGTCGTGTTCGACACCCTCCCGCTGGACCGCGAACTCTGCTCCGCCCTGCTGTTCTTCCCCTCGCTGCCCGCCGCGGCCGCGGCCGTGCCGCTCTTCAACGAGGCCGGCGCCCTCGCCGTCGAGCTGATGGACGGCAACACGCTGCGCGCCTCGGTCAGCGTCGCGGGCGTCCCCGCCGACTGGGCGGACCTGCCCAAGGACACCACCGCCCTGCTGGTGGAGTTCCGCGCCCCGGACGAGGCCGGCCGGGACGCCCACGAGCGGCGCGCGACGCGGCTGCTCGCCGGGCTCGACCTCGTCGCTCCGGTGGCCTCGGTCACCAACGCCTTCACCCGGGACCCCAGGACCATCGGCGGCTACTGGACGGCCCGCAAGGCCTTCGTCACCGCCGTCGGCGGCGCCCGTGCCTCCGGCACCACCCTGATCACCGAGGACTTCGCGGTACCGCCGTCCCGGCTGGCCGAGGCCTGTGAGGCGCTCCTCGAACTCCAGGCGGAGCACGGCTTCGACGCGGCCGTCGCCGGTCACGCGGCCCACGGCAACCTGCACTTCCTGCTCGCCTTCGACGCCGCCGACCCGGCGGACGTCGAGCGGTACGCGGCCTTCATGGACGCCTTCTGCCGGCTCACCGTGGAACGGTTCGACGGCTCCCTGAAAGCCGAGCACTCCACCGGACGCAACATGGCGCCCTTCCTGGAACTGGAGTGGGGCGCCAAGGCTACCGAACTGATGTGGCGCACCAAGCGCGTCGTCGACCCGGAGGGGGTGCTCGCCCCGCGGATCCTCCTCGACCGCGACCCGCAGGCGCACCTGCGCGGCCTGAAGACGATTCCGCGGGTGGAGGCGGTGGCCGACCCGTGCATCGAGTGCGGATTCTGCGAACCGACCTGCCCCAGCCAGGACCTGACGACCACTCCGCGCCAGCGGATCGTGCTGCGCCGCGAGATGACGCGCCAGCAGCCCGGCTCCAGGGTGCTGGACGGGCTGCTCGACGCCTACGGCTACGACGCCGTCGACACCTGCGCGGTCGACTCCACCTGCAAGCTCGCCTGCCCGGTCGGCATCGACACCGGCGCGCTGATGAGGGATTTCCGCCACCGCCGGCACAGCGCCCGCGAGGAGCGGGCCGCCGCGCTGGCCGCGCGGCGATTCCGCGCCGTCGAGGCCGCCGCCCGGCTGGCCGTGGCCACCGCCGACAAGCTGGCCGACCGGCTCGGGGACCGCCTGCTGGAGGCGGTCACGGGGGCCGCGCGCAAGGCCGTACGACCGGAGCTGGTTCCCCAATGGCTGCCGCAGATCCCCGGAGCCGCCGCGCGGAGACTGCCCGCCACCCGGCGGGTGGGCGCCGCGGCCGTGTACTACCCGTCCTGCGTCAACCGGATCTTCGGCGGTCCCGACGGCCGGCCCGGGCCCTCCCTGCCGGAGGCCGTGGTGGCCGTGTCGGAGCGGGCCGGGAAGCCCGTGTGGATCCCCCGCGACGTGCCGGGCACCTGCTGCGCGACGATCTGGCACTCCAAGGGCTACGACGCCGGGAACCGGGTGATGGCCAACCGCATCGTGGAGGCTGCCTGGGGCTGGACCGCGGGCGGGCGGCTGCCGTTGGTCGTCGACGCCTCCTCCTGCACGCTGGGCATCGCCCACGAGGTGGTTCCGTACCTGACGGAGGAGAACCGGGCCCTGCACGCGGAGTTGCGCATCGTCGACTCGGTGGTCTGGGCGGCCGAGGAGCTGCTGCCGCACCTGGAGATCCGCCGCACGGTCGGCTCGGCGGTCCTCCATCCCACCTGCTCGATGCGGCACTTGGGCGACGAGGCGCAGCTGCGGGCCGTCGCCGAGGCGTGCGCCGACGAGGTCGTGGTCCCGGACGACGCGGGGTGCTGCGCGTTCGCGGGCGACCGGGGCATGCTGCACCCCGAGCTGACGGCTTCGGCGACGGCGCGCGAGGCCGCAGCGGTGAGGGCGCGGCCCTTCGACGCGCACCTGTCGGCGAACCGGATGTGCGAGGTGGGCATGGACCGGGCGACCGGGCGCGGTTATTACTCGGTTCTGCTCGAACTGGAGCACGCCACCCGCCTCTGACGCACGTTCCTGACCTGGCGCTACGCCGCCCGGCGCGGCCGCAAACCTCTCTGCGAAGGGGCTTGGGCGACGGAAAATCGATTGCCCGACTCCGGTCCGGAAGGCGAACCTTGCACGGTTTGGACCACTCGACCAGTCATGGGGCGTCATGCAGATCAGCGATCTTCCGTATCCGGACCCCGGGGTACCCGACGCCCGTTCCGGGCCTCGGTTCCTGGTGTGGCTGGGCCGGGGTCAGCTCGGCGGACAGCTCAAGAGCCTGTGCTGGGGGCTGGTGCACTTCGGCGGCATCGCCGGTCTGCCGTACGCGTTGGGCACGGGCGTCGACGCGGTCGTCGACCGCGACTCCACCCGGCTGCTCCTCGTCGGCGGGCTTCTCGTGCTGCTCGGCGCCGCCATCTCGCTCGGCGACGCCATGCTGCACCGGACCGCCGTCACCAACTGGATCACCGCCGCCGCGCGCGTGCAGCAGCTGCTGGCACGCAAGACCGCCGAGCTGGGCTCCGCCCTGACCCGCCGGGTCGCCGCGGGCGAGGTGGTCGCGGTCTCCACCGGCGACGTGGAGAAGATCGGCTGGTTCGTCGAGGCGGTCTCCCGTTTCCTCGCCGCCGCCTTCACCGTCGTGCTCATCTGCGTCGGCCTGCTCTTCTACGCGCCCGAGCTGGGCTTGGTCGTGGCGATCGGCGTGCCGCTGGTCGCGCTGGCGGCGCTGCCGCTGCTGCCCCGTGCCACCCGACGCGCCGACGTCCAGCGGGAGAAGGCGGGCAAGGCCACCGAGCTGGCCTCCGACACCGTCGCGGGTCTGCGGGTGCTGCGCGGCATCGGCGGCGAGGAGCTGTTCCTCGGCCGCTACCGCGAGGCTTCGCAGGAGGTCCGCAAGGCGGCCGTGCGCAGTGCCCGGATGTGGGCGCTGATCGCCGCGATCCAAGTGCTCCTGCCGGGCGCGCTGCTGATCACGGTGGTCTGGTACGGCGCCGCGCTCGTGGCGGACGACCGCATCGCGGTGGGTGAACTCGTCGCGGTGTTCAGCGCGGTGGCCACGATGCTGTACCCGCTCAGGCACTTCGAGGAGATCGCCCAGGCGTACTCCTTCTCGCGGCCCTCGGCCAAGCGGGCCGCCCGGGTGCTGTCACTGACCCGTACGGACGCCGCCGAGGGGCGGCCGGCCGCCGAGGCGGCCAAGGCTCCGGCCCCGGGCGCGGACCTGTACGACCCGCGGACCGGACTACTGGCCCCCGCAGGCCGGTTCACCGCCGTCGTGTGCGGGGACCCGGACTTGGCGGGCCGGCTTGCCGAGCGCCTCGGCGGCCACCCGATGGACGGGGACGCCGATACCGCCGCCGGACCCTCGGTGCTCCTCGGCGGAGTCGCACTGGACGAGCTCGCGCTGGACACCGCCCGCACGCTGGTCCTCGTACAGGACAAGGATCCGGTGCTGCTGTCCGGGACCCTGCGCGAGCTGTTCGACGTACCGTCCTCCGGGGCCGTCGACTCCGGTGCCGCCCTGGCGGCGGCCCAGTGCGCGGACGTCCTGGACGCGCTGCTGCAGTCGGCGCCGGACGGGGTCGACGATCCGATGGACGCGCGGATCACCGAGCGCGGCCGGTCGCTGTCCGGCGGGCAGCGCCAGCGGCTCGCGCTGGCGCGCTCCCTGGTGACCGACCCGGAGGTGCTGGTGCTGGACGAGCCGACCTCGGCGGTCGACTCGCACACCGAGGCACGGATCGCGGACGGGGTGGCGGCCCTGCGGGCCGGGCGCACCACTGTGGTACTCGCGTCCTCGCCGCTGCTGCTGGACCGCGCCGACCGGGTCGTCCTCATACACGAGGGCTCGGTGGCGGCGGTCGGTACGCACCGCGAATTGCTGCACGGCGAACCGCTCTACCGCGCGGTCGTCACCCGCGAGACCGAGGAGGAGCAGCGGGTCGCGCGGCTCGGACTGACAGACCTGGAAGAAGCACTCACAGAGATCGAGGAAACCGCATGATCGGCGTGGCACCGCCGGAATACGATCCGGCGGCCCCGGAGTCGGCCGCGACCCTGCCCGTGGGCACGTCGGCGACCGTACGGGGCTATGTGCGCGGCCTGTTCCGGCGACACCGGCGGGCCTTCGGGGTCCTGGTGGGCGTCAACGCCGTCGCGGTGATCGCCTCCATGGCCGGCCCCTATCTGCTGGGCCAGGTCGTGGACGACCTCGCGGCGGGGGCGCGCGAGCTCCATCTGGAGCGCGTGGCACTGCTGTTCGCGCTGGCGCTCGCCGTCCAGACCCTCTTCGTCCGGCTGGTCCGGCTGCGCGGGGCCATGCTCGGCGAGGAGATGCTGGCCGATCTGCGCGAGGACTTCCTGGTGCGGTCCGTGGGGCTGCCCCCGGGTGTGCTGGAGCGCGCGGGCACCGGCGACCTGCTGTCGCGGATCACCACCGACATCGACCGGCTGGCCAACGCGATGCGCCAGGCCGTGCCGCAGCTGGCCATCGGCGTGGTGTGGGCGGGGCTGCTCTTCGGCGCGCTCGCGGTGACCGCGCCGCAGCTGGCGCTGGCCGCGCTGGTGGCTCTGCCGGTGCTGGTGATCGGCTGCCGCTGGTACTTCCGGCGGGCTCCGTCGGCGTACCGCTCGGAGGCGGCCGGCTACGCGGCGGTCGCGGCCGCGCTCACCGAGACGGTGGACGCGGGCCGCACGGTCGAGGCGCACCGGCTCGGTGAGGACCGGATCGCGCTGTCGGAGCGCCGGATCAAGCAGTGGACGGCGTGGGAGCGGTACACGCTGTTCCTGCGAACGGTCCTCTTCCCCGTCGTCAACGTCACGTACGTGACGATCCTCGGCTCCGTGCTGATGGTCGGCGGGTACTGCGTGCTGCGGGGCTGGATGTCGGTGGGACAGCTGACCACGGGTGCGCTGCTGGCCCAGATGATGGTCGATCCCATCGGCCTGATCCTGCGCTGGTACGACGAGTTGCAGGTCGCCCAGGTCTCGCTGGCCCGGCTGGTCGGCGTGCGGGAGATCGAGCCGGACGCCGGGGACCCGAAGGTCGGGCCCGAGGGCCGGGACGTGCGGGCGGACGAGGTGCACTTCGGCTACCGGGAGGGCGTGGACGTCCTGCACGAGGTGTCGATGTCCGTGCCGCCGGGCACCCGGATGGCGCTCGTCGGCCCCTCGGGCGCGGGCAAGTCCACACTGGGCCGGCTGCTCGCGGGCATCTACGCGCCGCGGACCGGCGAGATCACCCTCGGCGGGGCGCGGCTGTCGCGGATGCCGGCGGAGCGGGTGCGCGAGCACGTGGCGCTCGTCAACCAGGAGCACCACGTGTTCGTGGGCTCGCTGCGGGACAACCTGCGCCTGGCCAGGACGGGCGCCGGGGACACGGAGCTGTGGGCGGCGCTGGGCGCGGTGGACGCGGACGGCTGGGCGCGTGCCCTGGAGGCCGGCCTGGACACCGAGGTCGGCTCCGGGGGCACGGCGCTGACCCCGGCTCAGGCGCAGCAGGTCGCGCTGGCCCGGCTGGTGCTGGCGGACCCGCACACGCTGGTGCTGGACGAGGCGACCTCGTTGCTGGACCCGCGCGCGGCACGGCACCTGGAGCGTTCGCTGGCCCGGGTCCTGGACGGCCGTACGGTCATCGCGATCGCCCACCGGCTGCACACCGCGCACGACGCGGATGTGATCGCGGTGGTCGAGGGCGGCCGGATCAGCGAACTCGGCTCGCACGACGAGCTGGTCGCCGCCGACGGCGCGTACGCGGCGCTGTGGCGGTCCTGGCACGGCTGACCCGCCGAGGTGTGGGCCGACGTAGCTGCCGGTCCGTCGGCCCACGGAGGGGGTGGGCCGGGCCACGCCGGCGGCTCGGCCGGCGCTTCAGGGCTCGTCGGGGGAACGGCCGCGGTCCGCGATGGCCATGGCCCAGGAGCGGAAGGCAGCCGGATCGCCGGGCCGGGCGTGCGGGTGTCCGGGAGGCACGGCGGCCGAGGCCGCGTCGAGGAGGTCGGCCAGGCCCAGGTGGTGCCAGTCCCCGTGGACGGCGTTGTAGGCGGTCATGAGCGGGGCGACCCGGTCGCGGATGCTCGCCGCTTCCGCCCGGCCGACGCCGAGCCGCTCCAGGCGGTCCAGGGTGGCGGCCTGGTGCCGGGGGTCGAAAACGGTGTCCAGGAAGGGTTCGAGGAGGTCGCCCCACACGTCGGGCCTGCGCAGCCGGGGAATCCCGTTGTCCTCGCAGAACCGCTCCAGCCCGGCGCGCTGCGGGGCCGGGACGAAGACCGTCTCTCCCGAGACGGTGCGGATCTCCGGCGGGGCGGCGGTGGGGTCGGCGTCCCGGACGGCGGATGCGCGCAGCACGCCGTCCGGGAGGAGGATCCGGTCACCGGCGAACGCGACGTCGAACCTCACGGACGGGACACCTCCGGCCACACCACTAGTAGTGCTTTGTCGGGTCTGGGCTTCGGCCCCCGGCGCCCTCACTCGGCGGCGCCGGGCTATGCCCGCGACCTGCGGCTGAGGGCGTCGGCCCGCCGCTGCCAAAGCGCCAGCCCCGTCGCATCGCCCCTGGTCAGCGGAACCCGACAAAGCACTACTAGGCCCTGTCCGGGCGGTCTTCGCGGGCCCGCCCGGCCTGGCACGGCACCTCGCCGCGTTGTCGCATCGCGCAAGTACGGCCAAGTACGAGCTGCGATCTCCCCCAGCCACCGCTGGGAGGTGCCCCCACCGCCTTGCGATGCACCGCACCAGACCACGCGGGCCGACCCACGAAGATCGCCCGGGCAGGACCTAGACGAACCCGAGGGCGGAGGCGCCGCCGAAGCCGCCGAGCAGCAGGAACACCGGCATGAGGACCTTGAGCTCCACCCAGCTGCCGGCCCGGAAGCGCATCATCTTCGGCGGACCGATCGGGTACCAGCGCTTGCCGGCGATCGGGAGGGGCCACAGGACCGGGCAGCCGGAGACGGTCAGGGCGTCGCCGATGTCGTGGACCAGGGCTCCCAGCAGGATCGGCAGGCCGAGCCAGAGGTACTCCTGGCCCGGTGCGGTGAACAGCCAGCCCGCGCCGTTGCCGGGCTGGTCGAGCACGCCCGCCAGGATCCACGCGCTGGTCGCGCCGAGCAGCCAGACGAGGATGTCGCTGGACATCCGGGCGGCCCGCCACAGGAGGCCCTCGACCGCGAGCACCATGTGGACGAAGAGCAGCGCGAGCACGCCCCAGCGGTCGGCGGTCACGGCGAGCACGGAGGCACCACCGCCGATCAGGACGGCCCAGAGCCAGGTGTGCGTCAGGGTGCGGTGGCCCCCGGTGCGGCGGGCGTCCTTCGGCGAGCGGGTGGCCTTGTAGACGGCGTAGGAGATCTTGTCGACCACTTCGCACAGGCCGCGGGAGAGCGGGCCGAAGGCGCGGGAGATCGTCGCCGACTTGTGGTCGAGGTCGGGGGCGAGGGCGGCTCCGGCGCAGATCAGCGCGCCGACGACCAGGACCGGCCACGGCATGGGGTGCCCGGCAGCCGCGGTGGCCGCGCCCACCCCCAGCCAGGCAGCTGCCCCGGAGAGTGAATGCGCCGGACCCATCATGGTCGTTCCCCGCCCCGGTGGTGTGCTGGTCGGGCCCGGTCGACTGTTTCGTTCGGGCCGCATCGACGGCACAGCGTACCGTCGATGATCTTCCCTCCGTCGGCCGGTTCCCTGATCCGGGGGGAAGCCAGGCAAGATGGGGGGTGTGACCCTCATTGATCAGCTCCCGCCGAACGCCGACCCCGACGCCCTCTTCGAGGCTTTCTCCTCGTGGGCGGAGGACCAGGGCATCACCCTGTACCCGGCTCAGGAGGAGGCGCTGATCGAGGTCGTCTCCGGGGCGAACGTGATCCTTTCCACCCCGACCGGCTCCGGCAAGAGCCTGGTCGCGGCGGGCGCGCACTTCACCGCCCTGGCCCAGGACAAGGTCACCTTCTACACCGCCCCGATCAAGGCGCTGGTGTCGGAGAAGTTCTTCGACCTGTGCAAGCTCTTCGGCACCGAGAACGTCGGCATGCTGACCGGCGACGCCTCGGTGAACGCGGACGCCCCGGTGATCTGCTGCACCGCCGAGGTGCTGGCATCCATCGCCCTGCGTGACGGCAAGCACGCCGACATCGGCCAGGTCGTGATGGACGAGTTCCACTTCTATGCCGAGCCGGACCGCGGCTGGGCCTGGCAGATCCCGCTGCTGGAGCTCCCGCAGGCGCAGTTCATCCTGATGTCCGCGACCCTCGGCGACATGAAGCGGTTCGAGGAGGACCTGACCCGGCGCACCGGCCGGCCCACCTCGGTGGTCCGCTCCGCGACCCGGCCCGTCCCGCTCTCGTACGAGTACGTCACCACGCCGATCACCGACACGATCACCGAGCTGCTGGAGACCCGGCAGGCCCCCGTCTACATCGTGCACTTCACCCAGGCCCAGGCGGTCGAGCGGGCGCAATCGCTCATGAGCATCAACATGTGCACCCGCGAGGAGAAGGACAAGATCGCCGACCTGATCGGCAACTTCCGCTTCACCACCAAGTTCGGCCAGAACCTGTCGCGCTACGTCCGGCACGGCATCGGCGTGCACCACGCCGGAATGCTGCCCAAGTACCGGCGCCTGGTCGAGAAGCTGGCCCAGGCCGGTCTGCTGAAGGTCATCTGCGGTACCGACACCCTCGGCGTCGGCGTCAACGTCCCGATCCGCACGGTGCTGTTCACCGCGCTCACCAAGTACGACGGCAACCGGGTCCGCACCCTGCGCGCCCGCGAGTTCCACCAGATCGCCGGCCGCGCCGGCCGGGCCGGCTTCGACACGGCGGGCTATGTGGTCGCCCAGGCGCCCGAGCACGTCATCGAGAACGAGAAGGCCCTCGCCAAGGCGGGCGACGACCCGAAGAAGCGCCGCAAGGTGGTGCGCAAGAAGGCTCCCGAGGGCTTCGTCGCCTGGTCGGACACCACCTTCGAGAAGCTCATCGCCGCCGACCCGGAGGCGCTGACCTCGCGCTTCAAGGTCACCAACATCATGCTGCTGTCGGTCATCGCCCGGCCGGGCGACGCCTTCAAGGCGATGCGCCACCTCCTCGAGGACAACCACGAGCCGCGCAAGGCCCAGCTGCGGCACATCCGCCGGGCCATCGCGATCTATCGCTCGCTGCTGGACGGCGGTGTGGTGGAGAAGCTCGACACCCCGGACGCGGAGGGCCGCACCATCCGGCTCACCGTCGACCTCCAGCAGGACTTCGCGCTCAACCAGCCGCTGTCCACCTTCGCGCTCGCCTCCTTCGACCTGCTGGACCCGGAGTCCCCCTCCTACGCGCTGGACATGGTGTCCGTCGTGGAGTCCACGCTGGACGACCCGCGCCAGATCCTGGCCGCCCAGCAGAACAAGGAGCGCGGCATGGCGGTCGGCCAGATGAAGGCCGACGGGATCGAGTACGAGGAGCGGATGGAGCGGCTCCAGGACGTCACCTATCCCAAGCCGCTCGAAGAGCTGCTCTTCCACGCCTACGACGTCTACGCCAAGAGCCACCCGTGGGTGCGCGACCACCCCGTCTCGCCGAAGTCGATCATCCGCGACATGTACGAACGCGCGATGACCTTCACCGAGTTCACCTCCTACTACGAACTGGCCCGCACCGAGGGCATCGTGCTGCGGTACCTGGCCGGCGCGTTCAAGGCGCTGGACCACACGATCCCCGACGACCTCAAGTCCGAGGACCTCGAGGACCTGATCGCCTGGCTCGGCGAGCTGGTCCGCCAGGTGGACTCCAGCCTGCTGGACGAATGGGAGCAGCTGGCGAACCCGGAGGTGGAGACGGCGGAGCAGGCCCAGGAGAAGGCCGACCAGGTCAAGCCGGTCACCGCGAACGCGCGCGCCTTCCGCGTCCTGGTCCGCAACGCGATGTTCCGCCGGGTGGAGCTGGCCGCCCTCGACCACGTCAACGTGCTGGGGGAGCTGGACGCCGAGTCCGGCTGGGACGCCGACGCCTGGGGCGAGGCGATGGACGGGTACTGGGACGAGTACGACGACCTCGGCACCGGCCCCGACGCACGCGGCCCGAAGTTGCTGCAGATCGAGGAGGACCCGGCGCACGGCCTGTGGCGCGTCCGCCAGACCTTCGCCGACCCCAACGGGGACCATGGCTGGGGCATCAGCGCCGAGGTCGATCTCGCGGCCTCCGACGAGGAGGGCCGGGCCGTCATCCGGGTCACCTCGGTCGGCGAGCTCGGGGCCCTCTGAGACCGCCGACCGCCCCCGGCGACCCACCGGACCCACCTGACCCACCTGACCCACCGACTCATGTTTCCCGCCGGCTCCGCCCGGACCTGACAGTGGAGAACCTCTGATGACGAACCCCGCCGAGAGACTGGTCGACCTGCTCGATCTGGAGCAGATCGAGGTCAACATCTTCCGCGGCGCCAGCCCGCAGGAGTCCCTCCAGCGCGTCTTCGGCGGCCAGGTCGCCGGCCAGGCGCTGGTGGCGGCGGGCCGCACCACGGAGAGCGACCGCCCGGTCCACTCGCTGCACGCGTACTTCCTGCGCCCCGGCATCCCCGGGGTGCCGATCGTGTACCAGGTGGAGCGGGTGCGCGACGGGCGGTCCTTCACCACGCGCCGTGTCACCGCGGTCCAGCAGGGCAAGACGATCTTCAATCTCACCGCCTCCTTCCACCATCCGGAGGAGGGCGGCATCGAGCACCAGCTGCCTCCTCACCACGTTCCTCATCCGGACACGCTCCCGAAGGTCGCGGACGAGATCCGCGAGCACCTGGGCGCCCTGCCCGAGGCACTGGAGCGGATGGCCCGCCGCCAGCCCTTCGACATCCGGTACGTGAACCGGCTCCGCTGGACTCCCGAGGAGCTCAAGGACGCCGATCCCCGCAGCGCGGTGTGGATGCGGGCGGTCGGCCCACTGGGCGACGACCCGCTCGTGCACACCTGCGCCCTCACCTACGCCAGTGACATGACCCTCCTCGATGCCGTGCGCATCCCGGTGGAACCCCTGTGGGGGATGCGCGGGTTCGACATGGCGAGCCTTGATCACGCCATGTGGTTCCACCGCCCCTTCCGGGCGGACGAGTGGTTCCTGTACGACCAGGAGTCCCCCATCGCGCACGGCGGCCGGGGCCTGGCCCGGGGCCGTATCTACGACCTGGAGGGCAGACTGCTGGTCTCCGTGGTCCAGGAAGGTCTCTTCCGCCCGTACCCCGCCAAGCCGCCCCGGCCCGCCGAGTCGGCCCCGCCGGCCCCGTAGTCGAGGCAACCCCCATGGTCCAGGCGACCCCCGTAGTCCCCGCCCTCCACGAGGAACCGAGCACACCCATGCCCACCCCGGCCCTCCCCTGTCCCTGCGGGCTGCCCGCCACCTACCCGGAGTGCTGCGGCCGCTTCCACTCCGGTGCCCAGCAGGCGCCCACCGCCGAGAAGCTGATGCGCTCCCGGTTCAGCGCCTTCGCCGTCGGCGACACCGCCTACCTGCTGCGCTCCTGGCACCCCTCCACCCGGCCGGCCCGGCTCGACCTGGATCCCGGGCAGCGCTGGGAGCGGCTGGAGATCCTCGCCACCGAGCGCGGCGGGATGTTCGAGACGGAGGGTTCGGTGGAGTTCCGGGCGCACTACCGCGAGGGCGGGCACACGGGTTCCCTGCACGAGCACAGCGCCTTCTCCCGCGAGGGCGGGGCCTGGGTCTACGTCGGCCCCCTCTCCCCCGTCGACTTCGACTGACCACGCGCCCCGGTCAGCGCGAAGTCCAGGCTCGTGCGGTACCAGTGGATCTCCTCCGGCGGCTCGGCCTTCAGCAGCGGCAGCGCCACGGCCGCGGCCGCCGGAACCTGCGGGTGTCCGTACGGCGGGGGCGGCGCGAGGGCGGCCAGTACGATCCGCTCCGCCGGGTCGGGCACGGCCTGCCGCAGCTCTTCCTCCGGGAGTACGGACGCCAGTACGGCGGCGCGCTCCCAGGGGTCGGTGGTCCGTCTCAGCAGCAGCCCGACATGCCGCCCGCGCCACTTCCGCGGGCGCAGGTCCGCCTTGGCCGCCATCAGCTCCCGGTCCGCCGGAGGCGCGATCCCGCGCAGCATCGCCGGCTCCCCCGCCGCGAACTCCCGTAGTTCCGCGGCCAGGTAGAGCCACACCACCGCCCGGTAGCGGTTGATCCGGTAGCCGACCGGGACGACGTGCCCGCAGCGCGCGAGCCGCGTGAACCGGCTCGGGCCGACCCCCAGCACCCCCGCCGCCTCCGCTCCGGCCACGGTGGCCACCCGCTCGCGCAACGCGTCCGGCCACTCCGTGCCCGGCCGGTCCTCGGCCGACCTGACCCGGTCCAGCTCGGCCCGCGTGTAGCGCGCCGCCCCGCCGGACACGGGCGGCCCGGCCGCCCGTACGATCCCCAGCTGAACGGCCCTGGCGAACTCGCCCCGGCTCAGCCCCAGTTCCCCGGCGGCCCGCACACCGCCCACCAGCACCTCGGAATGCGCGTCCGCACGGCCGTCCTGATGCCCGTCATGACGCCCATCCCGACACCCATCCGGACTGCCGCCCCGAAGCCCGCCCCGCGGCCCGCCCCGACGGCCATCCGCAGCCGCCTCCGCCCCCGCCTCGGTGGTCACGGCGTCCCGCAGCACGGTCGTCCCCATCTGCATCATCATCACGGTCTCCCCACGAGCATTGATTACTCTGCGTGAAGACCGTAACTCAGTGCGACGACACCCCGCAGGGCCTGTGGATAACTCAGCCGCCGGTGATGCGCCGCTCCGCGACGCCCAGGTGCTCACCCACCCGGTTGACCAGCAGCGTCATCTCGTACGCGACCTGCCCGATGTCCGCCTCGGAGGCGCTCAGCACACACAGGCAACTGCCCGCGCCCGCCGCCATGACGAAGAGGACCCCTTCGTCGTACTCGACCATGGTCTGCCGGACCTCCCCGGCCCTGAAATGCCGCCCCGACCCCTTCGCCAGGCTCTGCAGTCCGGCGGCGACGGCCGCCAGGTGCTCCGCGTCCTCCCGCGCCAGCCCCGCGCTCGCGCCCGTCACCAGGCCGTCGTTGGACAGCACCACCGCATGCCGCACCTGCTGGACCCTGCGCGTCAGGTCGTCCAGCAGCCAGTCGAGCTGCTTGTCCAGTGCCATGGCGAACCCCTCCCCGTAGACGCGGCCGCCATGGCCGCGCCCACCCCGCGTAGTCGTGGCGCAAGCCTTCCCCACCAGCCCCTTTCCGGCAAGGAGGATGTCCCCATGACGAAGAAGATGACTCAAGAGGAATGGCGGGCGTTCGTCTCCCGCTCCACTCGCACCGGAAAGCTCTCCACCATCCGTGAGGACGGAGGCCCGCACATCGCTCCCATCTGGTTCGTGCTCGACGGCGACTCCTTCGTTTCACCACCGGCAAGGACACGGTGAAGGGACGGAACCTGGCCCGTGACGGCAGGGTCGCGCTGTGCGTGGACGACGACCGGCCGCCGTACGCCTACGTCGTGCTCCAGGGTCGCGCCGAGACCAGCGAGTACGCCGGGAACGAGGACGACATGCTCGCCTGGACGACGACGATCGGCGCCCGCTACATGGGCGAGAGGCGCGCGGAGGCCTTCGGCCGCCGCAATGCCGTCCCGGGCGAACTCCTCGTCCGGGTCCCCATCGACAAGGTGATCGCCATCGGCGGGGTGGTGGACTGACGGGAAGCAGGACCACCCGCCCGACGCCCCCGCGGACCGGTCGGGTTCACACCGAGTCGGCCTGCGGCTCCACCGAGTCCAGCAGCCGTGCGGTGTGCACCCGCCCGGCGTACTCGACCAGCCTGATCAGCACTTCCTTCCCCGAGTCCTTGTCCCGCGCGTCACACAGCACCACCGGCGTCCCCTGGTCCAGGTCCAGCGCCCGCGATACGTCGTGCGCCCCGTACCGCCGCGCGTCCGTGAAGCAGTTGACGGCGACCACGAACGGGATGCGCCGGTGCTCGAAGTAGTCCACCGCCGGGAAGCAGTCCTCCAGCCGACGCGTGTCGGCCAGCACCACGGCGCCCAGCGCTCCCTGCGACAGTTCGTCCCACAGGAACCAGAACCGGTCCTGCCCCGGCGTGCCGAACAGGTACAGGGAGAGGCCGGACCGGATGGTGATCCGCCCGAAGTCCATGGCCACGGTCGTGGTCGTCTTCTGGTCCACCCCGCCGGTGTCGTCGACCAGTTCACCCGCCTCGCTCAGCAGTTCCTCGGTCCGCAGCGGCCTGATCTCGCTCACCGCGCCCACCAGCGTGGTCTTGCCGACCCCGAAGCCGCCCGCCACCAGGATCTTCAGTGCGAGCGAGGCCAGTTCGGTGTCCTCGCCGGGATCCGCGCCCGGGGCCGGGGCAGGGGCCGGGGCAGGGGCCGGGGCAGGGGCCGGGGCAGGGGCCGGGGCCGGTCCGTTGTCGTGTTGTCCCATCACAGCGCTCGCAATCCCTCGATGACTTCCCGCAGAATCCGCTCGTCCGGCAGCTGCGCGGGCGGTACCGGCCTGCTGACCTTGACGTGCCCGCCCTCCAGCAGGTCGCCGAGGAGTACCCGCACCACCCCCACGGGCAGGTCCGCGTCGGCGGCGAGCTCCGCCACCGACTGGGTCTCGGACCGGCAGAGTCCGAGCAGCGCCCGGTGTTCGGGGCCGAGCAGCGACTCGGCCGCCTCGTCGGTGCCCTGCGGATCCACGACGACCAGAGCGATCAGGTCGAAGCGGACCCCGTGGGGTCCCGGTTTCGTCCGCCCGCCGGTCATGGCGTACGGACGGACGAGCGGGCCCGCGTCGGCGTCGTACCACTGGCCGTTCATGTGCCGGACCGCCGCCCTCAGCCGGCGGCCGGCGGCCGCGCCGCGAACCGGGGCGGGGTGTAAAGGTGTTCACCGACGCGCTTCACCAGCCGGGCCATCTCGTAGGCGATCAGCCCCATGTCGGCGTCCGCCCCGCTGAGCACGGCCAGACAGGAGCCGTCCCCGGCGGCCGCGACGAAGAGGAAGCCCTCGTCCATCTCGACCATCGTCTGGCGCACGCCCCCGGCGTGGAAATGCCGGCCCGCCCCCTTGGCCAGGCTGTGGAAGCCGGAGGCCACGGCGGCCAGGTGCTCCGCGTCCTCCCTGCTCAGGGCGCTCGAAGCGCCGACCGGCAGCCCGTCGTTGGACAGGACCACTGCGTGCCGGACCTCCCGGACCCGGACCACCAGGTCGTCCAGCAGCCAGTCCAGTTCGCCCGACCTGCGGACTCCGTTGAGGTCGATTCTCTGGTGTTCGATCATCACAGTTCTCCTTCGCTGCCTGCGTGAGGGGAGTGCTCCTGGGCGCCGCGGACCCAGCCGGCCCGGTAGGCCGCCATCCGGTCCCGGGCCTGCTCCGGACTGCGGCCCGGCGGGTCCTCGGGGAGCCGTACGCCGGCCGGGGCCTTGGCGGCGGGGGCCTCGCGCAGTTGCGGGACGAGGCTGGCCTGACGTACCCGGCGCGGCAGTTCCGTCACCGAGGCGGCGGAGGCCGAGGGGGCCGTGGGGGCGCCGGCCACCTGCGTACGGGTGACCGCGCCGCCGGGAGCGCGCGGCCGCAGCGCCGCCACCGGGGCGGGACGCGGCTGCTCCGGTGCGGGGGTGCGCTCGGGGTCCCGGCCCACGGGGCCGCGCGTGTCCTCCCGTACGACGGTCATGGCGGGTTGCTGCTCCGTCCGTGCGGCCCCCTGCGCCGCGGCCGCCCGCTCCGCAGCCTTCGCAGCCGCCTCCGATGCCGCCGCGGAGACCGGGACCGGGGCCGGAGCCTCGGAGGCGGCGCCCGTCCCCGCTCGGGGCTCCGGGCCGGGGGCGCCGGCCGTGATCGCGCTCTGGAGCATGGAGTTCGGCAGCAGCACCACGGCGGTGGTGCCCCCGTACGGGGACGTGCGCAGGTGCACCTTCACGCCGTGGCGGGCCGAGAGGCGGCTGACGACGAACAGCCCGAGCCGGTCGCTGTCGAAGAGGTCGAGCGCCTCGGACTGTTCGATGCGCCGGTTGGCGTCGTTCAGGGTCTCGCGGCCCATGCCGAGCCCCCGGTCCTCGACCTCCAGTACGTAACCGGCCCCGACCGGCTCGCCGCTGACCCGGACCTTGGTGTGCGGCGGGGAGAACTGGGCGGCGTTCTCGATGAGTTCGGCCAGCAGGTGGGTGAGGTCGGCGACGGCTCCCCCGACCACGGCGGCCTCCGCGAGCTGGCGGACCTCCACCCGCGGGTAGTCCTCGATCTCGGAGACGGCCGCCCGTACGACGTTCGTGAGCGGCACCGGCATCCGCCAGGCCCGGCCCGGGGCCGCGCCCGAGAGGATGATCAGACTCTCGGCGTGCCGGCGCATCCGGGTGGTCAGGTGGTCGAGGCGGAAGAGGTCGCCGAGCTCGTTCGGGTCGTCCGCGCGGCGTTCCATCGAGTCGAGCAGGGTCAGCTGCTTGTGGACGAGGACCTGACTGCGGCGGGCGAGGTTGACGAACACCCCGGAGACCCCGCTGGCCAGCTCCGCCCGCTCGACGGCGGCGCTGAGCGCGGCCCGGTGGACGGTGGCGAGCGCCTCGCCCACCTGGGTGATCTCGTCGTCGGCCGGCGGCCCGGACGGGGTCTCGGCGGCGACGTCGATGTCCCGGCCAGCGCGGAGCCGCTCCATCGCGTACGGGAGCTTGCGGTGGGCGATCTCCAGGGCGGTGTTGCGCAGCGAGACCAGCTCCACGACCAGGGCGCGGCCGATACGGACGGAGATGACCAGCGAGGCGGCGACGGCGGCCAGGCCCAGCAGCACGGCGGCGCCGGCCGGGCTGAGCGCCCCTTCGGCGAGCGGGTCGGCCCGGTCGGCGGCCGCGGCGTGCGCGGCTCCCTCGATCTCCCGCATGGAGACGCTGATGGAGGCGTGGGCGGCCTCCCATCCGGCGGGCACCCCGCGGGCCTCCTTGGCCGTGCCCGCGGCCAGCGCGCGGTCCTCGGCGGCGGTGAGGTCGGCGTAGGCGGCGCTCTTGGCGACGGACTGCCAGGCGTCCTGCTGCGCGGCGGGGAGGTCGCCGGCCGCGGTGGTGGTGAGGGCGCGCCGGGTCTCGATGATCCCGGTCAGCTGCCGAAGCGTTTCAGCGGTGCGCGGGCCCGGTGCCGCGAGCAGCGCGTCCTCCCGGGAGAGGAGTTCCCCGGCCCGGGCGAATTCGAGCAGGACGCGGGAGCCGGGGCCGAGTTCGGCGTCTCCCCCGCCCGTCAGGGCGCCGCCCACGGCGAAGGCCGAGTCGACGACGCGGGTGTAGATCTCGTAGGCGGCCTCGGGGGTGGCGCGGCGGCCGGTGACGTCCTTGCGGGCCGAGGCGAGCGCCTCGGCGTCGGCGACGAAGGCGCCCAGGCGGACCACGATGTCGGAGCCGTAGTCGCCGGAGTCGGCGATGGTGTTGCGGTCTCCGAGGCGGAGCCGGGCGACGGCGGTGTCGGTGCGGCGGGCTTGCTGGTCCAGGGCGGCCGGGTCGGCGGCGGGGTCGGCGAGGAGGCGGACGGCGGCGCGCCGTTCGGCCTGGAGCTCGGTGACGGCGGCGGCGACGGGGGTGCGTATCTCTGTGTCGACCTGCTGGACGCGGCTGAGCCGGGCGATGTCCTGGGCGGTGCTGACAGTGGCGAAGGCCCAGAGGGCGAGCAGCGAGACGACCGGGACCATCAGCAGCGAGACGATCTTCGCGCGGACGGTGGCGGGGCGCAGCCGCAGCCGGGGGCCGCGGGCGTGCGGGTCGGTGGGGGCGGCCGGGGCGGGCTGGGGGACCACCTGCTCCGCGGGTTCGTCGGCCGGCGGCCCGGCGTGGGCCCGGCGGCCCGTTCCCGGGGCGCGGCCGTCCGCAGGCGCGGGCAGCCGCGGCGCCGCTGCTTCCGGGTTTCTGCGGGGTGTGCGCATGGGCTCCTCGTTCCGGGGCGGTACCTACAGGTGCGGTCGTGCGGTGTGCGTGCGTTCGAACGTCCGGGCGGTCGGCGTGCTCACCGGACCGCCGCGGCGTGCTCCCCCAGGTGCCGGGCGGAGGCGGAGGCGGCCCGCTCGTCGGCGGTCGGGGAGAGCGCGACGAAGGCGGCCGTGATGAACAGGTA
Source organism: Streptomyces sp. NPDC048258 (assembly GCF_043201995.1). NCBI lineage: Bacteria > Bacillati > Actinomycetota > Actinomycetes > Kitasatosporales > Streptomycetaceae > Streptomyces > Streptomyces sp. NPDC048258. Next base: position 134,155 of record NZ_JBICZH010000009.1, read on the forward strand.
GGAGCCCAGCCCGACGGCGAGCGGGAAGATGAACTGCATGGCCGTGGCACCGGGCAGGGCGGTGTCCGAGGGGCTGACGCTGACGGCGACGGCCATCATCCCGGTGTAGTGCATGCTGCTGACGGCGGCGCCCATGACCAGGGAGGCGACGGCCACGGCCACCGGTGACTTGATGTTGAGCGCGGCCCACAGGGCGGCGGTGGCCGCGACCACGGCGATGGCGACGGAGAGTCCGACGGTGAGCGGGTCGTAGGACACGTCGCCGTGCAGGCGCAGGGCCGCCATGCCCAGGTAGTGCATGCTGGCGACGCCGAGGCCGGTGGTGAGGCCGCCCAGGACGAGCGCCCGGCCGCGTTCCTTGCCGTAGCCGACGGCGAAGACGCCGGCGCCGACGACCAGCATGGCGACGAGCAGGCTGAGGATGGTGAGCGGCACGTTGTAGTGGATCTCGGTGCCGGTGACGTCGAAGCCGAGCATCGCGACGAAGTGCATCGTCCAGATGCCGGTGCCGATCGCGGAGGCGGCGGTGAGGAGCCAGTTGCGCCGGGAGGGTCCGGTCGCGGCGAGCGCGCGGACGGTGCAGCGCAGCCCGAGGGCGGCGCCGATCGATGCCATCACGTATGACAGCGCGGGTGTCAGCCAGCCATAGGCGGCGTGGTCCAGATGTCCCAGGTGTCCCATGGCCACCGGACGCTAGTCCGGGTGAGGGCACGAACAAGGGGCGCATTTCGAAAGACGCTGGAACTGCTGGAATATGACAGAGATACGTTCATCTTCGATCACGCCACGTGCCACCTTGCGCACGGTCCGCAGACCCGCACGGGGGTGCGGCGGTGGTGGATCATGGGCGCATGAGCGAAGACCACACACACGTGCAGGAGTTCTTCGGAGCGCGCGCCGCCGACTGGGACCGCAAGTTCCCCGAGGACGCGCCCGCCTTCGCGACCGCCGTGGCCGAAGTCGGCCTGCGGCCCGGCGACCGCGTGCTCGACGCGGGGTGCGGCACCGGGCGGGCCCTGACCCCGCTGCGCGCCGCGGTCGGGCCCACCGGCATCGTGCTCGGCGCCGACCTCACCCCCGGGATGCTGGCCGCCGCGCAGCGGGCCGGGCGGGCCGCGGAGGGCGCGCTGCTGCTCGCGGACGTGGCCCGGCTGCCGCTGCGCGACGGGGCGCTGGACGCGGTGTTCGCGGCCGGCCTCATCGCCCACCTGCCCGACCCGGAGGCGAACCTGCGCGAACTGGCCCGGGTGGTCCGCCCCGGCGGCCGGCTCGCGCTGTTTCACCCGATCGGGCGAACGGCCCTCGCCGCCCGCCACGGCCGCGAGCTCACCCCGGAGGACTTGCGGGCCGAGGCCAACCTCGGTCCCCTGCTCGCCCGTTCGGGCTGGGAGATGACCTCGTACGCCGACGAGGACGCCCGCTTCCTGGTGCTGGCCGTACGTCACCCGTGACACGACGAAACGCGACAAAAGCGTGTACGTCGGCACCGCGCTCGGGATGCGCGGAGGCCATCGGGATCACGCCGGAGGCTGGGCCTCGGCTCCGGCCGGCCGGCGGGGATGGGGAACGGGGCAGCCGCCCGAGCCGGGCACGGGGAACGTGCCGAGCTCGCCCACGTCGTAGCCACCGGGGTAGCTCTTGATCTCCGGGTTCTGGCGGGCGTAGTGCGGGGCTCTGCGCGGGGGCAGCAGCCGCACCGCGCGCCCGCGCAGCCGCAGGGCGCCCCGGACCAGCCGCTGGACCGGGAGGCGCGGGCGCTCGTAACGGAAGGCGCTCAGCAGCGGTTCGTCGAGGAGGGCCAGGCTCGCGCCGCGGACGGCGGGGGCGAGCGGCGCCGGATACCAGGAGGCCATCAGGTCGAGGGTGGAATCGGCGACCTCCCGGGCGCCCTCGTCCCAGCCGAAGTGGGCCTCCTCGTAGGCGTTCAGGGTGGTCTCGAACTCCTCGAAGGAGCCCGGGATGTCCGTGATGCCCATGTGGCGGCCGAGGGTGGCGTAGTAGTTCGCGGAAGCCCTTCGCTCGTGGTGGGTCAGCGGACGCCAGCCGTAGGCGTCCAGCCAGCGCGCCGGAATGACCACGAAAGTGCACAGGACGTACCGCATGTCCTCGTTGGAGATGTCGTAGCTGCGGTGCATCTGGTTGACGCGGCGGATCGCGGTGCGCGCGGTGTCGCTCTCGAAGCCGTGCTCCACGACCGCGTCGAGGAGCAGCGCGGTGTCGTCGTAGCGCTTCTGGGTGCGGTCCGTGAACTCGGCGGTATCGGCCAGCAGGCCGCCGATGGAGGGGACGGCGTAGGTGCGGAAGAGGGCGAGTTCCAGGGCGCGGGTGAAGTCCCAGGGGAACTCGTAGGTGGCGGTGAGCCGGTAGATGGCGAGGAAATCCTTGTCGGGGTCGAGACGGAGGATCTCCCTCAGCCGGTCGTAACGCTGCACCGGGTGTCCCTTTCTGTGGCGGGTTCCCAACTCTACGTGCAGGCAGCGGCCTTGGAAATCGTCGGCCGCGAGCTCTCGACGCGCGGGTTACCCGCTGGTTAAGGTGCGCCGACGAAAGAGCTACCAGGAGGCCAGGTGTCCGACGACGAGGGTGGCGGCTCGCTGTACGTGCTGACCGCCGTGCTGCTGACCCCCGCGCAGTTCCCCAGCATCCTGGGCGACGACTTCCCCGAGGCCTGCTCCCTGCTGGGCGTGGAGCCGGCCGGGGACGGGTACGGGCTGGTGCTCGGCCAGGACGAGGAGGGCGCGCGCTGGACGGTCGTCGTGGACGACGTCTCGCTCGTGGCCGCGGCCATCGCCTCGTGGGACTGCGGGATGGAGTACGACCTGTCGCCCGACGAGCGGTCGATCGTGGTCTCGCTGGCCGGCTGGCCGCTGGAGTTGTCGGTGGCCGCGTCGGGGATCCCGGAACCGCACGATCCGGAGCAGGGCGCGGACGGCACGGGACGGGTGCCGCTGGCACCGCCTTCCGCCGAGGCCTGGGGTCCGGTGCAGCGACGGATGGCCGCGGACCAGATCGCGCGGCAGTGGGCCGACTGGCGCGAGCGCGTGGCGACGGACGGCGGGGCCGCGGCCGCCGCGCATCCCGGGCTCGCGCGGGCGCTGAAGGAGGCCCAGGAGTACACGCTCACCCCGCCGCCGCCCGGGCGGGTGCGGTCCTCCTTCGCGGGTGAGGGGGCGCGGACCCTGCGGGCGGACGGGCCGGGCTGGTCGCTGGTGGCCCGTACCGGAGATGCCGCCTTCGTCCTGCTCGACGAGGAGCCGAGCGAGGTGCTTTCGGTCCCCCGAGAGGGTGACACTGATCTGCCGGGGCTGCTGGCGGCGCTGGACCGCGTCGCGGTACGCCCGGCCTGACCGTCAGCGGAAGTCCCGAGGGGGAGTCGTGACCGTGGAGTGCCAGCCGGTGGGCGTGGTGGCGGGTGGCCGCGCGGAGGTGGCCGACGACGACTGGGGGCGCTGATCGCGCCGGTCCCGGACCGGCCCGCGTCACCCGCCCTGCCTTCGGGCCGGCCGGGCTCCGCGCCGAAGGCGGAGCCCGGCCGGGCCGGCCGCCATTAGCGGCCGATCTGCTTCCTGGATATACCCCGCAGGCGACGCCGCTGAGAGGAGTCCAGCAGAAGATAGGCGGCCGCGGGCACGCCGATCAGCACCAGCAGCCCCGCCCAGAACCCGACCGCCCAGAACAACACGATGGCTGCCACTACTCCGGCAACCGCGACCTTTCCGCTCGTGGACATCTGCGGACACCTCCTCCTGCCGTCGACCACTACCCCCTCAACGCACCGCCGCGACCGCGCGTTCCCGAGCGCACGGACGGCTGCGAAGCGACCTGGGTCAGACGCGGCCCGAGCCGGCCCGCGCGCAGCGGGGTAGCCTCGGCGCCGTCCCGTAACCCCCGGTAGTCGCGTGCGCCGAACGCGTGCTCTCCGAGATCTCCGGCACCATCCGCCGTCCGTCGGCGAACGAGCCGGACGGGCTGGACGGGCTGGACGTGGACGGACCCCGGACCCCGCACCCAGCTCCCCGGTCCCCGGTCCCCGCTTCAGCTGGTAGCTCCGAATCCGGAGGCCCGGGCACGGCCTGGCAACGCTTCGGCGCGGACTGGCCTGCGTAGTGGCCGACGTACCGCTTGCCGGTGGCCGGTGCCGGGACGACGATGGGGGCGCTCCGGGTACCGCGGCACCACGGGAGGGTGACATGGACGATCCTTCGGTGGCGCTGCCGGGCGGGGCCGATCCCGCCGAGCGGACACGGGAACTGCGGCGGGCCCATGCCGCGTTCACCCTGGAGGGACGGGTCGAGGCGCCGGTCCGGGCGGTCATCGCGAAGTCCTGGCGACGGTGTGCCCGGGCTCGGGTCAGCCCGGACTGCGCGGCCCGGGTGGAGCTGGCGGAGACGGAGCTGCGGCCGTACCGCGAGGAGCACCCCCTGGCCCGGGTGATGCCGCTGTTCCGGGACCTCGTCGGGGCGTTCGCCGCGCACGGGGCGCACCTGCTGGCGGTGTGCGACGCGCGGGGCAGCCTGCTGTGGGTGGAGGGCGAACCGGGCACGCTGCGGCGGGCGGAACGGCTCGGTTTCGTCCCGGGCGCCCGCTGGGCGGAGACGGCGATGGGGACCAACGCCCCCGGTACGGCGGTCGCGGTCGGCGAGCCCGTGCAGGTCTTCGGAGCGGAGCACTTCAGCCGCCGGGTCCATCCGTGGACCTGCGCGGCGGCCCCGGTCCGCGATCCCCGGACCGGCAGGGTGCTGGGTGCGGTGGACATCACCGGCGGCGACGGACTCGCCCACCCCCATTCCCTCGCCTTCGTGCAGGCTGTGGCGCGGGCGGCGGAGACCCAGTTGGCCCTGGTCGACTCCGGCCCGCCAGCCGCCCGGGACACCCTCACCGCGCTCGGCCAGGACGAGGCGCTGCTGGTGACAGGGGGGCACCAGGTGCGGTTGGGGCGGCGGCACAGCGAGATCATGGTGCTGCTCGCGCAGCACCCGGAAGGGCTGTCGGGCGAGGAGCTGGCGATCGAGCTGTACGAGGACGAGTCGGTGTCACCGGTGACGTTACGCGCCGAAATCTCCCGGCTGCGCGCGCTGTTGGGGCCCGTCGCCCCGCTCTCACGGCCCTACCGCACACCCGGTCCGCTCGACGCCGACTTCACCGCACTGACCCGTCACCTGGCCGCCGGTGCGGTCTCCGCCGCCCTCCACCACTACTCCGGCCCCCTCCTGCCCGCCTCCACCGCGCCGGGAATCGTCCGGCTGCGCCGGCGGATCGAGGACCAGGCGCGGGCGGCCGTGATCGCCCGCGCGGACACCGGGCTGCTGACCGACTGGGTGTGCAGCCCGTGGGGCGCGGACGACCGGGAGGCGTGGCGGGCGCTGGCGACGGCGCTGCCGCCCGAGGGCCGGCCGGCCGCGCTGGCCCGCGTACACGCCCTGGACCGGGAGCTCGGCGCGCGCGGGGCCGACGTAAGGGGGCTCGCTCGCCCCGGTGGCCGCGGGCGTGCAACGTATCCGCAACCTGCCCGCTCCTAGCCTCCCGGCGAGCGCTGTCCGACGGTGGGCGGCGCCCGGCAAGGGAGGACACCATGGCCCGTTACGCTGCGCCCGGTACCGAGGGGGCGCTCATGTCGTACGCGTCCCGCTACGGCCACTTCATCGGCGGCGAGTACGTCGAGCCCGCACGCGGCCAGTACTTCGCGAACCCCTCCCCCGTCAACGGACAGACCTTCACGGAGGTCGCGCGCGGTACGGCGGAGGACGTGGAGCGGGCGCTGGACGCGGCACACGCGGCCGCGCCCTCCTGGGGGCGGACCTCCGTCACGGAGCGGTCCACGATCCTGCTGCGCATCGCGGACCGGATGGAGCAGAACCTGGAGGCGCTCGCGGTCGCGGAGACGTGGGAGAACGGCAAGCCGGTACGGGAGACCCTGGCGGCCGACATGCCGCTGGCCGTCGACCAGTTCCGCTACTTCGCGGGAGCCCTGCGCGCGCAGGAGGGGGCCCTGAGCCAGCTCGACGACGACACGGTGGCGTACCACTTCCACGAACCGCTGGGCGTGGTCGGCCAGATCATCCCGTGGAACTTCCCGATCCTGATGGCGGTGTGGAAGCTCGCTCCGGCGCTGGCGGCGGGGAACACGGTGGTGCTCAAGCCGGCCGAGCAGACCCCGGCGTCGGTGCACTACTGGCTGAGCCTGGTGGCGGACCTGCTGCCGCCGGGCGTGGTGAACATCGTCAACGGCTTCGGGGAGGAGGCCGGGAAGCCGCTGGCCTCCAGCCCGCGCGTGGCGAAGATCGCCTTCACCGGGGAGACCGCCACCGGACGGCTGATCATGCAGTACGCGGCCGAGCACCTGAAGCCGGTCACCCTGGAACTCGGCGGCAAGAGCCCGAACCTGTTCTTCGACGACATCTGGTCGACCGACGACGACCTGCGCGACAAGGCCCTGGAGGGGTTCACCATGTTCGCCCTCAACCAGGGCGAGGTGTGCACGAGCCCGTCGCGCGCCCTGATCGAGCGGGGCCGGTACGGCGACTTCCTCGACGCGGCGGTGGCGCGGACGGAACTGATCGTGCCGGGCCACCCGTTGGACACGGACACGATGATCGGCGCGCAGGCCTCGGAGGAGCAGCTGCAGAAGGTCCTGTCGTACGTGGAGATCGGCCAGAAGGAGGGCGCGAAGATCCTCACCGGCGGCCGGCGCCAGGAACTCGACGGCGATCTGGCGGGCGGCTTCTACGTCCAGCCGACCATCTTCGAGGGCGACAACCGCATGCGGATCTTCCAGGAGGAGATCTTCGGGCCGGTGGTGTCGGTGACCTCGTTCCAGGACTTCGACGACGCGGTGCGGATCGCGAACGACACGGCGTACGGCCTGGGCGCCGGCGTGTGGACCCGTGACATCAACACCGCCTACCGCGCGGGCCGCGCGATCCAGGCGGGCCGCGTCTGGACGAACTGCTACCACGCCTACCCGGCGCACGCGGCCTTCGGCGGCTACAAGCAGTCCGGCATCGGCCGCGAAACCCACAAGATGATGCTGGAGCACTACCAGCAGACGAAGAATCTGCTCGTGTCGTACTCGCCGAAGAAGCTCGGCTTCTTCTAACGTCTTCGGAAGCCACATCGGCTTACTCTCCCCTCCGCTGCGATCGCCAAGCCTGTTCGCCCGGGCCAGGGCAGCGTGGCTCGGGTGGCGTGGGGGGCTCAGCGGACTCAGCTCAGGCCTCGCCATCGCCGTACCGAAGACGTAGCACGCCCGGTCACGCCGCGCCGTGCTCCGTGGGGTCTGATGTACTTCAGTCGATCAGCGTTCTCGGTAGCGTGATCATCTACTGCGTGAAGTGACCATGCGCCCGGCTGGTCCGTACGAGAGATTCCGGCGGAGAGTAATGAGGCTGCGATGAGTGAACTGACGAAGCCCGTGATCGAACTTCCGGGGGGTGACGCTCCCCAGGAGCTGACCATCCGGGACCTCGTCGTCGGGGACGGGCCTGAGGCGAAGCCGGGCAGGGTTGTCCGGGTTCACTACGTCGGGGTCACCTTCGAGTCCGGAATGGAGTTCGACGCCTCCTGGGACCGGGGCCAGCCGTTCAAGTTCGCCGTGGGTGGTGGCAGGGTCATCAAGGGCTGGGACCGGGGACTCAGGGGGATGAAGGTCGGCGGCCGGCGCGAGATCATCGTTCCCCCGCGCCTCGGCTACGGCAACCAGTCCCCCTCGCCGTTGATCCCGGCGGGTTCCACGCTCGTCTTCGTGGTGGACCTGCTCTCCGTAGTCTGAAGAAGGCCTGCTTCTCCCCGGCCACTCTGTGTCCGTCATCAGGCCAGGTCAGCCTCCCTCCATGGTTACGGAGTTCTGTCGAACTCTGCCCACGCGGCCTTCGGCGGCTACAAGCAGTCCGGCATCGGCCGCGAAACCCACAAGATGATGCTGGAGCACTACCAGCAGACGAAGAATCTGCTCGTGTCGTACTCGCCGAAGAAGCTCGGCTTCTTCTGAGCGTCTTCGCGCGAACTGGGCATCACGCGACCACGTCGAAGCCCTGGCTCCCGGTCCGTCGATGACGGGGACCACGGCTGGGGTGTCAGTCCGCTGAAGTATCCTTCCCGCCACCGCACACCGACTGGGAGGACCAAGAGAATTGACTGGCCTGTCTGCTTTCCCGCTGCCGTTTCACGCATCCCGTTCCCTGGCGTTCGCGACACCCCGAACGCTGCGGGAACTTGAGATGATGCAGTGCAGCTCACACATACGGGCGAAGTCGGGGTGGTTCGACAAGATGAACGATGCCGACATCGTCGCCCGGTGGACGCAGGAAGCGGTCGCCCAGGGCCTCACCGAAGCGCAGGTTCGTTACGTGCTTGCCGAACTCGAGCATTACGCCGCGCTGCGGGACGGACGAACCGGCGTCGAGGTGTCCGCCGTCGACGGGGTATGGCAGTCGGACACACTGGTCGACGACAAGCTCAGGTCCCGGCTGCGCGAGGCGGTTCAGGTTCTGGAACAGGTCCCCGAAGCAGAACAGGACTGGCATCCCGGATCCGACGGCCAGGTACTGGATCTGGTCCATCCCTCACTGTTCTGCCTGGTGAGAAAGGTGAGCGGCGCGCCCGAGCGGGCCTGGCAGAACCCGACGGACCGCTACTCGAAGTACGAGTTCTCGGAGAAATTCCAGTGGCTGCCCACGGACGTCGGCGTCAGTGACGACGGCGATGTCACCTTCCGTTCGTACATCAACAACGTCCACCCCGAGACCCACCGCGAACTTGTCTCCGCCCTGGCGGACTTGTTCGCGCGCATGCGCCCGCTGCTGGAGAACGTACTCACCGATCTGCGCCACCCCCGGCCGCTGCGGATCGAGGCCGATCCTTACGGGTGGTACGACTCGGAGCCGGAGTATCCGAACAAATCCTCCTACAGTGACGATGAGGCCCACGCGGAAGCCCTTCGCGCGTGGGAACAGGCCCAGGACGACTGGTGGGAGAACCGCCGCCCGGTCATCCCGGACGCCCCGGCCTTCACCCCGCCCGAGTTGCCCGATGCATCCGCGCGAGTCGACCTGCGCGGTCGCCGTCTCCAGGTCATCGTCAAGCTCGCCACCATTCATCTCACCCCGGACAAGCCCGAGTACCCCGGCGGTTCCTGGCACGTCGAGGGGATGATGAACGAGCGGATCGTCTCCACCGGCATCTACTACTGGGACAGCGAGAACATCACCGAAAGCCGGCTGAGTTTCCGGGCGGCACTCGACGACCCGAACTACGAACAGAACGACGACAACGGTCTGCGTGAGGTCTACGGCCTGGAGGACGAGGACGCACTGAACCAGATACTGGGATCGGCATCGACCCCAGCGGGCCGCTGCCTGGCGTTCCCGAACATCCTGCAACACCGCGTCGGCTCATTCCGCCTCACGGACACCACCCGCCCGGGATATCGCAAGATTCTCGCGTTCTTCCTGGTCGACCCGTCGGAAAGGATCGTCTCGACATCCGACGTACCACCGCAACAACCATGGTCCGACACCTCGACCATGACGCTCGAACAGGCAAAGAACTACCGCGAACAACTCATGCAGGAACGCAAGTTCTTCGTCGACGAACACAACGAGCAGCTCTACGAACGAGAATTTTCCCTCTGCGAGCACTGAACCCCGCTCATCCGGAATACGTGCAGGTCAGGGGGGTGTGTGGACGGCCTGGACGATGGCGCGGATTCCCTGACAGGCCTGGTCCGGAGCAGGAGGATCTGCTGCCGGTGCCGGGCACGGGCCGGAGTGCGGAGTCCGTAGGGTGGGCCCATGTCTGCCACGTTGAGTTCCACGAAAGCCGCCGCCGCTCTGCGCACGGCGGCTCGCGTGTCCGCCGAGTCGTTGTTGGTCCTGCTGATAGCCGGGGTGGCCCTGTGGATCGTGGGTCGCATGTGGTCGGTCGTCTGGCCGCTCGTCGTCGGGCTGTTTCTCACGACCCTGACCTGGCCGCCGACTCGTTTCCTGCGGCGGCACGGCTGGCCTCCCGCGTTGGCGGCAGGAGTCGTCACCGTCTCGTTCATGCTGGTCGTCGCCGGCATCATCGCGCTCATCGCGGTGCCGGTCGCATCCCAGTCCGGGGAGCTTTCCAAGGGCGTGGTCGAGGGAATCCAGCGCTTGCGTGAGTGGGCGGCCGGGCCGCCTCTGAACATCGGCGACGACGAGATCTCCGGCGCTTTCGACACGGCGATGGCCCGCGTCCAGGACAGCATCGGCAGCATGGTCACCGCGGTCGCGACCGGCGTGGGCACGGTATTCAACGGACTGGTCACGGCCTTCCTTGCCCTCTTCCTGATGTTCTTCTTCCTGAAGGACGGCCCCCGGTTCGTGCCGTGGCTCACCCGCCAGCTCCCCGGGCGACTCGCCGTCGACGTCCCGATCGTGGCGGAGCGGAGCTGGGACACCCTGGGAGCGTTCGTGCGCAGCCAGGCCCTCGTCGGACTCCTCGACGCCGTGTTCATCGGCCTGGGTCTGTGGATTCTCGACGTCCCCCTGGTCCTTCCCCTCGCAGTGCTGACCTTCGTCTCCGCGTTCGTGCCGATCGTGGGCGCCCTGTTCGCCGGCTTGGTCGCGGTTCTCATCGCGCTTGTGTCGAACGGCGTCACCGACGCGCTGATCGTTCTGGCGATCATCGTCGTGGTACAGCAGTTGGAGGGAAACGTGTTCCAGCCCATGATCCAAAGTCGCGGACTCGGCCTGCACGCGGCCGTCGTCCTGCTGGCGGTGACGCTCGGCGGCAGCCTGGCCGGCATCGTGGGCAGTCTGCTCGCCGTCCCGTTGGCCGCGCTCATCGCGGTGTTCTGGAACTACCTGCGTGAGCAGCTCGGTGACGCAAGGCCGGAACCGGAGCCCGACGAGGCACACACCCCGGTCCCCGTCACGTCGTGACCCGACGGCGGGCCGCCCGCTAGTCCCGCTGTGCGGGCCCGAAGGCGGGTGGCCTCTGGTCGTCCCCGGCGGGGCCGACGTCGCCGTTCTTCCACTCCGGGTCGTAGGCGCAGGGCATGCTGGCGCTGCCGGTGAAGTACTCCCGGTCCGGGTACCAGGTGAAGGACATCCGCTCGTCGCCGTCGTTCCGCTGGACGAACAAGTCCCAGTCCCTGCCCTGCTCGCCTTCGCCGTAGGACGTGACCTTCCAGCCGTTGTCCTTGAAGAACTGGTGCAGTCGGCGGAGGCCGGGGACCGCCTGGCTCGCCGGCACGTGGTCCAGTGCCCAGTTGTGGCTCATCGAGTAGGCGCCGTCGACGGTCTTGTCCTCCAGCCCCAGCAGGCCCCCGTCGTAACAGAAGCCGGCGCCGAACGTGTTCTCCGTGCTGACGCCGATGTCCTCGACTCCGGGTTCTATGGTGCGCTTGAACCCCATGGCCTCGTAGGCCTGCTGGGAACGCTGGAGGGCGCGGTTCGCCATCTCCTCGGGTGCGACACGAGGGAAGTCCGTCGACCCCCATGACCCCCATGCGAGCGTGCCGACCAGAACGAGTACGCCGACGAGCGCGGCGCCGCCGCATCCCAGGGCGCCGAGGAGGCAGGAGGAGGCCCTGGACTGGGTCGGGTCAGGGGTGGCGGCGCTTGGCACGGTCTCGTCGGGCATGCGAGGACACTATGCGAGCGGGGATGCGCGGCGGATGGGTGCGGTTACCGGGCTCGGAGTGAGTACGCGTACTCACATGGCCTGCGCTCGTACGCTCGAGGGAAGAGGGCACCGCAGACAGCCCTGGGCTCCAGGCTGGGGTTGGCCGGCGGCAGCAGGCGCCGCAGCACCGGCTCTGCCGCCGGCGGACCGGGCGCTGCTGGTCGCCGTGTACTACCGGACGAACCATTGGCCGCAGTCGAACCCTGCCCCTTCGTCGCGGCGAGCACCGGGCCGATCGTCCAGGGCGTCAGGCGGGTGTGTGGGTGCCTTTGTTCGTCGTGGTGCCGTCTTCGTCCTGGGCCTCCGACGCAGCAGGCTGTTGCGGAGCGGGCGGGGTGCGGACCAGCAGCGCGACCAGCACGGCCAGGGCGCCGAGCACGGCGCCGATGCCGAACCCCCACCGGATGCCCGTGGCGAGGGCGCCGGTGGTGTCGGCGCCATCGGCTGCTGCCGTGGCGGCGTGTCCCGACATGACACTGATGACCAGGGCGGTGCCGGCGGCGGCCGCGACCTGTTGGAGCGAGCCCAGGATGGCGGAGCCGTGGGGGTAGAGGTGCGGCGGCAGTACGGACAGGCCGGAGGTGAAGACGGGGGTGAAGACGAACGCCATGCCGGCACTCAGGGCCACGTAAAGGGCGAGCACCAACCACGGCGAGGTCTCTTCGCCTGTGAGGGCGAACAGCGCGAGGCAAAGCGCTGTGAGTACGGCTCCGGGTACGACCAGGCGTGGTGCGCCGAGTCGGTCGTAGAGCTTGCCGACCTGTGGCCCGAGCAGGCCCATGGTCAGGCCGCCGGGGATGAGGAGCAGCCCGGTCTGCAGTGAGGTCAGGCCGCACACCTCCTGCAGATAGATCGGCAGCAGGATGAACGCGCCCATGAGGGCCATGAAAGACAGGCACATCAGGCCGAGTGCCACGGAGAAGTGACGAAATGTCAGGGCGCGCAGGTCCAGCAGCGGTGTGGACGAGCGCTGCAGTGCCAGCTGCCGCCATACGAACAGGCCTACCAGCACGGCGCCGGCCAGGGTCGTGGCCGCCGGGGGCACGGGGGCCTGGGCTGCGTTCCCGGCACCGAGCCCGCTCAGGCCGTAGACCAGGGCGCCGAAGCCCGCTGCCGCCAGGGGGACGGACAACCAGTCGATCGGGCCGGCCTGCGGCTCGCCGATGTTGACCAGATTGCGCCGACCGAATACGGCCATGGCTCCGGCGATGGGCAGCACGGCCAGGAACAGCAGGCGCCATGTCCCCAGCTGCAGCAGCACACCGGAGGCCGCAGGGCCGAGGGCGGGTGCGACGGAGATGACGAGGGTGATGTTGCCCATGACACGACCGCGGTCGTGCGCGGGCACGAGGGTCATCAGCGTCGTCATGAGCAGCGGCATCATGACGGCGGTGCCGCTGGCCTGGATGACGCGGGCGGCCAGCAGCACGGGGAAGGCGGGCGCGGCCGCGGCCAGAGCCGTGCCGGCGAGGAACAGCGCCATGGCCAGGCTGAAGGCGGTCCGAGTCGTCACGCGCTGGAGGAACCACCCCGTCACCGGGATGACGACGGCCATGGTGAGCATGAAGGCCGTGGACAGCCACCCTGCGGCGGCTGCGGTGACCTCGAACTCGCGCATGAGCCGCGGGATCGCGTTGACCATGATCGTCTCGTTGAGGAAGACGACGAACGTGGACAGCACGAGAATCCGCAGCACGGCGGTGACGCGGGCGGGCGAGGGGATGGGTGTTTCGTGTGGTGCGGGCATGGTGCCTTCCGTCATGTGAGTGTCCTCCGCGCGTGGCGGTCACACTGACAGACTGCGGCGCCGGGAAGAACTCATCGGTCTTCCCCGATCCTGTCGGTGCCGCCGCCCAAGCTCAAACCATTTTGCCGACCCGGAACGGCCAGGACATGCCTTCTGAAGCAGGCCGGCGCCGAGATCTACGACGACCGGCAGCAAGCACACCCTTCCTTCCGGTCGCCTGGACCAGGGTCATCGGCCGCACTGCCGCCCCCATGCGGCCCCACTGCCGGACCCCCAGCCAAGTGCCACCAGGCCGCCCTCGAAGGCCGCTGGAAGATCTGCATGCGCTGCTTGGCAGGCCCGAAGCTTTGATCATCGCCGAGCTCGGCCATCTGCCGCTGCCCGAGCGCGTCGGCGACACACGCTTCCACGGCGGCGCCCTGTACGCGGGGAAGCCTCCCTCCTGGCCCACGAGCGGCTACCGAGGGTGCACGAACAAGGGGACGAATCTCCCGCCGGCCCGTTGCCCGATCGTCGTCGTCAGGACGCCTGCAGTCGTCCCGACGACGCCAGGGAAGAGAGGAATCCGCACGTCCAGCGGCCGGTCAGCCGCGCAGCCGTACCGCGGGCCAGGGCCGCACGGCATGAGACTCGATTCCGCGTGCGGCACGGCGGAACAGTCTGAAGGACCGTCTGGCCTCAGTCGAAGCGCAGGTCGGCGAGTTGCCGTTCGAGGGCGGTGACCTCGTCTTCGGGCTCGCCCCGGGGCGGGCGGGCGGCCATGCGCGCGGCCAGCTCGCCGCCCGCCCGCCCGATGCGCGCGGGCAGGCCGTCGGTGTACTCGTCTCCTCCCGATCCCCAGTCCTCGGACGCCGCGTACACCGCGGTGGGAACGACGGCGGCGCGCAGGTAGGCGAAGAGCGGGCGCATGGCGTGCTCCAGGACCAGGGAGTGGCGAGCGGTACCGCCCGTCGCCGCGACCAGGACCGGCTTCCCGGTGAGGGCGTCCGGGGCGATCACGTCGAAGAAGGACTTGAACAGTCCGCTGTAGGAAGCCGTGAACACAGGGGTCACGGCGATCAGTCCGTCGGCTCCCGTCACCGCCTCGATCGCGGCGGCCAGACGCGGTGGTGGAAAGCCGGTCACGAGATGGTTGGCGACGTCGCCGGCCAGTTCGCGCAGCTCTATGACCTCGGTCGACACGGCGTGGCCCTGGCCGGCGAGTTCGCCGTGGACCGACTCGGCCAGCCGGTCCGCGAGCAAGCGGGTGGAGGAGGGGGTGCTCAGCCCCGCGGAAACGGCGATCAGCTTCATGCGGCGATCACTCCTTGCGGGGTCGCGGCGGCGGTGACCCGCGCAGCGTGCGTCGGCGCGTTCGGCACGTCGGCCGGGCGTCCGTATCCGAACTCCTTGCGCAGCACGGGCACGACCTCTTCGCCGAGGATGTCGAGCTGTTCCAGGACGGTCTTCAGGGGAAGCCCCGCGTGATCCATCAGGAAGAGCTGGCGCTGGTAGTCGCCGACGGTCTCCCGGAAGGACAGGGTCCGCTCGATGACCTGCTGGGGAGAGCCCACCGTCAGCGGGGTCTGCTCGGTGAAGTCCTCCAGGGACGGGCCGTGGCCGTACACGGGCGCGTTGTCGAAGTAGGGGCGGAACTCCCGTACGGCGTCCTGGGAGTTCTTCCGCATGAAGACCTG
The DNA here is from genome assembly GCF_043201995.1 of Streptomyces sp. NPDC048258. NCBI lineage: Bacteria > Bacillati > Actinomycetota > Actinomycetes > Kitasatosporales > Streptomycetaceae > Streptomyces > Streptomyces sp. NPDC048258. The sequence continues at coordinate 149,227 of NZ_JBICZH010000009.1, forward strand.
TCCGCCCAGACCCACGATGGCGTCCTCCGGACGGCCGTGACCGTGGTGGGCGTACCGGCGCCGGTACAGCTGGACCATGCGCCTGGTGTGGTCGGCCGGCCAGAAGATGTTGTTGTGGAAGAAGCCGTCGCCGTAGAACGCGGCCTGCTCCGCGATCTCCGGGGACCTGATGGATCCGTGCCAGACGAACGGCGGGACGCCGTCCAGCGGCCGGGGTGTTGAGGTGAAGGCCTGCAGGGGCGTGCGGAACGTGCCCGCCCAGTCCACGACGTCCTCGCGCCACAGCCGGCGCAGCAGTGCGTAGTTCTCCTTGGCGAGTTGGAGGCCCTGGCGGATGTCCTGCCCGAACCACGGGTACACCGGGCCGGTGTTGCCGCGCCCCAACATGAGGTCCACCCGGCCGTCGGCCAGGTGCTGGAGCATCGCGTAGTCCTCCGCGATCTTCACCGGGTCGTTGGTGGTGATCAGCGTCGTGGCGGTGGACAGGATGATCTTCTCGGTGCGGGCGGCGATGTAGCCGAGCATGGTGGTCGGGGACGACGGGACGAACGGCGGGTTGTGGTGCTCGCCGGTCGCGAAGACGTCCAGGCCGACCTCCTCGGCCTTGAGCGCGATGGCGATCATCGCCTTGATGCGCTCGTGCTCCGACGGTGTACGGCCGTTGGTGGGGTCGGGGGTCACGTCACCGACTGTGAATATGCCGAACTGCATGAGGTCTCTGTTCTCCTGGTCCTGTCTGGATCCTGCGGCGGTGGCCGTGGAAGGCGGGGTGACGCCGGGGTTTCGGCACCACCCACCGCGGCAGCCGGGCCGGTTCCCCCCGGCTGCCGCGCGGCGATGCGCTCACCCCGTGTGAACCGGCGGGCGGGGCGTCACTTCGCCAGGAAGGCGAGGAGGGCGGTGTTGACCTCCTCCGCGTGGGTCCACAGCAGGCCGTGCGGGGCGCCCTCGATCTCGACGTAGTCGGCGGAGGGGAGCGCCTTGTGGAAGGGGCGCGCGGTGCCCTCGGCGGGCAGGATGCGGTCGGCCGTACCGTGCAGGATCAGGGCGGGCACGTCGACGGACGGTATGTCGGCGCGGAAGTCGGTGTACCAGGTCGACGGTGCGGCGGACGCGGCGAAGAAGCCGCCGCCGGCCGCGGTGTTCCAGCTGTTGCGGACCGCTTCCTCGCTTATCCGGGTGCCCAGGTTCTCGTCGAGGTTGTAGAAGTCGTTGAAGAAGGCTGTGTAGTAGGCGTAGCGGTCGGCCTTGACGGCGGCGACGACTCCGTCGAAGAACTCCTTCGGGGCCACGCCGTCCGGGTTGTCGTCGGTCTTGAGCAGGCAGGGCTCCAGCGAGGCCAGGAAGGCGACCTTGGCGACGCGGGCGGAGCCGTACGCGGACACGTAGCGGGCGACCTCGCCGGTGCCCATGGAGAAGCCGACGAGGACGGCGTGGTTCAGGTCGAGGGTCTCCATCACGGTGTGCAGGTCGGCCGCGAAGGTGTCGTAGTCGTAGCCGGTCGTCGGCTGGGAGGACTGCCCGAATCCGCGGCGGTCGTACGTGATCACGCGGTAGCCGGCGTCGAGCAGCGCGGCGGTCTGTCGCTCCCAGGAGTGGCCGTCGAGCGGGAAGCCGTGGATGAGGACGACCGGCTGCCCCGTGCCGTGGTCCTCGTAGTAGAGGTCGACGGCGGTGGTGTTCTCCTGGCCCACGGTGATGTACGGCATGGGTTGTCTCCTCGATGCGAAGTGGCTGGTCCGCGCCTCTGTGCGGTACGGAACGCCGTCACGCTACGGTCGGGGAAGCGCCGCCTGTTGTCCCCCCACGCACTACGTCTTGCCCGTGAGCGCAGCGTTCTGCCCGGTCGGCCACTGACCGTTCGCCCGCCCGGTTCGAGGTCAGGGGCCGAGGGCGTCCCGCAATTGGGCGCGTCCCGTGATGCCGAGCTTCGGGAAGATCTTGTGCAGGTGGAAGCCGATGGTGCGAGGGGACAGATAGAGCCGGGCGCCGATGTCCCGGTTCGTCAGTCCCTCCGCGGCCAGTTGGGCGATCTGCAGCTCCTGCGGCGTCAGGCCGGCCACGGTCTCCGGGGCGGCGGAGCCCGCCACGGTCACGCCGGCCGCGCGGAGTTCGGCAGTGGTGCGCTCGATCCACGGGCGGGCGTTCAGCCGTTCGAAGACCTCCAGGGCGGCGGCGAGCAGGGGGCGTGCCTCCGCGGCCCGTCGGCGGCGTCGTAGCCACTCGGCGAAGTCCAGCTGCGTAAGGGCGCGTTCGAAGGGCCAGCGCGCGCCCGCGGGGTCGGCGAGCGCCGAGAGGAAGTGCGGCTCGGCGTCGCCGGAATGGCTCAGCAGGGCCGAGGCACGGTGCACGATCGCGTCCAGACGGCTGGAACGGGGCGTGCCCAGGAGGTCCTCGACGGCTCGGAGCACGGCGCGGGCGTCGTCCGCGCGGCCGACGCGCACGGCGGCCGCGGCGAGGTCGGCGAGGTAGTAGTGCGAAGCGTGGTGGTGCACGGGGACGGGAGGGGAATCCTGCGTGAAGACGCGGCGGAGGTGCTCGTACGCCGTCCTGTGGTCGCCTTCGGCGACCGCCGCCATGCCGAGCGCCTGGCAGTGACGGACGTACAGACTGCGGGACTTTCTCAGCTCGATGCCGCGGACGGCCTCGGCGGCCCGCTCCCGCGCGCCGGTGTGGTCGCCGCGGACGGCGCGCAGCGTGGCCTGGAGGATCGGTGCACCCACGGCGACGTTCTCCGCCCCCGCTTCCACGGCCAGGCAGTAGGCGTCCTCGGCCGCGGACCCGGCTGCCGTCCATGCTCCGCTGTCGAACAGGGCGAGGGCGAGAGCCTGGGTGACCGTGCAGTTGGTGCCGGCCGTGGCGGCCGGGCGGAAGTGGTCCATGGCCCGGCCGAGAAGACGTACGGACAGGTCGGTCTCGTCCAGGATCCAGGCGGTGGCGCCGAGCATGGTGAGGTCGCCGAGGGTGGTGGGATCCGAGACCGGCCCTTCCCACGACGGGCCCGCCACGTCGCGCAGGCGCTTCAGTGCCTTCTCCCGCTCCGTGAAGGGGCGGGCGACCGCCTCCGCCCACAGTCGGTCGCTCCGGTCCGGCTGCAGGGGGATCAGGTCACCGACGCGCTGGAGTTCGACGCGGTAGGCGGGGTCGCCGGAGTTGTAGGCCGGGGTCGCCGCCGTTCCCAGCGCGTCCAGCGCCAGGGCGGGAGCCGCGGTGGCCATGGATTCGGCAACGGGGAGCAGGAATCCGAGCGCGTCCGCATGGCGGAGTGTGACGGACAGCGACCAGCCTCCGCACAGAGAGGCCTCGGCGAGCAGCTTTGGATCGTGCGTCAGGGGGCCCACCCGGGCCGCGATCTCCCCGACCCACTGGGGGTACCCGGCGTACATGGCGGAGACGGCGGCGGCGAGCAGGCGTCCGGCGCGACGCTCCGTGTCCGGGGTGAGTTCGGCCGCTCGTTCCAGCGCGGTGGCCGCGGCCGCGTATCCGCCGCGCCGCCGGGAGCGCTCGGCACTCTCCGCCAGGGCGTCGGCGACCTCCTGGTCCGGCCCGAACGCGGCCGCGGCTAGGTGCCAGGCCCGACGGTCGGGTTCGTGTGCGAGCGCGGCGGCGAGCGTCAGATGGGCCTCACGGCGGTCGGCGAAGGAGGCGTCCTGGTGGATCGCGAAGCGGATCAGCGGATGACGCAACCGGACGTCGCCGTTCTCGACCCGCACGAGCCCTGCCTCCTCGGCGGGCCGCCAGACCTCGGGATCGTCCAGGCCCGGGACAGCGTGCAGGACGTCGGAGAGCCGGTCCGTGCCGGCGGCTGCCACCAGGAGCAGCGCATGCCGGGTCTCTGGCGGAAGGCCGGGCAGGTCGGCTGCGAACAGCCGCTCGAGCCGGGTGGTGAGGGGGAGGGCGTCGATCGCGCCGGGCCTCTGGAGTCCCGGTCCCTTGGCGAACGCCCGAGCGAGTTCGATGAGTGCGAGCGGGTTCCCGGCGGCCTGTTCGATGATCTGGGCCCGGGCCTTGCCGCGCGGCGGACGCGGTTGCTCGTCCAGCAGAAGGCCCGCCTCCGCCCGGTCGAGGGGGCCGGTCGGCAGATGGGGGAAGTCGCGGTCGAAGCGCGCGGGCACCGACTCGTCCCGTGCCGCGAGCAGCAGGGCCATCCGTTCGCCCTCGAGACGCCTGGCGACGAACGCCAGCACGTCCAGGGAGCAGAGGTCCAGCCATTGGGCGTCGTCGACGACGATGAGCAGGGGCCGTTCCGTCGCGGCCTCCGAAAGGAGGGTGAGCACGCCGGATCTCATCACGAGCGGCTCCGGGATCTGCTGTCCGTCGCCGTCGTCCGTGCCGAACGCGTGCCGCAGGGCGTCGCGCTGACGTGTCGGCAGCCGGTCGAGGTCGCGGAGGACGGGGCGCAGCAGTTGGTGCAATCCCGCGAAGTCGAGGCCCTGCTCCCCCTCGCAGCCACGTACGCGGAGCACCCGCCTGCCTCGTGCCGCGGCCACCTCGGCGGCGTGGTCCAGCAGGGTGCTCTTGCCGACGCCCGGCTGACCGGTCAGCACGAGCACCTTCGAGCCGGGGCCGTCCGCGGCGTCGACGAGCCTGCCGATCCACTCCAGTTCGCGGTCCCTGCCCCGGATGCCCCGCGTGCGTGCCTCTACGGCGCCGACGTCCATGTCTCCCTCGTCCCGCCCCCACGGCCGCCCCGGACCGCCCAATGGAGCGGGGTCAGCCGTGAAATGCCTGTTCACAGCGTTGACGCCATCTTGCCAGGCGCTCTTGCGGCATGACTGGTCACATGACAGAAGCGGCCTGTCCGCCCTCCTGACAGCATCTCGGCAGGGGCGGGAACAAGCCGCCTCGCCCCGGGAGTCGGAGTGCGATGACGGAGTTCGAAGCGGAACGCGCGGCTGTGCCGATCGGCCGTGAGGAGGAGATCGGCCGGATCCTGCGGTGCCTGGACATGCGCTCCGGTCCGCGGAGTCTGCTCCTACTCGGGAAGACCGGCACCGGCAGGTCCCTGTTGCTGCGGTTCGCCGAGGAGTCGGCCGCGGCACGCGGGTCCCGGGTCCTGTCGGCGCGGGGGTGGGGCGGCGAGGAACCGGCGCCCTTCGCCTCGCTGCACCGGCTGCTTCTGCCGGTGCTGGACGTGCCGGACATGTTTCCGAAGGACTGGTGGTCGGTGCTGCGTACCGCATTCGAGCCGGGCTCGGGAGCCGGGCCGCAGGAGCGACGTGTGCTGGGCGCCGTCACGCTGGCACTCCTGACCCGCGTCGCCCGGACGAACCCGCTGCTGGTGGCGGTGGACGACGCCCAGGACTGCGACGACGCCTCCTTGGATGTCTTGTTCTCCGTACGGCGGCAGCTCACCGACCAGGCGGTGACCATGCTGTTCACCGCACGCGGCGAAGGTCCCCCGCCCGGAGTCCCGGCGGATCTTCCCGTCCTGAGGCTCGGGCCGTTGTCCCCCGGGGCAGCAGCCCGGCTGCTGGACGCGCGGCCCGACGCGCCTCGGGGGCGGCTCCGGCTGGACCTGCTCCGGCAGGCGGAGGGTAATCCGCTCGCGATCGTCGACCTGCACCGGGCATCCCGCGTCGGTGCCGGGCCGGCCTCGGCCCCGCCGGTGTACGCGTCGGTTCTGGACGTTCTCCCGGAGGACACGCAGCGCGCGTTGCTCTACGCCTCGGCCGCGCTGCGGGAGGAGGAACTCCGCATCGTGATGGCCGCCTTGGGCACCGACGACCTCACCGTGTGGACCCCGGCGGAGGAGGCCGGCCTGATCGGCATCGCCGACGGCCGTCTCGCGTTCGGTCACCCGCTGGTGCGTGCGGCGGCTTTCCACCGGCAGCCCGCGAAGCTTCGGCAACGGGCCCACCGGGACCTGGCGGCGGCGGTGGGCCAGAGCACGGCGTACCGGGCCTGGCATCTGGCCGCTGCCGCGATCGGCCCCGACGAGGAGGTCGCTTCGCCCCTGGAGCGGGCGACCGCCGTTCACGCCGCGCGCTCGGGAGACCACTTCGCCTCGGCGAAGGCACTGGAGCAGGCGGCACGGCTCAGCGGGAACGACGTGGACCGGGCCCGCCGCCTCGCCGCGGCCATGACGGCGGCGAGCACTCTCGGGGATCCGGAGTGGGTCCGCGACCTGTACGCGGAGTTCTCCCGGGTCGGCGCCGACCCGGACCTGCGATGCGACGCGGCCTGTGCCATGGCCGCCGCGCTGTCGCTGCTCTCGTTCCAGCGGGAAGCCTTCGGGCTCCTGCTGGACATGTGGCGGCACGCTCCCCCGCGTACCGCCACCACCTCTTTCGCGCTCACGGCGCTCGCGGCGGCGATCACCCATCAGTCCGGTCTGCCGGAGCACCGCACGGAGTTGCCGCGCCTGCTCGACCACGCACGCCGGCTGGCCCGGGCGACATCCGGGTCGGGCGACGACCATGCCGAGATCTCCGGAAGCGTCACACCCACCGGACGCTCCGGACCCGTGGGCCCGTGCGAGGTCCCCAGGCTCACCGGGCCCGGAGTCCTGGCGGCCCTGGAAGCCTATGTGTCGGTCGGTCTCGATGCCGATGCCCACGGCGGCGGCACGCCCCGCCGGGTGCCCGTCCCGCCGTCCGAACCGCTGGACGGACCGACTCCACCGACCCGGCTGCTGGCCCACGCCTCGGTGGCGTACTACACCGATGAGTCGGAGCAGTGCGCCGAGATGTACCGGCAGGCGAGCACCCTGCACGGCGCCCGCGGGGCGTGGGGCTCGCGGGTGTGGACGCTTCCGAACCACGTGGACGCCCTCATCGCCATGGGCCGATGGCCGCAGGCCCAGGCCCTGATCGAAAAGGGGCGCTCCGACGCGGTCGTCCACCGGTTGCCCTGTGTCGACATGGACCTCGAGGCGCTGGAGGCGACTCTGCGGGCACTGCGCGGCGACGGGCTGCCGGACATTCCGTTCACCAGCCCCCACTGGCGCTCCGTCAACCTCGGCGAGAACCGCGCCACTCGGGCCAGAATGCTGCGCGCCAGTGGCCTCCACGCGCTGGCCCTGGGGGACGCCGAGCGCGCGTTCCGCCACTTCAGGTCCCTGTTCGGCGAAGACGGATCGCCGCTCGTCCCCTTCCTGTCTCCGCGCTCCGTCGGCGAACTGGCCGCCGCCGCACAGCGCGTCGGCCGGAAGGAGGAGGCGGCACGCGTCCTCGGCGCGGTGCGGGCGGGCCTGGGCGAGCGGCCGACCACCCGCGTGACGCTCCTGATGCACCACGCGACGGCGCTTGTCGACGAGGTAGCGGACCCCGAGCACCACTTCCGGCTGGCTCTGGTCAACCCCGAGGGCGACACCTGGCCGATGGAACGGGCACAGGCCCGTCTGCACTACGCGATCTGGCTACGCAGGCGCCGTAGGCCTCTGGAGGCCCGCGCCCAGCTGACCGCGGTCCTCGAGGTGGCGGCCCGGCTCGATGCCCGGGCGCTCGCGGACGCGGCCCGCGGCGAGCTGCGCGCGACGGGGGTCGCCGACGCCTCCGCTTCCACCTCGGCCGAGCGGCTGACCGAGCTGACCGCCCAGCAGCAACAGATAGCGCGGCTCGCCGCGGTCGGCCTGTCGAACCGCGAGATCGGCGATCGGCTGTTCCTGTCGCCGCGTACGGTGGGCTCGCACCTCTACAACGTCTATCCCAAGCTCGGCATCAGCAGCCGCCATCAACTTCGGGACCTCCTGCACGACGTCTGACGTGCGAACGACCACCACCCACCACCACCCAGAGGGGCCCGAGCGAGAGGCGGAACGAATGCGGCCGGAGCCTGACCGGGAGGCGCGCGCCGAGCAGCCGCGGCCGGTGATCCTCGATCCTCTGGTGCAGCGGCTCGTCGACGCCTCGACGACACCGCCCTTCCTCCACGAGCTGGAACCGGAGACCGCGCGCCAGGCGTTGCAAGAGGCCCAGGGCGATCGGATCGAAGACTTCGACGTGGACGCCACCTTCCATGCGGCGCCCGTGGGGCCGACCGGTCTGGTGGGCTTCTGGGTCTTCCGGCCGACCGGTGTCACGGGCCGGCCCCCGACCATGCTCTACCTCCACGGGGGCCGCTGGATGCTGGGCGACGCGCAGACGCACGCATGGCTCGTCAGCGAGCTGGTGCGCGAAGCCGGTGTCGCGGCCGTCGTTCCCGAGTACAGCCGCACGCCCGAGAGTCGCTATCCGGTCGCCCTCGAAGAGTGCTACGCCCTGCTGACCTGGACGGTCGGACAGGCCGAACCGCTCGGACTCGACACCGACCGGCTCGCGGTCGCCGGCGACTGCGCCGGGGCCACCCTCGCCACGGCGCTCACGCTGCTGGCGCGGGAGCGCGGGGGTCCGGAAATCCGGGCCCAGCTGCTGTACTACCCACTGACCGACGCCCGTTGTGACAGCCCGTCGCAACGGCTCTTCGCCACGGGATATCCGCTCACCCGGGATGCCGTCCGGTCCTACTGGCGGGAGTACGTGGTCGATCCCCGCCGGCGGGACGAGCCGACCGCGGCCCCGCTGCGCGCGAGTACGGCCGCGCTGGCGGGGCTGCCGCCGGCGCTGGTCGTGACGGCGGAGGCCGACGTCACCCGGGACGAAGCGGAGGAGTACGCGGCCCGGCTGCGCCGGGCCGGTGTCGCCGCGACCGCGGCACGATTCCACGGCACGGTCCACGACTTCGTGTCGTTGACCGCTCTGCGCAACAGCCCGTCGACACGTGCGGCGGTGCGACTCGGCGGCAGGTTCCTGCGCGCTCGCCTGAGGTGAGGGCGGCCGCGGGCGGCCGGGGGCGCCAGGCGCGTCCCTGCCGACGCGCCCGGCGGGGACCGGCCCGGCGCGCCGTCGCAGGAACCTGAGCGGGAGTACCGGACAGAGCACCAGTCGGGTGACTGATGGCAGCGACGGCAGGCGGTCCGAGACTGGACGCAGGAGACAGTCGCATCCCCGTCGGAGGTCCCGTGAGCCTCGTGTGAGGCACAGCCGTCGCGCCCGGTCGTCGTATGACGTCCTCGTCGCACCACCGCCCTCACACAGCCCGCCCCTCCGCCGTCGGTCCGCGGCGTCCCCGAGCCACGCGAGAACGGGCTTCGCACCGGTCGCCGGCGCACGTTCCGCTGTTCCGGCGCTCTCCAGGGAGCGTCAGCACGACCATGACGAGGGGTCATGATGTCCGTCGTACTCTCCATTCTGCCGCTCCCCCCGTCCGAGCGGGCCGACTACTGGCAGAGCATTGTCTCCGACACGTTGGTTCCCATGGACGTCACGCTGCGCGAGCGCGAGCCCGCGGTGGGGACGATCACCATCGACACACTCGGCCCCCTCCAGATCTCGGTGGTCGAGGGCGGCCCGGCGAGCGTGTCGCGCCATGCCTCCCTGATCTCCAGGGGCGGAGGGGAGTACCTGACCATCACGCTCCAGCACCAGGGAACCGGGCGGCTCACCCAGGACGGGCGCCAGGCCCTGGTCCGCCCGGGCACTTTCACCTGCTCCGACGCCGGTCGGCCCTACGGCAGGGAACAGCCGGACATCTACCGATTCACGTCGATCCGGATGCCGAAGGAGGTGCTGGCCGTGACGGACACCGAACTGCGGGCGATCACAGGGACCGTCTTCGACAGCCACTGCGGCACGTCCGGAGTGGTCGCCGGCCATCTTCAGCGTCTGGCGGACCGGGCGGCCGGATTCGACCCGTACACAGGCCGGCAACTCGCGATGACCGCCGTCGATCTGCTGACGGTGCTGGTGCGCGAGCGGCAGGGACTGCTGAACCCCCACGCGTCGGAACTGGCCCGCGGGATGCTGGCCCGCATCAAGGAGTACATCCTGCGACACCTGGCCGATCCAGGTCTCTCTCCGGAGATGATCGCGTGCGCGCACCACATGTCCGTCCGGTATCTACACAAGCTCTTCCAGTCGGACGGGACCACGGTGAGCCGTTGGATCCATCGCGAGCGCCTGGAGAGGTGCCGACGGGAGCTGTCCAGCCAGTCGAGGACCGCACCCGCCGTCTCCGCGGTGGCCCAGCGCTGGGGCTTCGTGAACCCGTCCCACTTCAGTCGCGCCTTTCGCACCGCGTACGGGATGTCGCCCCGGGAATGGCAGTCGAGCACGCGTCACGCGTGAACCGAGGCGGTTCTCGCCCGGCGTCACCGTACCGACCGGCCGACTGCCTCGCGCGGGCGTGCCGACCCCGCCCCGGGGGGGTGGGATCGGCACGGGCTCCGGGCCGGGGCGCGGGTCAGTGGGCGGTGGAGCGGACCGCGTCCTGGATCAGTTCGGCCACGGCCTTCGGCTGGGCGAGCATGACCAGGTGCGAGGAGTCGACCTCGACAGTGGTCATGCCGGCGCGCTCGTAGCCGTAGCGCTCCACATCGGGGTTGATGGTCCGGTCGGAGGAGGCGACCAGGCCCCATGACGGCTTGCTCTTCCACGCCGCGACCGGCGCCGCCTCGCTGAAGGCCCGTGCGGCCAGGGGCCGCTGGGAGACGGCGAGCACGGCGGCGAGCTCGGGGTCGACGTCCGCGGCGAACAGGGCGGGGAACTTCCCGACCTCCACCGAGACGTCGGTGCCGGTCTCGTCGGACCCCGCCACGGGGAACGGCGTGTGGACGAGCGCGTCGGCGAGGCCGGAGTCGGGGAAGCGACCCTGCAGCTCGCCCAGGCTCTCGCCCTCCTCCAAGGCGTATCCGGCCAGGTAGACCAGTGCACGGACGTTGTCCTCCGTGCCTGCGAGGGTGATGACGGCGCCGCCGTAGGAGTGCCCCACGAGGATCACGGGGCCGTCGACGGCACGTATCACCGAGGCGATGTACGCGGCGTCGTCGACGAGGCTGCGGTTGGGCACCGCCGGAGCCACCACCTCCAGGCCGGCGGCGGTCAGTTCGGGGATGACACGGGCGTAGCTGGAGGCGTCGGCGAAGGCGCCGTGGACCAGCACGACGGTGGGGCGGACGGATCGGGACATGTGGGAACTCCTCGGTGCGTGGGTAGCGGTGTGGAAGGCGGAATCGTCGTGCTTCAGAGGCCGAACCGTGCGCGGCGCGCCTCGGGCACCAGGTCGGCGTACTCGGGGTGCTTGCCGATCCACCCCCGGATGAAGGGGCAGTACGGCAGGACGTGCAGCCCGCGGGCGCGGGCGTCGTCGAGGGCTCCCTGGGCGAGCAGCCCGCCCAGGCCCCGGCCGGCGAAGCGGGGACCGGTCTCGGTGTGGATGAAGGCGATCTCGTCCTCCGAGAGGAAGTACTCGGCGAAGCCCGCGGTCTCGGTGCCGTCGTCACCGGCGAGGATCTCGTACCGGGACTTCTCGGGGCGGTCCACCACCTGCGGTTCCATGGGTGCTGTGCGGTTGTGGAAATCGTGGGTCGGCATGTGGGTGTTCAGAGCGTGCGGCGCACGCCCGCCTGGCGTTCGAGGTTCCGGAGCTGGACCGCGAGGTCACCCTCCACGGCGGCGTGGGCGGGGCCACTGCGGCCGATGGGCAGGACTTCCTCGCTGCGCATGTCCTCCAACATCAGGGCGAACGCCGCGTACATCGCGACGAGCGCCACCAGGAGGCCGAGGACCCCGGACGTGCGCGTGAGCCATTCGGCGCCGGTGAGACCCGACAGACCGGTGGCCGCCCAGCGGGGCAGGGAGACCACCAGGACGAGCCACAGCGCGCGCTTGGGCCGGGTCACGGCGGTCATCAGCGCCCCGAAGCAGAGGAGCGCCAGATTGAACACGCCCAGCACCCGAAGGCCGTCGGCCGCGCCGCTGAACATGACGAGTGCGTAGGCCAGCCAGCTGCCGGCGAAGACGGCCATGAGCGTCGCCGCGATCACGTCACGGGCACCGAAGGCCAGGATGCTCACCAGGAACTGCAGGGCGAAGGCGGGCAGTACGCACAGGGCGACGGCGCCGCGAGCCTCGGCCTCGAAGAGCCCGAGCTGCATGCATCCCGTCATCACGGAGGCGATCGCCACCGTGAAGAAGCCCAGCGGCATCGGTGAGGCGATGGGGCGCAGGTTGATGCGGGTCATCGACCGGAGGTCCGGTTCGAAGCGGCGTCCCGGGGGAGCGTCCGGTCGGCCGGACGGCCCGTCGTCGGCGCCGCCGGCGGAGGCGGAGTCTGTACTCATCGTGGGGATCTCTCGTTCAGTGCTCGAAGCAGGGGTCGAGGAACGGCGGAGGCGTCTCGGGAGTGGAGCCTCGGGCGACGCGCCACCGGCGGTGCTGCTCGGACTCGGCGACGGCCTCGGCCACGAGCGTCGCCTGGCGGGCACCGCTCTGGTAGCCGCCGAAGTGGGCCACCGGGCTCCACTCCGGGCTGACCGGCGGGACGGCCTCGTCGAGTCCCTCGTACTCCGCGCTCGCGTAGACGACGCGGCCGCCGACGACGGTGAGCACGGACTCGATCTCGGGGATGACGTCCTCGGGCACGGTCAGGAAGTCGTCGGACAGGATCGCGAGGTCGCCGTACCAGCCTTCCCGCAGGCTTCCCTTGATGTCCTGCTCGCCGGTGAGCCGGGCTCCCCCACGGGTGTAGAGGTCGAGAGCGGTCGCCCGGTCGATCAGGTTCCCGGCCGGGTAGAGCGCCGTGCCGCCGACGGTGCGCCCGGTCACCAGCCAGTGGAGCGCGACCCACGGGTTGTACGAGGAGACGCGGGTGGCGTCGGTTCCCGCGGCGACGGTCAGGGCGCGGTCGAGCATGGCCCGGACCGGCGGGGTGTGGGCGGCGGCCTCGGCACCGTAGCGGTCGCGGAAGGCGGTGCCCTGGAAGGACATGCGGTTCTGGACGGACAGGGCGCCGCCGAGGGCCGCGATCCGGTCCAGGCTGTCGGCCGAGACGGTCTCCGCGTGGTCGAAGAGCCAGCGGTTGCCGCCGGGGAAGAGTCCTTCCGCCGCGAGCTTTTCGAAGACGGACAGGTCGCGGCGGATCGTCTGGTCGTAGGTCGCGTGGAGCCGGAAGCCCCAGCCGTTCTCCATCAGGAGCCGGACGGCCTGCTCGAACTCGGCCTCGTACCCCTCGGCGAGCTCGGGACGGGGTTCGGAGAAGTTCTCGAAGTCGGCGGCGGCCCAGGTCAGATTCTCGCCGGCGCCGTTCAGGCGGAGCCACTCGTCCCCGTCCTCGGGCCTGACCATTTCGGTCCAGCGCTTCAGGTCGGCGAGCTCCTGACCGGCCGTCTGCGGGAACAGGTGGTAGGCGATCCGCAGGGACAGCTCCCCCGACCTGGCGAGGTCGACGACCGTGGCGTAGTTGTCGGGAAAGTTCTGGAACCCGCCAGCGGCGTCGACCGCGGAGGTCAGCCCGAAGCGGTTCAACTCGCGCAGGAAGTGTCGTGTCGATGTCCGCTTGTCCGCCTCGTCGAGGGGCGGCGCCTTGGCCAGCGTCGAGTACAGGATGAGCGCGCTCGGCGCCGCGAGGAGGACGCCGTTGGGTTCGCCGTCCCGGCCCCGTACGATCTGGCCGCCGCGCGGGTCGGGGGTGTCGCGGGTGAATCCGGCGGCCCGCACAGCGGCCCGGTTCATCAGGGCGGACTGGTACAGGTGCAGGACGAAGACCGGGGTGTCGGGGGCGGCGGCGTTCAGCTCGGCGACGGTCGGCATCCTGCGCTCGGCGAACTGTTCGGCGGTCCAGCCGCCGACGACGCGGATCCACTGCCCCTTGGGGGTCCGGCCGGCCTGCTCGCGCAGCATGGCCAGCGCGTGGCGGAGGCTGCGCACGCCGTCCCAGCGCAGTTCCAGGACGTAGTTCAGGCCGCCCCTGATGACGTGCAGGTGCGAGTCGTTCAACCCGGGGATCACCCGGCGGCCGAGGGCGTCGACGACTCTGGTTCCCGGCCCGACGAGGTGGGCGAGGTCGTGGTCGTCGCCGAGGGCCGCGACCCGGCCGTCGCGGATCGCGACGGCGCGGGCCTCGGGGCGGTCGGGGTCACCGGTGAACACCTTCGCGTTGCGGACGAGGAGATCGGCCTGCGCGTGTTCCCGCCGCGGGGCGGGAACGAGGCCCGCCACCGGCATGCTGGTCGACGGCCCGGTCATGCGAGGGCCTTGTGCAGGGTGTCGGTGGCGACGCCGATGGCGAGTTCGGCGGCCTGCGTCTCGCGCAGTGCGTTCAGCAGGACGAAGTCGTGGATGGCTCCCTGGACGCGCAGGGCGGTGACGGGGACTCCGGCGGCGCGGAGCTTCGCCGCGTACGCCTCGCCCTCGTCGCGCAGGACGTCGGCCTCGGCGGTGATGACCAGGGCGGGCGGCAGACCGGTGAGCTGCTCGGTGGTGGCGCGCAGCGGCGAGGCGGTGATCTGCGCGCGCTCGGCCTCCTCGGTCGTGTACTGGTCCCAGAACCACTTCATGGCGTCGCGGCGCAGGAAGTAGCCCTCGGCGAAGGCGTGGTACGAGTCGGTGTCGAAGCCGGCGTCGGTGACCGGGTAGAAGAGGACCTGGTGGGTGAAGCGAACGTCGCCGCGCTGCTTCGCCATGAGGGTGAGGGCGGCGGTCATGTTGCCGCCGACCGAGTCGCCCGCGACGGCGATCCGAGTGCCGTCGAGGTCCTTGTGGTGTCCCTCGCGGGCGATCCACTGGGCGACGCTGTAGTTCTGCTCGATGGCGACGGGGTAGCGGGCTTCGGGCGAGAGGTCGTACTCGGGGAAGACGACGGCCGCCCCGGTGCCGACGGCGAGTTCGCGGACGAGCCGGTCGTGCGTGTGGGCGTTGCCGAAGACCCAGCCGGCACCGTGGATGTAGAGGATGACGGGGAGCAGGCCGGTCGCGCCGCGGGGGCGGACGATCCGGGTGCGGACGTCGCCGGTGGGACCACCGTGGACGGTGACCCATTCCTCGTCGACGGCGGGCAACGGGACACCTTCACCGCTCTGGACGTCGTCCACGGCCTTGCGGCCGTCCGCCACGGGGATCTGGTAGAGGAACGGCGGCTGGGCGGTGGCGTCGGCGAATGCCTGGGCGGCGGGTTCGAGGGTCGGGGTGTTCGGCATGAGGGTTCTCCTTCTTGGGACGTACGGGCGGGTGCTCAGCGGGTGGCGCGCGCGGCGTCGAGGATCACGTCGGTGACCACGGTCGGGCGGGAGACGGCCACGGCGTGCGACGCGTCCACCTCGGTGGTGTGCGAGCCGGCGCGCCGGGCCATCCACCGCTCGGCCGCCGGCGGGATGTTCTTGTCGGCGGTGGCGATCAGCGCCCATGACGGGATCGTCTTCCACGCCGCGTCCTGGGCCGTCTCCTCGAGCGCGAGGGTGGAGACCGGGCGCTGGGTCGTGGCCATGACCGCCGCGTCGGCGGCGGGGACGTCGGCGGCGAACTGGCGGTGGTACTCGGCCTGGTCGATGACGAGTTCGGTGCCGGTGCCGCCGCCGGGCAGCGGGTACGGCTGCGGGTTCACCGTCTCGCCGAGGGTGGAGCCGGGGAACTTGGCAGCCAGCTGGGCAGCGCTCTCGCCCTTGTCCGGGGTGAAGGCGGCGATGTAGACGAGGGCCTTCACGCGGCTGTCGCCCGCGGCGGCGCCGCTGATGACGGCGCCGCCGTACGAGTGCCCGACCAGGACGACGGGGCCGTCGACGCCGGCGAGCACTCCGCGGAGGTAGGCGGTGTCGTCGGAGAGACCGCGCAACGGGTTGGCGGTGGCGACGACGGGATAGCCCGCGCGGCGCAGTCGCCTGATCGTGCCGCTCCAGCTGGAGGCGTCGGCGAACGCCCCGTGCACGAGGACGATGGTGGGCTTGGGAGCGTGCCGGTCGGTGTCGGCGGCGGGCGAGCTGCTCGCGGGTGCGGCGCCGATCAGGGAGGCCAGCGTCGCGGGCAGGGCGAGGGCGAGCGTGAGGGCGCGCTTCGTGGGAAGCATGTGCGGTTCCTTGTCGGGTGCTTGTGTTGGTGCGGAGGGACGGGCGGCGGTCGCCTCAGAGGCCGTACGCCTCAAGGAGGCGCAGCCAGACCTCGCTGACCGTCGGGAAGGCGGGGACGGCGTGCCTCAGCCGCTCGAGCGGGACCTCTCCCACGATGGCGACGGTGGCCGTGTGGATGAGTTCGGTCGCCATCGGGCCGGTGAGGGTGCAGCCGACGACGACTCCGCGGGTCTCGTCGACGACGAGCTTGGCGTGGCCGCGGTAGTCGTCCGCGTACAGTGCGGCTCCGGCGACGTCGTCGATGCGGTACTCCACCGCGCGTACCGCGACTCCCGCTTCGCGTGCCGCGCGTTCGGTGAGACCGACGCTCGCGACCTCGGGGTGGGTGAAGACGGCCTGGGGGACGGCGATGCGGTCGGCCTCCGCGCTCCAGGCCTGCCGGCGACCGGTGTCGGCGGGGCGGCCCGCGGCCCGCTCGGCGATCGCCGCGGCGCAGGCGCGGGCCTGGTACTTGGCCATGTGGGTCAGCGGCGCGCGGTGGTTCACGTCGCCGACGGCGTAGAGCCAGTCCCCGTCGAGGGCGGTGACGCGGCAGGTGTCGTCGACCGGGAGCCAGTCGCCGGCCGGCAGGCCGACGGTCTCCAAGCCCAGGTCCGAAGTGCGCGGGCGGCGGCCGGTGGCGGCAAGTACCTCGTCGCAGACGAAGGCGGCTCCGTCGTCGGTCTCCACGGTCACGGTACGGGTGGTCTCGTCACGGGCGACCCGAGTGGCCGAGACCCCGAAGCGGATCGTGACGCCCAGGCCGGTGAGCCCCCGGGTGACCTCCTCGCCGGCGCACGGCTCCCAGCCGGTCAGCAGGGCCTGATCGCGGACGAGCAGGGTGACGGAGGAGCCGAGCGAACGCCACGCGGTGGCCATCTCGCAGGCCACCACTCCCCCGCCGATGACGACGAGCCGCTCCGGCACCGCATCGGCCGTGGTGGCCTGCCGGTTGGTCCACACACCGATCCGGTCGAGCCCTTCGACCGGCGGCAAGGCGGGTTCCGTGCCGGTGCTGAGGACGACCGCGAGCCGCGCCCGCAGGGTACGGACCGCGCCGTCGGCTCCGGTCACCTCCACCCGGCGCTCTCCGGCGAGCCGTCCGTGCCCTCGTACGAGGGGTATGCCGGCGCCGTTCAGCCAGTCGGTCTGCCCGGTGTCGTCGCCACGGCCGGTGAAACGGTCGCGGCGGGCCAGGACCTGCGCCGGGTCGAGCGCCCCGCTCACCGCCTGCCGTGCCCCGTCGACCGACCGTGCGGCCTCCCTGGCCGCACCGGGACGCAAGAGGGCCTTGCTCGGCACGCATGCCCGGTAGGAACACTCGCCGCCGACCGCCTCGGCCTCGACGACGACGGCGGTCAGTCCGGACCGGACGATCCGGTCGGCGGCGACCTCGCCGCCCGGCCCGCCGCCGACCACGACGACGTCGTACGTGTCCTCCATCAGCCGCGCACCAGGGGGGTGTCCACCAGGTGCTCGGCCAGGAACCACACCTGCGCCTCGCCGGTGCGGATGACGTCGGAGACGAGCAGGTCGGTGCTGCCCTCGTCGCCCTCGGCCGAGATCCGGGCGGCGGCGTCCCGCGCGTCGATCAGGATCCGCTCGTGCGCGTCGAGGAGCCGCGACAGCATGACGGGTACCGGCTCCACGCCGTCCGGCGGCCGGGGAACGGCAGTCAGCTCCGCGACGTGGCGCGGGTCTCCGACCGCGACGCCGCCGAGGCTCTGGACCCGCTCGGCCAGCGCGTCCACGATGGCCAGTTGGGCCTCCGCGTGCTTGTCCAGCATGAGGTGGAGCGAGTAGAAGGTCGCCCCGCGCATGAGCCAGTGGTGCTTCTTGTAGAGGGAGTACAGGATCTGTGTGTCGGCGAGTACGCGGTTCAGCCGCTGGCAGGCGTACATGCGCGTGTCGTGGCCGAGGCCGATCGGCAGCTGCTTGAGCGAGCCGAACGCCTGGGTCTCGGCGCCCTTCTGGTGCAGCAGCGGCTGGCCGCCGCCGTGTGGGGGTGTGGTGGTTGTGGCTTCCATCGGGTTCTCCTGGAAGGTGGGAGGGCCCGGCCGTCCGGTCGGGGGGCGCGGAGCGGCCGGACCCGGTCTGTGTGGCTCGCGGTCAGCGCTCGCCTCGGGCGACGGTCTGCGGCGCCGCCGGCGCCTGCCCGTGCAGTACGAGCCGGGTGAGCAGCCCGCTGGCGACGCCCGACGCGAGCACGAGGGCCGTCCACCACAGCGGGTACGGCGTGAGGCCGAGGGCCGCGTCGAGGGACCAGGCACCGGGTCCGGTGGCGGCGAGAGCGGCGGCGGTGCCGATGAGGACAAGCGGGTACTCGTAGCCGTCGTTCTGCACCCAGAGGCCGTTGTGCCATTTCACGGTGAGGGCGACGGTCATGACCCCGATGGCCCCGGTCGCGGCGAGCGGGGTCAGGAAGCCGGAGGCGAGCAGCAGACCCGATCCGATCTGGCCACCGCCCGCCGCCAGCGCGGTGAGGGCTCCGCCGCGGAATCCGTCGGCGCGGAACTCCTCGGTGCCACCCTCGAGTCCCCTGCCGCCCAGGTGCGAGCTGATCTTCTGCACCCCATGGCCGGCGACGAGCAGGCCCACCAGCAGTCGCAGGATCAGAATGCCGGTGTCCACGGAGGTCAGCCGGCCGCGTGTGCGCCGATGACGCTCTGCGCGTACACGACACCCAGACCGTAGGCGCCCGCGTGGGCCTTGACGATCTCCATGACCGCGCCGTACGTCTCCTGGCGCGCCCAGTCGCGCTGCAGCTCGAGGAGCACCTGCACCCAGGTCACCGGGACCGCGCCGGCGGCGATCATCCGCTGGAGCGCGTGCTCGTGGGCGGCCGGGCTGACGCCGCCGGAGGCGTCGGAGACCACGTACACCTCGTACCCCTGCTCCAGCGCGGACAGCGCGGGCAGCACCAAGCAGACCTCGGTCCACAGGCCGGAGAGGATGATCTTCTTGCGCCCGGTCGCCCTGACCGCCGCCACGAGCGCCTCGTCCTCCCAGGCGTTCATCGTCGTGCGGTCGATGACCTCGTGCTTGGGGAACACCTCGGCGAGCTGCGGCAGCAGGGGCCCGGAGAACGACTCGGCGGCCACCGTGGTCAGGACGGCCGGCACGTCGAACGCCTGAGCCGCCTTGGCGAGACCCACGGTGCTGTTGATGATCGCGGCGCGGTCGCCGCTCCCGGTGCCGAAGAACATCTGCGGCTGGTGGTCCACGAAGAGCATGACGGCGTTGTCGGGCGTGAGGAGGTCCGCGCTCGGGGCGGCCTGCACCTTGGTGATGTCGAACATGAGGGGTGTCCTTTCGGAGCGATCGGTATCGCGCCCGCCGCGTTCACGGCCGGGCACACCCCGAAAGTACGACCGGCACAACCGACCGACTTTGCTCCCTGTGCCCAGGAGTTGGCACGACAGCGCACTACCCCGCCGGTGCTCGGCGATGGCTGGACCGGACGGATCGGCAGCACGCACGCCCCCGACATCATTCAGGACCAGACCCGGCGGTTCGAGGCCGCCGGTGCTGCAGGAGCGGCGCTGCGGATCGCCGGGGGTTGGCCCGAGTACACCGACAGTTCCGGCTTCCGCCACTTCAGGCCGGAAAGGCAGCCCCTTTGCCCCCGTTGGGCACCCAGCAGCACGAGTATCCGTACGCCTTCCACATCGCCCTCGACGGCAACGGTCTCAACGGCCTGGAAGGCCGGGCGGGCGTCTGCGTCTTCCGCTACGACCCCGCCACCGGCCGGTACGCGTACAAGATCGAGTACTACGACGGCGTCGCCGGAGGCCACGCCGTCAGCGTCAGCCCGGACCACGCGCTCGGGTTACTCGGCAACACCGGCCAGCACCTGCTCTTCTACGACGCCGCGACGCTGGACGAGGCCGACCGCCTGTCCACCCTGCGGATCGAGCCCACCGACTCGTCCATCAAAGGAACCACGCACATCGCCCGGCTCGGCGACCGGGACATCGTCGGCGCGATCGGCGAGCACCTGTGGCGGTTCGACATCGACAAGCCCGGCCGTCCCGAGCGCCTGGGCCCGCACGGCCTGAAGCTGCCCCACGCCATGAAGACCACGGCCTCCGGCCGCTATCTCGTCTACGGCGGCATGGACCACCCCGGCCGCGGCGAGGCCCGCGAGGTCGGCATCTTCGACCTGCACACCGGCGAGGCCACCGCGTCGACTTACCGGCCACCTGCTGGCACGTGGCCGTCCATCCCCGCGAAGACCGGTTCTACGCCCTCTCCTTCCGCGTCCTGCCCCAGGAAGGACATGACTGGCACGAATGGGCCATGGCCTACCTCAAGGAATACGTCTTCGAGATCGACGCCGAACACGGACAGGTCCTGCGCCACTGGGCGGCCCCCCGTGAGACCCCGGCACACATCAACTCGGACGTCTGCGTCTCCGATCGCGAACTGATCTACTGCAACGGCGGCAGCGGCACCATCGTCATGATCGACCTGGACGATTTCACCACCCACCGCATCATCGACGAGCGCCCCGCCCTGCCCGAGCAACTGCTCGCCGGCCGGCAGGCACTGCACCAGGTGACCGACGCCTTCACCCGCGGCTCGCCGACCGCGAGCAGCAGGCACTTCCTCGCAGCGTTGCGGGTCTCGCGCGGAACTCTGCTCGATTCGGTGTACGCCTGCCAGCTCTCCGCCGACCAGACCCTGCTGTTCACCGCCAACCGGGGGCTCAACACCATCACCGTCTACGACTATCCGGCCAACACTGTCCGGCAGCGGGTGCGCATGCCGCAGCTGCGGCAGTACGTCGACGGCCTCTCCTGGAGGCACGACCCGCGGCTCGGCTTCCACCACAGCACGCTGATCTCTCCTCCGTGAACGCGAATTCACGAGCGCGCGGCCAGCGGGTGTGAGCGCCTCCAGGAGCAGCGGGGCGGTTCACGCCTTCGCGAGGGCTGCGGCTCCGAACGAGACGTCGAAGCGGTCGCACCAGATGCTCACGCTGGTGAACTGGGAAAGGTCGATACCGGGGGGCAGCTCGTAATTCTGATCGCCCTTGTTGCCCTTGAGTTTGCCCAGGGTGACGTACTTGCCGTCGTCAAAGACGCGCCAGCCCGCCACGCCCTCCTTGACCGGGGCATCGCTCAGCAACACCCGCAGGTCGGGACCGTTGCTGGTGTCGAGGTTCTCCAGGCGCAGCGTGTGCGAGCCGTCGGGCAGCCGGACGATCTTCACCGACCCGGTCGTCGCGTGCTCGTGGCTGATCAGCTCGCCCGAGGCGACCGTCCGCGGACCCGCCGCGGCCGGCGGAGCGGAACCCGCTCCCGGCCGGGCCGAGGCCGTCGGTGCGGCTGTCGCGGCGGGCAGTGCCTCGCGCACGGTCTCGTTCTGCCACAGCTTCCACGGCTGGAACCAGTACAGCCCGACGCCCAGCACCACCACGGCCGCGATCGCCGCTCCGGCCAGCAACCGGCCTCGCAACCTCGTGTTTCGCACTGTCATCCCTCTCCCTCGCGGATCATCACACGCATTCAACGCGGTGGAGACAGGGGGGCGCCACATCCGCACCGGTGACGAAACCCTTACGTCGTCGCGCACCGTGTACGCGACGACCGACTGACACAGGAGCACCTGGCCGCAGCCTGGGCGCGGTCCATGGCTCCCGGGGACGCGCCTCCTCCGCATGCGCTGTGCTGACGTTCGGCGCACGCTTGAGCGTGGGAGCGCTACCGGAGCGAGATGGTCCTTCCCGCTCCCGGTGACGCGGTGCCCCACCCACCATCGGTGAGGCCGCGGGCCCCAGGGCCGCCGGGTGCGTGGCTCGCGCAGTCGGCAACGGCCTTCCTGAACCTCCGGGGCCCTTCGGCAAGGCGAAGGAGAGCTTGTGAACCGTTACCGGCCCATCGCCGATGCCATGGCCCTCGACGAACAGGTCGGCACGGCGGAGACCCGGCCGGGAACCGGCACCGGACGCCCTCGCCCGCCGAGGCGGGGAGGCGAAGCCGGTGGCTGACGCAAGGACGCCGGGAGATGCGTCGAGGGCACAGCGGCGGGTCCTCGCCCCGCTGGCACTCGCGCAGTTCATCTGCAGCTTCGCCGGCTCGAACATGAATGTGATGATCAACGACATCAGCACGGACCTCGACACCACCGTGCAGGGCGTGCAGGTCGCGATCACGATCTTCCTGCTCGTCATGGCCGCGCTGATGATCCCCGGCGGCAAGCTGACCGACCGCTACGGCCGCAAGCGCTGCTTCCTGGCCGGCCTCGCCGTGTACGGGATCGGCGCCCTGCTGAGCGCCGCCGCCCCCGGCCTGGGCGTCCTGATCCTCGGCAACTCGATCCTCGAGGGTGTCGGTACGGCCCTGCTCATCCCGCCCGTGTACATCCTCACGACGCTCCTCTTCACGGACATGACCTCCCGGGCCCGCGCGTTCGGGACCATCATGGCGTTGGGCGGCATCGGCGCTGCGGCAGGTCCGTTGATCGGCGGGCTCATCACCTCGTGGCTCAGCTGGCGGGCCGCCTTCGTGTTCCAGGCCCTGGTGATCGCGTTGATCATCGTACTGAGCCGTCACCTCGAGGATCCCCTGCCACCGGATCCGACACGCCCCTTCGACACCGTCGGAGCCGTCCTGTCGGCCGCCGGGCTCGTCCTCGTCGTCATGGGCATCCTGGCCGCCGACAACAACGTCTGGCTGATGATCGGTCTGCTCGCGCTCGGCGCGCTCACGCTGCTGTGGTTCTTCCGCTACGTACGCGCCCGCGAGACGGCCGGCAAGGAACCGCTGCTGTCCACCAGTCTGTTCCGCAACCGCACCTCCAACCTCGGCCTCGTCACCCAGAACGTGCAATGGCTGCTGCTCATGGGATCCTCCTTCACGGTGGCGGCCTACCTGCAGGTCGTGCGCGGCTACGACGCCATCGAGACCGGCGTGATCTTCACCGCGGCCACCCTCGGCCTGCTCACCTCCTCCCTGGCCGCCGAACGCCTCGCGAAACGGCGGCCCCAGCGGACCCTCATCACGGCGGGATTCGTCGTCACGATCGCCGGCATCGTCGTCCTGATCGCCATGGTCGACAGCTTCCCGAGCGCCTGGGCCTTCGCCCCCGGACTCCTCCTGCTCGGACTGGGCCTGGGCGTGATGCTGACCCCATCGGTCAACATCGTCCAGTCGAGCTTCCCCGAGGAGCGGCAGGGCGAGATCTCCGGCCTGTCCCGCAGCATGTCGAACCTCGGCTCCTCACTGGGCACCGCCGTGGCCGGCACGATCCTGGTCGCCGGACTCAGCAGGGGCGCCTACGCCGCCGCCATGATCGCACTCGCCGCCCTGGGGCTCGTCGGACTCGCTGCCGCGGTCCTTCTCCCCAAGGCCCCGGCCGGACCCGGCGCGGCGGGCTCTCCGCCCTAGGCGGTCCTGTCGTTCTGAGTCCTCCGAACGATCTCGTCGACCTTGGCAGGGATCGGACCATGCCCATGCTTGTCGGAACCTCGGGGTGGCAGTACAAGGACTGGCGCGGCGTTCTCTACCCGCCCGAGCAGCCGCAGCGACTGTGGCTGGAGGAGTACGCCCGGCAATTCGCCACCGTCGAGAACAACAACGCCTTCTACCGGCTTCCCACGACGGAGGTCTTCGGGTCCTGGCGGGAGCGGACACCCGACGGGTTCGTCATGGCGGTCAAGGCCAGCCGCTACCTGACCCATCTGAAGCGGCTGCACGACCCCGAGGAGCCGGTGCACCGGCTGATGGAACGCGCCGCGGGCCTCGGCGACCGGTTGGGGCCCGTCCTGCTGCAGTTGCCGCCGAACTTCCGGGAGGACGTCGGGGCGCTGGACACGTGCCTCAGCTGCTTTCCCGACACGGTCCGGGTGGCTGTCGAATTCCGCCACGCCTCGTGGTGGGAGGCGGAGCGGGAGGTGCGGGCGGTGCTGGAGCGGCATGGCAGCGCGCTGTGCTGGGCGGACAGGTGGTCCCGCCCGGTGACGCCGCTGTGGCGTACCGCGCCATGGGGGTACGTCCGATTCCACGGCGGCATCGCCGAACCGCCGCCGCGCTACGGCCGGCAAGCCTTGAAGTCCTGGGCAGGACGCATCGCCGACGGCTGGCCGGACGAGGCGGATGTGTACGTGTACTTCAACAACGACCTCGGTGGTGCGGCCGTCGTCGATGCCGTGAAATTCGCCCGCACGGCGGCCGCGATGGGCAGGACGGTGAGCCGTACGCCTCCGTCCCCGCGGACCGGTCGACGTGGCCGCCTTGAGTGAGAGCGAGCCCACCGGTGCACGGAACGCCGACGTTGGGGACGTCACGGAGTGCGCCCGACCGGTGGCGTAGCGCAGCACGGAGGTTCCTCCACGGGCGCACCGGCGACTCGAGCGCGGATGATGGAGGAGGGCAAGGTCACACGCATCGAAAGCGTGAGTCACATGACGACAGCTGCCGACTCCTACAGACCGGTCCACGTGACAGCCGCACTGGACACGCCGCTCTCGCGTTGGCTGTGGCTGGTCAAGTGGATCCTCGCGATCCCCCACTTCATCGTGCTCTTCTTCCTGTGGATCGCCTTCCTCGTGGTCAGCCTGATCGCGTTCTTCGCCATCCTCTTCACCGAGCGCTACCCACGAGCGCTCTTCGACTTCAACCTCGGGGTGCTGCGCTGGTCTTGGCGGGTCTCGTACTACGCGTACGGCGCGCTGGGTACCGACCGGTACCCGCCGTTCAGCCTCGGCCCCGAACCCGGATACCCGGCCCGGCTCGACATCGCGTACCCGGAACGCCTGTCCCGAGGGCTGGTGCTGGTGAAATGGTGGCTGCTCGCCATCCCGCACTACCTCGTGATCGGCTTCTTCACCGGTGCCCCGCGAGGTGGGTGGTGCGGTGGCGGTCTGATCGGTCTCCTCGCGCTCATCGCGGTCGTCACGCTCGCCTTCACCGAGAAGTACCCGCGCGATCTGTTCGACCTTGTGGTCGGGCTCAACCGGTGGGTGCTCCGCGTCACCGCGTACGCCGCTCTCATGACGGACGAGTACCCGCCCTTCCGGCTCGACATGGGCGGTGAGGAGCGGACCGCCCCAGGCTGACCACGCGGCCGGGCCGCTCCCCGCGACCGGCTACTGCCAGTCGTCCCAGGGCGGGTCCATCTCGTCCAGGTCGAAAGGCGGTTCGTCGTCGTGCGACGCCGCGGGCCGCGCCCCCGGCACGGGCGGTGCGAGGGCCGGGCCGGCAGAGGACGGCGGAACGGACTCGGCAGGGAGGGCGGGAACGGCGGCAGCGGCAGCGGCAGCAGGGGCAGAGGCGGGGGCGTCGCACTCCGCCAGGGTGTCGAGGACGCCCTCGCCGTACTTGGTGAGTTTGGCCTCCCCGACCCCGCCGATCGTGGCCAGCTCCTCGACGGTGGCGGGGAACCGCGTCGCGATCTCCCGCAGCGTCGCGTCGTGGAAGACGACGTACGCCGGTACACCCTGCTCGCGGGCCGTCGCGGCCCGCCAGGCACGCAGGGCCTCGAAGACCGGTACCGCGGCCGCCGGCAGGTCGACGGGCACGCGGGCGCCCTTGCCGGAGCGCGACCCGGACTCCTTCCGGGGCGGGCCGACAGTCGGCTTCTCCTTCCGCATCAGGACGCTGCGGCGCCCTCCCAGCACCTCGCCGCTGCCGTCCGTCAGCACGAGCGTCCCGTAGTCGCCCTCCACCGTCAGCAGCCGCAGCGCCAGCAGCTGCCGGACGACCCCCCGCCACTCCGCGGTGCTCAGGTCCGACCCGACGCCGAACACCGAGAGCGCGTCGTGGTCGAACTGGATGACCTTGGCCGTCTTCTTGCCCTGCAGGATGTCGATGATCTGGCCCGCGCCGAACTTCTGGCGCCGTTCCTTCGCCAGCCGCCACACCGTCGACAGCAGCTTCTGCGCCGCGACCGTGCCGTCCCAGGACTCCGCCGGCGTCAGACAGGTGTCGCAGTTGCCGCACGGCTCGCCCGACTGCCCGAAGTACTCCAGTAGTCCCACCCGACGGCAGTTGACCGTCTCGCACAGCGCGAGCATGGCGTCCAGGTGCATGGCCAGGGAGCGGCGGTGCGCCTCGTCGCCCTCGGAGCCGTCGATGAGCTTGCGCTGCTGGACCACGTCCTGCAGGCCGTACGCCAGCCAGGCCGTGGCCGGCTCGCCGTCGCGGCCGGCCCGGCCGGTCTCCTGGTAGTAGCCCTCGACCGACTTCGGCAGGTCGAGGTGGGCCACGAAGCGTACGTCCGGCTTGTCGATGCCCATGCCGAAGGCGATGGTGGCCACCACCACGACCCCGTCCTCGCGCAGGAAGCGCGACTGGTTCGCCGCACGTGCTCGGGCGTCCATTCCGGCGTGGTACGGCACGGCGTCGATGCCCTGCTCCACCAGGAAGGCCGCGGTCTTCTCCACCGAGGACCGCGAGAGGCAGTAGACGACTCCGGCGTCCCCGTCGTGCTCGGTGCGGAGCAGCGCCAGCAGCTGCTTGAGCGGGTTGTCCTTCGCGACGATGCGGTACTGGATGTTCGGCCGGTCGAAGCCGGCGACGAAGTGCCGGGCATCCTCCAGACCGAGCCGCGCCGCGATCTCGGCGTGGGTGGCCTCGGTGGCCGTCGCGGTCAGCGCGATCCGCGGCACCTTCGGCCAGCGCTCGTGCAGCATGGACAGCGCGAGGTAGTCGGGCCGGAAGTCGTGACCCCACTGGGCGACACAGTGCGCCTCGTCGATCGCGAAGAGCGCCACCTTGCCCCGGTCGAGCAGCCGCTGCGCGCTCTCGGTGCGCAGCCGCTCGGGAGCCAGGTAGAGCAGGTCCAGCTCGTCGGCGAGGAAGGCCTGCTCGACCGCCTGCCGTTCGTGCGGGGCCTGCGTCGAGTTGAGGAATCCGGCCCGCACGCCCAGGGCGGTGAGCGCGTCCACCTGGTCCTGCATCAGTGCGATGAGCGGCGAGATCACGACGCCCGTGCCCTCTCTGACGAGCGCCGGGATCTGGTAGCAGAGCGACTTGCCGCCGCCGGTCGGCATGAGCACGAGGGCATCACCGCCGTCGACGACCTGCTCGATGATCTGCTGCTGCTCGCCGCGGAAGGAGTTGTAACCGAATACGCGGTGGAGCACCTGCAGAGCATCGGAGATCTCGGGGGAAGCGTCCGGAAGGGCCATTCACGAAGCGTAACGTCACCCGCCGACACCCCGGCCCCGCTCACCGGAAACCTGTGGACAACTCCCCGGCCCGGGCCGTCAGCGCACCGGGCCTTCGCCGGCGCCCCCGCACCGCACACCGCACACCGCCACACGCCTCGCACCGGCCGGGCGGCACGCGGGCCCGCACCCCGCCGGAGATGCGGGCCGGTGCGTGCTCGCCGCAGGTGCGGGTGCGGGTGCTACCAGGAGGACTTGGTGACTCCGGGGAGGAATCCGGCGTGCGCCTGCTCGCGCATCCGGACGCGGGAGAGCCCGAACTTCCGCAGATGTCCGCGGGGCCGGCCGTCGACGCCGTCCCGGTTGCGCACCCGGGTGGCGCTGGCGTCGCGGGGCTGCCTGCGCAGCTCCTCCAGCGCGGCCCGGCGCTCGGCCCCGGTCGAGGACGGCCGCCGGAGGACCTCCTTCAGCTCGGTACGCCGGGCCGCGTACCGCTCGACGGTCCGCTTGCGCTTCTCGTTCTGCGCGATCTTGCTCTTCTTGGCCATCAGACCTTGACCCCTCGCGCGCGGATCCGCGCCACCGCGGCCTCGATGCCGATGCTGTCGATGGTCTTGATCGCCTTCGCGCTCAGGGTCAGGCGCACGTGGCGCCCCTCGCTCGGCAGCCAGTAGCGCTTGCTCTGGATGTTGGGGTCGAAGCGGCGGGACGTACGCCGGTGCGAGTGGGAGATGGTGTTGCCGAAGCCCGGCTGGGCGCCGGTCAGCTGGCAGTGGGCGGACAAGGTGTTACCTGCCTCTCTCTGAACCGAAACCGTTATTGGAAACGATTTCCATTCCCGTATAGTAGCGGCATGGCACGCAACGAAGTACGCCCGATCGTCAAGCTCCGCTCCACCGCGGGCACCGGCTACACCTACGTCACCCGCAAGAACCGCCGGAACGACCCGGACCGCATGGTGCTGCGCAAGTTCGACCCGGTGGCGCGCCGGCACGTCGACTTCCGCGAAGAGCGCTGACCCCCGCCCCCCTGCCCGAAGGACACCGCCATGAAGCCTGGGATCCACCCCGCCTACGGCCCCGTCGTCTTCCGCGACAAGGCCGCCGACTTCGCCTTCCTCACCCGCTCGACCGCCACCAGTGACAAGACGGTCGACTGGGAGGACGGCAACACCTACCCCGTCATCGACGTCGAGATCTCCTCGCAGAGCCACCCCTTCTACACCGGCACCGCACGCGTCCTGGACACCGCCGGCCGCGTCGAGCGCTTCCAGCGCCGCTACGGGAGCACGGCATGAGCCTGCCCGTCGTCATCGTCGGCGGGCTCCACTCCGACGCCCGCGGAGAGGTCGTGGACCGGCTGCTGCGTACCGTCCCGGGCAGCGTCGCCCTCCACCACGACCTGGCCACGGCAGCGACAGGCACCGTCCAGCGCGTGGTGCGCGACGCCTCGGGCGAGCTGTCCCGGGGCGAGACGCCCCTCGTCGACGACTGCGCCTGCTGCGCACTGCGCGAGGACCTGGTCCCCGAGCTCGAACGGATGGCCGGCAGCGGTCTGACGCGGCTGGCCGTCGTCGAGCTGTGGGACTCCGTCGAACCCAAGGCGATGGCCGAGGTCGTCACCGCGCACGGCGCCGGCGTCCTCGACCTCACCGGCGTGATCACCGCGGTCGACCCGGCGCTCGTGCTCCCGTACCTCGTCAACGGCGACGACCTGGCCGAGGTGGGCCTCGCCGCGGCCGCCACCGACCGGCGCACCGTCGGAGACACCTGGGCGCGGCAGCTCGAGTACGCCCCCGTACTCGCCCTCGTCGACAGCGGGGACGCCGACGACGAGGACCGCGCGCTGCTCGCCCAGCTCCACCCGACCGCCCGCCAGGTGCCCGCCGGATCCGGAGAACTCGCCCGACTGGCCTTCGCCGGCTTCGACGTGGAGACGGCGGCCGCCGCCCAGCACCCGGCCTGCGCCCTGCTCCCCCAGGAGGCGGAGGAAGCAGGAGTCACCACCTTCGTCTGGCACCGCCGCCGTCCCTTCCACCCCGAACGCCTCTACGAGGCGCTGGAAGACCTCTGCTGCGCGGCCGCCCGCAGCCGCGGGCGGTTCTGGCTCGCCGACCGCCCCGACACCCTGCTCGCCTGGGACGCCGCGGGCGGCGCCCTCTGCGTGGAGAACGCCGGACCCTGGCTGGCCTCCCTCCCGGAGGCCGCCTGGGAACTGGTCCCCCCGATGCGTAGAGCGGCCGCCTCCCTCGACTGGCATCCCGAACACGGCGACTGCTGCCAGCACCTCGTCTTCACCTCACCCGGCCTCGACCGCGAGGGCCTGGCGCACCTCCTCGAGTCCTGCCTGCTCACCGACGCCGAATACGCGGCAGGACCCGAGGCGTGGAGAACGCTCCCCGCTGCCTTCGACTCCCTCCTCGACCCCGTCTCCTGACCCGCCCCACGACCCACAAGGAACCCACATGGCCCGCCGCCGGACCCCCCACAAGCCGCTCGCGTCCCGTCCCAACCCGCTGGACGCCGCGAAGATCACGTACATCGACTACAAGGACACCGACCTGCTGCGGAAGTTCATCTCCGACCGCGGCAAGATCCGCAGCCGCCGCGTCACCCGCGTCACGGCCCAGCAGCAGCGCCGCCTCGCCGCAGCGATCAAGAACGCCCGCGAGATGGCCCTGCTCCCCTACGGCAGCCGGTAGTTCCCTTCGAAAGAGACGTACGGCCCTGCTTCCTTCGAGTGACGGTGCCCCGGCCGGAGTCGGGGGAGAACCGCAGCGTGTGAGGTTTCTTCACCTTCTGATGGTGCGGGTGGTGCATGTGCGGCGGGTGTTCTCCGTTCAGGATCATCGGGTGCCCGGTGCGAGGGAGCGTGCACCCGTGACAGGAGAAGAGACACATTGATGCAGGTCCGTCCGCCGAAGGACGTGCGTGTCCTGGTCGTCGGAGCAGGCTTCTCCGGGATCGGTGCCGCCATCCGGCTGCGCGAAGCGGGGTTCCGCGACGTGCTCATCCTGGAGCAGGGGCCGCAACTCGGCGGCACGTGGCGGGAGAACACCTATCCGGGCGCCGCCTGCGACGTGCCCTCGACGCTCTACAGCTACTCCTTCACCCCGGACACCGCCTGGAGCAGGGTCTTCGCCGGGCAGCCGGAAATCCATGCCTATCTGAAGGCGACGGCCGAGCGCTACGGGATCGGGGACATGCTGCGCTGCGGCGTCCGGGTACGCGGCGCCCGGTGGGATCAGGAGGCGGGCCGCTGGCTGGTGGAGACCAGCGACGGGCTCTGTCGCGCCGCCGTGCTGGTGGTGGCCACCGGGCCTTGGCACGTCCCGCACCGCCTCGACGTGCCGGGGATCGAGGACTTCGACGGGCCCGTGCTCCACACCGCCCGCTGGGACCACGGCGTGGACCTGACCGGGCGCCGGGTGACCGTGGTGGGGAGCGGAGCGTCGGCCGTCCAGGTCGTCCCGGCCGTCCAGGCCCGGGCCGCGGCCGTGCACCTCTTCCAGCGCACACCGCAGTGGGTGCTGCCCAAGCCCGACCTGCCGCTCCCCGCCGCGCTCAACCGGCTGCTCGACCGCCTGCCCGGCGCCCGTACCGCCCTGCGCGGCGGCCAGTACGCACTCCAGGAGGGCTTCGGCTACGCCTTCCGCCACCCCCGTGTCGCCCGCCTCCTCGAGGCCGGGGCCCGCGCCCACCTGCGCCTGGCCGTCCCCGACCGGACGCTCCGCCGCGACCTCACGCCGGACTACCGGCTGGGGTGCAAGCGCCTGCTGACGTCCAGCACCTTCTACCCCGCTCTGGCCCAGCCGCACGTACGCCTTCACCCCACCGCGGTGACCGCCGTACGCGGCAACGAGGTCGTCGGAGCCGACGGCACCGCGGTCCGGACCGACGTACTCATCGAGGCCACCGGCTTCCGCGTCGGTCAGCTGCCGCTGGCCCGAACCCTGCACGGCACGGACGGCCGGACCCTGGACGAAGCCTGGGGAGGCCGGCCGCAGGCCTACCTCGGCACCACCGTCAGCGGCTTCCCCAACCTCTTCCTGCTGCTGGGGCCGAACCTGCTCGGCGGTTCCACCTCCGCGATCACCGTCCTGGAAGCCCAACTGGACTACCTCGTCTCCGCCCTCGCCCACCTCGACCGCGGCGGACACCGCTCCCTGGAGGTCCACCACGCCGCACAGGCCGCGCACAACGCCTCGGTACAGGAGGCGCTCGCGACCACGGTGTACAACTCCGGCGGCTGCACCAGCTACTACTTCTCCTCCGGCGGACGCAACACCTTCGCCTGGCCCTGGTCCACCGGACGCCTGGTCCGCCGGCTGAGCCGCCTCGACCCGGCGTCGTACACCTGGGGCCCGCCGGTCCACCCCGTGTCCCTGCCCGCTCAACCGGGACCGCCCAGCGAGGAGCGCGTGGCTCCGGCGCACGGGGAGCGTTAGACGGGGGACCGGAATCGGTTGCGGTATTCCGTCGGTGTCGTGTCGAGTTTCCGGCGGAACGCGCGGATGAGGGTGTCGGTCGTGTTGAAACCGCAGGTGGACGCGATGCGTTCCAGGGTGGCGTCCGTGGATTCGAGCTGATTGCGGGCCACTTCGACACGGGCCGATTCGATGTACGCGGCCGGGGTCATACCGAGTTCGGTCTTGAAGATCCGGGTGAGCTGGCGTTCACTCACGTGGGCGTGCCCGGCGAGATCGGTGACCGTGAGCTGCTCGGCGATGTTCCGCGTGATGTGGAGGCGGAGGTCTTCGATGCGCCGGGTCGTCGAGACGGGTTCGAGCGGGACGCTGAACTGGCTCTGCCCGCTCGGCCGTTTCAGGTACATCACGAGCTGCCGGGCGACACGGAGCGCGACGACCTCGCCGAAGTCGTCGGCGACGAGGGCGAGTGACAGGTCGAGGCAGGCACTGATTCCCGCGCCGGTCCACACGTCCTGATCGCGGATGAAGATCGGATCGGCGTCGACCTCGATCGAAGGGTGATCGGCGGCGAGTTGCTGCGCGGTCGACCAATGGGTCGTGGCGCGCTTGCCGTCCAGCAGCCCGGCGGCCGCGAGGATGTGCGCCCCGACACAGACGGATGCGACACGCCGTGACGTGCCGGCGAGCGTCCTCACCCAGTCGACCACGGCGGCATCGGTGACGGCGCGTACGCGCCGTTGGCCGTCGACTTCGACCGAGCCGGGCACCAGGAGGGTGTCGATGCTCCTCCCCGACACCTCCTGGAAGGTGAGGTCGGGGAGGACGCGCACCCCGGCGGAGGTGGTGACGGGGTCCTTGGTCTCGGCTGCCAGGACCACGTCGTAACCCGTGGCGTCGTCCACCTCGCGTTGCAGCAGGGAGAACACTTCCGGAGGGCCGGTGACGTCCAGCAGGTCGACGCCGTCGAAGAGGATGACGACGATGAAGCGTTTGACGGTACTCAAGTGATCTCCACGGGATGTCCGTATCTGCAAGTTGGATGACATTGCCGACACATCTGGTGGGTCGTAGCGTTCCATACACAGCCACCGCGTGATGGCCGCCCCCTTTCGATACGACGCCCGTGGAGGGTATTTCCATGGCTACGACAACCCTGCGTGAGCTCAACGGCTTCGATCAGACTCCGGCCTCGCCGGCCGACGCCACGCTGATCCTGGTCGACTACCAGAACACCTACACCCGTGGCGTGATGGAGTTGACGGGATGGCAGCCGGCCCTCGAATCCGCCGCCGCGTTGCTGGCCCGGGCCCGGGAGGCCGGCGCGAAGGTCATCCATGTCGTGAACGACGGCGGCGTGGGAACCCCGTACGACATCCAGACCGAGATCGGCCGGATCCACCCCGACGTGGCTCCCGTGGAGGGCGAACCCGTCGTCGTCAAGACGGTTCCCAACGCGTTCGTCGACACCGACCTGGGCGAGCACGTCGACGCCGCCGGCAACAAGAACGTCATCGTCGTCGGGTTCATGACCCACATGTGTGTGACCTTCACGGCGGAAGGAGCGTTCCTGCGGGGCAACCGGCCCACGGTGGTCGCCGACGCCTGCGCGACCCGGCCTCTGCGGTCGGCGGTCGCCGACCTGACCGCCGAACAGATCCACCACAGTGCGCTCGCGACGATCGCCGATCTGTACGGGGTCGTCGTGCCGTCCGGGTCGTCCATGAGCTGAGCACCGGCAGAACCGGAACAGCTCGTGGGCGTGGCGGCGGCGGTTCCGGCGGCGGCGAGCCGTGATGGGCAATGGGCAAAAGACGCCTGGTGGGGCCCATAACGGCTATGTAATGTCACATCGCATGATGCTCTTACGTCGTGCCGCGACGGCCGCGGTCCTCCTCGCCACCTTCCTTCCGACGGCAATCGCCGCCCCCGCGCACGCGGCTGACGGTTCCTCCTGTTCCACGTCCCCGTCCACCTCCACCTCCGTAGCCCTCGACCCCGAGCAGGCACGGCTCGCCGATCCCCGGACCTCGGCGCTCGTCGAGCGGGGCGGGCTGGCGAGCTTCGTACAGCGCTTTCCCGCCGCGCTGTGCGGCGCCCGGGGACCCGCCGAGGCCGCCCGGCTGCTCGACGTGTGGGGCGAGGCGCTGTGGCAGGCATCCGTACGTCGGGCCCAGGGACGGCGGCCCGGCGGCGATCTCGCGACCGGCGACGACCGGCCGCTGTACTGGGCGCGGCTGGCCATGACCGCCGCACTCGCCCGCTGGGAACCGGGATTCCCGGTCGACCGTCCCGCGCTGCGCGCCCGCTTCGAGGACGCCTCCCGCGGCCTCACGGACAACGGCTTCACCAGCGCGCCGGGCGTACGGCGCGTCTTCATCAGCGGCTTCGACCCCTTCGGGCTCGACACCGAGATCCGCCGCGCCAATCCTTCCGGCTCGGCCGCCCTCCAGCTGAACGGCAGGCGCGTGACCCTCGCCGACGGCAGCGCGGCCGAGATACGCGCGGTCGTCCTCCCCGTGCGGTACGCCGACTTCGACGCCGGCATCGTGGAGCGGGCGTTCACCCCCCGCCTGACGGCCGGCGGTCCCGGATCGGCGGACCTCATCACCACCGTCAGCCAGGGCTACCCCGGCATCTTCACCCTGGAGGCGTGGGCGGGCCGGGCCCGGTCGGCGGATCCCTACCCCGACAACACCGGCTCCCTCTCCGGGGGCACCCGTAGCCACCCGGTGGCCGCCCCCGGCCTCGGCGCGGGCCCCGAGTTCATCCGCACCACGCTGCCCGCGGACGCGGTGACGGACACTGTCCGAACGCCGTACCCGGTGCTGCTGAACACCGCCGTCACCGAGATACCGGCCGGCGGGACGGAGCCGGTCGACCGGGAGGACGGCCCGACCCCCGGGTCGCGGGCCGTGGCTGGCGGTGGGGGCGGCTACCTGTCCAACGAGGTGGCCTACCGCTCCAACCGGCTGCGCGGCGAACTCGCCCCGCGGCTGCCCGGCGGCCATCTGCACACCCCCGTACTCACCGGCCTGCCGACGGATCCGCAGCTGTTGACCGGCCCGGAGTTCGAAGGCAACGAGAGCGCCATCGCCTCGGAGGTCCGCGCGGTCCTCGAACGCGCCGCCGTCCGGCCCTGAGACCGGGGCCGTACTCGCGCCCGCCCCGGAGGCAGCCGCCCACGAGTGACGGGGGGACGACGGTCGTGATCACCCGAAGAGGGTGATCACGGCTCGTCCGGTGAGCGCAGTCCAAGGTGCGGAGGTCGCCGCGGTGCGTGTCCAATGGAGGCTCGCCGGCCCGTACGCCGTGCTCGGCTTCTCGGCCGCCGGTGCGCTGTCGCTCCTGGAGGGACGATGACCCCCGCCGTGGCCCACTCGATCCCCCCTCGACGGCGACGCCTGCGTGCCGGCCTCACCCAGCTGCTCTTCGTGCTGATCGGGCTGGGCCTGGGGCTCGCGGTCCCCCACATCGGCACCGGCCCGGTCACGGCGAGCCAGCCGGTGGTGGACCTGCTGATGGCGGTCGGCCTCGGGTTGCTGGGCGCCACCACCATCATCTTCTCGATGCTGTTCCTGGTGGTGCAGTGGGCGGCGACCACGTTCACTCCGCGCCTGACCCTGTTCCGGGACGCGCCGGTGGTCTGGCGGACCTTCGCCTCGGCCCTCGGCCTGGCCGCATTCTGTGTCACGGCGGCCTTGACCATGGGCACCCGTACGGTGGTCCCGGTGGCCGTACCCGCCATCGCCGGACTGCTGCTGCTCACGATGCTCGTCATGCTGCGGAACCTGCTGCTGAGGGCTTTCGCCTCGATCCAGCTGGGACCGGTCCTCTACTCGGTGACCGAACGGGGCCGCGTCATCCTCGACTCCCTCTACCCGGCGGGCAGCCGGGCGCCCTCCTCGGCGCCCCTGCCCCCGGTCCGCTCGACGGTCACCTGGCCGCACGCTCCGGCCGTGCTGCAGCAGGTCGACGTGAAGCTGCTGCTCGGCGTCGCGCGGGCCGCGGACGCCGTCATCGTGCTGCGTGAGATCCCGGGCGCCACCTTGCGGCACGGAACCGCCCTCGCCGATGTGCACGAGGGGGAGCTCCCGGCCTCCGCCGTACTCCGCGGCCTCGTGGCCGGGGACGAGCGGACCTTCGACCAGGACCCGATGCTCGCCTTCCGGCTGCTCGCCGACATCGCCCTGAGGGCGCTCTCCCCCGCGGTGAACGATCCCGCCACCGCGGTCCAGGCTCTCGACGGCATCGAGGACCTGCTCAGCCGGTCCGCCGGGGCGCGGGGAGGCCCGCGGCACATCGGCGACGCCGACGGCGCGGTACGGGTCGTGGTCCCGCTGCCGGGCTGGGAGGACTTCCTCCGGACCGGCGTGGACGACGTCATCCACGCCGCCATGGGCTCCCCGATGGTGCTGATCCGCGTCCGGACGCTGCTGGGGCGGTTGCGGGCCCGGGTCCACCCTCGCTGTCACGCGCTGCTGGCGCGTCGGCTGACGTGGGTGGAGGACGGCTTGAGCGGCCGCTTCTCCTCGTTGTGGCAGGAGATGAACGAGGCGTCGCCCCCTGCCGGATGAGCCGGTCCTCCCCCGCCGGGTCGCCGCCGGGTCACCTCCGGCTCACCGCCGGGTGTCCGTCCCTTCGGGCGCGTCGGCGGGAGTTCCCAGCCAGCGCGCCGGGAGCGGCTCGTGGACCAGTACGTAGCCCACGGCGATGCCCACCGTGACGACGATGAAGAACCCGATCAGCCACGACAGCAGGACGAAGACCAGCCCGAGGCCGCCGAACTGCTCCAGGCTGTGGTCCACGGCGCGGGGCACGTAGTACCTCGAACCCCAGGTGACCGCCTGCGCCCCGACGGCGACGAGGGTCGCACCGGGCAGCAGCGGCAGCCACGGAACCCTGGCGCCGAGCAGCAGGTGCTGGGTCCACCACCACAGCAGTGTGCCGCTGACCAGCGCGATGACGGCGCCGAGGGCACGGCCGACGCCGAAGGCGTCCTGGATCGGTCCCTGGAAGATCAGGGCGGCCAGCCAGACGGCGAGCCAGGCCACCCACCGCCAGGCGGTGAGCCGGGCTCCGGCCTTGGGCAGGTGCCAGGACCGCTCGCACGTCTTCTGCAGGGCGCGGCTGCACGCGGTGGCGGACAGCAGCGTCACCACGACGCCCACGGCTCCGGTGCTCGCGACGGCCGTGGCGCTGCCGGCGTCGTACACCTCGCGCACCTCGTCCAGCGCGGGGTCCGTTAGGCCCAGGGTCGTGCTGATCGTCGAGATCAGCTGTTGTTGGACCCAGTCGGGGGCGACGGCGCCGATGACGAAGATGGCGGGGATCGCGCCGAGGAAGGCCTGCGCCGCCATCCGGGTGGCGCAGTCCAGCACGTTGACGGCCGTGAGCTGTTCGAGGGTCCGGCCCAGGATCGGCGTGTACTTGCGCATCCAGCCCGGCACGACGAACCGGCGCCGTGGGGCCTGCGGTCCGGGCACGGTGGCGGCTCCTTCCGTGGGCGGCGCCGGCCGGCTGCGGCTACCTCTCCATGAGAAGAATGCGGGAGAGGGGAATGTCCGGCATTTCCGCCGCGCCGGAGGGCGCGCAGGGTGGGACCACCACCATTCGCCCCTGCCCGGGCCGGCCCTTGTCTGGGGGCCGCGCGCGGAAATTATGGGGGCGGAACTCCCATGTGCGTGTCAGGTGCATGGCGTTGACTCGGGCATGCCGATCGGCCGGCCGGTACGGAACCCGACTCCACTCGACCTCCGAGGAGGTGACCCCGATGAGCGTACTCAAGCTCCAGAACCTGCAGCCCGTGGCGACGACCAGCAGCACTGCCGTCCTCAGCATCACGAGCAGCAGCAGCACCTGCTGCGACAGCAAGCCGGTGTAACCCTGACGGCGATCCGTGCGAGGACGCGCTGCGTCCCCGCACGGATCCGCCATTCTCATCAGCCGCTGCCGGCGGCGGCCCCCGGACGAACACAGAGGCTGAGATGCGCAACGAACGATGGGTCTACCGATTCCTCTTCGCCTGGAACGACACGCTGTTCTTCGACCCGCTCGACGTCGACTACGAGCCGAGGGCCGACCACTTCCTCGCCGAACTCGACGAGCGGGTGCGGGCGCGATTCGTCCGCAGCGGCATCTGGTGGAGCCATCGGCACAACCCGGCCCTGCCGGCGCAGGGCTGGAAGATCCACGTGTCGGCGAGTCAGCACAACGTGCGCGAGGTCGCCTCCTCGGTGATCGGACATCTCGTGGCACACGAGATCGACTTCAAGATCGCTCTCGACCTCAACGTGTTCGAGATGCTCAATTCCAAGGCCATGTCCCGGGGCAGCGGCGGCAAGCTCGTCACCGTCTACCCGCGCGACGACGACGAGTTCCGGGCGTGCCTGGCCGACCTGGCCCGCATCCTGGAGGGCGCCGAGGGCGCTTACGTCCTGTCGGACCTGCGGTACCGCGACAACAAGGCGCTCTATTTCCGGTACGGCCAGTTCCTCCCCGCCCACACCGTCGACGTCCTCGGCCGGCGGGTGCCGCACATCGACGGACCGGACGGAGCCGTCCCGGACGACCGGCGCCCCGGTTCCGCACAGCCGTGGTGGGTGCCCTGGCCGTTCACCGACTGGAAGCCCGCCGACGACGGTGAGGAGGACGGCTTGCTCGGGGGCCGGTTCCGGGTGACCGGGGCGCTCCAGTTCTCCAACAGCGGCGGCGTGTACACGGCCGAGGACACGGCGGACGGCGACCGGCCGGTGGTGCTCAAGGAGGCCCGCCCGCACACCAACATCAACCCGCGTCAGGACCACGACGCCGTGGACATCCTCGCCCGGGAGTGGATGTTCCTGAACCGGCTGGCCGACGTCGGCTCGTATCCCGCTCCGATCGCCCTGTTCCAGCACTGGGAGCACCACTACATAGCCGAGGAGTTCATCGACGGCTCCGACATCCGCTCGGTCCTGCTCGAACGCAATCCGCTCGCGCGGCCGGGGTTCGACATCGAGCAGTCGCGGGAGTTCCTGAAGATCTTCATCGCCGTCTTCCGCGGGCTGGCGCGTGCGATCCGGGCCGCCCACGAGCGCCAGGTGATCCTCGGCGACTTCACCCCCGCGAACCTCCTCATCGACCCCGACACCTACGCGGTGACCATCGTCGACCTGGAGGCGTGCCGACTGGCCGGGGGCGGGGGCGGCGAGGCGTCGCTGGAGAAGCCGGTCGAGCTCTTCACACCGGGTTTCAGCCTGTCCCGGAGCCGCTTCGAGGCGTTCGGAACCGAGGGCGACCTGTACGGCCTGGCGAACACCATGGCGTACTTCATCTTCCCGATCGCGGCGATGTCGTACCTGCGCGAGGACGTCCTCGACGCGTACCGGATCTTCATCGACGGTCTGGGCTGGCCGGAGCGGATCCACCGGCTGCTCACCGACCTGGCACAGGCGCGGATCACCCTCGACGAGGTACTCGAAGCCCTGGACGACGAGGAGGAGCTGCTCGGGCAGGTCCGGGACGCACCGCCGCGACCGGTCGTCAAGGAGCGGCTCGGGCTGGTGGAGGCCGAGGCCGGGGTGGCCGCGTTCGTCGGCGCCGTCGCCGACCCCGACCGGGAATCGCTCTTCCCCGTGGACCCGTTCGCGCACGTCACCAACCCGCTGAGCCTCGGCTTCGGGGCGAGCGGCGTCCTGTGGTCGCTGAACGCCTCCGGTGTCCCGATCCGGCCCGAATGGCGTGACTGGCTGCGCGACAAGCTGGCCGGCATGGACGTGGCGGAGTACCCGGACGGCCTCATGAACGGTCTGGCCGGCATCGCCTGGGCGGCCGACTCGCTCGGGCTCCGGACCCAGGCCAGGGAGTTGCTGGCACAGGCCAACCGGCGCGCGCCCAAGACCGGCGACCACACCTTCTACTACGGCCTCTCCGGGCTGGGGATGGCCAATCTGCGCTTCTTCCTGCACGGCCGCGACCCGCGCGATCTCGCCGCCGCGACGGGGTGCGCGCGTGCGCTGTGCGACTCCGCGCACCGTGACGGCGGACAGGCCTACTGGCTGAACGAGTTCGCGACCGAGGAACCGCTGACGGGCCTCGGCTTCGGCCAGGCCGGTGTGGCGATGTTCCTGCTGCGGATGCACCAGGTCACTGGGGAGGAACGCTATCTGCGGCTCGGGCGGGACGCGCTCGCCTGGGAGATGGCCCATGCCAAGCCGCTGGACGCCGATGTCGAGGGCAGCCCGATCATGTTCGAGCACGAAGGGACCATGGAGCCGTACATCGAGGTGGGGTCCGCGGGCGTGGTGCAGGTGCTGCTGCGCTACGGCGACCTCGACTCCGCGCGAACGGTCCTGCGCGGGCTGGACGTCAGGCACTCGGTGCTGCCGGGATACGCCTTCGGCATGAGCGGGGTCGCCGACGCGCTGCTGGACGCGGCCCGGTTCACCGGCGACCGTTCGTACCGCGACACCGCGCTGCGCCAGCTCGACTTCGTCCGGAAGGTGTTCCTGTTCGAACCCGCCGAGCACTTCGCGGTGCCGCGCCGCGACGGGCAGACCCTGCTGGGCGTCCCCGGTGAGGGGCTGCTGCGCTGCTCCACCGACTACCTGACGGGCTCGGCGGGCGTGCTGCGGGTGCTCCACCGCGTGAACAGCGGCGGTCCGGCCGACTTCCTGCTCGACGAGGCGGCCCGGTGAACCAGCTGTGGCGCACCCTGCGGGGTCACCGGGCGCCGTTCGTCGTGATCCTCGCCGCCGAGGCCGCCACCGGCGGGCTCGAAGCCCTGCTGCACCCGCTCCTGCTCAAGGCCCTGTTCGACCAGGCGATCCTGACCGCGGACTTCCGCAGGTTCCTCGTGCTGGGCGCCTGCTACCTGTTGCTCGGCCTGACCCTCAACCTCGCTGGCTACTGGGTCTCCTGGTGGCGCAAGCGGTACGAGAACGCGTTCACGCTGGTGCTGGAGACGGAGCTGCTGGGCCGCACGCTCGGCCTGGACGGCCGCACGGTGTCGGAGGCGGGCAACGCCTCCTACGTCAGCCGCATCCACAACGACGTCTCCGAGGGCGTCCTGCCGGCCGTCGACGTCTGCATCCGCATCGCCCGGCAGACGGTCGCGTCGGTCGTCTTCCTCGGCGTGCTGTTGTACCTGTCCTGGCAGGCCAGCCTCATCCTGCTGGTCATCGTGCCGCCGCTGGTGCTCGTGAGCAACCGGCTGGCCAAGCGGATCGAGGACAACACCGAACCCGAACGCGAGGCGGAGGCGCGGTACATCAACAAGCTGACCCGCACGCTGGAGTCCTTCCACGCGCTGCGCGGCCTGCCGTCGCTGCTGCCCGGCACCCGCGCGGCGAACCAGGACGCGCTGCGCGGATTCCTGGGCATCACCTTCGTCAACTACCGGCTGTCGCTGAAGCAGCGGACCCTCAGCGACCTGGTCATGAACCTGTCGGACACTGCTTCGATGGTCATCGGAGCCTTCTTCGTCTTCTCGGGCAGGATGTCCTTCGGCAGCTTCCTCGCGTTCGTGAACTCGCTGTGGCGGGCCGTCACCGGGATCTTCGACCTCATCAACATGATTCCGCAGGTCCGCCGGAACTCCGCCGTCCTCAAGCGGATCGAGACGCTGCGCGGTTCGCGCCGGGCGCCGTACCACGACGAGGGATCCGTGGTGCTGGTCCGCGGCGCCCGGGTCGGGTACGGCGACGGCGCCGAGGTGTCGATCGACGACTTCGAGCTGCGCGCCGGCGAGCACGTGCTGCTCCGCGGCCCCAACGGCTGCGGGAAGACCACGCTCCTGCACATCATCTCCGGGACGCTCGCCCCCGACGCCGGCGCGGTGATCCTGCCGCCCCGGGTGGTGAGCCTGACCAGTCCGGTGAACCTGCCGCCGCTGCCGGTGCGCGAACTGGTCGCCGACGAGCGAGTGCGCACCTCGATGGGCCTGGACGCCCTGGCCGCCCAGCTGCCCTCGGAGCTGTCGTCCGGCCAGCGCCAACGTGTCGGGGTCGCCGCGCTCCTGTGCGAGGACGCGGACGTGTACCTCGCCGACGAGCCGTTCTCGAACCTCGACGAGAACGGCAGGGACCTGGTGCTCCGCACCTTGCGGGAGCGGACCGAGGGCCGCGCCCTGCTCGTCGTGCACCACGGGGACGAGGATCTCGACGGCCGCTTCGACCGGGTGGCGACCTTGGCGGGGACGCCCGCGCTGTCCTAGACGGGTCGCATGACCAGGTCGCGGGCGGCCGAGGCGAAGGCCGACCGGTTGGGGTGGCCGGTCTTCTGGAGGAGGCTCGCCACGTGCTTCTCCACGGTGCGCGGCGAGATGTGCAACCGGCCGGCGATGTCCTTGTTGCCGATCCGCTCGGCGAGCAGCCGGGCCACCTCGAACTCGCGGACGGTGATGCCGCACCGGCGCAGGTCCGGCGGCACCTGCTCGGTGCCCGTGCGCCGTTGCCGGACCGGCGCGCCCATCCCGCGGAGCAGGGCCCGGCAGGCGCCGACGACCGCCGGGAGGCCGGCGCCGTGGAAGTACTCCTCCGCCTCGCGCAACCAGTCGACC
This sequence comes from Streptomyces sp. NPDC048258, assembly GCF_043201995.1. Classification (NCBI taxonomy): domain Bacteria; kingdom Bacillati; phylum Actinomycetota; class Actinomycetes; order Kitasatosporales; family Streptomycetaceae; genus Streptomyces; species Streptomyces sp. NPDC048258. The sequence continues at coordinate 191,162 of NZ_JBICZH010000009.1, forward strand.
GGCGCGCCCCACCCGTCCTCGTACGCCGACCGCGCGACCAGACGCAGACACAGGTGGCGCGCCACGGGGTAGAGCTCGGCCGCCTCCAGCGCCCCGGCCGCGGCGGCCGTCGCCTCGCCGGAGCGGCCCTCGCGGCCCAGCAGTACGGCGTGTGCCAGGCCGGTGAACTGGCGGTTCCAGCGGGTACCGCTGACGTCGGCCTCCACCACGCCCGTGTAGTGCCGTCGGCCCATGCGCCCGGCCAGCACCCCCAGCAGCAGGATGACGCCGTGCTTGCCGAACTCGCCGGTCGCCGGATTCTCCGCGTCGTACGCGAGGGCCTGTGCGAACTCCTGCTCGGCGGCGTCGTGTCTCTCCTCCAGCAGTGAACAGAACGCCCGCGCCAGCCCGTACGCCATGGACCGCAGGCCCGGCGCGGCGTCGATGAGCGGGGCCAGCAGCTCCAGCGCCTCCTGCATCTCGGCGCGCCGGCCCTGGTGGGCGCAGCGCACCGCGTCGGCCAGCCGCAGCAGGGACTGGGCCCGGCCCAGCCGCAGCCGCGTCGCTTCGGCCAGTCCCTCGTGGATCCGGTCCCGGGCCGCCTCGAACGCGCCGCGCTGGATCTGGTCCAGGGCGAGGACGAAACCGGTCTCCTGCGCCAGGGGCAGTACGCCCATCCGCAGGGCCTCCTGCCGGGCCTGCTCGACCCGGGCGGACCGGCCGTCGCGCCGTGCCGCGATCCTGGCCAGGTACGTCTCGGCGGACACCCTGAGTACGGGGAGCCGGCGCGCGTGGGCGATCGCACAGGCACGCGTGAAGTGTGCCGTCGCGGTCGGCTCGTCCCGCTCCCAGGCCAGTTCCCCGAGCACCAGCAGAGCTCTGCAGGCCACGTCCGGCAGACCGGCGCGCTGGGCCGCGTCCGCCGCCCGGCGGGCGAACCCGGCTGCGGTGGCCAGCCGGTCGGGCGCGAACCGGCTCAGCTCCACGTGCGCCGCGGCGAGGTCCACGAGGGCGGCGTGGGCGGGCGCCGGGCTGCCGCCGAGCAGCCAGCGGGCGATGTCGACGTGGCGGTGGGCTTCCGCCGGCCGCCCCATCAGGGTGGCGATGTCGGCGAGTCGTGCGTGGAGCCCGGCCCGGCGCTGCGCGGGTACGCCGTGGTCGCCGCCCAGGGCTTCCAGGCCGGCAGCCAGCGCCGGTACCCGGTCGAACCGGGCCGAGCAGGTGACGGCGTCGAGCAGTTGCTCCAGCACCGTGGCGTGCGGTTCGGGTGCGGTACCCGGGTCGACGAGTCGGTGTGCCCGGGTCAGCAGCGCCACCGCCCGTTCCACCGAGCCCTCGGTCATCGCCCGCCCCGCCGCCTCGCAGTACAGGCGGATGGCCTCCGGGGTGTCGCCCGCGTGCCCGTACAGCCCGGCGGCGTGCGCGCACCACGCTCCGGGCAGCCCCGGGTGCAGCTCGGCCAGGGCGCGCGCCGCCCTCGTCGCGTACCCGGCGCGCTCACCCGGTCCGAGGTCGTCCAGCAGGGCCCGCGCGACCAGCCGGTGCCGGAACGCGTACCAGTGCGCGCTCGACCCGTCCGGCACGATCAGGTACGACGCGGCCCCCGCGCGCAGGATCGCGGACAGCTCTCTGTGGTGACAGCCGAGCGCGTGCTGCAGCACCGGCAGCGGGAAGCGCTGCCCGAACAGGGCGGCCATGCCCAGGAATTCCACGCCGGGCGGGCCGAGCTGCTCGGCCCGGCGCCGGACGCTGTCCGCGACGGAGGCGGGGACGGCGAGGGGGACGGTCCGCGTCCGGCTCGTCCGGCTGCCGCCGACGGCGCCGCCGTCCATCGGGCCGTGGTCCTGGACGAGCTCCTTGACCACGAACGGGATCCCGGCGCTGCCGCCCAGCACGCGCTCGACGAGCTCGGGGCCGACCTCGGCCGGGGCGAGTCCCAGCTCGGCCGCGACGAGGTCGTGCACGTCGGCGCGGCCGAGGGGGCGCAGGTCGAGGATCGCCGCCGCCCCGCGCTGGCGGGCCCGCGCGGCCAGCTCGGTCGCCACGCAGGATTCGCGCCCCGCGGTGAGCAGGAGCACGGCGGGCTGTTGCCCGATGTTGTCCAGCAGGTACTCGACGACGGCGAGCGTCCCGGCGTCGGCGTCGTGCAGGTCGTCGAGGACGAGCAGGCAGCCCCGCCGGTGTCCGATGACGGCGATCAGGCGCAGCACCGCCTCGGCGACCACGAGGTGTGACGCGGCGGCGCCTCCCGGGCCCCCGGTGTCGGCCAGCAGGCGTGCGACGACCGGCCCGTAGCGGCCCAGCTCGGCCGGGTCCGGCAGCAGGCCGGCACGGGCCAGCGAGAGCAGCGCTTCGACCAGCGGCCGGTACGGGACGGGCGAGCCCACTGTGCTCGCCCGCCCCTGCGCCGTGACCATGTCCGCCTCCCCCGCGGCGGCGACGGCCTCGGCGGCGAGCCGGGTCTTGCCGACGCCCGGCTCGCCGGTGACGAAGACCGCTCCGCCCCGCCCCGACCGGGCGGCGGCCAGCGAGGCTGCCACCTCCCCCATCTCGGCTTCCCGGCCGAGGAGTTCCCCCCGTCCCGGTTGACGGCCGTCGGGGCCCGTCGCGGTGCGGAACACGTCGTCCGTCAAGGTCGGCCAGAAGTCGGACACCGGCTCATCCCCCCACCCCCGGCGGGCCTTCCCCGACGCCGCCGGGGACGACGATAGGGAGGGGGCGGTCCTTGCCGACAGCCGCCCGTTTGGGGGGCTTGCGCCGGGTGGTCAGCCCCCTTCGAGGCTGTCCTCGCGTACCCGCCGGGCCAGGTCCACCTTGGTGTGCGTGGGGCGGCCCGCCTGCTGGTACTTGGCCTTGACCCGGTCCAGGTAGTCCTTGGCCGTGTAGACCGTGATGCCCGCGCGCCGGGCGGCGGACTTCAGGGTCAGCCCCGAGGCGTAGTCGAGCAGGATCTGCCGCTCCCGGGGGGAGAGCCGGGGACGGGCGGGACCGTTGTCGTGCGCGCAGGCGAAGGCGAGTTCCACGGAGTGGGCGCCCCGGCCCGCCGCGACGTCCTTGATCGCGGCGACCAGGGTCGGCAGGTCGTTGTCCTTGGTCAGGTAGCCGTCGGCGCCCGCCCGGACCGACTCGATGATCCGGGAGCGGTCCGGGACGGTACTGATCATCAGGACCCGGCTTCCGGAACGCAACAGCCGCCGGATGTTGTCGGCGGGGGCGGAGGCGTCGCGCAGCGCGAGGTCGAGGAGGACCACGTCGGGCGGGTCGTACGCCGACCCGCCCGGCCCGTACGGGGGTTCCGTGTCCGGCGTCCCGAGCAGCTCCCCGACGGTGGCCGCGGTCGCCACCAGCCGCAGCTCCGGGACCCCGCCCAGCCAGGCCCGCATGCCGTCGAGGAGCATCCGGTCGTCGTCGACCACCGCGACGGCGATCACCCGGGCCATCTCAGCTCCACCCTTACCCCTTCGCCGGGGGCGGTGTCCACGGTCGCCCGGCCGCCCACCTCCGCCATCCGGCCGCGGACCGAACCGCGCAGCCCGAGGCCGGGCACGCACCGCTCGGGGTCGAAACCGGGACCCTGGTCGACGACGGTGACGACCGCTCCCCCACGCCCGTCGGTGTCCCCGGTCGCGGTGAGGTAGGCGTGCCCGGTGCCCGCGTGCCGCCGTACGTTGTTGAGGGCCTCGCGCGCCGCGTCCCCGAACGCGGCGGCGACCTCGGGCGGCACCTTCGGCAGGTCGTGGTACTGGGCGGTGACCCGCAGTTGCAGGCTCTCCACGGACCCGACCGCCTCCTCCAAGGCGGCACCGATCTCCCGGTGGTGGACCTCGTCGGCGGTCTGCTGGATCAGCCGGCGCAGGTACGCGGCCTCGCGGGCGCACCGCTCCCTCACCTCGGGGGCGTTGGCGTCGACCCCGCCGGCCGCGAGGGTGGTCAGCGTGGCGAGGACGGTGTCGTGCAGCGCCCGGTGGTGCTCCAGCCGCTCGGCGTAGCGCGCCTTGTGCGCCTCGGCGGCCAGCGCACGGGCGTTGGCCTCGTCGAGGAGACGTCCCTGGCGGCGCAGGTACCACCAGAAGACCCAGACCATCACGGCCGAGGACAGCAGCGAGCTGATGTGGCCGACGACGATCGCGGGGTTCGCGTTCACCGCCCGGTAGCCGAGGAAGTGGGTCACCACGAGGAGCGCGATGGCGGCGAGGGCGTGGGACCGTTCGAGGGCGATGGCCGCGACGGCGCTCGCCGACCCGCCGAGCAGCATCGCCCAGGCGAGCAGGGCGGGCTCCCGTACACCGCCCCACGCGATGAGGGCGTACGGCAGCGCGCACCCGACGACCAGGACGTCCGCCCAGACGTGCCGCCGGTCGAACCAGCCTCGCCTCCGGGCCGTGCCGTAGCCCAGCGCGCTCAGCCCCAGGGCAGTGGCGAGCCCCACGTACTGCAGGGGAAGGTCCCGCTGGCGCTGGGCCACCGCGAGGACGCCGACGGTCAGATGGCTCGCCCGGTAGAGCGAGGTGGCCACGATCATGAAGGACTGGGCGCGCTGCAGTCCCGACCCCACTTCCGTCGTCCCCCGCCGTACCCGTAACCGCCGTATCGGTAAGGAACCCACCGCCACAACCACGCCTCCCCGAACCGGGGCACCGCAGGACCCCGGAGTCATCCCGTGCGAAACGGTGTGGGGGGCCACGCTGCCCACAAATGGTCACTGACGTCACGCATTGTGCCCCAGCATGTACATGCGGAGAGTGGTATCCGGAAACCGCTTCAGGCGGTCCGGGAGCCGAGCGCCGCCACCGCGGCGAGCATCCGGTCCCAGAACAGGCCGGCCTCCACGGCCACCGCGACCTGCGCGTTTTCCGGTAGATCCAGGGACCGGTGGAGGTCGACGACCGTCGCCCCGCGCGTGTACTGCCCGCGCAGCTCCACGACCACGCCCGCCGGGACGCAGCGCACGATGTCCGGATCGATGACGCGGGCGACGGCGACCGGGTCGTGCAGCGGCGGACTCGGGAAGCCCCACAGCCGGCGGTAGGTGGAGGCGAAGAAGGTCATCAACTCGGCGCAGACGCGCCCGAGATCCGTACCGAGCCCTTCGAAACGCGCCAGCACCTCGGGGGTGGCGAGCGCCTGGTGGGTCGCGTTGAGGCCGCACATGGTGATCGGCACACCGCTGCGGAAGACGATGTCCGCGGCCTCGGGGTCGGTCCGGATGTTGAACTCGGCGGCCGGGGTCCGGTTGCCGCGCTCGGTGGAACCGCCCATGAGGACGATCTCGCGGATGTGCGGGACCACGTCCGGATACCGGGTCAGCAGCAGGGCGATGTTGGTCAGGGGCGCGGTCGGTACGAGGGTGACGGGCTCCGGATGCGTGGTCAGGATCCGGTGGATGAGGTCCACCGCGTGTCCGGGGACCGCGTCCACGGTGGGTTCGGGGAACCGCGGCCCGTCCAGGCCCGATTCTCCGTGGACGTCGTCGGCGACCACCAGCGGCTGGAGCAGCGGGCGGTCGCAGCCTGCCGCGATGGGCACGCCGGTGATGCCCGCGACCGTACAGACGCGGCGCGCGTTCAAGGTCGTCTTGGCGAGCGTCTGGTTGCCGGCGACCGTGGTGATCGCGAGCAGGTCGACCGCGGGATCGCCCGCCGCCAGCATGATCGCGAGGGCGTCGTCGTGGCCGGGATCGCAGTCGATGATGATCGGAACGGGCACGCTCACTCCTCGACATCTCGGGCATTCGAGCCACCAGTCTGCCCGTTCGCCCCGCGCCGCGTACTCCGGTCGATCTTCGCGGGTCTTTTGCCGATCCGGCTGCGTCGCGGCGGGGCGGCCTCGTAGCGTCGGGCAGGAGGTGGCCGCCTAGGCCGCTCCCCCGACAGGACACGGAGGGCAGAGGTGACCGCTCCCGGCTTACCGGACGGTGAGGGACAGGCCACGATCGTCCAGAACGTCTACGCCTTCGGCGGGTTCGCGTACGGTGCGATCCACGCGGACGTGCACGTGTACGGCGACGGCCGGCCGGTGTACCTCCTGACGGAGCACCAGCCGCCGGCCGGGGAACCCGACCCCGCGTGGGCCGGGCAGCCCAGTCGGCTGCTCAACGCGGGCAACGCGGTCGTGCCCTTCACCGGCCGCGAGGCCGAACTGCGCGAGCTGGCCGACTGGCGCGACGGCGGCGACGGGGGCCTGGCGGTCCGCTGGCTGCACGGCCCCGGCGGGCGGGGCAAGACCCGGTTGGCCGATGAGCTGGCCGCGACCTCCGCCCGGCGCGGCTGGAAGACGATCGTCGCCCGGCACGGCGGCGCGGTGGTCCCGGAGTCCGGGGGCAGCCATGACGGCCGCGTCGGGGACCGCCGCGGGCTCCTGGTCCTGGTGGACTACGCCGACCGCTGGCCCCTGCGGGACCTGGCCTGGCTGTTCGCGAACAGCGTGCTCGGCGGCGGCTCCGGGCGGCGGACACCGGTGCGCGTGCTGCTGCTGGCCCGCACCGCCCACGCGTGGCCCGCGGTGAAGTCGATGATCGGCGACCGGGCCGCGACCTCGGACCGGGAGCTGGCGGCCCTGCCCGGAGACCCCGGCGGACGGGAGTACGTGTTCGCCGCCGCCCGTGCCAGGTTCTCCGAGCTGTACCGGCGGCCCGACGCCGCCACGGCCCCCTCGTCCCTCCCTCTGGAACACCCCGCCTTCGGGCTCACCCTCACCGTGCACATGGCCGCCCTGGTCGCCGTCGACGCGCACGTCCACGGCCGCAGGCCACCGCATGACACGGCCGGCCTGTCGGCCTATCTGCTGGAACGGGAACACGAGCACTGGAGACGGCTGTACGAGAACGCCGCGGCCGGGCTGGACTTCCGTACCTCACCGGACGACATGGCGAGCGTGGCGTTCGTCGCCTCCCTGACCGGGGCGTCGACCTGGGAGGACGGTGCGGCGGCGCTGGAGCGGGCCGCCGTGGCCACCGCGCCCGGGACCGTACGGTCCCTGCTGCGCGACCACGCGCGCTGCTACCCGCCACTCGACCCGCAGAGCGTGCTCGAACCGCTCTATCCCGACCGGCTGGCCGAGGACTTCCTGGCCCTGACCGTGCCGGGCCACGCTGTCACCGGATACCGCGCGGACCCCTGGGCGACGGGGGTTGCGAAGGCGCTGCTGACCTCGCCCGGCACCGCCGCGTGCGCCCCGCGCGCCGTCACCCTGCTGGCCTCGGCGGCCGACCGGTGGCCCCACCTCGGCGAGAAGGTCCTCTTCCCCCTGCTGCGGGAGAGGGCGGACATAGCCATCGACGCCGGCAGCGCCGCACTGGTGGCCGTCGCCGGTATCGACGGGGCGGACAGGGACGTCCTCAGGGCCATCGAAGCCGCCGCGTTCGCCAAGGTGGGCGTGCTGCCGCACATCAACCTCGACGCCGGCCTCGCCGCCGTCGCCATGCGCTTCGCCGCCCTCACCGAGCCCGGCTCCACCGACGCCGAACGGGCCCGGCTGTACCGGCACCTGGAGATGAAACTGCGCAACGCCGGGCGGCGGGCGGAGGCCCTGGACTACGCACAGCGGGCAGCGGACCTCTACGGCGAACTGGCCCGGGCCGACCCGGAGACCCACTCGCGCGATCTGGCGGGGACGCTGTCCGCCCTCGCGATCGATCTGGCGCACGCCGGGCGGCACGAGGATGCCCTGGACCACTCCCAAAAGGCCGTCGACCGCTACGGCGCACTGGCCCGGGCCGACCCCGAGGCACACCTGCCGCTCCTGGCCGAGGCGCTGGCCAATCACGCGAACAGGCTGGTGCACGCCGGGCGTCGGGCGGAGGCTCAGGACGCCTCCCAGCGCGCCGTCGACTTGTTGGAGACGCTGTCGCGCGACGCCCCGGAGACCTACCGCACGTCGCTGGCGGGGGCACTGGCCAACCACGCCACCCTGCTGGCGGAAGCCGGACGGCACGAGGAGGCCCGGAACCACTCCAGGCGGGCCGGCGACCACTACTGGACCCTGGCCGAGGCCGATCCGGAGGCCTACTGGCCCATGATGACCCGGTTGTTGTACAACGACTCGATCCGGCTGTCGTCCGCCGGGCATCCGTCGGAAGCCGTGGAAAGCTCTGAACTGGCCGTCGAGAACTTCCGCATGCTGGCCGAGACCAGCCACGCCTACCTGCCCGACCTGGCCGAGGCACTGACCACCCACGTGGGCCACCTGTGGAAGGCCGGGAAGCGCGGGTCGGAGTCCTTGGAGTGGTCCCGACGCGCCATCGAGGTGTGGCACAAGGCGGCGGAGGGCGCCGCAGACCCCGGCATCCACCTGCCCGGCCTGGCGGTGGCACAGCGCAACCACGCGGGAGACCTGGCACGAGCCGGGAGGCGGGCGCAGGCCCTGGACCACTCCCGATGGGCCGTCGACCTGTGCGAGGAGCTGGTCCAGGCCGACCGCGATGCCCATCTCCCCGGCCTGGCCCGTGCCCTGACGGGTTTCGCGCTGGTCAGGAGCGAACTGGACACCGATCTCGACCACGCGCTCGTGGCGGCCGCCCGGGCGGCCTTGATCTACCGCGATCTCTCCGAGCACGATCCGGAGGAGTTCACCGACGACCTGCTCGGCGGCTACGACATCTTCGCCGACCTGCTGGCGCGGCTCGGCCGTACCGACGAAGCGAGCGAGTACCGAATCCGCGCCGCCAAGCAGCGGGCTAAGGCGGGAGGCGGGGGCCCGCGCGAGACCGAGGAGCTCGAACGGGTCTTCCGGGCCGAGGCCGAAGCCGGTCACGTACCCGCGATGATCGACCTCGGGTACCTGTTGGCGAAGGCCGAGCGGCTGGAGGAGGCCGAGCCGTGGTACCGGCGCGCCGCCGAAACGGGCCACCCCACGGGCATCGCCCTGCTGGCCGGAACCCTGCTGCTCATGGACCGGGCCGATGAAGCCGAGTCGTGGCTGGAGCGGTCCGCCCGGGCAGGCGACGTCAGGGCCATGGGCCGGCTCGGCGAACAACTGGCGAGGACCGGCCGGAAGGGCCAGGCCGAGCCCTGGCTGCGGCGGGCCGCCGACGCGGGTGAGGTCGCCGCCCTGTACGAGCTCGGCGTCCTGCTGGAATCCACCCGCCGGGCGGACGAAGCCGAGCAGTGGTTCCGGCGCGCCGCCGAGGCGGGCCACCTCCGGGCCGCCAGCGCCTTGGGCGTCATCCTGTACGAGGGCAACCGGGCGGGAGAGGCCGAGCAGTTCCTGCGGCGCGCGGCCGAAGCCGGTGACGCGGCCTCGATGAGCAACCTCGGCACCCTGCTGTACCGGGGCGGCCGGATGGAGGAGGCCGAGCAGTGGTACCGGCGTGCCGTCGACGCCGGGTTCGACCGCGCCCTGTACGACATCGCCGTCCTGCTGGAGAACACCGGGCGGGCGGACGAGGCCGAGCAGTGGTACCGGCGCGCCGCCGAAACCGGTCATCTCCTCGCCACCGCCGCCCTGGCCACCCGGCTGTGCGAGAGCGGCAGGCTGCAGGAGGCCGAACCGTGGCTGCGGCGCGCCGCCGATGCCGGGAACGCCGGCTCGATGATCAACCTGGGGCTCCTGCTGGACAGGACCGGCCGGTCCGGGGAGGCCGAGTCGTGGCTGCGGCGCGCGGTCGAAGCCGGGGAGGTCAAGGCCGCGGGCCCGCTCGGCGGCCTGCTCTGCGAGGCCGGCCGGCTGCGCGAGGCCGAACCGTGGCTGCGGCGCGCGGGAGACGCGGGCGACGTCAACTCCATGGTCAACCTGGGCTTGGTGCTGCTGCGCACCGGCCGGCGGGGAGAGGCCGAGGAGTGGTACCGGCGCGCCGCGGCCGCGGGCGACACGGACGCCGTCGAGGTGCTCCGCGGCCCGCTGTTCGCGACAGGCCGGGCCACCGGGCCCAAGACTCGGAGGCGTTGGGGAATCCGCCGGCCCGACTGAAGCCCTTACCCGCGCCGGATCCGGACGGTGGGACGATCCGGCCATGAACGAGATCATCCTGATGGCGGACCCCAAGGTGTCCGCGATAGCCGTCCGGGAGCGCGGCGAGCCCCTCGTCGACGTACGGGACGAGGGGCTCCTGCTGGTCGACCCCCGCAAGGCCGACGAGGCGGGCTCCTACGCCTTGCTGCGGGAAGGCGTACTCCAACGGCTGCTGCACGCCCAGGAACTGCTCCCCGGCGGCCTGCGCCTGCTGTTCGTCGAGGGGTACCGGCCGCCGGCCCTCCAGCGCCGGTACTTCGAGGAGTACCTCGGCGGACTGCGTGCCGAGCGCCCCGGCCTTCCGGAGGCGGAGCTGTACGCCATGGCGAGCCGCTACGTGTCCCCTCCGGAGATCGCCCCGCACAGCGCGGGCGCGGCGGTGGACCTGACCCTCGCCGATGGGTACGGGAAGGAACTCGACCTCGGCACCCGCGTGAACGCCGACCCGGAGGAGAGCGCGGGCGCCTGCTACACCCACGCCACGGACATCGGCCCCGCCGCCCGCGCGCACCGGGAGATCCTCGGCGCCGCCCTCACCGCCGCCGGCCTGGTCAACTACCCCACGGAGTGGTGGCATTGGTCCTACGGGGACCGCTACTGGGCCCTCACCACCGGCTCACCCGCGGCTCTCTACGGCCCCGCGTCCCCGCCGCCCCTCAGCCGACGACCCGCAGACGCGTGACACCCGGATCGGCGGCGCCGCGGACGTGCCCGCCCGGCGCCGCCGCGGTGCGCTGGAGGAAGCGCACCGTCTCCGCGGTGACGACCTCGCCCGGCAGCACGTTGGGGATGCCCGGCGGGTAGGCGGCCAGGGTGTCGGCGGAGACCAGGCCCACGGCCTCGGCCGCCGGCACCAGCCGGGTGGGGCTCATGAAGGCTTCCCGGGCGGTGAGGCGCGTGGGCCCGGGCCGGGGCAGGGAGAGCCGAAGCGGTTCGTCCGTGGCGCCCCCGAGCGGGGACGGCAGGCTGTGCAGCGCCTCGACGAACCGGTCCGCGTCGGGGAAGGCGCCCGCTCCCACCACCGCGACGACCGCCGAATCGGTGGCTACCTCGACCATGATCCGATGGTCGCGCGACAGCCGTCGCCTGGCCTCGTGGCCCGGGATCCCGCCGACGCGGGTGTCGATGGCGATGCGCAGCGGATCGGCCGCCACGATGTCGGGGAACCGGCCGAAGCCGTCGCTGACGACGGCGAACCGGCCGAGGGCGCGGATCACTCCGCGGATCTTGTCGGCCGCCCCGACGGAGGCCCCGATGGCCTCACGGCCGCTCACCAGGGTCCTCCGCGCGAGGTCCAGGGAGGCCAGGAGCAGGGCGCTCGCGCTGGTGGACTGCACGAGGCGGTGGGCACGCTCCACGAGGGGTTCGAGCACCTCGGCGAACGGGCCGTGCGCCAGGTGCAGCATCGCGGACTGGGTGAGGCTGCCGGCCAGCTTGTGCGTGCTGGAGGTCACCAGGTCCGCGCCCTGGGCGAGCGCGCCGCCCGGCAGGTCCGGATGGAATCCGAAGTGCGCGCCCCAGGCCTCGTCCACGATCAGCGGCACACCCGCGGCGTGGGCCACGTCGGCGAGGGCGCGGATGTCGGCGACCGCGCCGAAATAGCTCGGGGAGACGACGTACGCCGCGGCCGCGTCGGGATGCCGGGCGAGGGTGCCGGCCAGATCCGCCGCCGTCACCCCGTGGGCGATGCCCTGCTCCGTGTCGACGGACGGGTGGACGAAGGCGGCTTCCAGCCCGGACAGCACCAGGCCGTCGATGACGCTGGAGTGCACGCTGCGCTGGACGACGAGGGTGCGCCCGAGGGCCGGGGCGACGAGCGAGGCGATCTGGTTGCCCTGCGAGGCCCCGTTGGTGAGGAACCAGGTACGCCGGGCTCCCCACGCCGCCGCGGCCAGGGCCAGCGCCTCGTCCATCGGCGTGTCCGTACCGAGGTCGATCCCGTCGAGCAGCGGCGGGAAGTCCAGGAGCGGTACGTCGGCTCCGAAGGCCCGTACGAGGGGTGAGGTGGTGGCGGTGTCGGCGGCGTGGCCGGGGACGTTGAGCCGGAGCCAGCCCCGCCCGGCGTGGGAACGCAGGGCGTCGGCGTACGGGGCGCGGAGCTGTGCGGTGCTGTTCACCGCGTCAGAGTGGCAGCGCCCGGATCATCGAGGAATACTGCAGTTCTCTGGGTACCTCCATACTGTGTCTATATGCTCGAACTCCGTCACCTCCTCGTCCTGAGGGCCATCGCGCAGGAGGGGTCCCTGGCGGGCGCCGCCCGTGCCCTGCACTACGCGCAGCCGACGATCACTCACCACCTGACGGTCCTCGAAGCCCACTTCGACGCCCGGCTGGTTCAGCGCGGACCGCGCGGCGCCGCGCTCACCGAGCTGGGCGAGGCGCTGCTGCCGCACGCGGAGGCCGTGCTGTCCCGGCTGCAGCTCGCCGAACGCGAGGTGCGCGGTCTGGCCGAGCGCGGCGCCCGCACCCTGCACATCGGCACCTTCCCCACCGCCGGGGCCCTGCTGCTGCCGCCCGCCGTGAAGGCCCTGCACCAGCGCGGAGTGCACGTCTCGCTGACCGAGGGCGAACTGCCCGCGCTGCTGAGCGGATTGCGGTCACGCGAGCTCCAGGCCGCGCTCGTGTTCTCCCAGCCGGGTGACCGGCTCGACCTGGAGGACGAGTTCGAGCTGCATCCGCTGCTCACCGATCCGTTGCTGCTCGTCATGCCGGAGGACCACCGCTGCGCGCGGCTGGAGCGGGTACCGCTGGAGGAGTTGCGCGACGACGACTGGGTGGGCGCGGCCGATTCCCGCGACCCCTGCGACCGGCTGCTGTCGTGGGCCTGCGCGCAGTACGGCTTCGAACCGGTGCACGTGCTGCGCAGCGACGACTACGCCGTGGTCCAGGGCTTCGTCGCCGCCGGCACCGGCGTGGCGCTGGTGCCCCGGCTCGCACTAGGAGCGCCGCGCGAGGACCTCGTGGTACGCCCGTTGGAGGGTCCGCCGCTGGCCCGGGAGATCAGTGTCGCCGTACTGCGCCCGACCGCGTCCCGCAGCGCCCACGACCTGGTCACCGCCCTGACCCGGCAGGCCGCACGCATCACGGCGCAGTGGGCCCAGGGGGTCTTGCCCCGGTGATACGGGATCGCTAGCCTCGCGCTCCGAGCGCTTTCCGCGCGGGTCCGGCACGTCACCCCCACGTAGGGAAAGCTGATGGCCTCTGGAATCACACTTGCCGTCGTCGGTGCCGGGGAGCGCGGGACCGGGTACGCCCGCTGGGCGCTCGCCCATCCGGAGCGGGCCACGGTCGTCGCGGTGGCCGAGCCGCGGAAGGTGCGGCGGGACCGGTTCGCGGCCGTCCACGCCCTGGATGCAGGGGCCGCGGTGGACGACTGGCGGACGCTGGCGGCGCGTGGCCGCGTCGCGGACGCGGTGCTGGTCTGCACGCTGGACCGGGAACACCTGGAGCCGGTCCTGGCGTTCGCCGCGCTCGGCCACCACATCCTGCTCGAAAAGCCGATGGCGCTGACGGAGGACGAGTGCCGGCGCATCGTGGCCGCGGTGGAGGAGGCCGGAGTGATCCTCGCCGTCGGCCACGTCCTGCGGTACACCCCGTATACGCGGGCACTGAAGCGCGTCCTCGACTCCGGCCGCATCGGCGACGTCGTCAGCGTCCAGCACCTGGAGCCGGTCGGCTTCTGGCACCAGGCCCATTCGTTCGTACGCGGCAACTGGCGGCGCGAGGACGAGGCGACCTCCATGCTGATGGCGAAGTCCTGCCACGACCTGGACTGGCTGCAGTACGTGCTCGGCCGGCCGCCGGTGCGCGTCTCCAGCTTCGGGCGGCTGTCGCACTTCCGGCCCGGGAACAAGCCCGCCGGTGCAGCCGACCGCTGTCTGGACTGCGCGGTGGAGGCAACCTGCCCCTACTCCGCCAAGCGCGACTACGGCGACCGGCTCGCCCAGGGCAGGCACGGCTGGCCGTTGAGCGTGCTGATCGAGGACTTCACCCCGCGGGCCCTGGAAACCGCGCTGCGGGAGGGCCCGTACGGGCGCTGCGTGTACGCCTGCGACAACGACGTGGTCGACCACCAGGTGGTGGCCATGGAGTTCGCCTCCGGAGCGACGGCCACCTTCACCATGACCGCGTTCACCGAGCAGGCGGACCGCCAGACCCGGATCTTCGGCACGCGCGGGGAACTGCGGGGGGACGGCAGCCAGTTGCGGGTCTACGACTTCCTGACCCGCACGGAGGAGGTCATCGGACTCGGCGGCGGACTCGGCGGCGGAGGGTCGATGGACGCCGCGGGCGGCCACGGGGGCGGCGACGCCGGCCTGATGGACACCTTCGTCGGGGCAGTCGCGACCGGGAACCCCGGCCTGGTGAAGTCCGGCCCGCGCGAATCCCTCACCAGTCACCTGACCGTGCTCGCCGCCGAACGCGCCCGGCGCGACGGCACCGTCGAGACCGTCCAGCCATGAACGTCGCGATCGATCGATCGATCAATACGCTCAACCATGGTGACAGCAAGGCGATATGACTTCCACTCAGCCTGTCTGTTTGAGCGTATCGATCCGTGTCGTATCTCTTGAGCGTTCAATCACGCGCGTGCTACAAACCGGTCAACGGGCCATCCTCCCACCCCGCCCCCCACGCGCGTCGCCGCCTCACTGCCGAGCGGTCGCCTCCTGCTGCGCACGAACGCGTGCACGCCGCGGCCCGCTGCCCGACGAGCCGGTCCGCGCCCCAGCTCAGGAGGCTCCATGTCCACCCCATGGTCCCGCCGCTCCTTCCTCCGGCTCTCCGGCAACGCCGCCCTGCTGACCGCGATCCCCTCCCTCGCCTTCGCCGCGGGCGACGAGTTCGACACCCTCCGCGGCACGTGGCGGAAGATGCTGCTGGGCAGCGGATTCGACCCGGCCGCCGCCCCCTTCGCCGGGAAGCTGGCGCTGCTGGGCAGTCAGGCCGCCGACCACCGCTCGGCCATGGCGGCCGTCGCGGGGTCGCTCTGGCCGGACCTGCCTCTGACCGTCTCCAGTTCGATCACCGGCAGCTACGCCCGGCTCGCCACGATGGCCCAGGCGTACGCCCAGCCCGGCACGGGCCTGACCGGCGACACCGCGCTGGCCGCCGAGATCAGGACCGGCCTCGACCACCTCTACGACCAGGCCTACAACCCGGCGAAGAGCCAGTTCGGCAACTGGTGGGACTTCCAGATCGGCTCCCCGCAGCTCCTGCTGGACATCAGCACGCTCCTCCACGACCACCTGTCGGCCACCCGGCTCGCCAACTACCTCGCCGCCGTCGACCGGTTCGTCCCGGACTCCGCGGTCGCCCACTACACCGGCACCAGCACGGGCGCCAACCGGGTCGACCTGTGCCGCTCGCTGGCCCTGCGCGGCGTCCTCGGCAAGAACGCGGCCAAGATCGCGCTCGCCCGCGACGCGCTCTCCCCCGTCTTCCCCTTCGTCAGCAGCGGGGACGGCTTCTACGCCGACGGGTCCTTCGTCCAGCACACCTACCTCTCCTACACCGGCTCCTACGGGGCGGTACTGCTCGGCGGCCTGGCGGTCCTCTTCTCCCTGCTCAGCGGATCGACCTGGGCAGTCACCGACCCCCATCGGCAGATCGTCCTCGACTCGGTGGAGAAGTCCTACGCCCCCTTCCTCCACAACGGCCTGATGATGGACGCGGTCTCCGGGCGCTCCACCAGCCGGGGCAACCCGAGGACCAACTCGTACGGTTTCCAGGGCGGTGACCACGGCCGCGGCCACGGCGTCCTCGCCTCCATCGCCCTGCTGGGCACGGCCGCGAGCGGCGCGGAGAACCAGCGCTGGCGCGCTCTGGTGAAGGGCTGGACGCAGCGGGACTACTACAGCCCGGTGCTCACGGACACCGACCTGAGCGTCGCGGCGCTGGCCCGGATCAAGGCCGTACTGGACGACAACGCTGTCATAGCCCTTCCCGAGCCGACGGGCCACCGACTGTTCCCGAGCATGGACCGCGCCGTGCACCGACGCCCCGGCTGGGCCGCCTCGTTCAGCATGGCCTCGAAACGGATGGGCTTCTACGAGACGGGCAACGGCGAGAACCTCCGCGGCTGGCACGCCGGGGCCGGCATGCTCCAGTGGTGGGGGGACACGTACGCCAACGGCCAGTACACCGACGGCTTCTGGCCCACCGTCGACCCGTACCGGCTGCCGGGCACGACCGTCTCCCGCAAGGTGCTCGCCGATGCCGAGGGCGGCGCCTGGGGCCTGCCGAGGCCGGACGCCAACTGGGTCGGCGGCGCCACGGACGGGGAGTACGCCGCCCTGGGGCAGTTCCTGCGCGGCCTGTCCAGCTCCCTGTACGCGAAGAAGTCCTGGTTCTGCCTGGCCGACGCGGTCGTCTGCCTGGCGGGTGCCGTGCGGAGCACCGACGGCGCCGCGGTCGAGACCGTGGTCGAGAACCGCAACCTCGGCGCCACCGGCACCCAGGCCCTCACCGTGAACGGCGCCGCCCAGCCCACCGCCCTCGGCTGGTCCGCCACCCTCAGCGGAGCCAGGTGGGCGCAGATCGCCGGGCACGGGGGGTACGTGTTCCCCGGCGGGGCCACGGTCAAGGCGCTGCGGGAGGCCCGGACCGGTTCCTGGCACGACATCAACACCGGGGGCACCACGGACCCGATCACCCGCCGTTACCTGACGCTGTGGTTCGACCACGGCGTCGACCCGGTGGACGCCGCCTGCTCCTACCTCCTGATGCCCGGCGCCACCGCCGGCGCCACGGCCGCCCGGGCCGCGGACACCGGCTGGCTGACGGTCCTGGCGAACGACAACAACCAGCAGGGCGTCAGGGTCGGCTCGCTCGGGGTCACCGCCGTCAACTTCTGGTTCGCGGGGACGGCCGGCACCCTCACCGCCGACGGACCCGCCTGCGTCCTGGTCCGGGAGCACGGCGACGGCACTGCCACCGTCTGCGTCTCGGACCCGATGCGGATGCGGACGGGCCTCACGGTGACATGGAACCGTCCCGTCGCCTCGGTGCTCTCCACGCCGGTCACGGTCACCTCCGCCACCACCGGCTCCGCCCTCTCCCTCACGTTCGCGGACCTCACCGGCCAGGCCGGAGCCACCCAGCGGATCAGGGTCGCCCTGGGCTGAGCCGCCTCAGCCGGACCTGCGCTGGTCGTGGCTGTCCTTGCGGAGCCGGTCGGTGTGCCGGGTCAGCTCGTCGATACGGGCGGCGAGTTCGGGGTGGCCGGGCCGGAGGTGGGGCCGGGCATCGACGAGCGGGCCGACCATGCCGGCGGCGTCGTCCGCGCCGAGGGCCTCGTCCAGGCGGGCGATGGATTCGCGGGCGGCGCCGGGCAGGCCCGTCGCGGCGGTGATCGCCGCGGCGAGCCGGCGCAGTTCGGCGGCGTTGGCGCGGGCCCAGGCGGTGACGGTCCGCTCGGCGGCGCGGTGGTCGCGCGTGGCCCGTACCCGCTGGTCGCCGGTGCTCCCGGCGGCTCCCGGGCGCAGGCGGAGGTAGCGGCGCTCGGCGGCCTGCCGGCTGGCGACGCCCAGGGGGTGGGCGAGGTCGGCCCAGCTCGCTCCCGCGTCCCGGGCCGCCTCGATGAGCCCGCTCTCCCAGCCGGCCAGCCGCTCGCGGACCTGGCGCAGGAGCAACAGGGCGGCCAAGGCCTCGCTGGGGTCCGCAGCTCCGTCGCCGTCGGCGGGGTACGGCCCGCCGTCCCGTGACCGGGACCGCGCGGTGTTCAGGGCGTCCTCGACGGCCCCCAGGGCGGCGGCCGCCGCGGGAGCGGAAAGGGAGCCGTGCGGGGCGTCCGGGGCCACGGGGACCTCCTGGAATTCGCTGTCATCCATCAGGCGACTTCCTGCTTGTCATCGTTTCGATGACATGTTACAACGGTGTCGAGTTGCAGCGCATTGGCAATGACTGCCCGAAGCGACTGGAGGTGTTTCGCGATGTTGATGCGCACCGACCCGTTCCGCGAGTTCGACCGGATCAGCCGCGAGCTGCTGGGCCCCGGCACATGGTCCGCGCCGACGGCGATGCCGATGGACGCCTACCGCGAGGGCGACGAGTACGTCGTGGCCTTCGACCTGCCCGGTGTGACCCCCGAGGCGATCGAGATCGACGTCGAACGGAACATGCTGACCGTGAAGGCCGAGCGGCGCCCCGTCGAGCATGCCGACACCGTGCAGATGGAGCTCTCCGAGCGTCCGCTCGGCGTCTTCTCCCGACAGATCGTGCTGGCCGACTCCCTCGACACAGAGCGCATCAGGGCGGACTACGACGCGGGCGTCCTGACCCTGCGCATCCCGATCGCCGAGCGCGCCAAGCCCCGCAAGATCAGCATCGGCCCCGTCGGCGACCGCAAGCAGATCGACGCCTGAACCGGCCGCGGAGGACGGGGACCCGAACCCCTCCGGCGCGCCCCGTCCTGCGCACCCCCTCCCGCAGCGCGAAACGAAGGAGCGTTGTGATGAGCGAGGAATCCACCGTCGGCGCCCCGCCCGTCACCGTCGATGTCGGGCCGGATGTGATCACGGTCCGCCCCACCGGCGCGATGGACATCGAGCACGCCGAGGAACTGCGGGCGGCCCTGCTCACCGCCTTCACGCACGCCGGCGGTCCCACGGACATCGTCGTGGACCTCAGCGGTCTCACGTTCTGCGATTCCGCCGGACTGAACGCTCTGCTCAGAGGACGGATGATCGCCGGTGAATCCGGCCGCACGCTGCGGCTGGCCGCCCCGACCCGGCAGATCCGCCGCCTGCTGGAGCTCACCGAGTCCGAGCACCTCTTCCGGATCGACCCCTCGCCCCCGGCCTGACGTCGCGGCTTTGCGGGAGCGCGGGTTTGTCCGGCGGCAGCGCGGGCAGCCGCCTGAGCACACAGGAAAAGGCCCCGGAACGGAGGCCGGACATGTCGACAACCACCCTCATAGCCGTGATCGTCGTGGCGGCAATCGTGGTGCTCGCGCTCAGCCTGATGCTGTGGATGATGGCGCGCCGACGGCACCTTCGCAGTCGGTTCGGGCCCGAGTACGAGCGCACGGTCGAGGAGAAGGGCGGGAAGCTGGCCGCCGAGCGCGACCTGCGGGCCCGCGAGGAACGGCACGACGAGCTCGACATCAAGGAACTGCCGCCCGAACGCCGGCGCCACTACACCGAGGAGTGGAGCGGTGTCCAGGAGCACTTCGTGGACCGGCCGGAGGGTGCCGTCGCCGAGGCCGACCAACTGGTGACCCGGCTGATGCGCGAGCGCGGCTACCCCACCGACGGCTACAGCGGGCAGCTCCGCGAC
Source organism: Streptomyces sp. NPDC048258 (assembly GCF_043201995.1). Classification (NCBI taxonomy): domain Bacteria; kingdom Bacillati; phylum Actinomycetota; class Actinomycetes; order Kitasatosporales; family Streptomycetaceae; genus Streptomyces; species Streptomyces sp. NPDC048258. The sequence continues at coordinate 210,368 of NZ_JBICZH010000009.1, forward strand.
CTGTCGGTCGAGCACGGACGCACGCTGGAGCACTACCGCGCCGCCCATCACGTCCAGGAACGCAGCGGCGGCGGACAGGCGACGACAGAGGAGCTCCGCGGGGCGATGGTGCACTACCGCGCCCTGTTCGAGGAGCTGCTCACCGATCAGAGGAGCCGGTGACATGCAGACCCACGACGACAGGGAGGACCCCGCCCGCGAGCCCGGCCTGACCACGGAGGACCTCGCCCGCACGGACGCGGCCGGTGACCGCGGCTCGGCGGTCTACCCGGGGGAGGCCTTCCCCACGGAGGACGACGACGCGGTCGGAGGCGGCGCGGTCGAGGCCGACGCCGGTGAACGCGGCACGGCCGCGGACACCACGCCCGCGGACACCACGCCCGCCGACACCACGGCCGAAGGCACCACGGCCGAAGACACCACGGCCGAAGACACCACGTTGGAAGGCGGCACGGCGGAAGGCCGCACTGCCGGAACCGACACGGAGGAAGGCGCCACCGAGCCGCTCCTCGGCAGCGCGGAGGCGGAGGAGTACCGCACGAAGTGGAGCGAGATCCAGGGCCGCTTCGTCGACGACCCGCAGGACGCGGTCAGGTCCGCGGACTCGCTGGTGGCAGAGGTCATGCAGAACCTCGCCGGCACCTTCGCCACGCACAAGCAGGGGCTGGAGGGCCAGTGGGACCGCGGTGAGCAGGTGGCCACCGAGGACCTGCGGCTGGCGCTGCAGCACTACCGCTCGTTCTTCAACCGGCTGCTCAAGACGTGAGCGGTACGGACGGGCGCACCCGGCCGAGCCAGGAGGTGAGCAGATGACGAGCACGGGCCTGACCGTCGCGACGGCCCCGGCGAGGCTCTTCGTCCCGCCCGGTGTCTACCGCCCCCAGGCGGACACCAGGCTGCTGGCGGAGGCCCTCGCCCACGAGGAGCTGGGACCGGCCGCGGAAGTGATGGAGATCGGCACCGGTTCGGGTGCGCTCGCGCTCCGCGCGGCGGTACGCGGAGCCAGGGTCACCGCGGTGGACGTGTCCTGGCCCGCCGTGCTCGCCGCCCGCGTGAACGCCTTCCGGCGGCGGCTGCCGCTGCGGGTGCTCCACGGGGACTTCGCGGCCCGCACCCGCGGCCGCCGCTTCGACCTGATCCTGGCCAACCCGCCGTACGTCCCCTCGCCGCACGCCCGGCTGCCCTCGCACGGCCCGGAGCGGGCCTGGGACGCCGGCCCGGCGGGCCGCGCCGTCATCGACCGGATCTGCGCGCGGGCCTCGGCCCGGCTGCGTCCCGGCGGCGTCCTGCTCATGGTGCACTCCGCCATGTGCGGCCCCCGGACCACGGTGGACCGCCTGGAGCGGGCCGGAATGTCGGCGCAGGTGCGGATGAGGGCGTCCGTGCCCTGGGGTCCCGTCCTGCGCTCCCGGCGTGACTGGCTGGAGAGCCGGGGCCTCGCCCACGAGGGCGAGGAATGGGAAGAGCTGGTGGTGATCCGTGCCCAGCGCCTCTGACGGCACCGCGGGCGGCACCCCGGGCCGCGCCCGGCGCGTGGCGGTGGACCCGCAGGGCCCGGTCCTGGTCGAGGGGCCCGTGGAGATCGTCCTGGACGACGGGACGGTGGCCCGCTCCGACCGCTTCGTGGTCGCGCTCTGCACCTGCCGCCGCAGCCGTACGTATCCCTGGTGCGACACCAGTCACCGCCCCCGCCGGCGCGCCGTCGCGCGCCCCCAGGAAGGAGTCCCCGATGCCCCCGGCCGGCCCGAACAGCAGCAGCCCGGGCAGGATCGGCCCGAGCGGCACCGGCCCGTGCCTCCCCCGGGCACGGGGTGAGCTGTCCGGCGCCGTCGTGGAAGCCCTGCGTGCCGCCCGGCCGCCCGCCTACCGCGCCGCGTCCGTCCCGGCGGCCGATCCGTGGGGCGAGGACCTCCAGCTCGCGCTCTACCTGCTGTACGAACTCCACTACCGCGGCTTCGCCGGCGTGGCCGACGACCGCGAGTGGGATCCCGACCTGCTGCGCCTGCGCCGGGCCGTGGAGGCCGAGGTGCTGAGCGCCCTGCGGGCCGAGCTCGCCGACGCGCCCCGGACCGTCGAGGACGCCTTCGCCCCGCTGCTCGTGGAACCGGTCGACCTGACGGGCAGCCTCAGCCACCGTCTGGAGACCGGGGGCGCCCTGTGGCAGCTGCGCGAGTACGCCGCGCTGCGCTCCCTGTACCACCTCAAGGAGGCCGATCCGCACGCCTGGGTGCTCCCGCGCCTGTACGGCCGGGCCAAGGCGGGCATGGTGGCCGTCGAGTACGACGAGTTCGGCGCCGGCCGCGCCGAGGACATCCACGCGCGGCTCTTCGCCGACCTCATGACGGACCTCGGCCTGGACCCGGCGTACGGCAGGTACCTGGACCAGGCGCCGGCCGCCCTGCTCGCCACCGTGAACCTGATGTCCCTCTTCGGCCTGCACCGGGCGCTGCGCGGGGCGCTGGTCGGGCACTTCGCCTGCGTCGAGGTCACCTCCTCCCCCGGCTCCCGCCGCCTCGCCGCGGCGATGCGCAGGTGCGGTGCGGGTCCGGCGGCCGAGCACTTCTACGCCGAACACGTCGAGGCCGACGCCGTCCACGAGCAAGTCGTACGCCGCGAGGTCGTCGGCGGGCTGCTCGAAGACGAACCGGACCTGGAGCCGGACGTCGCCTTCGGCTGCGCTGCGACGGTCCTCCTGGAGGAGCGGCTCGCCGCCCACATCGGGGCGGCCTGGGACCAGGACCGCTCCGCCCTGCGCACGCCCCTCCCGTCGACGCGGACCGCCCAGGCCCTGTCCGGGACCTAAGGCGCGCCGTCCGCCGCCTGCCAGATCGTGGTGATGTTGCAGAACTCCCGGATTCCGTGCCCGGACAGCTCGCGCCCGAATCCGGAGCGCTTGACGCCGCCGAAGGGCAGGGCCGGGTGCGAGGCGGTCATGCCGTTGACGAAGATGCCGCCGGCCTCCAGGTCGCGCGCGACGTGCGCGATGTCCTCCTCGCTGCGCGTCCAGACGTTCGAGCTGAGCCCGAAGGGGGTGTTGTTGGCCCGTTCGACGGCCTCCTCCAGGCTCCCGACCCGGTAGAGGGTGGCGACGGGCCCGAACGCCTCCTCCTGGTCGATGCGCATGGCCGGGGTGACGTCGGCCAGGACCGTCGGCTCGTAGAACCAGCCGTTCTCGCGGTGCGGCGGGCGCCGGCCGCCGCACCGGACCGTGGCGCCGTGCCGTACGGCGTCGTCCACGAGCTGCTCCAGGTCCTCCCGGCCGGCTTCGGTGGCCAGGGGGCCGACATCGGTGGACTCCTCCATCGGGTCGCCCACCGTGAGCGCCGCCATACCGGCCGTGAAGCGCTCGGCGAATTCGTCGTGGCAGTCGGTGTGGACGATGAAGCGCTTGGCGGCGATGCACGACTGCCCGTTGTTCTGCACGCGGGCGGTCACGGCGGTACGGGCGGCCTTGTCGATGTCGGCCGAGGGCATCACGATGTACGGATCGCTGCCGCCGAGCTCCAGGACGGTCTTCTTGACCTCGTCCCCGGCGATGGACGCGACCGCGCGCCCGGCGGGCTCGCTGCCCGTCAGGGTGGCCGCGGCCACCCTCGGGTCGCGCAGTACGTCCTCCACCGCCGCCGAGCCGATGAGCAGGGTCTGGAAGCAGCCGCGGGGGAACCCGGCCCGGTGGAAGAGCTCGCCCAGGTAGAGCGCGGTCTGGGGGACGTTCGAGGCGTGCTTGAGCAGGCCCACGTTGCCGGCCATGAGCGCCGGCGCTGCGAACCGTACGACCTGCCAGAGCGGGAAGTTCCACGGCATGACGGCGAGGATCACCCCGAGCGGCCGGTAGGCCACCCGGACGGCCGCGGCGCCCGCGTCGCGCACGTCGCCGGCGGCGGGGTGCTCGTCGGCGAGGAGGGACTCCGCGCGGTCGGCGTACCAGCGCATGGCCTTCGCGCATTTGGCGGCCTCGGCCCGGGCCGCCGCCAGCGGTTTGCCCATCTCCGTGGTCATGGTCCGCGCGATGTCCTCGGTCTCCGCCTCCAGGAGCGCGGCCGCGCGGGTCAGCAGGTCGCTCCGTTCCGCGAACGCGGTACGGCGGTACGTGGACGCCGCCCGGGCGGCGTCCGCCAGGCAGCGCTCGATGCCCGCGGCGTCGAGCTCGTCGAAGGTGCGCAGCGTCTGGCCGGTCGTGGGGTTCACGGTGGCGATGGGCATGGTCGGACCTTCCTGCAGGGGCCGCCTCCCCTCGACCCTGCCCCGTGGGCCGGGGCAGCGCAACGCGAGGCGCCGCCGGGCTCCCGGAACAGGACCCTAGCCGCCCACCACGTCCTCGCAGGCGGCGCAGACCCGGTCCGCGTACTGCGCGGGGTACCAGGCGGAACCGGGGTCTCCGGAAGGCGTCCACGAGGCCGTTTCCATGGCGAACGTGTCCTTGCCGCAGAAGGTCCTCGGCCCGGGGACCTTGGTGGTGCCGGGGGCGGCGGGCGCCGCGTGCACGCGTCGGACGGACGCCTCCGGCTGGCCGACCTCGTACACGACCACATTCCCGCTCATACCTCGACGGTAGGCGGCCGGGCGGCGGCACGCGCGTTCTGACGATTCATCAGGTCAAGTGTCCCGGACTCTTGACTCTGCATGCGGCAGTGGCGATTCTCGTCCCCATGCTTGGGCGGGCCATGACAAGTCAGGCGCCGTTTCCGCCGACCACGAAGACGTGAGTGATGACCATGACTGCACACCCGCACCACAGGCACGGGAACAGGCGCAGGCCCCTCGCGGTGCTGTCGCTGCTCCTCGCCGTGGTGGCCATGGTGCTCGGCCCCGCGGCCAGTTCCTCGGCCGACCCCGGCTGGTGGAACCCGGTCGCGCGGCCCGCGCCGGACTCCGAGATCAACGTGACGGGCGAGCCCTTCCAGGGGACCGACGCCCAAGGGCGGGTCCGCGGCTTCGTCGACGCGCACGACCACCTGATGTCCAACGAGGGCTTCGGCGGCCGGCTCATCTGCGGCAAGCCGTTCTCCGACCTGGGGGTCGCCGACGCGCTCAAGGACTGCCCCGAGCACTACCCCGACGGCTCGCTCGCGATCTTCGACTTCATCACCAAGGGCGGCGACGGCAAGCACGACCCGAACGGCTGGCCGACCTTCAAGGACTGGCCCGCCCACGACTCGCTGACCCACCAGCAGAACTACTACGCCTGGGTCGAACGGGCCTGGCGCGGCGGCCAGCGCGTGCTCGTCAACGACCTCGTCACCAACGGCGTGATCTGCTCGGTCTACTTCTTCAAGGACCGCGGCTGCGACGAGATGACCGCCATCCGCCTGGAGGCCCAGAAGTCGTACGACATGCAGGCCTACGTCGACAAGATGTACGGCGGCCCGGGCAAGGGCTGGTTCCGGATCGTCACCGACTCCGCGCAGGCCCGCGAGGTCATCCGGCAGGGCAAGCTGGCCGTCGTCCTCGGGGTCGAGACCTCCGAGCCGTTCGGCTGCAAGCAGATCCTGGACATCGCGCAGTGCAGCAAGGCCGACATCGACCGCGGCCTCGACGAGCTGCACAAGCTGGGCGTGCGCAGCATGTTCCTGTGCCACAAGTTCGACAACGCGCTGTGCGGGGTCCGCTTCGACCAGGGCGCCCTCGGTACGGCGATCAACGTGGGCCAGTTCCTGTCGACCGGCACGTTCTGGAAGACCGAGAAGTGCGCCGGCCCGCAGCACGACAACCCCATCGGCCTCGCGGCGGCGCCCTCGGCCCAGAAGGAGCTCCCGGCGGGGGTGACGGTCCCCTCGTACGCGGCGGACGCGCAGTGCAACACCCGCGGTCTGACCGAGCTCGGCGAGTACGCGGTGCGCGGCATGATGAAACGCAAGATGATGCTGGAGATCGACCACATGGGCGTCAAGGCCGCGGGACAGGCCTTCGACATCCTGGAGTCCGAGTCGTACCCGGGCGTGATCTCCTCGCACAGCTGGATGGACCTGGACTGGACCGAGCGGGTGTACCGCCTCGGCGGGTTCGTCGCCCAGTACATGAGCGGCGCCGAGGCGTTCAGCGCGGAGGCCGAGCGCACGGACGCCCTGCGCGACAAGTACAACGTCGGCTACGGCTACGGGACCGACATGAACGGCGTCGGCGGCTGGCCCGGCCCGCGCGGCGCCGACACCCCCAACCCGGTGCGCTACCCCTTCCGCAGCACCGACGGCGGCTCCGTCATCGACCGGCAGACCACCGGCGTGCGCACCTGGGACCTCAACACCGACGGCGCCGCGCACTACGGCCTGGTCCCCGACTGGATCGAGGACGTCCGCATCGTCGGCGGCCAGGACGTGGTGGACGACCTGTTCAAGGGCGCCGAGTCCTACCTGACCACCTGGGGCGGGTCCGAGAAGCACAAGGCCGGCGTGAACCTCGCGGCCGGCTCCGCCGCCTCGGCCTCCTCCGCGGAGTGGAACCCGTTCACCAGCTACGCACCCGGCCGGGCCGTGGACGGCAGTACGGGCACCCGCTGGGCCAGCGACTGGAGCGACGACCAGTGGCTCCGGATCGACCTCGGGACGGCGAGCCTGGTCAAGCGCGTCACCCTCGACTGGGAGCGCGCGTACGGGAAGTCGTACCGCGTCGAGCTCTCGGCCGACGGCGCGAACTGGCAGACCGCGTGGTCCACGACCACCGGTGACGGCGGCCTGGACACGGCGCTGTTCGCGGGCACCCCCGCCCGCTACGTACGCGTCCACGGGCTGCAGCGCGGCACCCAGTGGGGCTACTCCCTGCACGAGGTCGGCGTGTACAGCAGCTGACGGCACGGAACCGGAGGGAACCCCATGGCACGGATGGCCTCGGCCGAGCGGCGCCGGCAGCTGACCGAAGCGGCCATCCGTGCCATGACCCGGGACGGCGTCGCCCGGACGACGACGCGGTCCATCGCCGCCGAGGCCGGTGTTTCGCTGAGCGTCTTCCACTACTGCTTCGACTCCAAGCAGGTCCTGCTCGAATCGGTCATCGAGACGATCACCGCTCACTACATCGCCGTGGTGAAGGAGGCGATCCGGCCGAAGGCCACCCTCCGGGAGACCGTGCGGGCCGGGTTCCAGGCGTACTGGGACCACGTGGCCGCCCACCCGGGCGAGCACATGCTCACGTACGAACTCACCCAGTACGCCTTGCGCCAGCCGGGCTTCGAGCACCTGGCCCGGCGGCAGTACGAGCTGTACACCGAGACCTACACCGGACTCCTCGAAGAGCTGCGCCGCACCATGGGCTTCGAACTGCGCGTCCCGGTCCCCGCGCTGGCCCGCTACCTGGCGGCCATGACCGACGGGCTGACGCTGAGCCTCCTGGTCCTCGGCCATGACGCGGCGTCGGCGGCCGTCCTCGACACCATCACCGACCACGTCGCCGGCCTCGTCGGCGACGAGGCCCACATCCCCTAGGAGGGGTCGTCCGGGACGTGGATGTCCAGGGCGCAGATGTCGTCCCGGTGCCCCTGGCGCTGGGCGGCCAGCGTGCGGGCCAGGGTTTCGCCCCGGCCCTCCTCCAGGAACCGCAGGGCGGTCGCGGCGAGCCGGGCGAGGCCCGCGTCGAGCTCCTCCCCCGGTTCCTCGACGAGCCCGTCGGTGTAGAGCACCAGGTGGTCGCCGGGTTCCAGGTCGAGGACGTCCTGCGTGTAGACGGAGTCGAAGCCGGCCCCGAGGAGGCTGCCCGTGGGCAGGGGGAGGAACCGTGCCTCGCCGCCGCGGATCAGCAGGGGCGGCAGGTGTCCGGCCCGTACCCAGGTCAGACGGCGGTCCCAGGGCTGGTAGCGGCCCATGATCATGGTGGCGGTGGCGCCGTAGGTGTCCGAAGCGGTGTGCAGCAGGAGGGTGTTGAGCCTGCTCAGTACGTCGGGCAGCGCCGAGCCGGTGATGGTCATGCCCTTGGTGGTGAAGCGGAGCTGGGCCATGGTGGCGACCGCGTCGAGGCCGTGGCCGGCGACGTCGCCGACGACGAAGAGCGCGCTCTTGTCGGGGAGTTCTATGGCGCTGTACCAGTCGCCGCCGACGTTGACCCCGCTCTCGGAGGGTACGTAGGCGACATCGATGCAGAGGCCGGCGAGTTCCAGGGACTGCTCGGGGATCGGCAGCAGCGCGTGCTGGAGCCGGGCGGCGAGGGTGCGTTCGGCCTGGAGCATGCCCCGCTCCACGAGGACGGCGCGCTCGCTCTCGTGCAGGGCGAGTTCGGCGTCCCGCTGCGCGGTGACGTCCTGGAAGAAGCCGTGTACCTCGACGGGGGTGCCGTCCGCGTCGGACTGCGCCTCGGCGACGAGCCGCAGGTGCCGTACCCCCTCGGTGGTGGTGACGCGGAAGGGCTGGTCCAGGGCGGTTCCGTCGCGCAGCAGCCGCCGCACGGCCGCGCCCAGCCCCGGAAGGTCGTCGGGGACGACGTGCCGTGGCAGTTCCTCCAGCCCGATCGGGCCCAGCGCGGGGTCACGGCCGAAGACGGCGTAGACCTGCTCGGACCAGGTGATGGTGTCCGTCGCCAGATGCCAGCCGGCCCACCCGAGGTTGCCCAGGCGCTGCATGTCGTCCAGCCGCCGGACCTCGCGCTCGCTGGAGTCGTGCCGGACCCAGGACACGATCAGGCGGTCCCCCAGCCGGGTGGCCCGGACGGAGTAGGAGGAATGGCGGGGAACTCCGGCGGTGACCTCCTCGTAGGTGAACGGCTCGCCCTCGTAGACGGTTCCGGTGGTCAGCGTGTCCAGGTAGCCCTCCCACAGGGCCGTTCCCGCCACCGTGGGATAGGTCTCCAGGATGCGGCGGCCCACGAGCTCCTTGCCCCGCCGTCCGGCCACGTCGACCGATGCCGGCGCCGCCGCGTCGATCCGGTAGTCCTCCACCTCCCCCGTCGCGGAGCGCAACGGGGTGAGCAGTATCGCGGTTCCGGACAACGCGTCCAGGATCCGCTGGACGGCTTCCACCTCGCCCGGCTCGTCGGGGTCCGGCTGGCGCCCGAGGTGGCGCAGGGGGGCCGCGCACAGCCGTACGGCACGGAGCAGCAGGGTGCGGGTGTCGGCGTCGAAGGGGGCCTGCCGGGTCCGGAAGAACCCGATGGCGGCCGTCACCGGCCGGTGGCCGGGTACCGGCAGCCAGGCACGCGTCGGCCACCGCTCGGGCGGATCCCCGATGAGGTGGTAGCGGATGCCGTCCCGCGCCGGATCCTCCAGCCAGAGCGGCTGTCCGCCGTCGATGGCCTCCAGGGCGGCCAACCCGCTCAGCGGCGGGACATGGCGCCACTGTGCGGCCAGTTCCTCGCCGACGCCGGCGTGTCCGGCCAGTTCGAGGCTCCCGGCGGGCGCCACGGCGTAGATCATCACACCGTCCACGCCCACGGGGTCGCCGAGCGAGGACCGCAGCAGTTCGGCGACGTCGTCCGGGTCGTGCGCGCCGGCCAGGCCGTCGGCCAGCCGGGCCAGGATCGGCCGGCTTCCGCCGCGGCGGAAGCCGGCCGGGTGGCCGTCGGGGCCGAAGGCCGACAGGCCCGTAAGGCCCGGCGCCGGGGGTGGGCAGGCCTGCGCGGCGGGGCCGGGGGGTGACGCGGGACGCGAGGGGATCCGGCCCAGCGTGATCCAGCACTCCTCCATGAGCGTCCGCTCGCGCCGGTTGGCGCGCCGCAGCAGCGTCTCGTACGCCGCGTCCTCCGACAGGCCCTCCTGGGCCATCAGCACGCCCTTGGCCCGCTCCAGGACGGCCGTGGTCGAAGCGAGGCCTTCCAGGCCCACGACCTCCGCGCGCAGCTTGGCCACGACCTTGGCCAGTGCGAGCACCTCGGGTGCGGCGCCGCCGCCGGGAAGCGCGGAATCGCTCGTCATCCTTTGAGCATGTCACGGCTCGGGGCCCGCCACGGCTCGGGCCGCGGGATCAGTGGGCGAGCGGGGCGGCGGCGGTGGCCGTGGACACCGCGAGGCTGTCCACGACTCCCCGCAGGCTGCCCGTGCGTTCCAGGGCCGCCCGCTGACGGCTCGCGCCCGTGCCCTGGCGCCGCAGCCCGTCCCACAGCGAGTGCACGGCGTACAGGTCGCCGGCCGCTGCCAGCCCGGGCGCGGCACGCTCCAGCAGCCGCTCGACGAGCACGGCGGCGGGGTGCTCCAGGCCGCTCACCGGGTCGAGGCCCGGTCCGTCGATGCCGTGCGCCGCGGCCAGCTCGTGCGCCCTGCGCAGCATGGCCGTCGCCGGTTCGGGCGGCGGCACGTCGGCGTCGACTTCGGCCAGGAGCGTCCCGGCGAGGCCTCGTATGAGTGCGGCCAGCAGGACGACCGTGTCCAGGTCGGCGTTGACGTCGGCGACCCGGAACTCCAGCGTCGGCACGTGCTCGGAGGGCCGGGCGTACCAATAGAGCATGCGGCGGTCGAGCAGCACTCCGGAGCCGACCAGGCCGTCGACGTATTCGAGGTACCCGGGCTCGTCGAGCAGCGGGGGCGGCCCCACCGTGGGCCAGCAGGAGAAGGCGACCGACCGCCAGCTGTCGAAGCCCGTGTCCCGGCCGCAGGCGAAGGGCGAGTTCCCGGTCAGCGACTGGAACACCGGCAGCCACGGGCGCATGTGGTTCGAGAGGGTCAGCGCCCGCCCCCGCTCCAGGGCGCCGACGTGGACGTGGCATCCGCAGACCAGGCGGGAGGGGCCGACGAGGGAGGCGAAACGGCGGGCCATGCGGCGGTAGCGTTCACAGTCGGTGACCGTCAGCGGCTCCTGCGGTGCGATCACCGGGACCGCCGAGGCCACCAGCAGGCAGCCCGCGTCGCTCGCGCTCCGCGCGACGGTCCCCCGCAGTCGCACCAGCTGTTGTCGCAGGTCGGCGCGGTCGGCGGTCGGCTGCGTACAGACCTCGACCTGCGCGTTGTAGAACTCCGCCTGGACCTGGTCGCCCAGCCGGGCCGTAACGGCGCCGATCACCTCGGGTGCCCGGTTCACCGGCGTCCTGCCGACCCGGTCGACCAGCAGGTACTCCTCCTCGACACCCATGGTCAGAACGTCCATCGGCTCTCCTCTGCAGAAGGTGCCCGGCGCCTACCCGCCCGTCCCCCCAGTACACCGCCCGGTCGGCCCGTCCGCACATGAGCCGCCCGGAGCCGGGCAGGGGCAAGGGGTACCGCAGTCGCCGTACGGGCAGCGCGTACGGCCTGGATCCCGAGGAAACCCCGAGGTGAGCCGCATGGACTGGTCGAGCGAACCGGAACCCGAGGGACCCGGTCCCACCCCCGGCAGCCCGGATCCGGTGCCCCGCGATCCCGAGCCGCCGGGCGACCCGGGACCTGAGCCCCGCGGACCGCGCCCGGCTCCCGGCCGCCCGGCTCCCGGCGAGCCGCCGGCGGTCCCGGAACCCCCCGACTGAAGGAGATGAACCCGGTGCGCATCGCCTTTCTCATGGCGCCCGAAGGCGTCGAGGAGATCGAACTCACCGAGCCCTGGAAAGCCGTACTGACGGCCGGCTGGAACCCCCAGCTGGTCTCCACGAAGGCCGGCCGGATCCGTGCCTACCACCATCTCGAAAAGGCGGGCACCTATCCCGTCGACCACGTCCTCGCCGGTGGCACGGCGGACGCCTTCGACGCGCTCGTGCTGCCCGGCGGGGTCGCCAACCCCGACGCCCTGCGGCTGAACGAGCGGGCCGTCGCCTTCACGCGGAGCTTCTTCGAGGCCGGCAAACCCGTCGCCGCGATCTGCCACGCCCCCTGGACCCTGGTGGAGGCCGATGTCGTACGGGGCCGCACGCTGACCTCGTGGCCGAGCCTGGCGACCGACATCCGCAACGCGGGCGGCACCTGGGTGGACGAGGAGGTGCACGTCTGCCGCGAGGCGCCGGCCACGCTGGTCACCAGCCGCAAGCCCGGCGACCTGAACGCCTTCTGCGGCACATTCGTCGAGGAGTTCGGCGCCGGCTGAACACCACGCACGCGGGTCGGCGCGGAGCCCGACCGGCGAAAGGAGACCGGCCCTCCGCACCGCCGGGGGCGGTGCGGAGGGCCGGGTGCCGGTCGGTCAGGACAGGTACAGCAGCGCGCTCAGGACCTCGTGGAGGACGGCTTCCGGATCGGCCACGGCTTCCGCCGAGCGCCAGGCCACGAAGCCGTCCGGGCGGACGACGACCGCCCCGGTCTTCGTCGTGCCGTGGACCTCGGCCCAGTCGGCGCCCTCCTCCGTGGCCAGATCGGCCTCCGGGCTGGTGCCGATCGCGTACGCGTCCAGGCCGACCCCCAACTGCGCGGACGCGGACCGTGCCGCCGCCCGCCACGGGGTGCCCTCGGAGCTGAGCAGCACGAAGGACCGCTCGTAGAGGTCCACCGTGGACGTCCGGCCCCCGGGGCCCCGCAGCCACATGTGCGGCGCGCGCGTACCCGGCTCGCCGTTCAGCCTCATCCGTTCGGGCACGACGGGCAGTTCCGGGTCGGTGCCCAGGACGGCGCCCAGGTTGTAGCGGTAGCCCATGGCGACGGAGAGGACCCCGCCCGGCCGGCGGCCGCCGGCCGGCGCGCGGGCGGGCTCGGGCTCGTACCCCGGGTGGCTGTGCTCCGCCGAGCGGGCCGAGGCGCGCTCGCTCGTCGCCCGCGCGACGGGCAGCCGCTCGGCCTCGTAGGTCTGCAGCAGTCGCGGACCCGCCGCGCCGTTCAGCACGGCGGCGAGCTTCCAGGCGAGGTTGTGCGCGTCCTGGATACCGGTGTTCGAGCCGAACGCCCCGGTGGGGGACATCTCGTGGGCGGAATCGCCGGCGAGGAAGACCCGTCCGGTCCCGTACCGTTCGGCGACGCGCTCGGCGGCGTGCCACGGGGCCTTTCCGGTGATCTCGACGTCCAGGCCGGGCGCGCCGACGGCCCGCCGGATGTGCTCCGCGCAGCGCTCGTCGGTGAAGTCGTCCATGGTCTCGCCCCGGTCGGGGTGCCACGGCGCGTGGAAGACCCACCGTTCGCGGTTGTCGACGGGGAGCAGGGCCCCGTCCGCGCCGGGCTTGGTCAGGTAGCACACGATGAAGCGCCGGTCGCCGACCACGTCCGCGAGTCCGCGGGACCGGAAGGTGACGCTCACGTTGTGGAACAGGTCTCCGTGGCCGCTCTGACCGATGCCGAGCTGCTCCCGGACGGGGCTGCGGGGCCCGTCCGCGGCGACGAGGTAGTCGGCGCGCACGGTGCTGTGCTCCCCGGTCTCCCGGTTCTTCACGATGGCGGTCACACCGGTGTCGTCGGGGTCGAAGGAGAGGAGTTCGGTGGAGAACCGCAGGTCCGCGCCGAGTTCGGGGGTCACGGACATCAGTACCGGCTCGATGTCGTTCTGGCTGCACAGGCACCACGCCGCCGGGCTGAAGCGGGCGAGCGCACCCCCGGGGTCGATCTCCTCGAACAGCCACTCCAGGTCGTCGCCGGTCAGTGAGCCGCCCTGCATGATGCCGTGATTGTCCGCCAGGACCGAGGCGGCCTCACGAATCCGGTCCTCCACGCCGGCTACTCGGAACAGCTCCATGGTCCGTACGTTGATACCGCGTCCGCGCGGGTGCTTCGAGGTACCCGCATGCTTCTCGACCAGCATGTGCCTGATGCCGTGCCGGCCCAGAAAAAGCGAGGTGCACAGGCCCACCAGCGAGCCGCCCACGATGAGGACCGGGACGCGGTGGTCGACGTTTTCCTTCATGGCTCTTCTCATGCCCTGTGCGAGGGGCGTTCCCTCGCCCGTTCACCCGCTTGGTTCTCTCCTGTCGCGCCGATGGCAGTACCGGACCACGATCGGTTCGGGTGGCGCCGCCCCGTGGCGACCGCGATGTCTCGAAGGAGTGTGAACGATGACGACCTTGTCGGAACGGATATCCCAGTCCGCCTTCGACGGCGCGAGGCTTCGCGTCGTGCTGCTGCTGGACCTGTACGACGGGGCTCAGAATCAGTTCCTCGAGGTCTACGAGCACATGCGCCGGCAGGTGTCGTCCGTCCCAGGACACATCAGCGACGAGTTGTGCCAGTCCATCGAGAATCCCTCGCAATGGCTCATCACCAGCGAATGGGAGAGCGCACCGCGCTTCCTGTCCTGGCTGAACAGCGAGGAGCACGTCACGATGGTCAAGCCGCTGCACGACTGCGTACGCGACACCCGCTCGCTGCGGTTCAGCGTGATGCGGGAGACCGTCAGGTCCTCCGCACCGGGCAGACCCGCCGAGCCCGGCCCGATCGCAGCCTCCGCTCCCCGGCGGGGTGACGGCGTCGTACGCCATGCGCTCACCTTCACCGTCAAGCCGGGCAGCGAGGCCGTCGTCGCCGAGCTGCTGGCCGGGTACACCTCCCCGCAGGCCCGGGTGGACGACAAGACCCGGCTGCGCCGCACGTCCCTCTTCATGCACGGCAACCGGGTCGTACGGGCCGTCGAGGTGGAGGGCGACCTCCTGGCGGCCTTGCGCCATGTGGCCGAGCAGCCCGAGGTCAGGGCTCTGGAGGCAGCGCTCAATCCGTACCTGGAACAGGACCGGGACCTCAGCGACCCCGGTTCCGCCCGGATGTTCTTCACCCGGGCGGCGCTCCCCGCCGTACACCACGTGGCGTCCGGCGGGCCCGAGCCCGAAGGCGTCCGGCGGCACGCGCTGTTCTATCCCGCCAAGGACGGGTGCGGCATGGCGCTCGCGCGGCTGCTGTCCGGCCAGGACGAGGCCGCCGTGGGCGACCCGGCGAGCCCCATAGTGAGCAGCACCGTCTTCCAGCGCGACGACTTCGTCGTCCGGCTCCTGGACCTGCAGGGCAAGCTCGACGCCCGGCCGGCTCTGGCGCTCGGTGTCGAGGGCGACCACAAGGCGGCCGTGCTCGCCCGGCTGCTCGACAGCGCCAAGGACGGCGTCCCCACGACCGACGAGGAGATCTCCTGCTTCCTGCGACGCTCCGAAATGCGTCTGATCACCGACCGGCGTCCGCCGGCGCGAGCCTGAGGAGAGGTCGCCATGACCGCTCGACTGACGATGGAAGAACTGGCCGCCCTGATGCACAAGGGCGCGGGGGTCACCGTCGACCCCGCCGCGATGGCGAGCCGTCCCGAGGCGGACTTCGAGGAGTGGGGGCTCGATTCCCTGGGGCTGCTCGGCATCGTCGGGGAGCTGGAGAACCGGCACGGCCGGCCCCTGCCCCCCGACGCGGACCGGTGCAAGTCACCGCGGGAGTTCCTGGATCTCGTCAACAACGCGCTGATGACCGGCGCGTGACGCGGGAGTTCCGCGCGATCAGAGGTACCCGCGCCCCCGGGACCGGCTCCGTGCCGGTCCCGGGGGCGTCGACGCGTCGGCCGCCGTCACCCGGGTACGGTGCACTCGAACGCGTGCAGGTACGGGTTGACCGGACGGATCTCGCCGATCTCCAGGCCGGCGTCCGCCATCCGCGTGACGAGGCTGTTCTTGGTGTGCTTCGCGCCTCCCACGTTGAGCAGCAGCATCAGGTCCATGGCGGTGGTGAACTTCATCGACGGGGTGTCGTCGACCAGGTTCTCGATGATGACGACCCTGGCCCCGGGGCGGGCCGCCGCGATGACGTTCCGCAGGGTCCTGCGGGTGCTGTCGTCGTCCCACTCCAGGATGTTCTTGATGATGTACAGGTCGGCCTGCACCGGGATCGCCTCGCGGCAGTCTCCGGGGACGATGGCGGTCCGCTCGGCGAGCGGACCGCCCTCGCGGAGCCGGGGATCCGCCTTCGCCGCCACTCCTGGCAGGTCGAGCAGGACCCCTCGTACGGACGGGTGTTTCTCCAGCAGGCTCGCCAGTACGTGGCCCTGGCCGCCGCCGATGTCCGCGACCACCGAGACCCCGGTGAGGTCGAGGAGTTCCGCGACGTCCAGCGCCGACTGCATGCTGGAGGTGGTCATGGCCCGGTTGAACACGTGGGCCGACTCGTGCGCGTCCTGGTGCAGGTAGTCGAAGAACCCCTTGCCGAACAGGTCGTGGAAGACGCTCCCGCCGGAGCGCACCGCCTCGTCGAGCAGGGGCCAGGCCTGCCAGGTCCAGGGCTCCGTGCACCACAGGGAGATGTAGCGCAGGCTGTGCGGATCGTCCTCGCGCAGCAGGCGTGACATCTCCGTGTGGACGAACTTGCCGTCCTGCGTCTCCGCGAAGACGCCGTAGCAGGAGAGGGCGCGGAGCAACCGGTGCAGCGGCTTGGCCTCGCAGTCCACCGCCGACGCGAGCTCGGCCGCGGTGGCCGGCGACTCCCCGAGTGCGTCGGCGACGCCGAGCCGGGCCGCCGCGCGCACGGCGGCGGCGATCGCCGCGCCGAAGACGAGCTCGCGCAGCCGCATGGCCGACTGGGGGGCGGGGGTGGCTGTGGGAGTGGAGGTGGAGGTGGGGGTGTGGGTGGGGGTGGTGCTCACCGTGGTCATACGGCCTCGATTCCGCTGATGAGGGGGATCACGGGTCAGCACATCCCCGCGGGCTGGGAGGTCCCGCACCGGTTGCCGACGAACGTGTTGCCGGATCCCGTCCCCTGGTTGGCCAGGTCCGCCGGCTGGTTGCCCCTCACGTAGTTGTCCTTGATGACGTTGTCGGTGTTCCGGGCGCCCACGAAGCTCTTGAACAGGAGGATGCCGCCGGACAGCGGCGAGGCGCCCACGTTGCCGCGGATGGAGTTCGAACGGACGACCGTCTCCTCGGCTCCGGTGAGGACGATGCCGACGCCCTGGATGTCGGGGAGGCGGGTGTTGCCCTTGCAGAACTTGTTGTTCTCGAAGATCCAGTTGCCCCGGATGGTCATGGCCCCGGCGCCCGGCTTGCCCTCGTCGCCGACGACGAAGATCCCGCCGCAGTTGCCCGTGAGGATGTTGTCGTTGACGGCGAGGTTCCGGACCCGCCTGACCGTGACCCCGATCCGGTTGCCGGTCAGCGTGTTGTTGCGGATCACGGCACCGCCGGTGTCGGTGGCGCCGCCCTCGCGGTCGATGGTGTTGGCGACGAAGATGCCGGACTCGGCGTTGTCGCGCGCGATGTTGTTCCGGAACACCCCCCGGGTGGACCGCTCCTGGGCGATGCCCCAGGTGCCGTTGCGCTCGGCGATCACGCGCTCGACCCTCAACCGGTCGGTGCGGGTGGCCCAGATACCGCTCTTCTTGAAGCCCGTCAGCGTCAGCGACCGGATGCTCACCCGGTCCACGGTCTTCTCCGCGGCTCCTATGACGCAGATACCGTTGCCGCTCTGCGCGCAGGCGTTCTCGGCGCGCGCGGGCGCGACCGGCGGCGTGATCACGGTGTCCGGCCCCGACCCGCGCAGACTCAGGGACTTCGTGATGTTCACGCTCTCGTGGTAGGTGCCGGGCAGCACGCGGATGCGGTCTCCCGGCTGTGCGGCATCCACCGCTTGCTGGATCGATTCGCCCGGATGCACCACGTGCGTGGCCGCCTCGGCGGGCGGCGCCGCCACGCCGAGGCCTGCGGCCATGACGACTGAGATGCATGCGAGGACCGTGAGCTGTCGATTCGTCACGAAGCCGAAGTTATGGGCGATCCGGGCAATTCGCCACACTGGACAAGCGGAAGGACACAACCCGTGGGCAAACGGCCTCATTTTGAGGTCCGGACGAGTGGCCGCCCGCGCGTCGCCTTGGTGGCCCGCGACCCGCCCGCGACCCGACCACGGAACACGCCGTCGCGGACACCTGGACGGGCGTGTCGACCTCCGGCGCGCGGCCCTGCTGGTCACCGGGGGTCTCCCGGTCGCACCCCCGACGGCTGAGCAACCGGTACGGGAACCACTGGGCGCTCAACAACCAGTACGGCGGTGCGACCGCAAACCTGTGCACCGCCAGCAACGGGGGCGGCTGCGGCAGCCCGATCGCCGCCATGACCGGTGTCCACGCCGACCTGACGCCCATCAACTCGATCCGCCTCAACCGGCCGTAATCGGTCCGACCCCGGCTGTAGCCTGGGCAGTGTCATCTCACTGCCCGGGCACGCCATGGGGGATGTCTTGGGGGATCCGGACCGCCGACGGAAATCCGATCACCAGCACGAATCAGCCGACGACCAGACCACACCGCCGTTTCCCGCACAGCTGAGGCGTCTGCGTGTGCAACGCGGACTGTCCCTCGCCGACCTGGCCCGTCGGACGCACTACAGCAAGGGCTATCTCAGCAAGATCGAGACCGGCTCGAAGCGGGTGACCGCCGACGTGGCGCGCCGCTGTGACGAGGTACTGGGGGCCGGGGGCGAACTGCTGCGGATGGTACGGGAGACGGGACCGCCCGGTACCGGAGCCGATGCGGACGCCGGGACCGGGTCGGAAACCGGGCAGCAGTCGGACGGCGAGTGTCCCTACCGCGGCCTCTCGGCCTTCACGGCCCGGGACGCGGGGTGGTTCTTCGGCCGGGAGCGGGCGACGGCCGAGCTGGTCGAGCGCGTCTTCGAGCGCGTCGGGAGCGGCCCGCTGATGCTGGTCGCCCCGTCGGGCGCCGGCAAGTCGTCCCTGCTGAACGCCGGTCTCGTACCGGCTCTGCGGCGCCGGGGCGGCTTCCCGATGCCGGGCGCCGCCGCATGGCCGGTGGTGCGGTTCACTCCCACCGCGCATCCGCTGGAGGAACTGCTGGACCGCACCGCGAAGGTCCTGGGCAGCGATCCCGGCATCACCGCGCGGGAACTGCGGGACCGGCCCCAGGTGCTGCTCGAAGCCGTCCACCGGCTGTCGGACCAAGGCCGCCGGTCTCCGCCCGTCCGGCCCGTGCTGATCATCGATCAGTTCGAGGAGCTGTTCACCCTCTGCTGCGACGAGGAGGAGCGGCACGCCTTCGTACGGGTGCTGTCGGCCCTGTCCACCTCCGGGCCCGCGGTGGCCGGGCCGGACCCCGCCGTGGTGGTGCTCGGCGTACGGGCCGACTTCTCCGGGAACTGCCTGGACCTGCCGGAGCTGGCCCCGGTCTTCACGGCGGGGCTGTTCGTCCTGCCTGCGATGACCCTGGCGGAGCTGCGGGAGTCGATCACGCGTCCGGCGGAGCTCGCCGGGGTCACCCTCGAACCGGGCCTGGTCCCCCTGCTGCTGCGCGACGCCGGTCTGCGCGAGGAAGGCGAGGACACCCCCGGCCACACCCCGTCCGGCGCGCTGCCCCTGGTCTCCCACGCGCTGATGGCCACCTGGCAGCAGCGCCGGGGAGCCACCCTGACCGTCGCCGGGTACGAGCGGACCGGCGGCATCCAGGGCGCGATCGCACGGACCGCCGAGACCGTCTTCGCCCGCCTGTACCCGGCCGAGCAGCGGACGATCCGCCGCGTCCTGGTGCGCCTGGTCCACGTCGCCGACGGCGCGGGCGCGACCCGCCGCCGGATGAGCCGTACCGCCCTGATGGAACAGCTGATCGACGCGGACCGGGCCGCGGCGGCGCTCGACACCTTCGTCCGGGCCCGGCTGATCACCATGGACCGCGACACCGTCGAGATCACCCACGAGGCCCTGCTGCACGCCTGGCCGCGGCTGCGCGGCTGGATCCACGCCGACCGCTCGGGCCTGCTGATCCACCAGCAACTGGCCCACGCCGCCGCCGAATGGGAACGCGAGGGCCGCGATCCGTCGGCGCTCTACCGCGGGACCCGGCTGGACACCGCCCGCGCGTGGGCCGACGAGCTCGACGGCCGCGGCCGGCTCGGGCCGCGGGAGGAGGCCTTCCTGCGGGCGGGCCAGGCCGCGCAGGACGGCCGGGAGCGGCAGGCCCGGCGTCAGGTGCGCCTGCGGCAGTGGACGCTGGCCACGCTCGTGGTCCTGCTGGCCCTCGCCGTGGGCGCCGGCGGGCTGGCGTACCAGCAGCGCGCGGGCGCGCTCGGCCAGGAGCGCGTCGCGCGGTCACGGGCGCTCGCCCTGCAGTCCGCGTCGCTGGCCGCGGGCCAGCCGGAGGCGTCGATGCGGCTCGCCGGGGAGGCGTACCGGACGGCGGCGACCACCGAGGCGCGCGGAGCCCTGCTGAGCACCCAGTCGCAGCCGTTCATCGCCCGGCTCGGCGGGCACGGCGGGCCGGTCAACGCGGTGGCCTTCGCACCGGGGAACGGCACGCTGGCGACGGCCAGTTCGGACGGGACGGTGACGCTGCGGCGGGTGGCCGACCGCCGCACGACGGCTGCCTTCACCATGCCCGGCCGGGTCCGCGCCGTCGCCTTCAGCCCCGACGGCCGGACGCTCGCGGCCGCCTCCACGGACGGCCCCGCGCAGCTCTGGGACCTCGCGGGCGGGCGTACGGCGGCGGTCCTCGCGGCGAGCACCACCGGCGCCCGGGCCGTGGCCTTCGCGCCGGACGGGCGGACGCTCGCCGTGGCGTGCGCCGACGGGAGCGTCCGGCTGTGGGAGGCCGCCGGGGAGCACCGGGCCGTGGCCTCCCTCGACGGCCACACCGGCCGGGTCAACGCCCTGGCGTACGCGCCGGACGGCCGGACGCTGGTCTCGGCCGGCTCGGACCGGACCGTACGGCTGTGGGACCCGGTGGAGGGCCTCCCGCTGGCCGTCCTCGCCGGGCACACGGACGAGGTGCTGGGGGCGGCGTTCGCTCCGGACGGGCAGTCCGTCGCCACCGGGGGCGTCGACCGGACCGTCCGGCTGTGGGACGTGGCCGGGCGCCGGATCACCGCGACGCTGACCGGGCACAGCGACGACGTCAACGGCGTGGCCTACACGCCGGACGGGACGACGGTCGTCAGCGCCGACGGCGACGGGACGACCCGGCTGTGGGACGTGCGCGGCGGCCGGCTGACGGCGACGCTCGCCGGGCACACCGACTACGTGCTCGGTGTGGCGGTGGACTCCGCCGGCGCGGTACTGGCCACCGCCGGGTTCGACCAGTCGGTGGTGCTGTGGGACCTGCGCGGCCCGGTGCTGGCGTCGCGGCCGTTCACGGAGGTCTGGCACGCCGCGTACAGCCCCGACGGCAGACTGCTGGCCACCGCCGAGGCGGATCACGCGGTGCGCGTGTGGGACGTGGCGGAGCGACGGATCGTGGCCACGTTCGAGGGGCACACCGAGACCGTGTTCGCGGTGGCCTTCGCCCCCGACGGGCGGACCCTGGCCTCGGCGGGCTCCGACGGCACGGTCCGGCTCTGGGACGTGGCCGCTCACGCACCGGCGGCCACCCTCACCGGCCGGGGCGGGACCGTGTTCTCGGTGGCCTACGCCCCCGACGGACGGACGCTCGCCGCTGCCGGCGCGGACGGCACGGTGCGGCTGTGGGACGTCCCGGCACGCCGCCAACTGGCCGTGCTCACCGGTCACACGGACTTCGCCAACGACGTGGTCTTCAGTCCCGACGGGCGCACCCTGGCGAGCGCCGGCGACGATCTGACCGTACGGCTGTGGGACGTCTCGGCGCGCGGTGCGGGTGGAGTCCGTCAACTGGCCGCGCTCACCGGCCATACGGGCGCCGTCCGGGGCGTGGCCTTCAGTCCGGACGGGCGGACCCTCGCCAGCAGCGGCAACGACGGGACCGTGCGCCTGTGGGACGCCCGCCGCCGGCGCTTCGAGGCGGCGCTCACCGGGCACACCGGCTCCGCGCGGGGCATCGCCTTCTCCCCCGACGGCCGGACCCTGGCCAGCAGCGGCAACGACCGTACGGTGCGGCTGTGGGACGTGGCCGGGCGCCGTCCGGTGGCCGCGCTGAGCGGTCACGCCAGCGCGGTGTGGGGGGTCTCCTTCGCCCCCGACGGGCGGACGGTGGCCAGCAGCAGCACGGACGGAACCGTACGGCTCTGGAGTCTGGACGTCGGGGCCCGGCTCGCGGAGATCTCCAGGATCCCCCGGCGATGACGAGGAGGGTGCGGGCGGCGGGGGCCGCCGGCCCCCGATCCGGCCGGACACGGGTCTCGTGCCGGCCGGCTCCGACAGGCGGGGTCAGCCGCCGTCGCGGACCGCGACGATGCCGTTGAAGACGCCGACGTACGCGGTGCCGTCGGGGCCGAGGGTGATCGGGGCCCAGTTGTTGTCGTACAGCGCGCCGGTGCCCGTCAGCTGCCGCCAGCGGCGCTCACCGGTGCGGAAGTCCACCGCGGTGAGGTACCAGGCGTCGACGCCCCAGAAGTTGGGCTCCTTCTCGTAGAAGTAGAGCAGCCCGTTCCCGGTGGAGAGCTTCGGAACGACGGAGGGCGAGCGGATCGCGCTCTCCCACACCGTGTCGCAGCCGCTGCCGTCGGCGCGGACGTCGATGCGGGCCGCGCCGCCGACGACGGACTTGCCCAGCAGCAGCGTGGTGGGGTTCTCGTAGCCGTAGTTGTTCTCGACGACGATGCTGTTGCCCCAGGTGATCAGGGAGTTGTCGGTGGTCGAGGCGCCGGAGCCGAACACCGGCACCTTGCAGACCAGCCGCCGGTCCGCGGGGACGTCCGCGCCACGCCTGTAGACCAGGACGTTCATCCGGTCGTCGGCGTTGTCGGTGATGGCGACGTAGCCGTTGCCGAAGAGGTCCGGGGTGGTGCCCGAGCCCTGGTTCACGGAGCCGGGCTTCGTCCCGGTGCCGCGGTCGTACGTCTGGCGCCACTGCGCCTCGGGGGTGCCGTCGGCGGCGGCGCGGAAGCTGTAGAGCGCGTGGTCGGTGACGATGGAGACGCCGTCCTCGGCGACCGAGAACGAGTTCTGGATCTCCTCGCCGTCGAGCCGGACGGAGCGGATCTCCGAGGTCGCCGGATCCACGGTGCCGACGCGGCCCTGGCGGGTGACCCACCAGATGCGGCCGTCCCAGTCGGGCATGACGGAGGTGACGGGGTCACAGGTGCCGCTGGGCCACAGGTTGGCCCAGCTGACGCAGTCATGCGGGACCTGGCCGGTGAGGTCCCAGTCGTCCTCGACGGTGAACCTCCAGCTGCCGTCGGGGTTCTGCGCGTGGGCGAGCCGCAGGATGTGCTGGCGGGAGTCGGCCAGCACCGCCCGGTCCTGGTCGTCCAGGTAGAAGTAGGCGCCGCCCGAGGTGTCCTTGAAGATCTTCGAGAAGTCCAGCGAGGTGATCGCCTCGACCGTCGAGGAACGCTGCGGGAGCTGGTACTCCGCGAGCGTGGCGAGCGTGCGGGGTTCCAGGAGCTTGACCTTGAAGCCCGAGAAGGTGCCGCACACCGTGACGAGCCGGCCGCCCGCGTCGAAGGTGGCGGTGGCGCACTCCCCGCCGAGGGCGGCGATCTTCTCGCTGGTCACCCGCGGGTTCCTGCCGAGCGGCCCGGACCAGGGGGACGTGGCGCTGCCGGCCGCGTCGGAGTGCATGCCGCTGCGGCCGTTGGGCGCGAGGAAGGGGTGCTGCGGCGGAGCCTCGCCGGGCAGCGGTGCGGCGGCCGCGGGGCTGCCGTCGTAGTGGCTGATCAGGCGGTGGCCGGGGGCCTTGGGTATCTCGTCGGCCTGGGCCGACGGGACTCCGTACATCACCGTGAACGCGGCGACGACCGGGACCACAGCGCAGTTCAGCGCTCTTCGGAACATCCGGGCTCCTCCGTTTCTCTTCAGTTCTGTTGACATCACGTCTGACATCGCGCCGCCGCCAGACGCTAGATCGCACTGCCCGAGGAGTCCATGGAGGAGCCGGATGATTCACGAAGGCGCAACAGTCGATCAAGGATTGAGGCTGGAGACCACGTTCGCGGTGGCCGTCAGACCGTCGTGGATGGTCGCGGCCATGCTGCTGCTCGCGAGGTAGAAGCCGAGCAGCACGCAGATGACGGCGTGCGAGAACTTGAGCCCGCCGCTGCGCACGAAGATCCAGGCGAGGATGAGGAGCAGGACGACCACCGAGAGGGAAATCACCATCGAAACCTCCTTACTCGGCGCCATGGTGGCGCAGTCAGGGGTGCCGACGGGCGAAAGACGTGTCCGCCGTACGGGTGTTGACCGTCCGTGACGGACGGTCAGTCCTTGACGATCTCGTTCCAGTGGGCCGTACGGTCGCACCAGCGCCCCAACAGCACCGGATCGTGGCCGACGGCGAGGAGGCCCGCGCCGGTCTCGGCCCGGTACTCCTCGACCACGGTGACCAGCGCGGCCGCGGTGGAGGCGTCCAGCATCGCGGTCATCTCGTCGCAGACCAGCCAGCGCGGCCGCAGCACCAGGGCCCGGGCCAGACAGGCGCGTTGCAGCTGGCCGTCGCTGACCTCGTGGGGGCGGCGGGTGAGCAGATCTCCGCCGAGGCCGACACGTTCCGTCAACTCGGCGACGCGCGCTTCCACTTCCGTACGACGGCCCGTCGCCCGGAGCGGTTCGGCGACGAGGTCGCGCAGCCTGAGGCGGGGGTCCGCGGCCGGCCGGGGCTGCTGGAAGACGAGGCCGACGCTGGTGCGCAGGGAGCGCTGGGCCCGATGGGCGAAGCCGGTCACGGTGTGGCCGTCGAGGGCGACGGTCCCGCGGTCGGGGCGGTGCAGCAGGGCGGCGACCCGGGCGAGGGTGGACTTGCCGCAGCCGCTGGGCCCCAGCAGGCCGAGGGACTCGCCGGGGCGCAGGGTGAGGTGCGCGCCGCGGACGACGGGGGTGCGGCGGTCGTAGCCCGCGGTGATGTCCTTGAGCTCAAGCATGGTGGCAGGCCACCCCTTCGGTGAGCACGGGCCGCTCCGCGCGGCAGACCCGGTCCGCGGCTACGCAGCGGGCGGCGAAGGCGCAGCCGGCCGGGAGGGCGCCGAGTTCGGGCGGGAAGCCGGGAATGGGGGTGAAGGCGCGCTCGGGGAGGGCGTCGAGCAGACGCCGGGCGTAGGGGTGGCGGGGGCCGGACCTGCCGAAGAAGGCCTCGGCCGACGTCAGTTCGACGATCCGGCCGGCGTACATGACGGCGACGGTGTCGGCGATCCGCTCGGCCGCCACGAGGTCGTGCGTGATCATCAGCAGCGCCCGGCCGGCGTCGCGGGTGTGGGCGCGCAGCTCGTCGACGGTGCGGTGGACGAGGTCGCGGTCCAGCCCGGTGGTCGGCTCGTCGGCGAGGAGCAGCGGCGCGTCACCGATGAGGGCGAGGGCGGTGGCGGCGCGCTGGGCGAGCCCGCCGGAGAGCTGGTGCGGGTAGCGGTCGAGGTGGGAGGCGGGGAAGGCGGCTCGCTGGGCCGCCGCCTCCGCCGCGAAGCGCAGGGCGGCCTTGCCGAGTCGTTTCCGGGGGGCGGGCCGGTCGGCCCCGTCGGGGCCGGCGCCCTGGCCGGCCGCGCCCGGCAGCCGCGGTCCGGTCGCCGTGGCCGGGCTCGCGCGGCCGGCGCCGCCGCCGGCCAGTTCGCGGACGGTCTCCTCCAGGTGGGCCCGGATGGTGCGGACCGGGGTGAGGTGCGCGGCCGGGCTCTGCGGGACCAGGCCGATGCGGCGGCCCCGTACGGCCCGGGCGAGGGTCCGCTCGTCGGCGGCGAGCACGTCCAGCCCGTCGGCGAGCCGGGCCGACCCGGCGGTCTCGGCGTTGCCGGGGAGCAGGCCGAGCAGGGCGGAGGCGAGGACGGACTTGCCGCAGCCGCTCTCGCCGACGAGGGCGAGGCACTCGCCGGGGGCGAGGGAGAAGCCGGCACCGGTGACGGCCTCGACGTACCGGCCCGCGGGCATGCGGAAGCGGACGGAGAGGTTCTCGACGCGTAGGACGGCCTCGGCGGGGCCGGGGCGGGGGCCGTCGGCTCCGGCGGAGCGGGCGGGGACGGGGGCCGGGGGTGTCACAGGGTCAGCTCCGAGCGGCGCCGGGGGTTCTGGTGGTCCCGCCAGGCGCCCGCGAGACCGGCGATCGCCAGTGTGGGAATGATCAGGAGGAGGCCGGGGAAGAGCGTGGGCCACCAGTCCCCGGCGAGCAGCGAGCCGCGCGCGGTCTGCACGAGGCCGCCCAGGCTGGCCTGGTGGGACGGCAGGCCCAGGCCCAGGAAGGACAGGGCCGACTCGTGCCACATCGCGTGCGGGATCATCAGCACCGCGGCGAGGCCCGCCTGCGGGAGGACGCCGGGCACCAGGTGCCGTACGGCGACCCGCCATCGCGAGGCGCCGCCCGAGATCGCCGCGTCCACGTACGGGCGGCCGCGCAGGGACAGTACTTCCGCGCGGACGATGCGGGCCGTCGACAGCCAGTGGGTGACGGCCACGGAGGCGACCACGGGCCAGACCCCGGGGCGGAACATCGCCACGATGAAGACGCCCAGCAGCAGGTGCGGGATCGAGGACAGCGTGTCCACGGCCCGCATCACCAGCCGGTCCGTCCAGCCGCCCAGCGCCCCCGCGGCCGCGCCCACCGCCGTGCCGATCACCGTGGCGGCCAGCGCCGCCACCAGGCCGACCAGCAGGGAGACCCGCAACCCGTACACACAGCGCAGCAGCAGGTCGCGTCCCACGTCGTCGGTACCGAAGGGATGGGACCACGAGGGCGCTCGGAGCCTTGCCGACAAGTCGATCGCCTGCTGGTCCAGTTGGGCCAGCGGCGGAACCAGCAGCACCGCGAGCACGATCAGCGCCACGGTCACGGCCGAGGCACGCACGCGCAGCGTGCGCGCACCGCGCCGGGCCCGCCCGACGGGCCTCCACACCGTGTCAGCCACGTCAGCCATCGAAGCCCACCCTCGGGTCCGCGAGCCCGTACAGCACGTCGGACAGCAGGTTCCCGGCCAGCACCGCCGCCGTGGCCAGCACTGCCAGCGCCGCCAGCAGCGGGAAGTCCACCGAGGTGGCCGCCTGTACGGTCGCCGCCGCGATCCCCGGCCAGCTGAAGACGGTCTCCACCAGCAGCGCGCCGGTGATCAGTTCAGGCACCCGGGAGCCGATGAGCGTCAGCACCGGCAGCATGCCGGAGCGCAGGCCGTGCCCGAGCAGGACGCGCCGCTCCGCCAGCCCCCGCGCGCGGGCCCCGCGGACGGGATCCTCCGCCAGCGCGTCGGCCACGCCCTGGCGGACGTACAGGAAGAACCACGGGAGTTGGGACATCCCGAGCACCAGCGCGGGGAGCACCAGGTGCGGGACGACCTGGCCGAAGGTGACCGTTTCGCTGCCCGCGTCCGTCAGACCGCCCGAGGGCAGCAGGCCGAGGCGCACGGAGAAGAACCAGATGGCCAGCAGCCCCAGCCAGAAGGCCGGGGCGGCCTCCAGGGTGTAGGCGAGCGCGGACACGCACCGGTCCAGCGGGCCGCCCGGCCGGCGCGCGGCGAGCACTCCGAGCACCGCGCCCGCGAGCACCGCGACCGCGAAGGCGCAGCCCGCGAGCAGCGCCGACCAGCCCACCCGCTCCACGATGACGTCGGCGACGGGCCGGCGCATGACCGAGGACGTGCCGAGGTCGCCGGTGAGCGCGGAGGTCAGCCAGTCCCACCACCGGGCGACCAGCGGCCGGTCCACGCCGAGGTTGGTCCGCAGCTGGTCGAGCCGGGCCTGCGAGGCCGTGAGGCCCGCGGTGCCGGCGTAGGCCTTGACGGGGTCGAAGGGGGACAGCGCGGCGATGGCGAAGACCCCGAAGGTGACGGCGAGCAGGACCGGGGCGGCGAACAGGGTCCGCCGCCCCGCCATGCGCGCCGTCATCGCGGCTCGGCTCACTTCTGCTTCGGCTTCCAGCTCTCGACGTTCCACCAGGGGCCGGAGCCGAGGCCGTGGTCGTGCGGCTCGACCTGGGTGGTGAGCCCCTCCCACCTGTCGTCGACGACGTACACGTGGTCGATGTGGGTGAGGAAGACGTAGCCCGGGTTCTTCACGAGTTCGCGCTGCACCGTGTCGTACGCGGCCCTGCGCGCGGCCTGGTCACCGCTCCGCCGCCCGTCGACGAGGGCGCTGTCCACGGCCGGGTTTGCGTACCGGGCCATGTTGTTGAAGCCGTCGCCGCCGAGCGCGGAGGTGAGCAGCTGGTACTGGTCGAAGTCCGGGTCGGCCGGGGAGCCGCCGCCCGCGAGGACGGCCTCGGTCTTCATCCGCGGCTCGATGACCTCCCAGGTCCCGGCCTCGGCCTTGACCTCGATGCCGGCCTTCTTGGCGTCGGAGGCGAAGGCGAGCGCGTGGTCCTGGCGGATCTTGTCGCCGGAGGTGTACCAGAGCGGGAAGGAGGCGCGGACGCCGTCCTTGACGCGGATGCCGTCCTCGCCCGCCTTCCAGCCGGCGTCGTCGAGGATCCTCTTCGCCCGGTCGAGGTCGTACGGGCGCTCCGTGCCCGCCGCGAACCAGGGGCTGCCGGTAGGGACCGGGCCGTAGGCGGGCTTGCCCGCGCCGTCCAGGAGCTTGTCGACCATGGCGCCCCGGTCGACGGCGATGTCGAGCGCCTGACGGACCGCCACGTCGCCGGTGACCGCGTGGTGCGTCGGCAGGGTCACGGTGCGGTAGTCGAAGGTCTTGGCCGCGTACGTCCGGCGCGCCTTGTCGCCCGTGCCGTGCTGATCGCCGAGGGCCCTGGCCAGGTTCGGCGGCAGGATCGCCGCGTCCAGCTCGCCCGACCGCAGCCGGGTGGCGCGGACGTCGTCGTCCTTGATGACGGCCATGGTGAACTTCTTCACCGCGGGCTCGCCGCCCCAGTAGCCGGGGTTGGCCGTGAAGCTGAGCTTCTCGCCCTTGGACCAGCCGGTCAGCAGGTACGGGCCGGTGCCGACGGGCCGGGTGGTGAAGTCGCCGCTGTTGACGTCCTGCCTGCCCGCGATGTGCTCGGGGGCGATCGGCAGCACGGTCCGCTCGGCGAACGGCGCGTAGGGGTACTTGAGGGTGAAGACGACCGTGTCCCCGCCGCGCGCCTCGACGCCCGCGATCGCGTCCAGCTCGGTCTTGGAGGCGTTGTTCGTCTTCGCGTCGAGGATCGTCCGGTAGGTGAAGGCGACGTCCTCGGCCGAGAAGGGCGCTCCGTCGCTGAACTTCACGCCCCGGCGCAGCGTGTAGGTGTAGGTGAGCCCGTCCGCCGAGACCTCCGGCAGGGCCTCGGCCAGCGCTGGCTTGAGCCTCATGTCCGCGTCGTGCGTGAGCAGCCCGTCGAAGATCTTGGAGTTGCCGTCCTTGCCGTAGCCCAGCAGCGGGCTGAGGCTCTCGGGCTCGGTCGCGATGCCGACCACGGCGGAGTCCGCGCCTGCGGCTGCGGGGTGGGAACAGGCCGCCGTGCCCGTGATGAGTGCGGCGGCCAGCGTCGCGGCGGCCACTCCCCGTGCTGTCCGGGCCGTCATGCAGTGCACATCCTTGTTCGCGATCAATTGTTATTGCAAAGAGCTCGCAATAATGCCAGACGTGATCAGAAGAAGACGAACCGGGCACGGCAGGGGTCTTGCCCGGCCTCCGGCCCCCGTGCCATATATGTCTAGACCTTTACGAGGAAGCGGAGGATGGCACCCCGTGCGACGCACCGCCCCGACCCTCGCCCTGTGCCTGGCCCTCGCCGGCCCGGCGGCGTGCACCGCGCCCGACACCGAGCCCCCGCCCGCACCCGCGGGGCTCACCGCACAGGCCGGCAGCGCCACCACCGTGCACGTCATGTGGGAGGCGGCCGCGGAGCGCGACGGGGTGACCGGCTACCAGGTCTTCGAAGCGGGCCGCCTGGTCCGCGAACTCCCGGCCGACAAGAGCATGGTGGACATCACCGGCCTCACCCCGCAGACCGCCTACGCCTTCACGGTCCGCGCCGAGGACGCCGCCGGGAACCTCTCCGGGACGGGTCCGGCCGCCTCGGCGACCACCCCGGCCGCCACCGCCGAGGACCGCCGGGCGCCCACCGCCCCGGCCGCCACCACGGGCCGGGCCACCGGACCCCGGGCCGCCGGGCTGTCCTGGTCCGCCGCGACGGACGACACGGGCGTGACGGCGTACGACGTCTACCAGGGCGGTGTCCGGATCCACACCGTCGGCCCCGGGGAGACCTCCACCGCCCTGAGCGGCCTCCGGCCGGACACCGTCTACACGTTCACCGTGCGGGCCCGCGACGGGGCCGACAACTCCTCCCCCGACGGCCCGGCGGTGGACGTGACCACCCCGCCCGCCTCCGGCGACGGACCGGGCACCGCACCCGCCGAGTTCACGGCGACCGCCTCACCCGGCACGGTCACCCTCTCCTGGACCGCCCCGGACACCGGCCGCGAGACCAGCGAGTACGAGCTGTACGTCAACGGACGGCCCACCACCGTCATCCAGTTCGGCGCCGGCGCGGTACCCAGCGGACGGGCGGAGCACCGGATCGCGGTGACCGAGCCGGCCGGTACGGTATGGGCGGTGAAACTGCGCGCCCGGCTGCCCGACGGCAACTGGGGAGCTTTCTCGGCGGAGCGGACAGTCACCCTCAAAGCGTGAAATCAGGCAGCGATCTGGCCTGAACGGCATTGGCGTGAAAGAAGATCACGCACAATACATCCGTGTTCGGTGAGTACTCGGTCAACAACAATCAGGCAGATTCCGCGGGCGGCGGTGCTGCGCCGGACTCTGGCGCCGCGCCGGGAAACCTGCCGCCGGAATCGGCGAGCTTCGTCGGCCGGGAACGCGAACTCCGCCTCCTCGACGGCCTGTTGCGCGAGCGCAGGCTGGTCACGCTCACCGGGGTGGGCGGTGTCGGCAAGTCCCGGCTCGCCCTGCGGGCCACCACCGCGGCCGGCCGCGCACGGCGCGACGGCGTCTGGTGGGTGGAGCTGTCGCCGCTGCGCGACCCCGCTCTGCTCGCCACGACCGTCGCCCACGCCGTCGGCCTCGCCGACCACTCCGCACGCTCCCTCGACGAGGAGTTGTGCGCGTGGATGGCCGACAAGGACCTCCTTCTCGTGCTCGACACCTGCGAGCACCTGGTGACCGACTGCCGGCACCTGGTGGGTGAACTCCTGCAGTCCGCACCCGGGCTGACGGTTCTGATCACTTCCCGGGAGCCGCTCGGCTCCCCCTGCGAGGAGGTCGTCGAGATCCGCCCGCTGCCCTGCGAAGGGCCCGACAGCGACGCCCTCGCCCTCTTCCGCGCCCGAGCCCTCGCCGCCACCCCGCAGGCGTCGGCCGCCTTCGAGGACGCCGGCCGGACCGCGGTCGCGGCCGAGCTCTGCCGCCGCCTCGACGGGATCCCGCTCGCCCTGGAACTGGCCGGCGCCCGGATGCGGTTGTGGACGCTGGAGCAGATGGCCGCGCGGATCGGCGAGCGCTTCGACGTGCTCGCCGACACCCGGGCCGTCCTGCTGCCCCGGCACCGGACGATGCGGACCACGATCGGCTGGAGCCACGAGCTGTGCGAGCCGCTGGAACGGCTGCTGTGGGCCCGGCTCTCGGTCTTCACCGGGGACTTCGACGTCGCCGCCGCGCGCGCCGTGTGCGCGGGCGGCCCGCTGCCCGCCTCCCGGGTCGAGCGGGTACTGGCGGGCCTGGTCGCCAAGTCGGTCGTCCGGCGCACCGAGGAGCGGGGCGCCGGATCCCGCTACCGGATGCTGGACACGATCCGCGAGTACGGGCACGACTGGCTGGACGAGCTCGGCGAGACGCGGATCGTCGCCGACCGGCACGCCCACTGGTACGGGGCGCTCTCCCAGGCCGCCGACCGGGGCTGGCTGGGCCCCGGGCAGGTGGACTGGTACCGCAGGATGACCGCCGAGCACGCGCAGCTGCGTACGGCCCTGGAGCATCTGCTGGGCTCCGACCCGACGGCGGCGCTGGAGATGGCCGGGGCGCTGTGGTTCTACTGGTTCGCGTGCGGGCACGTGCAC
The DNA here is from genome assembly GCF_043201995.1 of Streptomyces sp. NPDC048258. Classification (NCBI taxonomy): domain Bacteria; kingdom Bacillati; phylum Actinomycetota; class Actinomycetes; order Kitasatosporales; family Streptomycetaceae; genus Streptomyces; species Streptomyces sp. NPDC048258. The sequence goes on from NZ_JBICZH010000009.1 coordinate 241,874, forward strand.
GAGGGCCGCGGCTTCCTGGAACGGGCGCTGCGCGCCGCCCCGGCCACGGGAGCCGCCCACCACCAGGCCCTGTGGGCCCTCGGACTCACCGCGCTGCTCCAGGGCGACATGGACACGGCACGCCGGACCGGCGAGGAGTGCACCCGGGCGGCGGCCCTGCTCGCGGACCCCGAGCGGGAGCTGCGCGCGGCCTACCTGCACGCCGTGTCGGTGCTGATGCCGGGCGACCCCGTACGGGCCCTCGCGCTGGCCGGTCCGCGGGCGCGGGCAGGCCACGGCGGGCGGACCAGCGCTCCGGGCTGGCTCCTGTGCAAGCTGGCCACCAGCTACGCCCTGTGCGATCTGCGGCGCTTCGACGAGGCCACCGAGGAGGCGCGGGACCTGCGGGAGTCCTGCGCGGAGCTGGGCGAGCGCTGGCTGCGGGCGTACGCCGACTACGTCCTGGCGGTGGCCGCGCTGGGCCTGGGCGACCACGGGGAGGCGGCCCGGCACGTGCGGGCCATGCTGTCCGGCAAACGGCTGCTGGGCGACCGCTTCGGCATCGCGCTGGGCCTGGACCTGCTGGCCGCGGCGGTGGCGGGACTGGGCGACGGGGAGCTGGCGGCTCGGCTGCTGGGCACCGGGCACGCCTGGTGGCGCACGGTCGGCCGGCCGCAGATGGGCGGCTCGCCCTCGCTGACGGCCCTGCGGGACCAGGGCGAGCGGACGGCCAGGGCGGCGATCGGCGACGCCGCGTTCGAGGCGGCGTTCCGGGGCGGCGCCGCGGCGTCCACCGGCTGACCGGCAGCCGGTGGACGTCCTCGTAAGTCCTGGGCTCCCGTCAGTACGGGAGGGGTCTGCCCGACGGTGTGCGCAGGTCCAGGTCTCGGGGGGCTGGCTTGGGGACGGGCTTGCGGATCAGCTGCTGGCGCATGCTGCCTCCTCGCTCAGACCAGGGCCGGGCGGCGGGGTTCCACCGCGCGGCCGTCGGGGAGCAGTTCACCGGTGTCGTCGAAGACGACGGCGCCGTTGCACAGCAGGCTCCAGCCCTGTTCGGGGTGGAAGGCCACCGTACGGGCGGCATCGCGGTCTGCGCTGTCTACGGCAGGGCAGGGGGGCTGGTGGGAGCACATCGGCGCACCTCCTCGCAAAGTGGGGCGGGAGGGCCGGTGGTCACCCGGTCGAATCCGCGATCCACGGTGGCGGTGAGTATTGCTGATCGCCACCCCCGGACGGAACCCATATTCGCGGTCCAGTTCAGGGTGTGTATGCCCGATTACCATGCGCTCATGCCCGCTATCCGGTTCGTTCACCGTACGCACCTGCCGGCCTCCGAGGCCTGGCTGAGGCTGACGGACTGGGAGCGCCACGGCGCGCAGGTCCCCTTCACCCGGACGATCATCGCGACGGAGCCTCCGACACGCGTCGGAACGCTCTTCACGGCACGCACGGGCGTGGCCAGGATCACATTCGACGACCCGATGGAGGTCGTGCTCTGGCGGCCGCCCGAGGGGCTCTCGGAGGGACTCGTGAAGGTCGTCAAGCACGGCCGCGTGATCCTGGGCTGGGCGGAGATCGCGATCCGTCCCCTTCCGGCGGGCGGCTCGGAGATCGTCTGGACCGAGGAGCTGCGTCTGCGCGGGCTCCCCCGCCTGCTCGACCCGGTGGTCGCGGCGGCCGGCCGGTTCGTCTTCTCCCGCGCCCTGCACGGCATTCTGCGCCCGTAGGAGGCGGGGTTAGGGTTCGACCCGTCACCACGACCGGTGATCACCGCGAGCACGAGGGGGATCTCCCGTGGCCACCCCGCCACCGCCGCAGCACCAGGGCCCGTACTCCTGGCAGCAGCAGCCGCCCTGGCACGCCGGCCCGTACGTTCCGCACCAGCCCCCGGGACCGGGCCCGTACGCCCCCCTCACGCCGGAGCAGGGCGCGTACGGCTGCCGGGTCTGCGGGGCGCTGCCCGTCGCGGACACGACCGTCCACGGTCATCAGGGGATGATCGTGCTGATGCGCTTCCTCAGCCGCAAGGGGCCGTTCTGCCGCGACTGCGGGCTCGCCGTCGTCCGCGACATGTCCGCGAAGACCCTCTGGCAGGGCTGGTGGGGCCCGCTGTCGGTGCTCATCACGCCGGTCACCCTGCTGACCAACCTCGGCCCGTGGGGCAGGCTGCGCAAGCTCGGTCCGCCGGTGGGCGGCGCCATGCCCCCGCTCGACCCGGGCAAGCCGCTGTGGCGGCGCCCCCCGGCGCTGGCCGGCCTCGTCCCGCTGCTCGCCGTGATCCTCGCGTTCCCGGCCCTGCTCGTGATCGGCCTGGTGGTGGGCGACGACAGCGGGCCGAGGGAGCTGTCCGTGGGCACGTGCGTGCAGGACGCGGACCGCTTCCGCACCGAGAAGCTGGTCGTGGAGGGCTGCGATTCCGCGCTGGCCAAGTACCGGATCACCAAGCGGCTGGACACCCCCGGCGCGACCTGTGCGGAGGGCGAGCTGATCAGCGTCTCCGAGCGCAGCCTGGAGGCCGCGCCCCTCTGCCTCGCACCGTGGCGCTGAGGCCCGTCCCGGGCCCCCCGCACCACGGTGCGAGGCACAGCGCCTAGCGGATCGGCATGTCGGAGATCGTGCGGGCGATCACCAGCCGCTGGATCTCGCTGGTTCCCTCGAAGATGGTGTAGATGGCACTGTCGCGGTGCATGCGCTCCACCGGGTACTCGCGGGTGAAGCCGTTGCCGCCGAGGATCTGGAGCGCCTGGGCGGTCACCTTCTTCGCGACCTCGCTCGCGTAGAGCTTCGACATCGAGCCCTCCGCCGAGGTGAAGGGCCGGCCCGCGACCGCCATCCAGGACGCCCGCCACACCAGCAGCCGGGCCGCGTCGATCTGCGTCCGCATGTCGGCGAGCTGGAAGGCCACGCCCTGGTTGTCGATGATCGGGCGGCCGAACTGCGTGCGCGTCTTGGCGTAGTCGAGGGCGACCTCGTACGCGGCCCGCGCCGTGCCGACCGCCATGGCGCCGACCGCCGGACGGGACGCCTCGAAGGTGGCCATGGCCGCGTTCTTCACGCGCTCGCCCGCACCGCCGCTGCGCGCCCGCTCATGGGCCCGCGCGAGCCGCTCGTCCAGCTTCTCCTTGCCGCCGAGCAGACAGGAACCGGGCACCCGTACGTCCTCCAGCACCACCTCGGCGGTGTGCGAGGCACGGATGCCGTGCTTCTTGAACTTCTGGCCCTGGCTCAGACCCGGGGTGTTGGGCGGCACGATGAAGGAGGCGTGTCCCTTGGTACCGAGCTCGGGGTCGACGACGGCGACCACGATGTGGACGTTGGCAATGCCGCCGTTGGTCGCCCAGGTCTTGGTGCCGTTGAGCACCCACTCGTCCTTGGCCTGGTCGTAGACGGCCCGGGTGCGCATGGCGCCGACGTCGGAGCCCGCGTCCGGCTCGGAGGAACAGAAGGCGGCGACCTTCACGTCGTTCTGGTCGCCGTACATCTGCGGGATCCAGGTGCCGATCTGCTCCTCGGTGCCGTTGGCGAGGACGCCGATCGCGGCGAGCCCGGTGCCGACGATCGACAGGGCGATGCCCGCGTCGCCCCAGAAGAGCTCCTCCATCGCCATCGGGACACCGAGGCCGGTCGGGTCGAAGAACTGCTGGGCGTAGAAGTCCAGCGAGTAGATGCCGACCTTCGCGGCCTCCTGGATGACGGGCCAGGGAGTCTCTTCGCGCTCGTCCCATTCGGCGGCCGCGGGCCGGATCACGTCGGCGGCGAAGCCGTGGATCCAGTCCCGTACCTGCTTCTGGTCGTCGTTGAGCTCCATGGTGAACTCCGCCATGTCCCCTCCACCTGTCTGTACTGGTCCATGCGCAGGTTACTAGCGGTAACCAACACGAGGCCACAGTCTGTTACCGGTCAGTAAGCAGTGTCAAGCGCGGGCGGTGCGGCCGCGGAGGCCACCGCCGCTTCGATCACCCGGGTGTGCGGGGTGTTACGTTGCGTGGGCGTCACGCACATCGCAAGGGCGGGGAGAGAAAACACATCATGGAGACCACGCAGCAGACAGGCGAGCCGGGAGGGGCCGAGCGACGGCGCCGGGAGCTGCTCGAAGCCGCCGACCGGGTCGTGCTCAGGGACGGCCCCAAGGCCTCCATGAACGCCATCGCGGCGGAGGCCGGCATCACGAAGCCGATCCTCTACCGGCACTTCGGCGACAAGGCGGGCCTCTACCAGGCGCTCGCCGTCCGGCACACCGACGCCCTGCTCGACTCGCTGCGGGCCGCGCTCGACGCCCCGGCCGAGCGGCGCCGACGGGTGGAGGCCACCCTCGACACCTACCTCGCCGCCATCGAGGCCCGCCCGCAGGTCTACCGCTTCCTGATGCACCCGGCCGAGGACTCCCAGAGCCCGGAGCGCGGCTTCGACGTCGGCCTGCACTCGGCCCCGCTGCTGCGCCGCCTCGGCGAGGAGCTGGCCGAGGTGATCGGAGAGCGCGTGGACCTGGGCCCGGGCGGCGAACGCCTGGCCCGCGTCTGGGGGCACGGCATCGTCGGCATGATGCACGCGGCCGGCGACTGGTGGCTCGGCGAACGCCCCTGCGAGCGCGCGGAACTCGTCGCCGGCCTGACCGACCTCCTCTGGGGCCGCCTGGGCACAGCGGGCAACCGCGCGGACGGCCCGGGCTTCTGACCCGCCCCACTCCCACCGAGGCCGAACCCCGAACCGAACCCAGCCCCGCCGGGGCAAACCCGGCCTCGGCGGAGCCAGACCCAGCCTCGCCGGCGTTTGAGGCGCGGGTCCGGGCGGAGCCCGGTGCCCGGCGGAGCCGGGTTCGGCCTCGCCGAGGCCGAACGGCTAGCCGCGCAGCGACCCGGCTCCCCACGGGGTCTTGCGGATCGCCCGGCGGAGCCTGCGCGCACGGAACCCCGTAACCCGGTCCGCATAAACGGTGCCGGCAAGGTGATCGCACTCGTGCTGCAGGCACCGCGCGAAGAACCCGGTCCCCTCGATCCGTACGGCCGCGCCGTCGGAGGTGACCCCCTCGACGACCGCCCGGTCGAAGCGCGCGGTACCCGCCTCCAGCCCCGGCAGGGACAGACAGCCCTCGGGACCGACGAACTCGTCCCCGTCGGCGGAAACCAGCCGCGGGTTGACGATGTGCCCGACATGCCGGACGTCCTCGTCGTCGGGGCAGTCGTAGACGAACACCCGCTGCCCGACGCCGATCTGGTTCGCGGCGAGGCCGACGCCCTCGGCGGCGTACATCGTCGCGAACATGTCCTCGATGAGCCGGTCGAGGGCCGGACCGAACTCGGTGACCTCCGCGCAAGCGGAATGGAGCACCGGATCGCCCAGCAGGCTCATGGTGCGGACGAGGCCGGTGGTACCGGGGATGGGGCGCTGTCGCATGGCCGTAAGGGTACGACGGGCGAATATATGAGGAGATCTGCCGTGGCGTGGGGGCGCCGCGGTCAAGGCCCCGGCCGGTACTGGATAGGCTGGGGCCGACCGACGCAAGGAGGACAAGGGACGATGGCAGGCAACACGGAGCCGCTTTCGCCGCGGGCCAAGCTGGCCGTGACGGCGGGCAAGGCCGCGGCGGCGGTGTCGCGGGCCGCGGGACGCGGAAGCGGATCGGTGATCGGTGGCAAGGTCGCACTCAAACTCGACCCCGATCTTCTCGGAGCGCTCGCGCAGCATCTCGACGTCGTCCTCGTCTCCGCGACGAACGGCAAGACCACGACGACCCGGCTGATCGCGGAGGCCCTGCGGGCCAGCGGTCCGGTCGTCTCCAACGCCCTCGGCGCGAACATGCCCGCGGGCATCACCTCGGCGCTGGCGGGCGGCTCGGACGCCAAGTACGGCGTCATCGAGGTCGACGAGAAGTACCTGGCCGGGGTGGCCCGGGACGTCACCCCCAAGGTGATCGCCCTGCTGAACCTCTCCCGCGACCAGCTGGACCGCGCCGCCGAGACCCGCATGCTCGCGGAGAAGTGGCGCGAGGGCCTGTCGGGCTCCAAGGCGGTCATCGTCGCGAACTGCGACGACCCGCTGATCGTCTGGTCCGCCTCCTCCTCCCAGAACGTGGTGTGGGTCGCGGCCGGCCAGGAGTGGAAGGACGACGCCTGGTCGTGCCCCTCCTGCGGCGGTGTCATGCAGCGCCCGGGCGACGACTGGTTCTGCGGCGAGTGCGGCTTCCGCCGCCCCACCCCCAGCTGGGTGCTCTCCGGCGACCACGTCCTGGACCCGCACGGATCGGCCTGGCCGATCCACCTCCAGCTGCCGGGCCGCGCCAACAAGGCCAACGCCGCCACCTCGGCCGCCGTGGCCGCCGTCTTCGGCGTCCCGCCGCAGGTCGCCCTGGAGCGGATGTACCAGGTGCAGGCCGTCGCCGGCCGCTACGACGTCGTGAACTTCCAGGGCCGTGAGCTGCGGCTGCTGCTCGCGAAGAACCCGGCGGGCTGGCTCGAAACGTTTTCGCTGATCGACCCGCCGCCCACCCCGGTGATCCTCTCGGTGAACGCGCGCGGCGCCGACGGCACCGACACCTCCTGGCTGTGGGACGTGGACTACCCGCGCCTGGCCGGCCACCCGATCTTCGTGATCGGTGACCGCAAGCTGGACCTCGCGGTCCGCCTGGAGGTCGCGGGCCTGGACTTCCGGGTGTGCGAGACCCTCGACGAGGCCGTGCAGCTCGCGCCGCCCGGACAGATCGAGCTGATCGCGAACTACACCGCCTTCCAGGACGTGCGCCGCCGCGTCGGCAACTAGCCCCCCGTCAGAACCGCAGAGGACAAGAGCATGAGCGACAACAGCCTGCGTCTGGTGTGGGTCTACCCCGACCTGCTCAGCACGTACGGAGACCAGGGCAACGCCCTCGTGGTGGAGCGCCGGGCGCGCCAGCGCGGCCTGGACGTGCAGCGCGTGGACGTGCGCAGCGACCAGCCGATCCCCACCTCGGGCGACATCTACCTGATCGGCGGCGGTGAGGACCGGCCGCAGCGGCTGGCGGCCGAGCGCCTGCTGCGCGACGGCGGTCTGGAGCGGGCCGTCTCGAACGGGGCGATCGTCTTCTCCGTCTGCGCCGGGTACCAGATCCTCGGCCAGGAGTTCGTCAACGACATGGGCCAGCGCCAGGAGGGCCTGGGCCTGCTGGACGTCGTCACCGTGCGCGGCGAGGGCGAGCGGTGCGTCGGCGACGTCCTCGCCGACATCGACCCGCGCCTGGGCCTGCCGCAGCTGACGGGCTTCGAGAACCACCAGGGCGTCACCCACCTCGGCCCGACGGCGCGGCCGTTCGCCCGGGTGAGCATGGGCCGCGGCAACGGCACCGGCGACGGCACCGAAGGCGCGTACAACGACACCGTGTTCGGCACCTACATGCACGGCCCCGTGATGGCCCGCAACCCGCAGATCGCGGACCTGCTGCTGAAGCTGGCCCTCGACGTCAACGCGCTGCCGGCCATAGACGACCGGTGGTACGAGGCGCTGCGCGCCGAGCGCATCGCGGCGGCGACGCAGCCCGCGTAAGGCGGCGCCGGCAGCCCCGGCACCAGACGTTCGGCCCGGATTCCCCTGGTGGGAACCGGGCCGACGTGCGTTCGTACCGCCTGCGGGACCAGCATGTGGAGGATGGTTCAGCCGACCCTCCTTCCGCTTGTAGGGTGACGTGTAGTTCCCACCGGACGACGTGGTCCGGTCGTCGGCCACGTTGCAAAGGTCTTTCCTGCCATGCGCATAGGTGTGCTCACTTCCGGTGGCGACTGCCCCGGCCTGAATGCCGTCATCCGCTCCGTCGTGCACCGCGCCGTCGTCGACCACGGCGACGAGGTGATCGGCTTCCACGACGGCTGGAAGGGCCTGCTGGAGGCGGACTACCGCAAGCTCGACCTCGACGCCGTCGGCGGCATCCTCGCCCGCGGCGGCACCATCCTCGGCTCCTCCCGGGTCCAGCCCGCGCACCTGCGCGACGGCGTGGAGCGCGCCCGCGGCCACGTCGCGGACCTCGGTCTCGACGCGATCATCCCGATCGGCGGCGAGGGCACCCTGAAGGCGGCGAACCTGCTCTCGCAGGCCGGTCTGCCGATCGTCGGTGTCCCCAAGACCATCGACAACGACATCGCCTCCACCGACGTCACCTTCGGCTTCGACACCGCCGTCGGGGTCGCCACGGAGGCGCTCGACCGGCTGAAGACCACCGCCGAGTCCCACCAGCGCGTGATGGTCGTGGAGGTCATGGGCCGCCACACCGGGTGGATCGCCCTGCACTCGGGCATGGCGGCCGGCGCGCACGCGATCGTCGTACCGGAACGTCCCTTCGACATCGACGAGCTGACGGCGATCGTCGGCGAGCGGTTCTCCGCGGGCAAGCGGTTCGCGATCGTCGTGGTCGCCGAGGGCGCCAAGCCGCGCCCCGGCTCGATGGACTTCCAGGAGGGCGGCACCGACATGTACGGCCACGAGCGGTTCGCCGGCATCGGCAACACGCTCGCCGTGGAGCTGGAGAACCGCCTGGGCAAGGAGGCCCGGCCGGTGATCCTGGGCCACGTCCAGCGCGGCGGCACGCCCACCGCGTACGACCGGGTCCTGGCGACCCGCTTCGGCTGGCACGCCGTGGAGGCCGCCCACCGGGGCGAGTTCGGCATGCTGACCGCGCTGCGCGGCACGGACATCGTGATGGTGCCGCTCGCCGAGGCGACCTCGACCCTCAAGACGGTCCCGGCCGAGCGCTACGACGAGGCCCAGACGGTTCTGTAGCCGTATGCCCGTTACGGCCGCCCCCGCGCGCAGGAGCGAGCGGGGGCGGCACTACTGTGGTGGGGCACCACAGTCAAGGGAGTGAACAGATGGATCACAGCGGGCACGGCATGGACATGAACATGGACCTGCCGCCGTTCACTCTCGGACGCGGGCTGGAGTTCTCCTTCGACGCCTTCTTCCTCTTCGGCTCCCTGCTGGGGCTCGCCCTGTACGGGTGGGGCGTGCTGCGGCTGCGGCGGCGCGGGGACGCCTGGCCGCCGGGCCGGACCGTCGCCTTCACGGCGGGTGTGCTGACCGTGGTCCTGGTGATGTGCACCAAGCTGAACGACTACGGCATGGTCATGTTCAGCGTGCACATGGTCCAGCACATGGTGATCAGCATGATCACCCCGATCCTGCTGCTCCTCGGCGCCCCGGTGACCCTGGCGCTGCGCGCGCTGCCGCCCGCCGCGCGCGGTCACAAGGGGCCGCGCGAGCTGCTGCTGATGCTGCTGCAGAGCCGCTACATGCGGATCGTCACCCATCCGGCCTTCACGATCCCCATGTTCATCGCCAGCCTCTACGGCCTGTACTTCACCCCGCTCTTCGACTTCCTCATGGAGTCCAGGGCCGGACACATCGCGATGATGGTGCACTTCCTCGCCGTCGGCCTGATCTTCTTCTGGCCGATCATGGGCGTGGACCCGGGCCCGCACCGCCCCGGCTACGTGATGCGGATGCTGGAGCTCTTCGCCGGCATGCCCTTCCACGCCTTCTTCGGCATCGCCCTGATGATGGCCAGCGAGCCGATGATCAAGACGTACGGGAACCCGCCGGCCTCCCTCCGCATCGACGCGCTGCTCGACCAGCAGTGGGGCGGCGGCATCGCCTGGGCCTTCAGCGAGATCCCGTCGGTGCTGGTGCTGATCGCCCTCGTCTACCAGTGGTACCACTCCGAGCAGCGGGCGGCGCGGCGCTCCGACCGGGCCGAGGATCGCAACGGCGACCAGGAGCTGCAGGCGTACAACGCGTATCTCGCCTCACTCCGAGCGCGTGGCCAGTAGCGGAGTACCGCCTTCGCGCGTCACCATGGGGCATGACCGGATCCGTAAAGGCGATGGCAGTGATGACCTTCGCCGCCCTCGTGGCCGTCGGCACGTATTCCGTGGTCCTCGGCAGCAACGGCTGGCTGTGGTTCGGCTGGGTCGTGCTGGGGCTGCTGACCGCCGGGATGGCCGCCTCCCGCAGCTCTTGATCGAGACGGTGTTCGATCAAGACAGTGTGTGATCAAGGCCGTCCTCGATCTGCCGGACCGGCCCTGACTGTCCGTACGATGGCCGTGACAACGGGACATCGACGGGAGCGGCCTGGTGTTCTACCACTTGCTCAAGTACGTACTGCTCGGTCCGCTGCTCAGGCTGCTGTTCAGGCCGCGGATCGAGGGTCTGGAGAACATCCCGGCGGAGGGGGCCGCGATCATCGCGGGCAACCACCTGTCCTTCTCCGACCACTTCCTGATGCCCGCGATCCTCAAGCGGCGGATCACCTTCCTCGCCAAGGCCGAGTACTTCACCGGCCCCGGGCTCAAGGGGCGGCTCACCGCCGCCTTCTTCCGCAGCGCGGGGCAGATCCCCGTGGACCGCTCCGGGAAGAACGCCGGCCAGGCGGCCCTGCGCGAGGGGCTCGGGGTGCTCGCCAAGGACGAGCTGCTGGGCATCTACCCGGAGGGCACGCGCTCGCACGACGGGCGGCTGTACAAGGGGAAGGTGGGCGTGGCCGCGATGGCCCTGGGGGCCGGGGTGCCCGTCGTACCGTGCGCGATGGTCGGCACCTTCGAGATCCAGCCTCCCGGGAAGAAGATCCCGAAGATCCGGCGGGTGACGATCCGCTTCGGCGAGCCGATGGACTTCTCCCGGTACGCGGGGCTGGAGGGCGAGCGGGCCGTCCTGCGGGCCGTCACCGACGAGATCATGTACGCGATCCTCGGACTGTCCGGCCAGGAGTACGTCGACCGGTACGCGGCCGAGGTGAAGGCCGAGGAAGAGGAGGAACGGAAGAAGGCCCGGCGCCGATCGCGCTGAGCCTTCTCCTGTCACGTCCCCGGGGTCCTAGGTCGTGTCGTCAAAGTCCCGTCTGGCTGGTGGCACTTTGACGACACTCCCTAGCGGACGGCCGGCAGCTCCTCAAGCGCCGGGAGCCCGGCGCCCGGGACCTCGGCGAGGGACTTCGCGGCGACCGGGGCGGGGGCGACCGGAGTGGCGTGCGGGGCGCACTTCACGTCCTTGGCGTCGACCTTGCCGGTCAGCAGGTAGGTGTCGACCCGCGTGTTGATGCAGGGGTTCACCAGGCTGGTGACGCCGTGCGAGCCGGCGTTCTGCTCGGTGATCAGACGCGAACCGGCGAGGCGGCGGTGCAGCTCGACCGCGCCGTCGTACGGCGTGGCCGCGTCCCGCTCGGACTGGACGATCAGCACCGGCGCCAGACCGCGCTTGGCACCGACCTCGATCGGGGTGCTCTGCTTGGACTTCCAGGTCGCGCAGGGCAGGTTCATCCACGCGTTGGACCAGGTCAGGAACGGGTACTTCTGGTGCAGCTTGGTGTTGTCCCGGTCCCACTTGGCCCAGCTGGTGGGCCACTTGGCGTCGGCGCACTCGACCGCGGTGTAGACGGCGTTGCCGTTCTCGGACGCCGCGTTGCCCTTGGTGTCCGACATGTCCGGGGCGATGGCGTCGACGAGCGCCTGCTCGTCACCGGCCGCCCAGGCGGCGAAGGTCTGGGCGACGGGCACCCAGGAGGAGTCGTAGTACGGAGCGCCCTGGAAGAAGCCGATGAGCTCGGCCGGGCCGACGACCCCGCCGATCGGGTTGGCCTTGGCCTTGGCGCGCAGCTCCTGGTACTTGGCCTCGACCTTGGCGCGGGTGTCGCCGAGGTGGAAGACCGCGTCGTTCTTGGCGACCCAGTCCTGCCAGTCGTTCCAGCGGGTCTGGAAGGCGACGTCCTGGCCGAGGTTGGCCTCGTACCAGATGTTGTCCTGCGCCGGGTTGACCACGCTGTCGACGATCATGCGGCGCACGTGGGTCGGGAACAGGGTCGCGTAGACCCCGCCGATGTAGGTGCCGTAGGAGACGCCGAGGAAGTTCAGCTTCTGCTCGCCGAGGGCGGCGCGGATGACGTCGAGGTCGCGCGCGGTGTTCGGCGTGGTCATGTGCGGCAGCATCTCGCCGCTGCGCTCCTTGCAGCCGTCCGCGTACTCGGCGGCGAGCTTGCGCTGGGCGCGCTTGTCGGCCTCGCTGTCCGGGACCGGGTCGGCCTTGGGAGCCTTGACGAACTCCTGCGGGTCGATGCAGGAGATGGGCGCGGAGTGGCCGACGCCGCGGGGGTCGAAGCCCACGAAGTCGTACGCCTTGGAGGCGTTGACCCACAGCGGGCTCTTGGTGGTGACCCGGCGCGGGAAGCGCATGCCGGAGCCGCCGGGGCCGCCGGGGTTGTAGACGAGGGCGCCCTGGCGCTCCTCCTTGGTGCCCGTGCTGCCGATGCGGTCGACAGCGAGCTCGATGGTCTTGCCGAACGGCTTGGTGTAGTCGAGCGGGACCTTCACCCAGCCGCACTGGATGGGCTTTTCGAAGCCCCAGTCCGCGGGACAGTCCTTCCACTCGATCCCGGTGCGGGCGGCGCGGGCGGCGGCGATCTGGACGCCCACCGCCTCCGCGGCCCCGTTGTCACGGCCGGCCGAGGCCGCCGAGGCGGACGGCGCGAGCATCAGGCCCGCCGCCAGCGTGCCGGTGATCAGTGTGGCGGCGCTCCCCAGCGCCGCGTTGCGTATCACGTGGTTGTTCCCCCTGCGTCAGTCGCCGCCGTGGGCGGCCGGATTCGGTCCGATTCGGTCGTCGGCGTGCAGGGGGATCCTTGCGCCTGACCTGGACCGGGCAACAGAGCAGGGTCGACTTCTTTGCCAACCCGATAACCGGAGACGTGAGTACCGCTGAGCGGTGTCTGATTCGTCCCGGAACTACCCCTGCGGCGGCGGGCCGTAGGTACGGGCGGCCTCGTCCAGCAGCTCCCGCAGCCGCAGGGCGTCCGGGGCCAGGGCCGTCACGAGGACGGCCGGGCCGGCCAGCGGCGTGACCACGGCGAACTCCCCCAGCACCGCCGCCGAGGGCGGGGCCTGGGCGAAGGCCGGGTCGACGACGAGGAGTTGGCCGAGCGCCCGGTGCCCGGCGAGTCCCGCCGGTCCGTCCCAGCCGCCGGGCGCGCCGGGTCCGCAGGCGAGCTCCTGGTCCAGGAGCGGGCGGCCGCCGCGGGTGGCGGTGAGCCGGCTGCGCAGCAGGCCCGGGACCTCCCCGCAGCGGCCCAGTACCTGTTCCTCGCGCAGCACCAGCCGGGCCGTCGGGGCCAGTTGGACCCGCGTGCGCACCCGCAGGTCGCTGCCGCGCACGGAGACCAGCGGCTCCGGCAGCCACCGCACCGACGCGCCGTCCTCCAGGGTCAGGTGTACGTCGTACCGCGCGGGCTCACCGCCCCGGCCGGGCAGGGCGAGGGTCGCCGCCGCCGAGGCGAGGGCGAGGTGCGCTCCGGGTCCGGCGGCGGCCTCGACGGTGAGGTGGTCCCCGCCCAGCGGGGCGCTCATGGCGCCGACCAGCATGACCCCGGCCTCGGCGGCGGTCCCCCGGGTGCGGCGCAGGGCGAGCGGCCCTTCCCCGGCGAGCAGCGGCAGCGCGGTGCCACCCCGCCCGTCGGCCTCGGCGCGGATGCGGGCGGTGGCCCGCAGGCCGGCCGGGGGCAGGGTGACGGGGGCCGCGCCGGTCACCGTACGACCCAGGCGGCGATCCGCTCGCGCACCCAGGCGGCCACCGGGGCCACGCCCTCGGGACTGCGCAGCGACTGGAAGGCGACGGGCAGTTCACCGCGCTGCTCGGCGGCGTCGCGGGCCATCCGGCCGAGGTCGGAGCCGACGTGGGGGGCGAGGTCGGTCTTGTTGACGACGAGGAGGTCGGCGGTGGTGACGCCGGGGCCGCCCTTGCGCGGGATGTCGTCCCCGCCGGCCACGTCGATGACGAAGATCTGGGCGTCGACGAGCCCCCGGGAGAAGGTGGCGGTGAGGTTGTCCCCGCCCGACTCGACGAGGATCAGGTCGAGCGGGCCGCTCTGCCGGAAGGCGTCCTCCAGTTCCTCGACGGCCTCCAGGTTGGCGGAGATGTCGTCGCGGATGGCGGTGTGCGGACAGGCCCCGGTCTCGACGGCGGCGATCCGCTCGGGCGGCAGGACGGCCTCACGGAGCAGGAACTCGGCGTCCTCGCGCGTGTAGATGTCGTTGGTGACGACGGCCATGGAGAGTTCGGCGCGCAGGGCGCGGCACAGGGCGGCGACGGTGGCGGTCTTGCCGGAACCGACGGGTCCGCCGAGTCCGATGCGCAGGGCGCGCCGGGTGCCGTCGGCGCGTACCGGGGCGGCGCCGTGGGTGTGCCGGTGGGGGTAGGTCACGCCGTGGTCGAGATGCATGGGGGTTCTCCTTGGGGTGGTCTGGATGGCCGGTCGGGCCTAGGGGGTGTCTTGCCGATCAGGCCGGGCTCGCGGTGTCTGGCACCGCGCCCTGATCCGGCCCGATCGGCAAGACACCCCCTAGGACGCGAAGAGGCGTACCGGCCAGTCGGCATGGACCTCGGCCGCGATCTCCAGCAGGGGCGAGGAGGCCGCGGGCAGCGCGTCCACGCCCTCCGTGAGGGCCCGCCGCGCGGCCTCGGCCGCCCGGGCCGCGACGGCGTCGAGTTCGGGGGCGAGGCGGGCCAGGACCCCGCTCGCCTCGAAGGGGTCCAGGCCCAGCAGCCGCACGGTCGCGGTCGCCGGGCCGCCGACGGCCTCGTACGCCGCCACGTGCGCGGCGTCGGACGGCCCGAGCCCGGCCGCCCGGGCGGTGAGGCCGAGCACCACGGGCTGGTGGGCGCCGCGCGGGAACGCGGCGGCCAGTGCCTCCAGTTCGGGGGCGGGCCAGGTGGCCCGGGCGGCGCGCAGCAGCTGGCGGCCCAGGCGCCGCGCGGCGGTGCGCAGGGCCGGCGAGGGGGTGCGGGCGTCGGCGGCGGCGTCGAGCTCCGCCGGGTCGAGCCCGAGGGCGGCGGCCGCGGCGAGGGCGGCGGCGGTGAGTCCGGCGGTGTGCAAGCGGCCCCTGCAGAAGTCCTCCAGGGTGACGGCGTCGTGGATCCGGCCCGCTTTGCAAGCGGCCTCGGCCCCGCCGGAGTGCGCGTGGCCCCCGGCGGGGAAGCGGCCGTCGGCGAGGACGAGCAGCGCGGCGAGGCTCATCGGAAGAGACCCCTCATCAGAAGAGGAAGTATCTCTGTGCCATGGGCAGTTCGGCCGCCGGCGCCGGTTCCACGGCCTCGCCGTCGATGGTGACCGTGAAGCTGTCGGCGTCCACCTCGACCCTGGGCATGGCGTCGTTGTTGCGCATGTCCGCCTTGCCGACCTTGCGGGTGTTCTCGATGGCCACGAAGGCCTTGCCGAGGCCGAGCCGGTCGGGCAGTCCGTCGTCCAGCGCGGCCTGCGCGGTGAAGTTCAGCGAGTTCAGGGCGGGCGCGCGGCCGTGGCTGCCGAACATCGGGCGGGGCAGCACCGGCTGCGGGGTGGGGATGGAGGCGTTGGCGTCGCCCATCTGCGCGTAGGCGATCTGGCCGCCCTTGATGACCAGTTCGGGCTTGACCCCGAAGAAGGCGGGGCTCCACAGCACCAGGTCGGCGAGTTTGCCGGTCTCGACGGAGCCGATCTCGCGGGCGAGGCCCTGGGCGACCGCGGGGTTGATCGTGTACTTGGCGACGTAGCGGCGGGCGCGGTGGTTGTCGGCGGGCCCGTCGCCGGGGAGGAAGCCGCGCCGCTTCTTCATCACGTGGGCGGTCTGCCAGGTGCGCAGGACGACCTCGCCGACCCGGCCCATGGCCTGGGAGTCGGAGGAGATGATCGAGATGGCTCCGAGGTCGTGCAGGACGTCCTCGGCGGCGATGGTCGAGGGCCGGATCCGGGACTCGGCGAAGGCGAGGTCCTCGGGGACGGCCGGGTTGAGGTGGTGGCAGACCATCAGCATGTCGAGGTGTTCCTCGACGGTGTTGACGGTGTGCGGCCGGGTCGGGTTGGTGGAGCTGGGCAGGATGTTCGGCTCGGAGACCACGGTGATGATGTCGGGGGCGTGCCCGCCGCCCGCGCCTTCGGTGTGGTACGAGTGGATGGTCCGCCCGGCGATGGCGGCGAGGGTGTCGCCGACGAATCCGGCCTCGTTGAGGGTGTCGGTGTGGATGGCGACCTGGGCGCCGGTCTCGTCGCAGACGCTCAGGCAGGCGTCGATGACGGCGGGGGTGGACCCCCAGTCCTCGTGGATCTTGAAGCCGAGGGCGCCGCCGCGCAGTTGGGAGTGCATGGCCTCGCGGGACATGGTGTTGCCCTTGCCGAGCAGGCCGATGTTGACGGGGTAGGCCTCCAGCGACGCGAACATCCGGGCCAGGTGCCAGGGTCCGGGGGTGACGGTGGTGGCCTTGGTGCCCTCGGCGGGTCCGGTGCCGCCGCCGACGAGGGTGGTGATGCCGGAGGCGAGGGCCTCTTCGATGACCGTCGGCGAGATGAAGTGCACGTGGGCGTCTATGGCACCGGCCGTGACGATCTTCCCGTTGCCCGCGATGATCTCGGTCTCGGGGCCGATGACCAGGGTCGGCTCCACCCCGTCCATGGTGTCGGGGTTGCCGGCCTTGCCGATGCCGCAGATCCGGCCGTCGCGGATGCCGACGTCGGCCTTGACGATGCCCCAGTGGTCGAGGACGACCACCCCGGTGATCACGGTGTCGGGAGCGCCCTCGGCCCGGGTGGTGCGGGCCTGCCCCATGGATTCGCGGATCACCTTGCCGCCGCCGAAGACGGCCTCGTCGCCCGCGCGGCCGGGGCCGCCGCTGAGGTCCTGCTCGATCTCGACGAAGAGGTCGGTGTCGGCCAGCCGGATCCGGTCACCCGCGGTTGGCCCGAAGAGGTCGGCGTAGACCCGGCGGGAGATCTCAGCCATCGAGCGGCCCTCCGGTCTCCCCGCGCAGCCCCGGTACGGTGCGCGAGCCCCCGAGCGGTACGAGTTCCACCGCGACCGGGATGCCCGGCTCGAAGCGCACGGCGGTGCCCGCGGCGATGTTGAGCCGGAGTCCGCGGGCGGCGGAGCGGTCGAAGTCGAGGCCGGGGTTGGCCTCGGCGAAGTGGTAGTGGGAGCCGACCTGGACGGGCCGGTCAGCGGCGTTGAGCACGGTGAGGCGGGTGACGGGGCGGCCCTCGTTGAGGAGCACCGGGCCGTCCCCGTAGGCGATTTCGCCGGGGATCATGCGGGCACTCCCCTTCAGACGATCGGGTCGTGGACGGTGACGAGTTTGGTGCCGTCCGGGAAGGTGGCCTCGACCTGGACGTCGTGGATCATCTCCGGGATCCCCTCCATGACGTCCTCGCGGCCCAGCACGGTGCGGCCGGAGGCCATGAGCTCGGCCACGGTCCGCCCGTCGCGGGCGCCTTCGAGGATGTGCGAGGTGATCAGGGCGATCGCCTCGGGATGGTTGAGGCGTACCCCGCGCGCTTTTCGCTTCTCGGCCACGTCGGCCGCCACGTGGATGAGCAGTCTCTCCTGCTCGTGCGGTGTCAGTTGCACAGGTATCACCAAGTTTCCGGGACAAGATCAACAGCGCGCCGGGGCGACCCTACTGGCCGTCAACACTTTGTTGACCTGCACATATCCGAGCCAAGCGAGTCTTGCCCAACGCAGAGAAAGGCTTTCCGTCCCGACCACCGCCGCTTTACCGGATCATGGGTGATCATTGGCGGACGAACGTGGTGCCACGCTAGGCGCCGCGCTTTTCCGTCGCGTTAACCCACGTTTCGGGAAGGCACCCGGTTCAACTCACGGGCCCCGGGATCCTGGTTCCGTATACGGCTCAGCGGCCGGATACGGCTCAGCGGCGATACGGCTCAGCAGCCGGTGACGCTCTTGGCCGGGGCGCCGACCGTCCAGGGCAGCGCGATCCAGACCGTCTTGCCCCCGTCCTCGGTGGGGGTGACCGACAGCCGGCCCCCCGCTTCGGCGGTGAGCCAGCGGATGATGACCATGCCCCGGCCGTTGTCCTGCTGGACCGCCGCCGGGAGCCTCTTGGGCCAGCGCGGGTGACTGTCGGTCACGCCGACACGCAGCCACTCCTCGCGCTCCAGCCTGACGTCGACGGTGAAGGTGGGCGACTGGCCGAAAGTGTGCTGTACGGCGTTGGTGGCGAGCTCCGACACGATCAGCCGGACGCTGTCGGCGGTGTCGGCGTCGTCGGGCAGTCCCCATTCACCCAGCACCTCCGCCACATAGCGACGGGCGGTGGCGACCGAGGCGGGATCGCTCGGCAGAGTGACGGATGCTTCCTGGTGGTCTGCCATGGCGACGATCCCTTTCCCACCGGGGTCGAGCCGCCCCGGATCTGTGCTGGACGCCAGAGTGCCACCCATCGTGCCGCCGTTTGCGCCGATCCCCCAAGATGTGCATATATCTGTCGCTCAATGCGGTGAACTCTGCTACGGAAGAGCGTATTTGGACGGCAGACTGGTGCGAGCTGTGCCGGTGGAAGGAGGCGGGTGTGCAGCACGGTCCCGCGGTGCGTCGGCGCAAGCTCGGCGAGGAACTGCGTGCCCTGCGTGACCGGACCGGACTCACCAGTGGTGAGGCCGCCCGGATCGTGGGATGGCACCAGTCGAAAATCAGCCGCATAGAGACGGGGCGCAGCGGGGTCAAGCCGGAGGACATCCGGCTGCTCCTCGACGCCTACGGGGACATCGTGAGCCCCGAGCAGCGCGCGCTGCTGGAGGCGCTGTCGGCCTCGGCGGCGGGACCGGGCCCGGGGGGCGGCACCGGGCGGGGCCGCCAGTGGTGGCACGACTACCGGGGGCTGCTGCCGCAGGAGTACCGGGACTTCATCAGCCTGGAGGCGGGCGCCCGGGCGGCGCGCACGGTGGAACTGTCCGTGGTTCCCGGGCTGTTGCAGACGGCGGAGTACGCGCGGGCGGTGACGCGGGCCGCGCTGGGCGGGCTGCCGGAGCCGAAGGTGGACGCGCTGGTCGAGGTACGGCTGGCACGGCAGGCGGTGCTGCGGGCCGATCCGCCGCTGGAGCTGAGCGCCGTACTGGACGAGGCGGTGCTGCGCCGGCAGATCGGCGGGCCCGGGGTGATGGCGGAGCAGTTGCGGCACCTGGTTCGGGTGGGGCGGTTGCCTCAAGTACGGCTACAGGTGCTGCCGTTCAGCGTGGGGGGCCATCTCGGCCTCACCGGACCCTTCGTCATCTTCTCATTTCCGAACATCGCCGATCTGGATGTGGTGGTACTCGACCATTTGACGAGTAGCCTCTATCTGGAGCGGAAGGAAGACCTTGAGGCGTACAGCGCCGCGTTCCGCACCATTCAGGCGCACGCCCTCCCGCCCCAGGACTCGTCGGATCTCATCAGCTCACTCGCTGACGACGCGTAAGGAGGCACCCCCGTGTCCGCAACCCCCTTATCCACCAGCGGACTTCTGATCAGCGCGCGGTGGCGGCGGAGCAGCCGCAGTACCGGAATGAACAACTGCGTGGAAGCGGCCGCCCTCGGCGGCGGTCTGCTGGCCGTCCGCGACTCCAAGCGGACGGACGGCCCGGCCGTGCTCTTCACCGGGCCGGCCTGGGACGGCTTCCTCGCCTCCGTCCGGGCGGACCAGCTCCCGTAACTCCGCCTACCGGTCCGTGGCTCCGGCGGGTGCGGTCGCAAGGATCGTCCCGACAGCCCGGTTGATCTCGTCCCCCGTGAGATCGGCCCGTGCGGTCAACCGCAGCCGGGAGATGCCGTCCGGCACGGACGGCGGCCGGAAACACCCCACGGACAGACCTGCCTCGCGGCAGTCGGCGGCCCAGCGCAGTGCCGCCGAAGCCGACGGGGCCCGTACCGACACCACGGCCGCGTCCGGCCGGGCCGCGGTCAGGCCGGACGCGGTGAGCCGCTCGTACAGCTGGGCGGCCACCTCGCGGGCGCGGGCGGCGCGTTCCGGTTCCCGCTGGAGCAGCCGCAGGCTCGCCAGCGCCGCGCCCGCGGCGGCCGGGGCCAGCCCGGTGTCGAAGATGAAGGTCCGCGCGGTGTTGATCAGGTGCCGGATCACCTTGGCCGGACCGAGTACCGCGCCGCCCTGGCTGCCCATCGACTTCGAGAGGGTGAGGGTGGCGACCACGCCGGGCGCCCCCGCGAGTCCGGCGGCGTGCAGCGCACCGCGGCCCCCCTCCCCCAGCACGCCCAGGCCGTGCGCGTCGTCCACGACCAGGGCCGCGCCCTCGTCCCGGCAGGCGGCGGCGTAGCCGGCGAGCGGCGCGGCGTCGCCGTCCACGGAGAACACCGAGTCGGTGACCAGCAGCGCCCGGCCCTCGTGCGTGGCGAGCGTCTTGCGCGCGGAGTCCGGGTCGGAGTGCGGGACCACGGCGGTCTCGGCGCGCGAGAGGCGGCAGCCGTCGACGATCGAGGCGTGGTTCCCGGCGTCGGAGACGACCAGAGTGCCCCGGTCGCTGAGCGCGGTGACGGCGGCGAGGTTGGCCGCGTACCCGGAGGACAGGACGAGCGCGGCCTCGAATCCGCAGAAGGCCGCGAGCTCCCGCTCGAGCTCCGCGTGAAGCTCGGTCGTGCCCGTCACGAGGCGGGAACCGGTGGCTCCGCCTCCCCATCGCTCGGCCGCCTCCTGCGCGCCCCGGATCGTCTCGGGGTGCCGGGTCAGACCGAGGTAGTCGTTGCTCGCGAGGTCCAGCAGCGGCGAGGACGCCGGCCGCGGGCGCAGTGTACGGACCAGTCCGGCCTGTTCACGGGCGCTTTCCGCGGCATCGATCCAGGAGAAGACGTCCACAGGATCGGGAGAGTGCTGGGGCATCGGCAGGTCCTCGTGTTTTGTCGGCAGTCCACAGACCTGCCCGACCCTAGCTGCCGTGACTTGTGCGTCAGGTGTGGCGATACACACACACCCATCCGGCCATGTTGTGCGATCTCTCCTTGGCCGGGAGTGGTCGTGTGGGACAGGATCGGATGCATGGACCTGCTGAACACCCTGGTGGACAAGGGGCTGCGGCGCGAGCTGCCGACCCGCGAAGAAGCGCTCGCCGTACTGGCGACTTCTGACGACGAACTGCTCGACGTGGTGGCCGCGGCCGGCAAGGTGCGCCGCCAGTGGTTCGGGCGTCGAGTCAAGCTGAACTACCTGGTCAACCTGAAGTCGGGCCTGTGCCCCGAGGACTGCTCCTACTGTTCCCAGCGCCTGGGTTCCAAGGCCGAGATCCTCAAGTACACGTGGCTGAAGCCGGAGGAGGCCTCCCAGGCCGCGGCCGCCGGTGTCGCGGGCGGCGCGAAGCGGGTCTGCCTGGTCGCGAGCGGCCGCGGGCCGACGGACCGGGACGTGGACCGCGTCGGCAAGACGATCGCCGCGATCAAGGAGCAGAACGAGGGCGTCGAGGTCTGCGCCTGCCTGGGTCTGCTCTCGGACGGCCAGGCGGAGCGGCTGCGCGACGCGGGCGCGGACGCGTACAACCACAACCTCAACACCTCCGAGGCCACGTACGGACAGATCACCAAGACCCACACCTACGCGGACCGGGTCGACACGGTGCAGAAGGCGCACGCCGCCGGCCTGTCGGCCTGCTCCGGTCTGATCGCGGGCATGGGCGAGAGCGACGAGGACCTCGTCGACGTCGTCTACTCGCTGCGCGAGCTGGACCCGGACTCGGTGCCGGTCAACTTCCTGATCCCCTTCGAGGGCACCCCGCTCGCCAAGGAGTGGAACCTCACCCCGCAGCGCGCCCTGCGGATCCTCGCGATGGTGCGCTTCGTCTGCCCCGACGTCGAGGTCCGGCTCGCGGGCGGGCGCGAGGTGCACCTGCGCTCCATGCAGCCGCTGGCCCTGCACCTGGTCAACTCGATCTTCCTGGGCGACTACCTGACCAGTGAGGGCCAGGCCGGGCAGGCCGACCTCGACATGATCGCGGACGCCGGTTTCGAGGTGGAGGGCGCCGGTACGACGACCCTGCCCGCGCACCGCTCCGACGTGGCGGCCGCGGCCACCGGCGGAGGTTGCGGTTCGCACGCCGGCGCCGGCTCGGTCTGCGGTACCGCGGGCTCCGGCGACACCGCCGGGGACGCCGGCTGCGGCTCGGCCTGCGGCGGTTGCTCCGGGCACGCGGAGGCCGCACCCGTTCCGGCGCAGGCGGACGCCGGTGAGGTCCGCTCGGACCTGGTGGCGGTCCGCCGCCGCGGCGCGGGAACGGACGTCGCCCCCAATGCCTGATCGGCTCCACCCCCTGTCGGCCGGCGCGGAACTGCTCGCGCTGGACCGGCAGCACGTGTGGCACCCGTACGGTCCGATGCCCGGGCGGCAGGATCCGCTGGTCATCGCGTCCGCCTCGGGGGTGCGGCTGCGGCTCGCCGACCCGTCCCAGGGGCAGGGCCACGACGAGCTGGTGGACGGCATGTCCTCCTGGTGGTCGGCGATCCACGGCTACAACCACCCGGTGCTGAACGAGGCCGCGACCGCGCAGCTGGGCCACATGTCACACGTGATGTTCGGGGGGCTCACCCATGAGCCCGCCGTGCGGCTCGCGGCGAAGCTCGTCGAGATCACCCCGCCGGGACTGGAGCACGTCTTCCTCTGCGACTCGGGCTCGGTGTCCGTCGAGGTCGCGGTCAAGATGTGCCTGCAGTACTGGCGTTCGCTGGGGCGGACGGGCAAGACCCGGCTGCTGACCTGGCGCGGCGGCTACCACGGGGACACCTGGCAGCCGATGGCCGTCTGCGACCCCGAGGGCGGCATGCACGAGCTGTGGCAGGGTCACCTGCCGCGGCAGGTCTTCGCGGACGCGCCGCCCGGCGGCTTCGATACCCTGGTGGACCCGGCGTACGCCGACCACCTGCGCTCCCTGATCGCAGCGCACGCCGACGAGCTGGCCGCCGTCATCGTGGAGCCGGTGGTGCAGGGCGCGGGCGGCATGCGCTTCCACAACCCGGCGTACCTGCGGGTGCTGCGCGACCTGTGCGACGAGTACGACGTCCTCCTCATCCTGGACGAGATCGCGACGGGCTTCGGCCGCACCGGCGCCCTCTTCGCCGCGGACCACGCGGGGATCACCCCGGACGTGATCTGCCTGGGCAAATCCCTGACGGGCGGTTACCTCACCCTCGCCGCGACCCTCTGCACGGCGCGGGTCGCCGACGGGATCTCCCAGGGCGAGGTCCCGGTGCTGGCGCACGGGCCGACCTTCATGGGGAACCCCCTCGCCACCGCCGTGGCGCTCGCGTCGATCGACCTCCTCCTCGGCCAGGACTGGGCGACCGAGGTCAAACGGATCGAGGCGGGCCTGCGCGAAGGTCTCGCGGTCGCCGCCTCGATCCCCGGCGTACGGGACGTACGCGTCTTCGGCGCGATCGGCGTGGTCCAGCTGGACCACGAGGTCGACGTCGCGGCCGCCACCCGGGCGGCGGTGCGCGAGGGCGTGTGGCTGCGCCCGTTCCGCGACCTGATCTACACCATGCCGCCGTTCGTCACGGGCGACACCGATGTGGCCCGGATCTGCCGCGCGGTGGTCGCGGCGGCGCAGGAAGGCTGAAAAACCGACATGTCCGTACTGATCGTGTCCGGCACGGGCACGGAGATCGGCAAGACCGTGGTCACGGCGGCGATCGCGGCCGCCGCCGTGGCGGCCGGCCGCTCGGTCGCGGTGCTGAAGCCCGCCCAGACGGGCGTCGGCCCGGACGAGCCGGGGGACGCCGCGGAGGTGGTCCGGCTGGCCGGCCCCTCCGTCACGGCGGTGGAACTGGCCCGCTACCCGGAGCCGTTGGCCCCGGACACGGCCGCCCGTCGCGCGGGCCTGCCCACGGTCTCCCCGGCCGCCGTCGCGGAGGCGGCGAACCGGCTCGCCCTGTCGCACGACCTGGTCCTGGTGGAGGGCGCGGGCGGGCTGCTCGTCCGCTTCGACGAGGCGGGCCACACCCTGGCCGACGCGGCCCGCCTGCTCGACGCCCCGACCCTGCTCGTCGCCCCGGCGGGACTGGGCACCCTCAACTCCACCGTCCTGTCTGCGGAAGCCCTCCGGGCCCGGGACCTGACCGCGCTGGGCGTGGTGGTCGGCAGCTGGCCGGACACCCCGGACCTGGCCTGCCGCTGCAACCTGGCGGACCTCCCGAAGTCCTCGGGCCTCCCCCTCCTGGGTGCGATCCCGGCCGGCTCGGGCACCCTCCCCCCGCCCCTCTTCCGCACCACGTCCCCCACCTGGCTCGCCCCCACCCTCGCGGGCACCTGGTCCCCGGACTCCTTCCTGACCACCTGGTCCCCACCCCCGTTCATCCCCACCGCATCACCCACCCCTGCCGCACCACCCACTCCTGCCGGGCACCAACCAGCCCCGCCGGCGTTTGAGGCGCGGGGTCCGGGGCGGAGCCCCGATCTCTAAGCCCCGCCGGGCACCACCCAGCCCCACCGGGCACCACCCAGCCCCGCCGGCGTTTGAGGCGCGGAGTCCGAGGCGGAGCCCCGACCTCTAAGCCCCACCGAGCACCACCCAGCCCCGCCGGCGTTTGAGGCGCGGGGTCCGGGGCGGAGCCCCGATCTCTAAGCCCCACCGGGCACCACCCAGCCCCGCCGGCGTTTGAGGCGCGGGGCGCGGGGCGGAGCCCCGATCTTCAAGCCCCGCCGGCGTTTGAGGCGCGGAGTCCGAGGCGGAGCGAAGCGGCGGCTCCGCACCCTACGGCCAGGGATGAGCGCCGGCGAACCGGGCACGCTGGAGGTACGGCTCCGTACGCCGCCCCCGCCCCGGAGGTCCGCCATGCTGCCGCGCCGCCGCACCGCCCCGCCCCACGACCCCGTCCACCACCCCCTCTTCGCCCGCGTCTACGCCCGCGCCAGCGAAACCGCCGAGACCCGCGGCGGCATCGCCGCCCTCCGCACCGAGCTCCTCCACGGAGTGACCGGCCGGGTCATCGAGATCGGCGCCGGGAACGGCCTGAACTTCGCGCACTACCCCCGCGCCGTATCCGAGGTCGTAGCCGTCGAACCGGAGCGCACCCTCCGCCGCCGCGCGGCCACGGCCGCCCTGCGCGCCGAGGTCCCCGTGGACATCGTGCCCGGCGCCGCCGAGGCCCTCCCGGTCAAGAGCGAGGCCTTCGACGCCGCCGTCACCTCGCTGGTGCTGTGCACCGTACGGGACCTGCCCCGCTCCCTCGCGGAGCTGCACCGCGTGCTCCGCCCCGACGCCGAGCTGCGCTTCTTCGAGCACGGCCTGGCCCCCGGCCCGGGCATGGCCGCCGTCCAGCGCGCCTTGGACCGTACCGTCTGGCCGTTCCTCTTCGGCGGCTGTCACACCGCGCGCGACCCGCTCGCCGCGGTCGAGGCGGCCGGTTTCCGGATCGTCTCGCAGCGCGGCTTCCGGCTGCCCGAGCGCGGCCCGGCCCTCCCCACCTCCTACTGCGTCATCGGGTCGGCCCGCCGAGTGGCTTGACCCAGCGCGTCCACTGCTCCTCGGGCCCGTACCCGGCCGCGTCCCACACCCGGTGGGCCCGCTCGTTGCGGTCGAGCACCATGGCGTCCCCGCGCCGCCCGCCGAGGGCGACGAAGCGCTCCTCGGCGGCGGCCAGCAGCGCGCCCCCGATGCCCTGCCTGCGGTGCCCGGGGTGCACGGCGAGCCGGTAAAGATGGCACCGCCAGCCGTCGAAGCCGGCGATCACCGTGCCGACGAGCTCCCCGCCGCGCCGGGCGAGCAGCAGTGCCTGCGGGTCGCGCGCGTGGAGCCGCTCGACCCCCGCGAGATCGTCGCTGATACTCGTTCCCTCGGCGGCGGTCTTCCAGAAGTCCAGGACGGCGCTGAGATCGGCCGCCGCGGCAGGACCGATGTGAAGATCGTTCATGTCCGGATCCCATCATCCGGCCACACTCCGCCAAAAGAATGATCCGTTCTCTTTGCCCCTCCTTTACCCTGTGGGCAAAGGTTCCTCCTGAGTGAAAGGTGTGAGCGTCCGCCCATGGGCGAGCCTCCCAGTCCACGACATTTCCGCTGTTCTCCCTCGCGACATCGCGCGATGCCCCGCCTCCTGGCCGATCATGGAACGGAGGTGATCGACCGATGACCGAGGTGATCCTGCTCGTCGTGGCACTGCTGCTCTGCATTGCCTGCGGAGCCTTCGTCGCGGCCGAGTTCTCGCTGACCACCGTCGAACGCAGCGAGCTCGAGCAAGCCGTCGACCGCGGCGAGGCCGGGGCCGAGAGCGCCCTGGCGGCCGTCCGGACGCTCACGTTCCAGCTCTCCGGCGCCCAGCTCGGCATCACCGTGACCGGCCTGGTCATCGGCATGATCTCGAAGCCGTCGATCGCCGCCCTGCTCCAGGACCCGCTCCAGTCCCTGGGGATGTCGGCCGGCGCCGCCTCCTCCACCGCACTGGTCCTCGGCACCGTCGTGTCGACCGTCGTCCTGATGGTCGTCGGCGAGCTGGTGCCCAAGAACTGGGCGATCTCCTCCCCGCTGGCGATCGCCAAGCGCGTGGCGACGATGCAGCGGGTCTTCAGCCGGGCCTTCAAGCCCCTGATCAGCCATCTCAACACCACCGCGAACCACATGGTCCGCCGCCTCGGCATGGAACCGGCCGAGGAGCTGGCCTCCGCGCGCACCCCGCAGGAGCTGGTCGCCCTCGCGCGGCACTCGGCGAAGGCGGGTGCGCTGGAGAAGGACACCGCCGAGCTGTTCGTGCGGACCCTGAACCTCGCCGACCTGACCGCGGAGAACGTGATGACCCCGCGCGTCCAGGTCACCGCCCTCGACCTGCAGACCACCGCCGAGGACGTGGCGAACGCGACGCTGGCCACCGGCCTGTCCCGCTTCCCGGTCTACCGGGGCAGCCTCGACTCCGTCGTAGGCACCGTCCACATCAAGGACGTACTGGCGCTCTCCGCCGAGGAGCGGCGCCGGACCCCGGTGTCGCAGGTGCTGCGCGAGCCCCTGCTCGTACCGGAGTCCCTGACCGTGGACCGGCTCCTGGACCGGCTGTCCGGGAAGCAGACCATGGCCGTGGTCATCGACGAGTACGGCGGCACGGCCGGTGTGGCCACGCTGGAGGACATCGTCGAGGAGGTGGTCGGCGAGGTCCGCGACGAGCACGACCCGCACGAGACCCCGGACCTGGCCCCGGCCGGTACGGACGATGCCGGACGCCGTCTGTACTCGGCCGACGGCGCCGCGCGCACCGACCAGCTCCAGCGGATCGGACTGCGCGTGCCGGACGGCCCGTACGAGACCCTGGCCGGTCTGATAGCGACCGAACTGGGCCGGATTCCGGCCGTCGGCGACAGCCTGGAGCTGGACGGCTGGCAGCTGGAGGTGGTGGACGCCGGCGGGCGGCGGGCCGCGCGCGTGCTGCTGCACGTGCCGGCTGAACCGGGTGACGACGGGGGCGGGGACGCCCGCTGGCACGAGCACGGAGACAAGCCCAGGGACAAGCACGGGGACAAGCACAAGATCAGACACAGGGACAGACATAAGGACAAGCGCAGGCGCAGCGACGGGGAGGAGGGCCGATGACCGCGATCCAATTGCTGATCGGCCTGGCGACCCTGGTCGTCAACGCCTTCTTCGTCGGCGCGGAGTTCGCGCTGATCTCGGTCCGGCGCAGCCAGATCGAGCCGTACGCCGAACAGGGCGACCGGCGGGCCCGCGCGGTCCTGTGGGGTCTGGAGCACGTATCGGCCCTGATGGCGGCGGCCCAGCTCGGCATCACCCTGTGCACCCTGGTCCTGGGCGTGGTGGCCGAACCGGCGATCGCGCACCTGCTCACCCCGCTGTTCGAACTGTTCGGGGTGCCGGTCGCCCTCACGCACGCGATCTCCTTCGCGGTGGCGCTGGCGCTGGCGACGTACCTGCACATGCTCTTCGGCGAGATGGTGCCGAAGAACGTGGCGCTGGCCGAACCGGTGCGCACCGCGCTGCTGCTGGGGCCCCCGCTGGTGACCCTGGCGCGGGCCCTGCGTCCGGTGATCTTCGCCATCAACGCCTTCGCCAACGCCCTGCTGCTCCTGCTGCGGGTGGAGGTGAAGGACGAGGTCGCGGCGACCTTCACGGACGACGAGCTGGCGCGGATGGTCAAGGACTCCAGTGACGCGGGGCTCCTCGACGACCGGGCGAGCGAGCGGCTGCACGACGCCCTGGAGCTGGGCCGCCGGCCGGTCACCGACGTGGTGCTGTCGGCGGACCGGGTGGTCTCGGCCCGGGAGGGGATCACTCCGGCGGGACTGGAGCAGCTGTCGGCCGAGACCGGGTACTCCCGGTTCCCGGTGATCGACGCCCAGCACCGGATCCTGGGCTACCTGCACGTCAAGGACGCCCTGGACGCGGACGCGGAGGCGCGGGACGAGCCGTTCCCGGTGTCGGCGCTGCGGCTGATCGCCCAGGTACGGGCGGAGACCCCGCTGGACGACGTGCTGACCGCCATGCGGCGCAGCCGTACGCACCTGGCCGCGGTGCTGGGGCCGGACGGCGCCATGACAGGTCTGGTGACGATGGAGGACGTCCTGCGCGAGCTGTTCGGCCGCCCGGCCTCCGCGTAGCGCGTCGGCCGGGAGCGGGACGGTCCCCGGCCCTGCGGGGCCGGGGTACCGCGCGGTAACATCGCTCCCGCCATGGATATGAATGCGTCGTACAACAGTTTTGTCGCGGTCGGTGACTCCTTCACCGAGGGCATGTCCGACCTGCTGCCGGACGGCTCCTACCGGGGCTGGGCCGACCTGCTGGCCGCCCGCCTCGCGGCGCGCGAGCCGGGCTTCCGCTACGCGAACCTCGCGGTCCGCGGGAAGCTCATCGGGCAGATCGCCGAGGAGCAGGCTGCGGCGGCCGCGGCCATGGGCGCCGACGTGGTGACCCTGGTCGGCGGGCTGAACGACGCGCTGCGCCCCAAGGTGGACATGGGCCGCGTCCGGGGCCACCTGGAGGCGGCCGTGGAACTCCTCGCCCCCTCCTGCAAACACCTCGTCCTCATGCGCTCCCCGGGGCGCAACGGGCCGGTGATGGACCGTTTCCGGCCCCGGATGGAAGAGCTCTTCGCGATCATCGAGGAGCTCGCGGAACGGCACGGCGCCCTGGTGGTGGACCTGTACGGGGCGCCGGCGCTCGCCGACCCCGGGATGTGGGACGTGGACCGGCTGCACCTGACTGCCGAAGGCCACCGCCGGGTGGCGGAGGCCGTCTGGCAGACCCTGGGGCTGCCCGCCGAGCAGGACTGGCGCACCGAACTGCCCGCCGCGGTCCCCCCGGGCTGGGCGGTACGCCGGTCCCAGGACCTGAGCTTCGCCCGGCAGCACCTGCTCCCCTGGGTCGGCCGTCGCCTGACGGGCCGCTCCTCCGGGGACGGCCGCCCGGCCAAGCGCCCGGAGCTGCTCCCGTACGAGCCGGCCGCGGGCGATCTGCTCTCGTAGCAAGGCACAATCGGGGTTGGGGTCCCTACCTGCGTAAACACACAGCGGCAGCCCAAGTAGAATCCCTCCACGTGACTGCCAAGCCCCGCATCCCCAATGTCCTGGCCGGCCGCTACGCCTCCGCGGAGCTCGCCGTCCTGTGGTCCCCCGAGTACAAGGTGACGCTGGAGCGGCGGCTGTGGCTCGCCGTGCTGCGCGCCCAGAAGGACCTCGGCATCGAGGTCCCCGACGCGGCCCTCGCCGACTACGAGCGCGTCCTCGAAACGGTCGACCTCGCCTCCATCGCGGAGCGCGAGAAGGTCACCCGGCACGACGTGAAGGCCCGTATCGAGGAGTTCAACGCCCTCGCCGGTCACGAGCACGTCCACAAGGGCATGACCTCCCGCGACCTCACCGAGAACGTCGAGCAGCTGCAGATCCGGCTCTCGCTGGAACTGGCCCGTGACCGCACGGTCGCCGTCCTGGCCCGCCTCGGCAAGCTGGCCGGCGAGCACGCCGAGCTGGTCATGGCCGGCCGCTCCCACAACGTCGCCGCGCAGGCGACCACGCTGGGCAAGCGCTTCGCGACCGCGGCCGACGAGCTGCTGGTCGCCTACGACCGCCTCGAGAACCTGCTGGGCCGCTACCCGCTGCGCGGCATCAAGGGCCCGGTCGGCACCGCCCAGGACATGCTCGACCTGCTCGGCGGCGACGCGGCCAAGCTCGCCGACCTGGAGCAGCGGATCGCCGCCCACCTCGGCTTCGCCCAGGCCTTCACCTCGGTCGGCCAGGTCTACCCGCGCTCGCTCGACTACGACGTGGTCACCGCCCTGGTGCAGCTGGCCGCCGCTCCGTCGTCGATCGCCAAGACGATCCGCCTGATGGCCGGCCACGAGCTGGTCACCGAGGGCTTCAAGCCCGGCCAGGTCGGCTCCTCCGCGATGCCGCACAAGATGAACACCCGCTCCTGCGAGCGCGTGAACGGCCTGATGGTCATCCTGCGCGGCTACGCCTCGATGACCGGCGAGCTGGCCGGCGACCAGTGGAACGAGGGCGACGTCTCCTGCTCCGTGGTGCGCCGCGTGGCCCTGCCGGACGCCTTCTTCGCCTTCGACGGCCTGCTGGAGACCTTCCTGACGGTCCTGGACGAGTTCGGCGCCTTCCCGGCGGTCGTCGCCCGCGAGCTGGACCGCTACCTGCCGTTCCTCGCGACCACCAAGGTCCTGATGGGCGCGGTGCGGGCCGGGGTGGGCCGCGAGGCAGCCCACGAGGTCATCAAGGAGCACGCGGTGGCCTCCGCGCTCGCCATGCGCGAGCAGGGTGCCGAGCGCAACGAGCTGCTGGACAAGCTGGCCGCCGACGAGCGGATGCCGCTGGACCGGGCCCAGCTCGACGCCCTCATGGCCGACAAGCTGTCCTTCACCGGCGCCGCGGGTGACCAGGTCGCGGCGGTGGTCTCGCGTATCGAGGCGATCGCCAAGCAGCACCCGGAGGCCGCCGGGTACGCGCCGGGGTCGATCCTCTGACCCCCGACGAGCTGAACGCCGCCCGTGACCGCGTCCTCCCGGACGTGGTCGCGGGCGGTCTGCGTGTGCTCTTCTGCGGCATCAACCCGGGTCTCCTCTCCGCCGCGACGGGCCACCACTTCGCCCGCCCCGGCAACCGTTTCTGGCCCGTCCTGCACCTGTCGGGCTTCACCCCGCGGCGCCTGGACCCCGCGGAGCAGGAAGAACTGCTGACCTACCGCCTCGGCATCACCAACGTCGTGGCCCGTGCCACGGCCCGCGCCGACGAGCTGAGCGCCGAGGAGTTCCGCGAGGGCGGCCGCATCCTGACGGCCAAGGTGGAACTGCTCCGCCCCCAATGGCTGGCGGTGGTCGGCGTCACGGCCTACCGCACCGCCTTCGGCGAGCGGAAGGCCCAGATCGGCCCCCAGGAGCGGACCATCGGCTCCACCCGCGTCTGGGCCCTCCCCAACCCCAGCGGCCTCAATGCCCACTGGACCGCCGAGTCCATGGCCCAGGAGTACGCCCGCCTTCGCGCGGCCGCCGAATCCCCCGACGGACCCTAGGGCGGGTCGATCACGGTGACCCCTGCCATCAGCAGGTAGGGGTCCTCCGAGTCCCACTGCGCCACATAGGCCACCAGCCACTGCTCCTCGGCCCGCCACAGGTGCACGTGGTCGGTGGTGTTGCTCATCTCGTCCCACGGCTCCGGTATCTCCTCCCCGTCGAGCCCTCGGTCCAGCAGCGACACGAGGCTGAAGATCTGCGCCTCCCCCCACCGGTCGGTCAGGGCCTGGGTGAGCGCCCCGTATTCGGCGTTGATCTGGTCGGCCGCCTCGACCCGCCCCGAACCGTCGTCCTCCCAGAAGTCCGCGGTCCGGCCGACCCGGACCAAGTGGTAACCCGGGCCGCTGCTCTGCCCGCCGGACCGGACCGGCTCGGCCGGGAACTCCCGCGCCCGGAGCCGGTCGATCGTGTCGAGATGCTCTGCCGTGGTCATACCGTCAGTATCCCGACCCCCACTGACAACTGGCCCGCAGTCACGCGTCCCGGCGCCGCACCGCCAGCCAGCCGCCGAACACCGCAGCCGCGGCCCACAGCATCGCCACTCCCATCCCGGTCCACGGGCCGAGCACGCCGCCGATCGACTCGCTCCGCAGCACCATCTGCCCGGCCTTGTCCGGCATGAACTGACCGATGTCGCTGGCGGCTCCGCTGATGACGAAGGAGACCAGCAGAACGAAGGGGACGAGGATGCTGAGCACGGCGACACCACTACGCAATATCGCTGCCAGGCCGGCCGCGAACAACGTGATGACCGTCAAATAGAGACCGCATCCGACGATGGACCGCACGGTGCCCGGGGCACCAAGCTCCAGGGCGTACTGACCCATGAACGCCTGCCCGGCAACAAAGGTGAGCAGCCCCGTCACCTGGCCCGCCAGGAAGGCGAGTCCGCCGACCACGGCCATCTTGGACAGATAGAACCGCGTACGGTTCGGCACCGCGGCGAAGCTGGTGCGCAGGGCTCCGTTGTGGAATTCGGCGGAGAAGGCATTGGCCCCGAAGGCGATGGCTGCTATCTGGCCGAAGTTGATGGCGTAGTACGCAGCGAAGAGTGGATCGTCGCCCATGCTCCCTTCCTCCGCCGTCCCGATCGCCCAGGCGGTGAACGCCTGGATGCCGACGGTGGTGACGAGGATCGCTATCAGGGCGCCGAACGTACCGCGAAGCGATCTGATCTTGATCCATTCGGAGTGCAGCACGGGCAGGGTGGGCAGAGCGACGCTCATGGCAAAGCCTCCGGACAAGGGGTCGGTATCTCAGCGGGTTGCGGTGAACTGCGCGTGATCGGCAGTGAGGTCGAGGTAGGCCTGCTCCAGTGAGGCGCGCTCGTCGGAGAGTTCCAGCATGGGGATGCCTTCGCGGGCGGCCAGGCCGCCGAGTTGTTCGGCCCGCATGCCTTCGACGGTCCAGCGCCCGTCGTCCGCATTCACCAGCTCGAAGCCGTCCCGGGCCAGGGCTGCCCGCAGGCGGATCGGGTCGGAGGTGCGCAGGCGCACCCTCTGGGTGCTGCGGGCGTCGATGAACTCCTTCATCGAGGTATCGGCCAGCAGCGTGCCGTTGCCGAGCACGACCAGGTGGTCGGCGAGCGCCGAGGTCTCCGACATCAGGTGGCTGGAGACCAGGACGGTGCGGCCTTCGGCGGCGAAACCGCGCATCAACTCGCGGATCCAGATGATGCCCTCGGGGTCGAGGCCGTTGGTCGGCTCGTCCAGCAGGAGCACTCCGGGGTCGCCCAGCAACGCTGCGGCTATGCCCAGGCGCTGGCGCATGCCGAGCGAGAAGGACTTGATCCGCCGCTTGGCCACGGAGGCTATCCCGGCCTGCTCCAGGACCTCGTCCACCCGGCGCATCGGCACACGGCCGGCCGCGGCGAGAAGACGGAGGTGGTCCCGGGCGGTGCGCCCTCCGTGCGCCGCCTGCGCGTCCAGGAGGGCGCCGACCCGGTGCAGCGGGTCGGGGAAGTCCACGTAGCTCCGGCCACCGATGGTGGCCGTACCCGATGTGGCCCGGTCCAGGCCCATCAGCAGGCGCATCGTGGTGGACTTCCCGGCGCCGTTGGGGCCCAGGAATCCGGTGACCCGCCCGGGCAGGACATCGAAGGTGAGGCCGTCCACCGCACGGTGGGTGCCGTACTCCTTGGTGAGGTCTCGGATCTCGATCGTGTTCATGACTCAAGATTCGCCGCCGGCCCCACCCCCTGCCCTCCCCCACGCGGGGGGATCGTCTCCCCCGCGTGGGGGAGACGCCACCCCACGGCCGACTGCCAGGATGAGGACATGTACCGATTGCTCCGTGCGCCCCTTCGCGGGGTCACGTACACCCGCTGGCTGCATCTGCTCGTCCCGATCCTGATCGTGTCCATCTGGCTGTTCATAGAGCCGGCATGGCCATGGATGCCCGCCCTGATCGTCGCGCCGTTCGGGCTCATCCCCTGGGTGCGGCTGGCCGAGGGGTTGCAAGCCCAGTTCCTGCTGACCCCGCACGAGCGCGGCGACCACGACGGATCCATAAGCACCGCGCCCTCGGCCCGGTGGGGGGACCGCTGGCGGACGGTCGCCTGGCTGGAGATACGTCTCCTGCTCGCCGGAGTGGCGATGGTGGCCACTGTGTGGCTGCCGGTCATGACACTGGAGCTCGTGTTCACCGGGGCGGGGAAGTCTCTTGGCGGGGATGATGTGATCCTGCCGTTCATCCCGCCGCGCTGGGCCGCCGTCCTCCTCGTGCCCGTACCGCTGCTCCTGCTGCTGGTCGTGGTGGTCCTGCTCGGCGAAGCCGTCACGGCCATCGCCGCCAGGCTGCTGGGGCCTTCGGCTGCCGAGCGCCTCACCGCCCTGGAGGCGCGTACCGAGCAGCTGCTGGAACGGACGCGGATCGCGAGGGAGTTGCACGACTCCATCGGGCACGCGCTCACCGTCGCGGTGGTCCAGGCGGGAGCCGCCCGGGCGGCGGGGAACGCGGAGTTCACCGAGCGCGCGCTGTGCGCGATCGAGGAGACCGGCCGGGCCGCGCTGGAGGATCTGGAGCGGGTGCTGCTGGTGCTCCGGGAGTCCGCCCAGCCTCCTTCGCAGCGGCCCACCCTGGCGGACGCGGACCGGCTGTTGAACTCGGCGCGGGCCTCCGGGTCCACGGTCGACGCCGAACTTTCTGGTCCGCTTGAGCAGTTGCCCGGGCCCGTCACGCGCGAGGGGTACCGGATCCTGCAGGAGGCGCTGACCAATGTGCTGCGGCACTGCGGCCCGGTGCCGGTCCGGGTACGGATCGAGGCGGCCGTGGGGCGACTGGATCTGGAGGTCGTCAATCCGCTGCCGGACGGTCCCGCGCTGATGACGGGCACGGGCAGCGGGCTCCGCGGTATGCGGGAGCGTGCCGCACTGCTGGGAGGCGAGGCCGAGACCGGTCCGTACGAGGGCAGTTGGAGGGTGCGCGCGCGGCTTCCGCTGGAGCGAATACGCTGACCGGATGCCGGTTACCGTACTGCTCGTCGATGACGAACCCCTGGTGCGCGCGGGTCTGCGCGCCGTCCTTGAGGCCCAGCCCGACATCGAAGTGGTGGGTGAGGCCGCCGACGGGGCCTCGGTCGTCCCGCTCGTGCGCCAACTGCGGCCCGACGTGGTGGCGATGGACGTGCGGATGCCGCTGCTCGACGGGATCGAGGCGACCCGGGCGGTCCTGCGGTCGGTGGACTCCCCGCCGAAGATCCTCGTGGTGACCACCTTCGAGAACGACGAGTACGTCTACCAGGCGCTGCGGGCCGGTGCGGACGGGTTCCTGCTCAAGCGGGCGCGGCCCTCGGAAATCGTGCACGCGGTACGGCTGGTGGCGGAGGGCGAGACGCTGCTCTTCCCGGCCGCCGTGCGGGCGCTGGCAGCGGAGTACGGCAACCGACAGGCCAAGGCAGTGCTGGAGCGGGCCGCCCTGACCGAGCGGGAGGAGTCGGTGCTGCGGCTCATGGCCCGGGGGCTGACCAATGTGGAGATCGCCGGCGAGCTGATCATCGGCGCCGAGACGGTGAAGTCCCATGTCAGCGCGATCCTGGCGAAGCTGGGGGCGCGGGACCGGACCCAGGCGGTGATCACAGCGTACGAGTCGGGCTTCGTCGCCCCGGCCTGAGGGGAGCGGCTGATTCCGGCCGTCGGGGGGCTGCTTCTCGCCGTCGCGGCGGGTGGGCAGTACGATCCGGCTGACAAGCTCGCTACCTGGGAGGACACACGTTGGGGCAGCTGACCGGCGGGGACCCCTCTCTGCTCCGGCGGATCAATTCCGCCGTGGTGCTCCGGGCACTGCGGGCGGCCGAATCGCCGACCCTCACCGATCTCACACGGGTGACCGGGCTCTCCAGGCCGACCGTCGAGGGGGTCGTCGAGGGACTCATGGGGACCGGACTCGTCGTCGAGGCCGATGCCGAGGAGGGCGCGCGACGGCAGGGGCGCCCCGCGCGAAGGTTCCGGTTCCGGGCCGAGGCGGGACACCTGCTGGGCATCGAGATCGGCTCGCACCGGATCGCGGTCCTGCTGTCCGGGCTGGACGGCAGGGTCATCGGCGCCGGTACCAAGGACGTCACCGAGGCGGCCTCGGCCGACGAGCGGCTGGAGCGCGTACGGGCGGCGGTCGCGGACCTGCTGCGCCGGACCGGCGTGCCGCGGGACTCCCTGCGGGCGGTCGGGGTGGGCAGCCCCGGCATCGTGGAGGCGGACGGCACGGTCCGCCTCGGCACGGCGCTGCCCGGCTGGACCGGGTTGCCACTCGGGGAACGGCTGCGGCGCTCGTTCCGCTGCCCGGTGCAGGTCGAGAACGACGCCAACGCGGCCGCGGTCGCCGAGCACTGGAAGGGTGCCGCGCGGGACACCGACGACATGGTGTTCGTGATGGCGGGGCTCAGCCCGGGCGCGGGCTCGCTGATCGGCGGCCGGCTGCACCGGGGCTTCGGCGGGGCGGCCGGCGAGATCGGCGCACTGCATCTGCTGGGCCGGGAGGCCACTCCCGAGAAGCTGCTCTCCACCACCGGCGAGCCGCTGCATCCGCTGGACGAACCGGCGGTGGCCGAGGTCTTCGCGAAGGCCCGGCGCGGCGACGAGCGGGCGGTCGCCGCCGTGGAGCGGTTCATCCAGCGGCTGGTGCACGACGTGGCGGCGCTGGTCCTGGCGATGGATCCGGAGCTGGTCGTCGTCGGCGGCTGGGCGGCCGGCCTGGACGGGGTCCTGGACCCCCTGCGCCAGGAGCTGGAGCGCTACTGCCTGCGACCGCCGAGGGTGGCCCTGTCCCTGCTCGGCGAAGCCGCGGTGGCCACCGGTGCGCTGCGGCTCGCACTGGACCACGTGGAGGAAGAGCTCTTCGCGGTGGAGAAGACGGTCACGGCCCGGCGCCGCTGACGCCGCGTCACGATACGCCCGTGCGACGCCTCGGAAGGCGTCGCACGGAGTCGTTCGCAACGGCACGGCGTGGTTCGGGAACGGGCTGCTCGGGAACGGGCTGTTCAGGAGCGGGCTGTTCGGGAAACGGTCGGTTCAGGTACCGAGCGGTGCGGGTCAGGTTCAGGTACCGAGCGGTGCGGGTCAGGAGGCGACGCGCGGCTCGTGGGTGATCTCGACGTCGCCCGAGTCTCCGAAGGTCAGGCGGCACGTGTCGGCGCGGTAGGTGGCGACCGAGACGGCGGCGGTGCCCGCGGCGGTGAAGTACCGGGTGGTGACCAGGAGGACCGGGGCGCCGGGCAACCGGTCCAGCTCCTTGGCGTCGTCCGCGCGGGCGGAGCCGAGCTCCACGGAGCGGTCCTGGCCGTCCAGGACCAGCCGCTGCAGCTCACGCAGGACGGCGCGGGCGCGCGCGGGTCCGGCCGGGGCCTCGATGGCGGGGAGTCCGGGCACGGAGGCGGCCGGGACGTAGAGCATCTCGGCGGCGACGACCTGGCCCTGGGTGACCCGGGTGCGGCGCACGGTGTGGACGGGCCGGTCGGCGGCGAAGGCCCCGCCCGTACCACCCGCCCCGCCTGCCCCGCCCGTACCGAGGAGCTTGAGGACCGCGGCCGGCGGCAGGCCCTCCACCGCGTCCACCGGCTCCCAGCCGTCGACGCTCTCGCCGGGCCAGCTGTGCCGCGCACTGCCGACGGCGACGCCGACGCGCGGCGGGGCGACAGTCGTACCGACGCCGCGGCGCCGCTGCAGCCGGCCTTCGAGCTCCAACTGCTCCAGCGCCTGGCGCAGGGTCGCGCGGGCGACTCCGAAACGGGCGGCGAGCTCACGCTCGTTCGGAAGGACCTCGCCGACGGCGAAGTCCTGGTCGAGTGCCTCGCTGAGGACGGTCTTGAGGTGCCAGTACTTCGGCTCCGGCACCGTTTCGAGCTGCGTGGTCCCCACCCTGACTCCTCCTGCCATCGCCGCACTCGCCGTGTGTTCCAGCGGCAGTTCCGCGCCTTTGTTTATTAAAGGTTCCTGCACTATCCCTGCGACGATAGGACGGTGCACCCCCTTGGTCAAGACCAATGCTCACCCCCATGCCGGGCAGACCGGGCATATGTATCAAGCCGTTCACGGGATGTTCTCGTGCGCTCCAAAGGCTTGTAGTCAAGGGCTACCGGACGGTAATCATGGCGGCAGGAACTACTGACAGCCTGTCTCACACGCGTCCACCCGACGAGGAGCAGCATGACCGCCACGGCCTCCTTCACGATCGATTCGCCGCTGGGCCCGCGCACCGCCACCGTCTCCTACGTGCGCAAAGGCGCGGGTGAGCCGCTTCTCCTGCTGCACGGCATCGGCCACCACCTCCAGGCCTGGCACCCGGTGACCGACATCCTGGCCGCCGAGCACGAGGTGATCGCCGTCGACCTGCCCGGTTTCGGCGCCTCGGAGCCGCTGCCCGCGGGGGTCCCGTACGACCTGGCCACTGTCACTCCGGCGCTCGGGGCGCTGTGCGCCGCCCTCGGCGTCGAGCGCCCGCACGTGGCGGGCAACTCGCTCGGCGGCCTGCTCGCGCTCGAAATGGGCCGGAGCGGCCTGGCCCGCTCGGTCACCGCCCTGTCCCCCGCCGGATTCTGGACCGAGGGCGAGCGCCGCTACGCCTTCGCCACCCTCCTCGCGTTGCGGGCCGGCGCCAGGGCGCTGCCCCGCCCCGCGCTGGAACGGCTTTCGCTCAGCGCCGCCGGCCGGGCCGCCCTCACCGGCGCCATCTACGCCCGCCCGGCCCGCCGTTCGCCCGAGGCCGTGGTCGCCGAGGCGCTCGCCCTGCGCGACGCCACCGGCTTCGAGGAGACGCTGGCCGCGGGCGGCTCCGTACGGTTCACCGACGACGTGCCCGGCCTGCCCGTCACCATCGCCTGGGGCACGCGCGACCGGGTGCTCCTGCGCCGCCAGGGCGTACGCGCCAAGCACACCGTCCCCGGCGCCCGGCTGGTCCGGCTCCCGGGCTGCGGTCACGTCCCGATGAACGACGATCCGGCGCTCGTCTCCCGGGTGATCCTGGACACGGCCCGCAGCGCGACGGCCCGCCAGGCGGCCTGACCGGAGCGCGGCAACCCGCCCGGCTTACCCGACTGCGGAACGCGGGCCCGCCCTCCAGCCCGTCAGGCCGCCCGACCGGAGCCGGCAACCCACCCGGCCGCCTGAGCTGCTGACGGTTGTTCATCCGTGGTTCGCGTGGCCGACGCGGCCGGGCCGGTGTGCGGCGGCACTCTGGTCCGGCCCGTCCTCGCCGGCCCCTGGAGAAGCACCGATGGCATCGACCCCGCACACCCGACGGACCCTCATCGGCGGTTCCCTCGCCCTGTCCACCGCGCTGCTCGCCGCTCCGGCGCTCGCCGCCCCCGCCTTCGCCCGCTCCGGTCGGCCGAACGCGCTCTGGGGCGTCCAGTCCGGCGAGATCACCGCCCACTCGGCCACCGTCTGGACCCGCGCCGACCGCCCCGCGCGGATGTACGTCGAGACCTCCCCGAGCGAGGCGTTCCGCTACGCCGTACGCCGCCACCGCGGCCCGCTGCTCGGCCCGTCCGGCGATTTCACCGGCACCACCGTCCTGCGCGACCTCCCGCCCGGGCAGCAGATCCACTACCGCGTCGTCCTGGCCGACCCCGACGACCCGCGCCGCACCGGCGAGCCGGTCCACGGCACCTTCCGCACCATGCCCGCCTCCCGCCGCCACGACGTGCGCTTCCTGTGGTCCGGCGACCTGGCGGGCCAGGGCTGGGGCATCAACCCCGACCTCGGCGGCTACCGCGTGTTCGAGGAAATGCGGCTGCGCGACCCCGACTTCTTCCTCTTCAGCGGGGACACCATCTACGCCGACGGGCCCATCCAGCCCTCCGTCACCCTGCGCGACGGCACGGTCTGGCGCAATGTCACCACCGAGGAGAAGTCGAAGGTCGCCGAGACCCTCGCCGAGTTCCGCGGGAACTTCCGCTACAACCTGCTCGATCGCAACCTGCGCGACTTCAACGCCCAGGTCCCGGTCCTCGCGCAGTGGGACGACCACGAGGTGCGCAACAACTGGTACCCGGGCCAGCTGATCGAGGACCCCCGCTACACCGTCAAGGAAGCCGACACCCTCGCCGCCCGTGCCCGCCAGGCCTTCGGCGAGTACTTCCCCGTCACCGACCTGCGCGGCGGCCGTGCCGAGGGCCGGATGTACCGCGTGATGCGCTACGGGCCGCTGCTCGACGTCTTCGTCCTCGACATGCGCACCTACCGCAACGCCAACTCGCCCGGCACCCAGACCGAGGACCCCATCGGCATCCTCGGCCCCGAGCAGCTGGCCTGGGTCAAGCGCGAGCTCTCACGCTCGCGCGCCACCTGGAAGGTCATCGCCGCCGACATGCCGCTGGGCATCGTCGTCGCCGACGGGGCCGCGAACTTCGAGGCCGTGGCCCAGGGCGACCCCGGCGCCCCGCTGGGCCGCGAGCTCCAGATCGCCGAACTCCTGCGTCACATCAAGCACCAGCGCATCACCGGCACCGTCTGGCTCACCGCCGACGTCCACTACACCGCCGCGAACCACTACGCGCCCGAGCGGGCGGCCTTCACCGACTTCGCACCGTTCTGGGAGTTCGTCTCGGGGCCGGTCGGCGCGGGCGGCTTCCCGGCCGGGCGGCTCGACGCCACCTTCGGCCCGCAGACCGCGTACGTCCAGTCGGCGCCCTTGGCCAACATGTCGCCCTCGGAGAACCCTCCGTACTACGGCGAGGTCGACATCGACGGCGGCAGCGGGGAACTCACCGTCCGGCTGCGGCGCCAGGGAGGCGGCGTACTCTTCACCCGGACGCTCCAGCCCGGGCGCGTGGGCCAGTAGGCAGCAGGCAGCAGGCAGCAGGGCATCCCACCCGGCCCCTGACCTCCCGGGTTCGGGAAATAGCCAGGAAAACTGGGTGAAATCGGCCAGATGGATACTTAACCAGTCGGTCACAGATCGTTCGTGATCACGCAACACCCCTGCGCCACAGTGGTGTGCATGACTGACCGTAACCCTTCCTCTGCCCAGCGTCCCCACCGCCACCACTGGCGCCGCGACGTCGTCGAACTCGCCGCACTCTTCTGCGCCGTCGCGGTCGCCGACGCCGTGGCCAATCTCGTCGTGCACGGTCCGAGGGGCCCGATCCTGCTGGTCGCCTCGGCCGTCGCACTCCTGGTCACCGCCGCCTTCCACACCTGGTGGGCACGGCGCCACAGCCATGCGCCCCCGCCGGTGAGCACAGCGCCGACGGATCCGGCGGCGTCCGCGTCCGGGACCGGCGGGACCGGCGCGACCGCCGCCCTGTGGCGGATGCGCACCACCGTCCGTGACGAGCCCGGCTCCCTGGCCTCGCTCTGCACCGCCCTCGCCCGCAACGGCGTCGACATCCTGACCCTCCAGACGCACCCGCTCCCCGACGGCGGCACGGTCGACGAGTTCCTGCTGCGCGCCCCGCAGCAGCTGCCCTCCGCCGAGCTCACCCGCTCGATCGCCCAGGCCGGCGGCCGCAGCACCTGGATCGAGCGCGCCGACGCCCACGACCTGGTGGACACCCCCACCCGGGTCCTGGGCCTCGCCACCCGCACCGCCCTGGACGCCGCCGAGCTCCCGCTCGCGCTGCGCCAGCTCCTGGGCCGCTGCACGATCCACTCGATCCCGGCGACCACCCTCTCCGGCCGACCCAACGCCGGCGCCGACGCCCCGGTCGAGGGGGTCCTGGAGGCCACGGTCATGCGGCTGCGCGACCCCTCCGGCGGCGCGATCACCGTGGAGCGGCCCTACCTGCCCTTCACCCCGACCGAGTTCGCCCGCGCCCGCGCCCTGGTCGAGCTCGACGCCCGGCTCGGCCCCCGCGTCCCGCGCAGCCAGGACGTGCTGACCCTGCCCGAGGGCAACGAGATCACCGTGCGCCGCGCCGACGGCTCCGACCAGGCGGCGGCCCGCGCGATGCACGACCGCTGCTCCGAGCGCACCCTGGGCCTGCGCTACCACGGCCCCGTCGCCGACGCCGACCGCTACCTCGGACACCTGCTGAGCCCCCGCTTCGGCCGCACCCTCGCCGCCACCACCGCGTCCGGCAAGCTCGTCGCCCTCGGCCACCTGCTGTGGGACGGCGACGAGACCGAGGTCGCGCTGCTGATCGAGGACGACTGGCAGCGCCGCGGCATCGGCTCCGAGCTGCTGCGCCGGCTCATCGCCATGGCCGTCGAGGCCGGCTGCGACAGCGTCTACGCCGTCACCCAGGCCTCCAACACCGGCATGGTCGCAGCCATGCGCGGCCTGGGCCTGCCCCTCGACTACCAGATCGAGGAGGGCACCCTGGTGATCACGGCCCGGCTGGACGCCACCCCGGTCAGCTCCCGGCTGCCGTACGAGCTCCCGTACGAGGTTCCGTACGAACTCCCCCGCGATCTCCCCCGCGAGCAGCAGACCCCGCGCCACCGGCACTGACACCGGACCGGAAACCGGAACGGAAACCGCCGCCGACAGGGCCCCGATCCGCACCCGGTCCCCCTCGCCCGCACCGGGGCGGACCGGGTCGCCGGAGGTCGCGGCTCCGTAAAACGTCAGCAGGCTGGCGCCAAACGGTGATGACATGGCCCCATTTCCCGTACGAAGATGGCCGCATGTCAGAGACCCTCCACAACGGCAGCGACCGGCTGCCCCGCCAGGTGGCCGACGCCTACGTCGACGACCTCATCGCCCTCGACCCGATCACCGGTA
The DNA here is from genome assembly GCF_043201995.1 of Streptomyces sp. NPDC048258. Classification (NCBI taxonomy): domain Bacteria; kingdom Bacillati; phylum Actinomycetota; class Actinomycetes; order Kitasatosporales; family Streptomycetaceae; genus Streptomyces; species Streptomyces sp. NPDC048258. The sequence goes on from NZ_JBICZH010000009.1 coordinate 284,262, forward strand.
CGTACCTGGGCGTCGCGGCGAGTTCCGGCAAACTCCCGGACTTCTCCCCGGCCGGGCGCGCGGCCGTCGCCGAGCTCGCCCGCACCACCCTCGCCCGTCTCGACGCCGCCGAGCGGCTGCCCGGCGCCGACAGCGACGCCGAGCGCCGTTGTGCCCGCCTGCTGCGCGAACGCCTCACCGCCGAACTCGCGGTCCACGACGCCGACGAGGACCTGCGCGCGGTCAGCAACATCCACAGCCCCGCGCACGCCATCCGCGAGGTCTTCACCCTCACCCCCGCCGACACCGACGAGGACTGGGCGGCGATCGCCGAGCGGCTGCGCGCCGTACCCGCCGCCCTCGGCGGCTACCGCGAGAGCCTGAGCCTCGGTCTGGAGCGAGGCCTGTACGGCGGCCCGCGCGCCACCACCACCATGATCGGCCAGCTCGCCACCTGGGCCGGCCAGGACGCCGACGAGCCCGCCTTCTTCACGGACTTCGCCTCCGGCGGCCCGGACGCCCTGCGCGCCGAACTCGACGAGGCGGCGGCCGCCGCGACCGGCGCCGTCGCCGAACTGCACGACTGGATGAGCACGGTGTACGCCCCGGCCGTCGCGGGCAAGCCGGACACGGTGGGCCGCGAGCGGTACGCCCGCTGGTCGCGGTACTTCAACGGCACCGACCTGGACCTGGACGAGGCGTACGCCTACGGCTGGTCGGAGTACCACCGCCTGCTGGCCGAGATGAAGACCGAGGCGGCCAAGATCCTGCCGGGCGCCGGGCCCTGGGAGGCGCTGCGGCACCTCGACGAGCACGGCACCCACATCGAGGGCGTGGACGAGGTCCAGGCCTGGCTGCAGGGCCTCATGGACGAGGCCATCGAGAACCTCGACGGCACCCACTTCGAACTCGCCGAGCGGGTCCGGAAGGTGGAGTCCCGGATCGCCCCTCCGGGCGGCGCCGCGGCCCCGTACTACACGGCTCCGTCCGAGGACTTCTCCCGCCCGGGCCGCACCTGGCTGCCGACGATGGGCCAGACCCGCTTCCCCGTGTACGACCTGGTCTCCACCTGGTACCACGAGGGCGTTCCGGGCCACCACCTCCAGCTCGCGCAGTGGACGCACGTCGCGGACCAGCTCTCCCGCTACCAGGCCAGCGTCGGTCTCGTCAGCGCCAACGCCGAGGGCTGGGCTCTGTACGCGGAGCGGCTGATGGACGAGCTCGGCTACCTCAAGGACGCCGAGCAGCGCCTGGGCTACCTGGACTGCCAGATGATGCGTGCCGCGCGGGTCATCGTGGACATCGGCATGCACCTGGGTCTGGAGATCCCGGCGGACTCGCCGTTCCACCCGGGCGAGACGTGGACGCCCGATCTCGCGCAGGAGTTCTTCGGCCTGCACAGCGGCCGTCCCACGGACTTCGTGGTGAGCGAGCTGACCCGCTACCTCTCGATGCCCGGACAGGCGATCGGATACAAGCTGGGCGAGCGCGCCTGGCTGCTGGGCCGGGACAACGCCCGGGCCGCGCACGGCGATTCCTTCGACCTCAAGGCCTGGCACATGGCGGCGCTGTCGCAGGGTTCGCTGGGACTGGACGACCTGGTGGACGAGCTGTCGAGGCTCTGATCCACGACACGGAACGGGTCGCCCGCCCCGAGCGGTGAGCGGCCCGTTCCGTGTTTTCGGCGTGTCCGTGTGTCCGGTGTCCGGTGTCCGCGTGTACGCGGATCCGCGTGTACGCGAATCCGGTATCCGCGGTCAGCAGCCGCAGTCGTCCGAGTCGGTGGGGGCGGTCAGCGGGTCGGCCTCGGCGCGCTGCTGGCTGCCCTGCCAGGTCTCGACCTCGAAGCCCTCGCGGATCCAGTACTCGATGCCGCCGAGCATCTCCTTGACCTGGAAGCCGAGTTCGGCCAGGGCCAGCGCGGAGCGGGCGCCGCCGTTGCAGCCGGGACCCCAGCAGTACGTCACCACGGGGACGTCCTTGTCGAGGAGCCGCTCGGCCTGCTCGGGGATGAGGGCGGTGGGCAGGTGGACGGCGCCGGGCACGTGGGCCTGGTCCCAGGACGGCGTGGAGCGGGAGTCGACCAGCTGGAAGCCGAGCTCGGCGCCCTGCTCGCGGTGGGCCTTGAAGGCGGCGGCGACGTCCGACACGTCCGCGTGGAAGGCCAGGCTCGCCGCGAAGTAGGCGGCGGCCGCGGCCGGAGCGGCCGGCGGTACGCGCAGCACGGGGTTGGCGGAAGCAGGGGCGGTGGCGGTGTTCCGGGTCGTCGTCATGGCCAGAAATCTACGATCTGTTGATCTTCTCCGGAAGTGGTTTTCCCCGGCCTTTTCCTTGCCCGACCGAGGAATCCCCTGCTAGACCTGCAAGATGACCGACTATTCCCCTGACGCCACCGACTGGCGGATCCTCGAAGCCCTCCAGCGGGACGGGCGCGCCAGCTTCACCGAGCTGGCCCGCTCCGTGTCGATGTCCGCGAGCGCCGTCACCGAGCGGGTCCGCCGCCTGGAGGAGGCCGGCATCATCACCGGCTACACGGCGGTCGTGGACCCGGAGAAGCTCGGCAAATCGATCCTCGCGCTGGTCCGGCTCCGCTACCCGCACGGCAACTACAAGCCGTTCCACGACTTCCTGGACGCCACCTCCGAGATCCTGGAGGCCCACCACGTCACCGGTGACGACTGCTTCGTGCTGAAGGTCGCCGCCCGTTCGATGGCGCACCTGGAGGAGGTCACGGGGCGGATCGCGGGCCTCGGCCCGGTGACCACGAGCATCGTGTACTCGTCCCCGCTCCCCCGGCGGCCGCTCAGTCCATGAGCGCCGCGGTCCGGTGGCGCACCACCGACCCCCCGCGCTGCTTGACGATCTCCAACTGGGCCTGCACCCGGGTCCGCAGGTCGGCGACGTGGCTGACGATGCCGACGCTGCGGTCCCGCTCGCGCAGCGAGTCCAGTACGTCGAGCACCTCGTCCAGCGCCTGGTCGTCGAGGCTGCCGAAACCCTCGTCGATGAAGAGGGTGTCCAGCCGCATGCCGCCCGCCTCGTCGGTGACCACGTCGGCGAGGCCCAGCGCGAGCGCGAGCGAGGCGAAGAAGGTCTCGCCGCCCGACAGGGTCGCGGTGTCGCGCTCGCTGCCGGTCCAGGAGTCGACCACGTGCAGCCCGAGGCCGGAACGGCCCCGTCCGCTCGCCCGCGCGTCGGAGTGGACCAGGGTGTAGCGGCCGCCGGACATCCGCAGCAGCCGTACCGTCGCGGCGGCGGCGACCTGCTCCAGGCGGGCGGCCAGGACGTACGCCTCCAGCCGCATCTTGCGCTCGTTGTCGGCGGAGGTGCCCGCGGTGAGTCCGGCCAGCCGGGCCACCCGGTCGTAGGCGTCGCGCAGCGGGCCCAGGGCGCGCAGCTCCTGCTCGGCCTGCCGGGAGAGCCGGTCGAGCTCGGCGCACCGGACCCGGGCCGCGTCGACGGCGGATCCGGCGGTACGAAGCTTCGCCGCGGCCTGGGCCGCGTACGCCTCGGCCTCCTCCGGCGCGGCCGGGGGCAGGGCTGCCGCCGCGGCCGTGTCGGCCTCGCCGAGGCGGTCCGCCAGCATGGCCTCCTCCGCCTGCCAGGTGTCCGTGCGGCGCTGGAGCGCGGTGCGTTCGTACTCCGGGAGCACCGCGTCGGCCGCGGCCTCGATGGTGTCGAAGCCGGCCTTGAAGGCGGAGTCGGCGAGCTGGTCGTCGGCCTCCTTCAGCCGGGCCGCGGTGGTCTCGGCCCGGCGCAGCGAGGCGGCGGCGGCCGAGACCATGCGGACCCGGTCCTCCAGGGTCCGGGCGCGGGCCGCGACGGTGGGCGCGTCGCCCCGTACGACTGCGAGTTCCGCCTCCAGCGAGGCCTGTTCCCGGTCCAGGGCCTCGCGGCGGGAGACGCGGGCCGCGGCGCGCTCGGCGGCGGCGAGCCGGTCGGCGCTGCGGGCCGCGTGCTCCCGCTCGGCGCGGGCGAGCTGCTCACGGGCCGCGTGCAGTCCGGCGGCCGCGGCGTGGGCGGCGGCATGCCGGGAGCTCAGGTCCGAGGTCAGGGCGAGGAGTTCGTCGGTGGTGGCGTCGCCCGCGGCGGCCGCGGCCTCGGTGCGGGCCTCCTCGACGGCGGCGAGCCGGCGTTCGACGGCGGCCCGGGCCTCCTCGGCCCGCTCGAAGAGGGCGTGGGCGGCGTCCTCGGCGGCGCGGTCCACATGGCCGGGGGCCGGGCGGGCCGGAGCGGGGTGCTCCGCCGATCCGCACACGGTGCATGCCTCGCCTGCCACCAGCGCCTCGGCGAGTTCGGCGGCGATCCCGCGCAGCCGGGCCTCCTTGAGCTCCAGCCAGCGTTCCCGGGCGGCCGTCGACTCCTCGCGTACGGAGAGCAGTTCGCCGGCGGCGCGCTCCGCGGCGGCGGCCAGCTCGTCGCGCCGCCGGGCGGCGTTCAGGTGCATCCGGGCGGGTTCCAGCTTGCCGGCGAGCTGCTCGGCCAGGGTCGCGGCCTGCTGGGCGGCGTCCGCGCGCTCGTGCAGGGCGGTCCGGGTGGCCTCCCAGCGCTCCAGCCACTGGGCGGACTCCTGGTGCTGTTCCTCGGCGGCCCGGGCCTCGCGTTCCAGGTCGGCCCGCTCGCGGCCGATCTCGGCGCTGCGCTGCTCGGCCCGGTGTGCGGCGCCGAGCGCGCCGAGGTCCTCGCGCAGCCGCTGCTCGACGGCGGCCAGCTGCTCGGTGCCCGCCTCCCGCAGCTGCGGCGGGAGTTCGGCCCGGGCGGCGCTCTCCGCGTGCGCGGCGGCCAGGTGCGCGGCGTTCGCCGCTCCGCGCAGTTCCAGGGCGGGGGCCACCAGGGCGCCCCGCCGGGCCCGGTCCAGCAGCGCGCGCACCCGCTCCCGCTCGGGCTCCGCCTCGGCGAGCAGGGCGGCCCGGCGGGCGGTCTCCGCGTGCCGGCGCTGGAGCCGGTCGAGCTCCCGCGCCTCCTCGGCGGCCCGGCGGGCGGCGGCGTGCCGCCCCTCGACGGCGGCCAGCGCGTACTCGGCGACGCCCAGCCGCTCCCGTGCCGAGCACCGGGCGACGGCGGACCAGGCGCGGATCGCCTCGGCGAGCCCCGGGTCGCCGGGCTGGTGCCTGGGCAGCGGCCAGGCACGCAGGTCGGCGCTGTCCCCGGCGGCCTGGGCGAGCCGCTGGGCGGTGTGGAGCACCTTCTCGTCCCCGGCGCGCACCTTGGCCTCGGCGGCCCGGCGGCGTTCGCCGAGCAGTGCCTCGACGGCCGCGAAGCGGCGGGTGTCGAAGAGCCGGCCGAGCAGCCGCCCGCGGGCCGCCTCGTCGGCGCGCAGGAACTTCGCGAACTCCCCCTGCGGCAACAGCACCACCTGGCAGAACTGCTCGCGGCTCATGCCGAGCAGCTGCTCGATCTCCTCGCCGATCTCCTGGTGGGAGCGGCTGAGCGGCTGCCAGCCCTCGCCGGTGTGCTCGCGCAGCCAGCTCTGCGCCTTGTCCTTGGTGGTGCCGGTGCCGCGCTTCTTGGGGCGGTCCTGCTCGGGGCGCCGGGTGATCTCCAGGCGGCGGCCGCCCGCGGTCAGTTCGAGGGTGACCTCGGTCGGGGTCCCGGCGGCCGCGTGGTCGCTGCGCAGGCTGGTGCCGGGGGCCTGGCGGGGGCCGGGCACGGATCCGTAGAGGGCGTAGCAGACGGCGTCGAGGACGGAGGTCTTGCCCGCGCCGGTGGGTCCGTGGAGCAGGAAGATCCCGGCGCCGGACAGCGCGTCGAAGTCGATCTCCTGGGGCTCGGCGAAGGGGCCGAAGGCGGTGACTTCGAGCCGGTGCAGCCTCATCGGTGGGTCTCCTGGCGGCTGTCGTCGGCCCGTACGTCGTCGAAGGCGCTCTGCAGGACGGCGCGCTCGGCCTCGTCCGCGTGGCCGCCGCCGCGCACGTGGGCGACGAAGTCCTCGGCGATCTCCTGGTCGCTGCGGCCCTTGAGCCGCTGGGCGTAGGAGGCGCCGGTCTCCTCCTCGCGGCCTTCGGGGTCGAAGGCGAGGCTGAGGGTGTGCGGGAAGCGGGCGGCGAGCCGGGCCATGGGGTCGTCGGGGCGGACCGGGTCGGTGAGGGTGGCCTCGACCCAGGCGTCTTCGTGGACCGCGTACGCCGGGTCCTCCAGCAGGTCCTCCATGGGGCCGCGCAGCCGCGCGAGGGCCCGGGGCACGGGGGTGTCGATCCGCTCCGCGCTCACGAGTTCCCCCTCCCCGCCCAGCTCGATCAGCCACATGCTCTTGCGGTGGCCGGCCTCGGAGAAGGAGTAGGCGAGCGGGGAACCGGAGTAACGGACCCGTTCGTTGATCGTCTGGCAGCCGTGGAGGTGGCCGAGCGCGGCGTAGTCCACCCCGTCGAATACGGAGGCGGGCACGGCCTCGACCCCGCCGACGGCGATGTCGCGTTCGCTGTCGCTGGCCTGCCCGCCGGTGACGAAGGCGTGGGCCAGGACGATGGAGCGGGTGCCGGGCGCACGGGCGGCGAGGTCGGCCCGGATCCGGTCCATGGCCGCGCCCAGCACCGCCTCGTGGCTCACCTTCTCGGTGCCGAACTCGTCCTTGACCAGCGCCGGTTCCAGGTACGGCAGCCCGTACAGCGCCACCTCGCCGTGTACGTCGGCCAGGACCACCGGGTCGGCGCAGCCGGCCGGGTCGGTCCTGAGGTGGATCCCGGCCAGGTCGATCAGCCGGGCCCCGACCCCGAGCCGGCGGGCGGAGTCGTGGTTGCCGGAGATCATCACGGTGGGCACGCCGAGCTCGGCAAGCCGGTGCAGGGCCCGGTCGTACAGCTCGACGGCGGGCAGCGGGGGCACGGCCCGGTCGTAGACGTCCCCGGCGACGAGGACGGCGTCGACCTCGCGCTCGCGGGCGGTCTCGACGAGGTGGTCGACGAAGGCGGACTGGGCGCCGAGCAGGTTCACGCGGTGGAAGGACCGGCCGAGGTGCCAGTCGGAGGTGTGCAGGAACTTCACTCGACCGCTCCGACCCGCACGCTTGATCTCCTTCGTGGCTCCCGCACCGACCCTCCAGGCTAACCCGTCCCCCAGGGGGTGCACTGCCGTCCCGCGGTTCCCGCCCGGCCTGCCGGGCCCCGTGCGTTACAGGATCATGGCGCCGGTGCGAAACCTCTGTGGCCGAACTCCGCTGGCGGCTTTGAGTACTTGTACGGCGTCCCGGCCGCTGGCTAGCTTCGCCCGCATGTCGCTCTCCCCTGCCCTCCGGGTCCGTCCCGCGCTGCTCGCGGCCGGATCCGCCGCCCTGCTCGCCTTGACCGCCGCCGTGCCTTCGGCCGCCGCGCCCCCGCAGCCGGCCCCGGCCGCGCCCAGGTCGGTGGTACTGGACTGGTACGACACCACCGCCGCGACCGTCGCGGCCACGGCCGCCCCCACCCAGATCACCAACAGCCGCACCTGGGCGATCGGCTGGATCGCCGCCGCCCGCGCCACCCGTGAGGCCCCGGGCGGCGCCGATCGCACGCCCTTCCAGGACGCGGCCGTCGCCTCCGCCGTGCACGACGCGCTGGTCAGCCTCGCCCCCACCCGCAAGGCCGAGCTCGACGCGGCGCTGGCCGCCACGCTCGACCGGGTCCCGGACGGCCCGGCCGAGACCCAGGGCGTGGCCGCGGGGGCCCGCCAGGCCGCGGCGGTACTCGCCTCCCGCGCCGGCGACGGCCTCGACCCGGCCTCGGTCAACACGCCCTTCACGGCGCCGGCCGCCGCCCCCGGGGTCTGGCAGCCGACCCCCGACGGCTACGCCCCGGCCGTGCAGTACGGCAACCGCCTCGCCAGGCCGTTCCTGCTGGAGCGTCCCGACCAGTTCCGGCTGGGCCCGCCGCCCGCGCTCGACTCCCGCCGCTACAAGGCCGACCTCGCCGAGGTGCGCGCGTACGGCGCGGCCGACAGCTCCGTCCGCACGCCGCGCCAGACCGAGACCGCGAACTTCTGGTACGGGTCCTCGCTGACCCTCTACACGGAGCCGCTGCGGGTGGCCGTGGCCCGCTCGCACCGCTCGACCGCCGACCAGGCGGCCCTGCTCGCGCTCTTCCACGCGGCCCTCGTCGACACCCAGATCGCGACGTCCGACAGCAAGTACACCTACCTGCGCTGGCGGCCGGTGACGGCGATCCGTACCGGGTCCATCGCCGCCGACCCCACCTGGAGCCCGCTCCACGAGACCCCGGCCCACCCCGACTACCCCAGCGGCCACGCCACGTACGCGGGCGCCGCCCAGGCCGTCCTGGACGCGCTCGCCGGGCCGCAGACCGCCCCCTTCGAGCTCACCAGCCCCACCGCGCCCGGAGTTCGCCGCACCTACAGCAGCTGGAGCCGGCTCACCCAGGACAATGTGGACGCCCGGGTCTACTCGGGCATCCACAGCCGCACGGCCGACGAGGCGGGCGTACGGCTCGGTGACGCGGTCGGGCGCTACGCGCTGCGCAACGCCGACCGGCTGTTCCGCGCTCTCTGACCGTCCGGCTCAGCCTTCGCTGTAGGCCTCGCCGCCGAGCTCGAAGCCGGCGGTCCCGGCGCTGATGTCGGCGAGCCAGGCCCGGAAGGGCTCGACGTCCGCCTCGGGGAGGCCGATCTCGATCGAGACGGCCTCCCCGTAGCACACGTCCAGGACTACGCGGCCGGTGGAGCGCAGGTCGTTCTGCATCTTGCCGGCGCGCTGGTGGTCGACGGTGACGGTGGCCAGCCGGTAGCGGCGCCGGGTGGCGGTTCCGAGCGCGTCGAGGGCCTCGCCGACGACTCCGCCGTAGGCCCGGATCAGACCGCCGGCGCCGAGTTTCACACCGCCGTAGTAGCGGGTGACCACGGCGACGGCGTACCGGATGTCCCGGCGCATGAGCATCTGCAGCATGGGCACCCCGGCGGTGCCGCCGGGCTCGCCGTCGTCGCTGGCCTTCTGGACGGACGCGTCGGCGCCGATGACGTACGCGAAGCAGTTGTGCGTGGCGGTGGGGTGCTCCTTGCGGATCCGCGCGACGAACGCCTGCGCCTCCTGCTCGGTCGCGGCGGGCGCGAGCGAGCAGAGGAAGCGCGAGCGGTTGATCTCGGATTCGTGCACACCCTCGCGGGACACCGTCACGTACTGGTCTGCCTTCACCGCTCCACCCTAAGGGGAATCGGACATGTGTCCTTTCGGTTGACCCGAGAGCGGTACGACCGCAACAGCGGTTCCAGAGCAGCAGGAGGCAGCACACGTGTACGGCGATCCGGCGACCATCCGCAAGATCCTCACCGAACTGGGCGACACCTGGGCCGTGGTGGGCCTCTCCAACAACCGGGACCGGGCGGCCTACGGGGTGGCCCGCGTCCTCCAGCGGTACGGCAAGCGCGTGATCCCCGTACACCCCAAGGCGGAGACGGTGCACGGCGAGCCCGGGTACCCGTCGCTGGAGGCGATCCCCTTCAAGGTGGACGTGGTGGACGTCTTCGTGAACAGCGCGCTGGCGGGGCCGGTCGCCGACCAGGCGGCGGCCGTCGGCGCCGATGCCGTCTGGTTCCAGCTGGGCGTGGTCGACGAGGCCGCCTTCCGGCGCACCCGCGAGGCCGGGCTGGACATGGTCATGGACCGCTGCCCGGCGATCGAGATACCCGCGCTCTAGGACACGTCCCGCGGCGGCCGGTTTGACCGCGGTGGCGGTGCTGGGGTTCTTTTGTCCGCACCCCACCGCCCACCGCACCGTACTGCGAGGTCCTGCCCATGACCGCCCTCTTCGCCCTGGCCACAGCCGTGCTGTGGGGCCTCGCCGACTTCGGGGGCGGTCTGCTGACCCGCCGGATACCGGCGCTGACGGTGGTCGTCGTCTCGCAGGTCGTCGCCGTCGTCGTGCTCGGCGCGGTCGTGCTCGGCACAGGCGCGTGGCGGGAGGCCGGGCCGCAGCTGTGGTTCGCCGTCGGCGCGGGTCTGGTCGGGCCGGTCGCGATGCTCAGCTTCTACAAGGCGCTGGCCCTCGGCCCGATGGGCGTGGTCTCGCCACTCGGCTCCCTCGGGGTGGTCGTGCCGGTCGCCGCCGGGCTGATCCTGGGCGAGCGGCCCGGCCCCGGCCAGTTCGCGGGGATCGCGGTGGCCGTCGTCGGCATCGTCCTCGCGGGCGGTCCGGAGCTGCGCGGTGCGCCCGTCCAGCGCCGGGCAGTCGTGCTCACCCTGGTCGCCGCCTTCGGCTTCGGCGCGGTGATGGCCTTGATCGCGCAGGCCTCCACCACCGTGACCGGGCTGTTCCTGGCGCTGTTCGTCCAGCGGGTCACCAATGTCGCGGTCGGCGGCGGCGCCCTGTGGGTGCAGACCCGGCGCGGCACGCCGGCGCTCCCGGCGGACACCGGCCAGCGGGTCCTGTGGGGGCTGCTGCCCGCGCTGGCCTTCGTCGGCCTCGCCGACGTCGCGGCGAACGGCACCTACTCCGTCGCCGCCCAGAACGGCCCGGTCACCATGGCCGCCGTACTGTCCTCGCTGTACCCGGTGATCACCGCGCTCGCGGCCTTCGCCGTACTGAAGGAACGCCTGCGCCCCGTCCAGGCGGCGGGCGCCGGCCTGGCCCTGGCGGGTACGGTCCTGCTGGCGTCGGGCTGAGCGCGCGAAAGACTTACGACTGCTCGGCCTCCGCCAGCTCCGCCAGCCCGCGCAACTGCTCCGGGGTCATCCCGTCGGGGATCGGCACCGGCGCCGGCGTACGCAGCGGCGGCTGCCAGCCGGTCTCCGGCTCCCAGCGCCGGACGACGCGCGCCGGCGCCCCGGCCACCACGGCGTGGTCCGGCACCTCGCCCCGTACGACGGCCCCGGCGGCCACCACGACGTTGCGGCCCAACCGCGCGCCCGGCAGGACGACCGCACCCGTACCGAGCCAGCAGCCGGGGCCGATCTCGACCGGCGCGCTGCGCGGCCACTGCTTGCCGACGGGCTGGTGCGGGTCGTCGTAACTGTGGTTCGTGGAGGTGATGTACACCCCGGGGCCGCAGAAGGTGTCGTCCCCGATGGTGATCCGGGTGTCGGCGATGACGTGGCTGTCCCGGCCGATGACCACCCCGTTGCCGAGGACCAGCACCGGCTCCGTGCCGAGGTCGAGGTCCGGCATCATGCCGGCGGTGAGGGTGACCTGCTCGCCGATGATGCAGTAGTCGCCGAGCCGGATCCAGGGCTCGCCGAAGACCGTGCCCTGCGGGAAGGCGAGCCGGGTGCCGTGCCCGATCGCGCCGAACCGCAACCGCCCCGGCGTCTGCGCCGTGACCGCGCCGGCCCGCTGCATCCAGCGCCAGCCGGCGTGGACCGCGCGGCTCGCCAGCCGGCGGCGCAGGACCGTCAGAGATGAGAACGCGTTCTGGTTCTTCGGCACCCGGCCACGGTAGTGCGCCGGGCGCCGGTCGGCCGGGCCGCGATCCTGTGATCTTCACCCCATCTCGGGGCGGGTCCGGCCCGTGCCCTACGGTGCCGGTAGCGCGGCATCCGGAAACAGAGGAAATGATCATGACGCATCAGTCGACGCAAGGGCGGGCACTCATCGCGGGCGTGGGCGACAGGCAGCCGTCCGTCGACCCGACGGCCTTCGCCGCACCCACCTCCGTCGTGGTCGGCGAGGTCACCCTGGCCGCCGGCGCGAGCATCTGGTACTCGGCGGTGCTGCGCGCCGACTGCGGCCCGATCACGCTCGGCGCGGACAGCAACGTGCAAGACAACTGCACGCTCCACACGGACCCCGGTTTCCCGGTCTCGATCGGCGAGCGCGTCTCCATCGGCCACAACGCAGTCGTGCACGGCTGCACCGTCGAGGACGACTGCCTGATCGGCATGGGCGCGACCGTCCTGAACGGCGCGGTGATCGGCGCCGGCTCGCTGGTGGCCGCCCAGGCGCTGGTCCCGCAGGGCATGGTCGTCCCGCCCGGCTCGCTGGTCGCGGGCGTCCCGGCCAAGGTGCGGCGCGAGCTGACCGAGGAGGAGCGCGAGGGCATCAAGGTCAATGCCGCGATGTACGTGGAGCTGGCCGAGCAGCACCGCGCCTCGGTGACCCCGGAGGCCTAGGACCCGTCCGGGGCGGCAGGCCTATTCGGCGACGGCCACCGGGGTGGCCGGCTCCACCGGGCCGGCCGCCGCGGCCGCCTTCTTCATGCGGCTGCGCACCACCAGCGTCACCGCGATGCCGAACAGCACGGCGAGTCCCAGCGCCAGCCAGGAGAACCGCTTCAACCACGGCTCCGCGACGATCCCGACCGAGTAGATGACGGCCGTGGTGCCGCCGGCCCAGAGGATCCCGCCGAGGATGTTCGCGATCAGGAACCGCCAGTACGGCATGTGCAGCACGCCCGCGAGCGGTCCCGCGAAGATCCGCAGCAGCGCCACGAACCGCCCGAAGAAGACGGCCCACATGCCCCAGCGCTCGAAGGAGCGTTCCGCCAGGGCCACGTGCTCCGGCCCGAAGTGCTTGGGGAAGCGCCGGCCGAGCTTCTCCAGCAGCGGCTTGCCGCCCCTGCGGCCGATCGCGTAGCCGATCGAGTCGCCCACGATCGCCCCGGTGGTCGCGCAGATTCCCAGCACGACGGGGTCGATCTCGCCGTGCTGCGAGGCCAGCAGCGCCGAGCTGACCAGGATGATCTCGCCCGGCAGCGGGATGCCGAGGCTCTCCAGCCCGATGACCAGACCCACCAGGAGATAGATGCTGACCGCCGGAATCGTCTCCAGCCATTCCTGGATGTGCACCGGTACGTCCTCCCGTGTCGTCCCCGGCGCGCCCCCTGTGACACGCCGAACGGGCAGCCTATCTGCTCCTCACGACCGCCTTTGACCTCAGTGGGAGTTCCCGCGAGGAACGGCCCGCGAACACTTCCCGGCGGCCGGAACCCAGCACCCAGGCGTGCTGTTCCGGGTCCCAGGACGACAGCGCCCGGGCGTCGATGTCGACGGTGACGCGCCGCGCCTCGCCCGGCGCGAGGGTGAGGCGCCGGTAGCCGGCCAGCGCGCGCACCGGCTGGTCGAGCGTGATCTCCGCGGACGGGCCGACGTACACCTGGGCCACCTCGGTGCCCTTGCGGCGGCCGGTGTTGCGGACGGTGAACTCCACGCGCAGGCCGCCCCGCTCCGGCCGGACCGTCAGCTTCTCGTACTGCCACGTCGTGTACGAGAGCCCGTGCCCGAAGGGGAACAGCGGGGCCACGCGCCGCGCGTCGTACCAGCGGTGGCCCACGTGGACGCCCTCGGTGTACTCCTGCCGGCCGCCCACGCCCGGGTAGCGCAGCGGGTCCCCGGCCACCGGGGTCGCCTGCTCGTCCGCCGGGAAGGTCTGGGTGAGCCGGCCGCCCGGATCCACGTCCCCGAAGAGGATGTCGGCGGTGGCGCCCGCGCCCTCCTGCCCCGGGTAGTACATCTGCAGGACCGCCCCGGTACGGGAGAGCCAGGGCATGGTCGTGCTGGAGGGGGTGTTGAGCACGACCGTGGTGCGGGGGTTGGCGGCGGCGACCGCCTCGATCAGCGCGTCCTGTCCGCCCGGGAGTGCCAGGGTGGTCCGGTCGCTGCCCTCGGTGGCGTCCTCGTAGGCGAACAGGACCACGCTGCGGGCCGCCTTCGCGGTCCTGACCGCCTCGGCGAGGTCCTCGGCCCGGCCGGCCTTCGTGATGTGCCGCAGCCGGAAGCGCCGGCCCTTGTCGCCGCCCTGAGCGGTCACGGCGAGCCGGTGGGTGCCCGTCTTGAGGGCGAGCGTGCGGCGGCGGACGGTCATCCCGTCGGGTGCGCAGCCGAGCAGTCCGCCCGCGAAGTGCTCGGCCTCACCCTGCCGTACGGGGAACAGCTCCTCCCCGTCCAGGCGGACGCCCGGCCGCTGCCCGGTGTAGTGGACGACCAGGGTCCACTCGTCGTCGGCCGCGAGCCGGAACTCCGCCTCGTGGCTCCAGTCGTGCCCGGCGTCCACGACGCGGTCGTCCAGGTCGGCGGGGGGCGTCAGCAGGGTCGGCGGCAGGGGGCGGCCGTACAGGTCCTCGCCGAGGGCGTAGCGCACGGTGGAGCCGTTCCCGGCGCGGCGGCGGACGGCGGTGAGGGGGGCGGCCGCCCCGTCGGGGACGACGTGGGCGCTGCCGCCGCCACCGACGAAGGGGACCTGGCCGGTGGGGCCGATCACCGCGATCGAGCGGGCGGCGGCGCCGGTCAGCGGCAGGGTGCCGTGCTCGTTGCGCAGCAGCACCGCCCCGGCGGTGGCCACCTTGCGGGCGACCCGCGCCCCGGCCGCCGCGTTCCGCGCGGGCCGTGCGGCGGGCCGGGCCGCGAGCAGCCCGAAGCGGTCCATGGTGGTCAGGATCCGGCGTACGGCGAGGTCGACGGCGCTCTCGGGGACGGAGCCGCCCCGCACCGCCTCGCGCAGCGGGCCGCCGAAGTAGGTGCCGCCGGGCATCTCCATGTCGAGTCCGGCGCCGATGGCGGCGACGGTGCTGTGGGTGGCGTCCCGGTCGGACATCACCCAGCCGTCGAACCCCCAGCTCCCCCGGAGCACGTCGTCGAGCAGCGCCTTGCTCTCGCAGGCGTGGACGCCGTCGACGCGGTTGCAGGCGCCCATCACGGCGCCCGCGCCGGCGGCCACGGCGGCCTCGAAGCCGCGCAGCTCGGTCTCGTGCAGGGTCTGTTCGGCGACGACCACGTCGACGGTGTCGCGGCCGTGCTCCTGGTTGTTGAGGGCGAAGTGCTTGACGGTGGCGATGAGCCCCTCGTCCTGGATCCCGCGGACCATCTCGCCGACGAGGTCGGCGGTGAGGCGCGGGTCCTCGGCGAAGGTCTCGAAATTCCGGCCCGCGTACGGCGTGCGGATGAGGTTGACCATGGGCGACAGGACGACGTCCTGGCCGAGCGCGCGGCCCTCGCGGCCGATGACCCGGCCGTACTCGCGGGCCAGCGCGGGGTCGAAGGCGGAGGCGAGCAGGACGGGCGCGGGCAGCGCGGTGGCGGGCCGGGTGACCCGTACGCCGGCGGGCCCGTCGGCGAGACGGAGCGCGGGGATGCCCAGGCGGGGGACGCCGGGCACGTAGCCGGCCTGGCCGAGGGAGGCCGGGTCGGCGACGCCGTGGAGTAGGTCGGTCTTCTCGTCGAGGGTGAGCCGTTCGATCAGGCTGTCGATCCGGGCCGCGCTCGCGGGCTCGGGAGCGGGCGCGGGGGCGGCGGAGGCCCCGGTGCGGAGTCCCGCGCCCGGCGGCACGGTCGCGACACAGCCGCCAGCCCCGAAAGCCGCGCCCACCACGCCCACCGCTCCGAGCAGCCGCATCGCGGAACGTCTGGACACGGCCTCGCTCATGGCGCTCCCGGCAGCGTGGGTCGGCGGGAGCGGCCCGCGCCGGACCGCTCCCCCGCCCACTGTGCGCCGCGCACCCGCGGAGCCCGCTCGAGACGCGCCACCGCGGCGCCGGGATTCAGCCCTGCGGCGGCTGCGACACGCTGTCGGCGTCCCGCCGGGGCTCGCCCTGGAGCTGCACCCGCGCCTCGGTCCGGTGCCCGCGCGCGATGTAGTCCCGTACGACGGCCTCCACCGCGTCCTGCGGCGATCCGACCCCGGCGAGCACCATCACCTCCACCACGAGCTCGGCGTCGAGGCTGATGTTGACCTTGGCCACGGGGTACCCCCTCCATCGTCGTGCGACGGACTCTAGCCGCCACCCACCCCCGGATTCCGAGGTTCCCACCCCGCGGCCGGGCTCTGGGGCGGCACGCGAACCCACGCCGAACCGGTGGAAGCGCGGTTGACGGCACGGCAAGAGGCCCCCACTCCTGCGCGGAGCGGGGGCCTTGTCAGCCGGGACGCCTAGGCGTTGGGGCGCAGGGTCCACACGACGGTCATCTCGCCCGTCACGGCCTCGTCCTCGCGCTGGATGGCGATGGTGACCGGGAACTCGGGGCGGCCGCCCGCGTCGAGTTCGGCCACGACCTCCGCCGCCGGGCGGCCGAGGGTGGCGGTGGCGGTGACGACGCCCTTGGCGAGCTTCTTGTAGCCGATCTCGGCCTTCACCGCGAGGGGCACGGCGCGCGAGAGCTGGTCGCCGAAGGCGGCCAGGACGATCGCGCCGCTCGCGGACTCGGCGAGGGTGAACATGGCGCCGGCGTGCGGGCCGCCCACGTGGTTGTGGAAGTCGGGCTGGTCCGGGAGGCGGACGACCGCGCGCTCCGGGGTGGTCTCCAGGAACTGGAGGTTCAGGGTCCGGGCCATCGGCACCGTCGCGGCGAGCAGTTCGCCCACGTTCATCTGATCTGCGCTCATGGAACGCGATGTTACCCACGAGTAGATGCGCTTGGCCAGAGCCGTAACGGGGGCGGCCGTGGCTCCGGGGTCCCGCTCCCACTATCGTTACCGGCCATGTGGCCAGGACAGCAGCAGCCGCCCGGGGGCGAGCAGAACCCCCAGGACGCGCAACAGAATCCGTACCAGCAGCAGCCGGGACAGCCGGGGCAACCGAACCCGTACCAGCAGCAGCAGCCGGGTTACGGGTACCCGCAGCCGGGCTACCAGACGCCCCCGCCCACCCAGCCGTGGAGCCAGCCCCAGCCGCCCCAGCAGCCGGGCCGCGGCGGGAGCCCCTACCAGACCAAGACCGTGGCGATCGTCGCCGCCGCCGCCGTCGTAGTGGCGGCCGCCGCGACCGGCGCCTTCGTCCTGACCCGGGACGACAAGAAGACGAACGAGGCCGACGACAAGCCGTCGGCCTCCGCCTCGGCTCCGGCGTCCTCCGCGCCCGCCCCGGCCGGCAGCAGCGCGAACCCGCGGGCCGGCGGCGACGCCAAGCCCGTGATCCCGGGCTGGAAGGTCGTCCTCAACCCCAAGCACGGCACCGCCTTCGACGTCCCGCCGGAGTGGAACGTGCTGGGCTCCGGCATGGCCATCGGCTTCGGAGACGAGGCCAAGAACGACGGCTCCGCCGCCGTGATGATGTCGGGGCCCGCCAAACTCAAGGAGGACTGGTGCAAGGTCGACGCCGACAAGAACGGCAGCGAGGAGTCGACCGCACTGGCAGGCACCGGCACCAAGGGCGGCCAGGGCGCCAAGGACACCGCCGAGGCCGTGCGTAACGAGGCCGGCAACTGGGCGTGGGCCGGATACGCGCAGAAGGCGCCGAAGGGCACCACCAAGGTCTCCGAGCCGAAGGAGTACACCACCTCCTCGGGCCTCAAGGGCCACATGGCGACCGCGAGCGTGACGGGTGTGCCGAAGGAGAACAAGTGCTCCTCCGACGGCAAGTCCATCGCCTTCAGCTTCAAGAACGCCAACGGTGACTTCGCCAGCTGGATCCTCTACAGCGCCGCGGGGGTCCCGGACGAGGTCAGCAAGGAGACGATGGAGAAGATCCTCAGCTCGGTGCGCCTGTCCGCCGGCTGATCTCCCTCCCCTTCCGCCCCGGGCCGACAATCCGTTTGGATTCCCGGCCCGGGGCGGGGATAGTCCGGGGGTGAGCTCTCCCCCCGCCGGTTCTCCCCGTACGTCCGCACGCCGCCGCCGGCCCGCTTGGGCCGGCCGCAACTACACCCTGCTGACGGGCGCGGCGGTCGTCACCAACCTCGGCAGCCACGGAGCGCTCATCGCGGCCGCGTTCGCGGTGCTGGAGGCCGGCGGTTCCGGCGCCGACGTCGGACTGGTCGCGGCCGCCCGTACGCTGCCGCTCGTCCTCTTCCTGCTCATCGGCGGCGCGCTCGCCGACCGGCTGCCGCGCCACCGCGTGATGGTCGCGGCCAACGCCCTCAACTGCCTCTCCCAGGCCGCCTTCGCCGTGCTCGTCCTGGCCGGTGACCCCCAGCTGTGGCAGATGATGCTGCTGACCGCGCTGTGCGGCACCGGTACGGCCTTCTTCAACCCGGCGGCCGAGGGCATGCTGCTGTCCACCGTCTCCGGAGAGCACGCCAACCGCGCCTTCGCGCTCTTCCGCATGGCGATGAACGGCGCGGGCATCGGCGGCGCGGCCCTCGGCGGCGCGATGATCGCCGCGATCGGCCCGGGCTGGGTGCTGGCCGTGGACGCGGCGGCCTTCGCGATCGCCGGCGCCCTACGGGCCTTCCTCGACGTCGGCCATGTTGCCGAACGGGCTCCCGGCGGCGGCCTCCTGGCCGACCTGCGCGAGGGCTGGGTGGAGGTCAGGACCCGGCCGTGGCTGTGGAGCATCGTGCTCCAGTTCTCCGTCGTGGTCGCCGTCGTCGGCGCCGCGGAGGCGGTCTACGGGCCCCTGGTCGCCCGGGACCGGCTCGGCGGGCCGGCGCCCTGGGGGCTGGCCCTGGCCTGCTTCGGCGCGGGCACCATCGCGGGCGCCGTCCTGATGATGGTCTGGAAGCCGCGCCGGCTGCTGCTGGTCGGCACCCTGTGCGTGTTCCCGCTGGCGCTGCCGTCGGCGGGCCTGGCCGTACCGCTGCCGGTGTGGGCGCTGTGCGCGGTGATGTTCGTGAGCGGCACGGCCATCGAGGTGTTCGGCGTGAACTGGATGACGACGATGCACCAGGAGATCCCCGAGGAGAAGTTCTCCCGGGTCTCCGCCTACGACTGGTTCGGCTCGGTGTCGATGCTCCCCCTGGCCACGGCCCTGGCCGGCCCGGCCGAATCGGCCTTCGGCCGCACCCAGGCCCTGTGGGGCTGCGCGGCCCTGGTCGTCCTGGCCACAGCCCTGGTCCTGCTGATCCCGGACGTCCGCCACCTGACCCGCAAGCCGCCGGCCGAACAGGCCCCTGCCACCACCCCCGTCCCCTCCAGCCCCGTCGGCGTCTGAGGCGCGGGGTCCGGGACGGAGCCCCAGCGGCGGCGCCGCGCCCGACCCCGTCACCCCAGGCTGAACGCGCCCTCCGGCGGAGCCGGGGACGGCGCGGCCTCCGCATCGGCCACGGGCACGGCCCCGCGCATGAACCGCGCCAGCGCATCCCCGAACTCCACCCTGGCGGGGAACGCGTCCCCGGCACACCGCCGGGCCAACGCGCCCACCTCCAGCGGAGCGTCGGACGCCAGCAGCACCGCGTTCCCGAACCTTCTCCCCCGCAGCACCGCCGGCTCCGCGATCAGCGCCAGCTCCCCGAACACCGCCCCGAAGTTCGCCAGCTGCGCCCGCAGGAAGCCGAACGGCGCCCCGTCGGCGAGGTTCGCCGCGTACAGCCCGCCGGGCCTCAGCACCCGCGCCGCCTCCCGCGCGTACTCCACGGACGTCAGCTGGGCCGGCACCCGAGAACCGCCGAACACGTCGGCCACCACCACGTCCGCACTCCCCGCGGGCGCCGCCTCCAGCCAGGCCCGGGCATCGGCGGCGTGCACCGTGACCCCGGCCCCCGCCGGCAGCGGCAGGTGCTCGGCGACCAGTTCCACCAGCCCCGCGTCGAACTCGACGACCGCCTGCCGGGAACCCGCCCGGGTCGCCGCGGCGTAGCGCGGCAGGGTGAGGGCGCCGCCGCCCAGGTGCAGGAGGTCCAGCGCGAGGCCCGGCTCCGCCGCGCAGTCCAGGACGTGCGCGAGACGGCGTACGTACTCGAACTCCAGGTGCCGCGGATCGTCCAGGTCCACATACGACTGCGGCGCCCCGTCGACGGTCAGCAGCCAGGCCCGCTCCCGGTCCACGTCCGGCATCAGCTTGGCGGTGCCCTGGCCCACGTCCCGGATCACCGGGATCTGTTCGTCGCTCACCCGTCCATTGTCGGTCCGGTCCCGGCTCAGCCCGACCAGACCGCCGCCGCCTCGGCGGCGTGCTCCTCGGCCTGCGCCAGGCCCGCCCGCGCGGCCGGATCCCGCCGCGCCGGGTCGAGTACGTTGCGCCCGAAGGCCTTGCGGGCCACCGCCGACGGGGTGATCAGCAGCACCTGGGCGCCCGCCTTCCGCAGTCGCGCCGCCTGTACGGACGGCGAGGGGACGAGCCCCGAGCCGAGCGCGATCGGCGCGATGACGACCACACGCCCGTAACCGGCGGCCAGGTCGGCATTGGTGGCGGAACGGACGCCTCCGTCGATGAAGCGGCGCCCGCAGACGGTCACCGGCGGCCATACCCCGGGCACGGCGCAGCTCGCCGAGACGGCGTCGACCAGCCCGGCCCCGCTCTCCCGGTCGAAGTCGGCGGGCTCGCCGCTGAGCGCGTCCACCGCGGTGACGACGAGCCGCCGGTCGGCGGGCCACTCGTGCGAGACCAGCCGGGACGCGAGCACCTCGCGCCGTTCGGCCTCCGCCCCGGTGTCGGCGGCCAGTGCCATGGCGCCGACCCGCTGCCGGTAGGCCGTCGCGTCGCGACGCGAGCGCGCCATGGCGACGGCGTACCGCGCGATCAGGCCGGCCCCCAGCTTCGCCGCTAGCTCCCCGGCGGCGTCGCCGAGCTGGCGCTCGTACAGCTCCTGCGCGGTGAGCAGCCCGGAGGTGAGCTGGGCGCCGACCACCGAACCCGCCGAGGTGCCGACGACCAGGTCGGCGGTGGTGAGGTCCACTCCCGCGCGGACGAGCCCGTACAGGATTCCGCACTCCCAGCCGATGCCGGTCAGCCCCCCGCCGCCGAGCACCAGTGCCGTGTCGCCGCCCATTCCCGCCCGCCCCTCCGCGCATGCCTGTGGTGACGGCAGTCTGACGCAGGCGGACCGCCGCCACCACACAGGGGCCCGGATCACCGCGCGGACCACCGCGCGGATCACCGGCCGGATCAGCCCGCCCGGGTCACTCCGGTACGGCCGTCACCGTGCCCGCGCCGACGGTCCGCCCGCCTTCGCGGATCGCGAAGCCGAGACCCGACTCCAGCGGGACGTCCCGCCCGAGCTCGACGGTCATGGTGACCGTCTCCCCCGGCCGGGCCACGCCGGCCTCCCCCAGGTCCACGTCCCCCACCACGTCGGCGGTGCGGATGTAGAACTGCGGCCGGTATCCGGTGGCGACCGGCGTCGTACGCCCGCCCTCGCGCGCCGAGAGCACGTACACCTGCGCCGTGAAGCGCCGCTTCGGCGTCACGCTGCCGGGCGCGGCCACCACGTCGCCGCGGCGCACCTCGTGCCGGTGGACCCCGCGCAGCAGCAGCGCGACGTTGTCCCCCGCCTCGGCGGACTCCATCGGCTTGCCGAAGGTCTCCAGCCCGGTGACCACGACCGGGTCGGACGCGCCGTCCCCGCCGAGCATGCTCACGCGGTCGCCGAGCCGGATGGTGCCCCGCTCGACGGCGCCGGTCACGACGGTCCCGCGACCGGTGATCGTCAGCACGTTCTCCACCGGCAGCAGGAACGGCGCGTCGGTGTAGCGCACCGGCGTGGGCACGTACGTGTCCACCGCGTCCAGCAGCGCCTGGATCGCCCCGGTCCACCGCGGGTCGCCCTCCAGCGCCCCGAGCCCGGAGACCCGTACGACCGGCGCGCTGTCACCGCCGTAGCCGTGCGCGGTGAGCAGTTCGCGGACCTCCAGCTCGACCAGGTCGGTCAGCTCGGGGTCCCCGGCGTCGGCCTTGTTGAGCGCCACCACGATGTGGTCGACGCCGACCTGCCGGGCGAGGAGCACGTGCTCCGCGGTTTGTGGCATGACCCCGTCGAGCGCGGAGACGACGAGGATCGCCCCGTCGAGCTGCGCGGCGCCGGTGACCATGTTCTTGACGTAGTCGGCGTGACCGGGCATGTCCACGTGGGCGTAGTGGCGGGTGTCGGTCTCGTACTCGACGTGCGTGAGGTTGATGGTGATCCCGCGCCGGGCCTCCTCGGGGGCCCGGTCGATGCGGTCGAAGGGCACGAAGGAGCCGCCCCCGCGCTCGGCGAGGACCTTGGTGATGGCAGCGGTGAGGGTGGTCTTGCCGTGGTCGACGTGACCCATGGTGCCGATGTTGAGGTGCGGCTTGGTCCGCACGAAGGCCGTCTTGGCCATGATCTCTTCCCGTGGCTCGAAGCTGGAACGGGACCCCTGAGTCGAGCCGACCCTCCCCCTGCGGGGTCCGCCGGACGATCCGGGAAGGGTCAGCTTCGTGCGCCGTCGAATGCGGCGAAGGGGAATGCCTCTGCGGGAACAGCGAATGCGGCAGCCTTCGGCGCGTCCGCGACTGCGGACGATGCGACGAGGAAGGCGTACCGGGACATGCCGCTGATCCTGCCGGACCGCCCCGGGTCCGTCGAATGAATTTCCGCGTGCTCAGAGGTTCTTGAGCGCCTCGCGCACGGACAGCGGGGACAGGGAGCCGCGTTCGGCCTCGACGAAGGCGCGCACGGCGGCGGGATCCGTCTTCGCGTACTCCCGCAGGCACCAGCCGATGGCCTTGCGGACGAAGAAGTCCGGGTGGTCCGCCCGGCGGCGGCAGTAGCCGAAGAGCCGGCCGGTGTCGGTGGCGGACTTGTAGCGGAGCTGGTGGAGCAGGGCGGCGCGGGCGAGCCAGAGGTCCTCGTCGCCGATCCACTCGTCCATCACCGCGGCCGTCGCCGGGTCGGCGGCGACCAGCGGGCCCACGGTGTGCGCGGCCAGCAGGTCGACCGTGTCCCACCACGGGACGGTGGCGATCAGGTGCCGGACCACCGGCAGCAGGCCGGAGGAGCACCGGGAGACGTGCCGGCGCAGGTAGTCCACCGCGAAGTAGTGGTACTCGCGCTCCGGGAGTCCCCAGCAGCGCAGCGCGAGCGCCGCGCAGTCCGCCTCCGACGGCCGCGGAGTGTCCTTGGTCACTTCCTTCGACAGTTCGCGGCGCAGCGGGGTGGGAATGCCGAGGAAGGGGGCGACGTCCTTCATGTACGCGGTCATGGCCGCGGCCCGCACGGGGTCGGCCGCCGCCGCGTACGCCCCGGTCAGCCGCTCCAGGAGGGTGTCGGCGAGGACGCTGCGCGGCACGTTCGGAGGTCGCCGGTCGTTCGACAGCATGAGGCCCAGATTACGGCGGGGCGCCGCACAGGTCGGCTAGTCTCCCGGGATGTCCCTCCTCCTCGCGCCGTGGACCCGGCTGTCGCTGCTCGTCGTGCTGCTCGTCGCGGCCGGCGTGTGCGTGCTGCTGTACGAGCCCCAGCGCATCCTGTCGGAGGGGTGGCCCCCGGGGTTCCCGGTGGGCGCGGCGGTCCTGCTGTTCGCCGCCGGGTACGGCGTGTGCGCGGCGGCCTTCGTCCCGCGCCCCCTGCTCAACCTGGCCGCGGGAGCGGTCTTCGGCATCCAGTTCGGCCTCCTCGCGGCGGTCGGCGGCACGGTGCTCGGCTCCGCGATCGCCTTCGGCCTGGGGCGGGTCATGGGCCAGGAGGCCCTGCGCCCGTTCCTGCGCGGCCGCTGGCTCCAGGCGGCCGACGGGCAGCTCAGCCGGCACGGATTCCGCTCGATGCTCGCCGTGCGGCTCTTCCCCGGGATGCCCTTCGTGGTCGCCAACTACTGCGCGGCGGTGTCCCGCTGCGGCTGGCTGCCCTTCCTCGGCGCCACGGCGCTCGGAGTCGTCCCGAACACGACGGCGTACGTGATCGCGGGGGCCAGCGCCTCCTCCCCCGGTTCGCCCGCCTTCCTCGTCTCGTTCGGCTTCATCGTGGTCTCCGTGGTGGCCGCCGCGGTGGTCGCCTGGCGCAAGCGGCACCGCCTGGCACCCGCCCGGATCCACGCGACCACGTACGAACTGACGCCCCAGCACCCCCCTGTGGTCACCGGCGCTTCGCACGGGCCCTAGCATCGGACCCGAACTGCCCGACGATCACAAGGACGAGCGCACCCCGACATGAGCTGGTTCGAATCCCTAATCCTCGGTCTCGTCCAGGGGCTTACGGAGTTCCTCCCGATCTCCTCCAGCGCCCATCTGCGGCTGACCGCGGCGTTCGCCGGCTGGCACGATCCAGGAGCGGCCTTCACCGCCATCACGCAGATCGGCACCGAGGCGGCCGTACTGATCTACTTCCGCAAGGACATCGCGCGGATCGTCTCCACCTGGTTCCGCTCGCTGTACACGCGTGCGCTGCGTTCCGAGCAGGACGCCAAGATGGGCTGGCTGGTGATCGTCGGCTCGATCCCGATCGGCGTGCTCGGCCTCACTTTCAAGGACCAGATCGAGGGGCCGTTCCGCGATCTGCGGCTGACCGCCACCACCCTCATCGTGATGGGCATCGTGCTGGGCATCGCCGACCGGCTGGCCGCCCGCGACGAGGAGGGCGGCCGGCACCGCGCGATCCGCGAGCGCAAGACGCTCAGGGAGCTGGGCGTCAAGGACGGTCTGATCTTCGGTGTCTGCCAGGCGATGGCCCTGATCCCGGGCGTCTCCCGCTCCGGCGCGACGATCTCCGGCGGTCTGCTGCTGGGCTTCACCCGCGAGGCCGCCGCCCGCTACTCCTTCCTCCTCGCCATCCCGGCCGTCCTGGCCTCGGGCGCCTTCGAGATCAAGGACGTGGTCGAGGAACCGGGCCACATCTCCTGGGGGCCGACGATCTTCGCGACGGTCATCGCCTTCTTCGTGGGCTACGTCGTCATCGCCTGGTTCATGAAGTTCATCTCCACCAAGAGCTTCATGCCCTTCGTGATCTACCGGATCCTGCTGGGCGTCGTCCTGTTCGTCCTGGTCGGCATGGGTGTGCTGAGCCCGCACGCCGGCGAGTCCGGCGGCTAGGCCCCGTCCGGGGCACACCGCCAGATCACCGCTTCGCGTGAACCGGAGGCCGCTCGGGAACGTTCCCGGGCGGCCTCCGCGTCGTTGTCCCCGGAGAGACCTGAAGGCAAGAAGCAGGGGGTGTCCCATGGGTCGCGTGGTTCTGGAGCGTTTTCCGGCCGGAAGTCCGAGGGGAAGCTGGCCCGCCGAGGAGTACGCCGCGCAGCGGATGCGCGAGGGCGTGCCGGCCGAGGTGGTGATGGACCTGGACAGCGACGCGTTCCTCGTCGTGGTCCGGCAGCGGGAGGCGTATTCCGGTCACTGAGGGCCCGTACGAAGATCCGGTCGGCGCACGCCCCTTGGCCTCGCGCCCCGGCAGCCCCACACTGACCCGATGACGCAGCGTGTGGACCTCGCGACGGTAATGGACCGGCTGGCGATCGACGAGGTGGTCACGGGGTACGCGGTGGCCGTCGACGACGGCGACTGGGCGGCGTACCGCGCCCTGTTCACCGCGTCCGGGCGGGCCGACTACAGCTCGGCGGGCGGGATCGAGGGCCCGGCCGGGGAGGTCGCCGACTGGCTCGCGGAGACCATGAAGCTGTTCCCGGTGCGTCAGCACCTCATCGTGAACCGGCTGATCCGGCTGGAGGACCTGGGCGGTTCGCCCGGCGACAGCGCGGAGGTGCGGGCGGACTTCCTCAATCCGATGCGGCTCGAGGGCGGCGCGTTCGACGGCACCGTGACAGCGCCCAACTTCGTCGCCGCCGGGCGCTACTCCTTCGCCCTGGCCCGCACCCACGACGGCTGGCGGCTCACCCGCGTCACCGTGCACGAGAAGTGGCGGCACATCTCCGCCTGACTGCCACACTGGAAGCGGAGGCGCGCCATGGTCTCGATCCGTGCCCGTTCGTTCCCGCGGTGGCGTGCGCCGGCCGCCGTAGCCGCCGGAGCACTGCCCGCGCTCGCCTTCCCCGCGCCCGCGCTCTGGTGGTTCGCCTACGTCGCCCTCGTGCCCTGGATGCTGCTGCTGCGGTCGGCCCCCACCGGGCGGCGGGCCGCGCTGGAGGGCTGGCTCGGCGGCGCGGCCTTCATCGTCGCCGTCCACCACTGGCTGCTGCCGAGCCTGCACGTGTTCCTGGTGCCGGTGGCCGCGCTGCTGGGCCTGCTCTGGATCCCCTGGGCCCTGCTGGTGCGGGAGTTGCTCGGCGGGGTCCCCTCGGCGGGCCGTACGGGCGCCGCGCTGGTCCTCGTACCCGCCGGGTGGCTGCTGTCGGAGCTGGCGCGGTCCTGGCAGGGGCTGGGCGGGCCGTGGGGGCTGCTGGGGGCGAGCCAGTGGCAGGTGCCGCCCGCGCTGCGGCTGGCCTCGGTGGGCGGGGTGTGGCTGGTGAGCCTGCTGGTGGTGGCGGTGAACTGCGCGCTGGTACTGCTCGTCGCGGTGCCCGGGGCGCGGGTGCCGGCGGTGGCCGGGGTGACGGGGTGTGCGGTGCTGACGGGAATGGTGTGGCTGTGGGTACCACGCCCCGAGGTGTCGGGCAGGCTGCGCGTGGCCGTCGTACAGCCGGGCCTGGTGGCGGACGGTCCGGACAGCGCGGAGCGGCGGTTCGCCGCCGGGGAACGGCTCACCCGGGCCCTGTCCGGGCAGCCGGTCGACCTGGTGGTGTGGGGCGAGAGCAGCGTCGGCGGGGACCTGGCGGCCCGCCCGGACCTGGCCGCACGGCTGGCCTCGCTGTCCTCTCGGGTCGGGGCTCCGCTGCTGGTCAATGTGGACGCACGGGGGTCCGACAGTCCCGGGATCCGCAAGAGCGCCGTACTCATGGGCCCCGCAGGCCCCACCGGGGACCGGTACGACAAGATGCGGCTGGTCCCGTTCGGCGAGTACGTACCGGCCCGGACCCTGCTCGGCTGGGCCACCTCCGTCGGCAAGGCGGCCGGCGAGGACCGGGTGCCGGGAGACACCCCGGTGGTGATGAACCTGCCCGGGCGGCCGGACGGCCGGCCCGGCGTCCGCCTCGGCCCGCTGGTCTGCTTCGAGTCGGCCTTCCCCGACATGAGCCGGCGCCTGGCGCGCGACGGCGCCGCGCTCCTCGTCGCCCAGTCGGCGACCTCCAGCTTCCAGGACAGCTGGGCCCCGGCCCAGCACGCCTCGCTGGCCGCGCTGCGGGCGGCCGAGACCGGCCGCCCGATGGTGCACGCCACCCTCACCGGTGTCAGCGCGGTGCACGGCCCGTCCGGCGAGCGGATCGGCCCCGCCCTGCCCACCTCCGCGAGCACGGCGCAGGTGTACGAGGTCCCGCTCGCCCGGGGCACGACCCTCTACGTCCGCTTCGGGGACTGGGCGGTGGCGGCGGCCCTCGCCGCGCTGGCGGCCTACTGCGCGGCGGAGGGCTCCCGTGCGCTCAGGAGGCCTGCCGCAGAGCCGAGGCCACCACGCGCTCGCACAACTCGTGGGTGAGCAGCGCGTCCCGCGCGCTGAGCGTCCTGCCCGCCCCGACGGCCTGCAGGAAGGCGTCCACGGCCTGCTCGATGCCGCGCTGGCGGGCGACCGGCACCCAGTCCCCGCGGCGCCGCACGCTCGGCTGGCCCTTGTGGTCGATGACCTCCGCGAGGTTGACGACCTGCCGCTTGGTCTCCTGCCCGGAGACCTCCAGGATCTCCTCGGTGGAACCGGACAGCCGGTTCATGATGCCGAGCGCGGTGAATCCGTCGCCGGACATCTGCAGCACCACCTGGTGCATCAGCCCCTGGCGCACCACGGCCCGCACGTCGATGTGGTCGGCCTCGCCGGGCAGCAGGAAGCGCAGGGTGTCGACGACGTGGATGAAGTCGTCCAGCACGAGCGTGCGGGGGTCCTCGGGCAGCCCGACGCGGTTCTTCTGCATGACGATCAGTTCGCGCGGGTGGTCGGCGCACTGCGCGTAGCCGGGCGCGTAGCGGCGGTTGAAGCCGACGGCGAGCGAGACCCCGCGCTCCTCCGCCAGTTCCACGAGCCGCGCCGAGTCCGCGAGTTCGTACGCGAGCGGCTTGTCCACGTACGTCGGGACGCCGGCCTCCAGCAGCCGCCCGACGATCTCGGGGTGGGCGGCGGTCGAGGCGTGCACGAAGGCCGCGTCGAGCCCTTCGGCGAGCAGCGCGTCGAGGTCGGTGTGCCGGCGCCCGGCCGGGATGTGGTGCACCGCGCCGACCCGCTCCAGCGTGGCGGGGGTACGGGTCTGCAGGTGCAGCTCGACTCCCGGGCGGGTGGTGAGGACGGGCAGGTACGCCTTCTGCGCGATGTCGCCGAGTCCGATGCAGCCGACCTTCACCGGGAGCCTCCTGGTTCGTTCCTTGTGGGACTCCGGCAGCTTAAGTCCTGTGGTCGAGCAGGACTTAATCCCTGGTGGCGGGGGCCGCGTTCCCCGAGGATGTCCCCCATGACCACCAGTTCTGGATCACATCGCAATGAGCCCTCCACCACCGCCGACGAGCGCGGCATGCTGGACGGCTGGCTCGACTACCACCGCGCGACCCTCGCCTGGAAGTGCGAGGGGCTCCAGGACGAGCAGCTGCGCCGCAGCCCGCTCGCGCCCTCGGAACTGAGCCTGCTGGGCCTCGTACGGCACATGGCCGAGGTGGAGCGGTACTGGTTCCGGGAGATCATGCTCGGCGAGGACCTTCCCGAGCTGTACTGCACGAGCGAGGACCCGGACGGGGACTTCCACTTCACCGACGAGGACACCTGGGCCGAGGTGGAGCAGGTGTGGCAGACCGAGGTCGAGCTGGCGCGCCAGGCCGCCGCGGGCCGTTCGCTGGACCTGCTGTCGGAGGCCGATAGCCACCACCGGGGCGAGGTGTTCAGCCTGCGCTGGGTGTACACCCACATGATCGAGGAGTACGCGCGCCACAACGGCCACGCGGACCTGCTGCGCGAGCAGATAGACGGAGCCACCGGCGACTAGCGGTGTTCCGTCACCCGTGCGGGGTGAATATGGCTCGCGGGTTTTCGCAACGTGGTCCTCGCAGAGCAGAGTTGCGCGAGTGCATCCAACCCGAACCACGACGAAGCTGCTGCTCGGAGTCGCCTGTGCTGTCTCGGCCGTCTCCGGCTGTGTGAACGTGAGCCCCGCCCCCGGGCAGCCGGGGGCGGCGCCTCCCGCCGCGGGGCTGCCGCCGCACCACGAGCCGCGCGGCGGGCCGGGAGCCGCCCCGGTGGTCGTCCGGGCACCCGCCCTGGAGGCACTGGAGGCGGTTCCGCGGAAGCCGGCGCGGCCCACGGCCCCCGCCCCCGCCGCGCGGTCCGCCGAGCGCACCGCCCAGGGCGCCTCCGGCGGTCCCCTGGAGGCCGCGCCGCCGGTGCCCGACATCCCGGAGCCGCGCAGGCCCGCCGAACCGGTCGCGGGCCGTCAGGGCGGCGGCCGCCCGCACGGCCCGCGACCCGACGCCGCTGTGGAGCGTGAGCTGGTGCGGAAGCTGCCGGTACGGCCCGCCGACGTGTGCGCGCTGGGCCGCCGGCACGGGCGCTGGCATCCGGACAGCCCGGAGGCCCGCATCTGCGCGGGCGTCCAGGGGGACTGATCAGCTGACGGGAAGCGGACCTGTCCGCTCGCGGGCGCCGGCCGGATCACGGGGACTGCTCCGGGAACGGCCGGGGACCCCCGCCCGGTTCCGTCGCCAGCCGCCGCTCCAGCCGGGCGATGGCGGCCCGTACGCCGTTCCCGTACCCGTCGTCGGGCAGCGCGCCGGTGGCGGCGCGGGCCCGCGCCAGGTGGACCCGGGCCGCCTCCGGCCGCTGGAGCTTCACGTAGTCGGCGGCCAGGCTGAGGTGCAGGGACGGGTAGAACACCCGCATCGCCGGATGCGGCTCCCCCTGTGCGGGCGGCCCGTCGCGGAGCGCCTCGGCGGCGGTGAGGGCCCTCAGGTCCCAGGCCAGTTCGTCGGCGGGATCGTCCTGGGCGTCGGCCATGTAGTGGGCGAGCGTGCACCGGTGCAGGGAGTCGCCCTCCTCGCCGATCTCGGACCAGATCGCGCCGAGCCGGTTGCGGGCTTCCTCGCGGTCCCCGGCGTGCAGCAGGATGACCGCCTGGCCGATCCTGGTCATGACGGCGTCCTCCGACGCCTCCTGCTGCTGCTCCGTCACGGCGGCCTCCGGCTTGCTCTGCGCCAGACCTGCTCCGGTCTGATCGTCAAGAAGCTAGCCGGAGGTACCGGCATTGGCGCCGAGGCGCGGTGGGCCGTCAGCCGAGGTCCGGGATCCGCCAGTCGATCGGCTCATGGCCCTGGGCGGCGATGGCCTCGTTGATCTGCGTGAAGGGCCGGGAGCCGAAGAACTTCTTGGCCGACAGCGGGGAGGGGTGGGCGCCCTTGACGATGACGTGCCGCTCCTCGTCGATCAGCGGGATCTTCTTCTGGGCGTAGGCGCCCCACAGTACGAAGACGGCCGGGTCGGGGCGCTCGGACACGGAGCGGATCACCGCGTCGGTGAACTTCTCCCAGCCCTTGCCCTTGTGCGAGTTGGGCTCGGCCTCACGGACGGTGAGCACCGCGTTGAGCAGCAGCACGCCCTGGCTCGCCCACGGCATCAGGTACCCGTTGTCCGGGACGGGCAGGCCCAGCTCCTCCTTCATCTCCTTGTAGATGTTGCGGAGCGAGGGCGGGGTCTTGACCCCGGGCTGGACGGAGAAGCACAGGCCGTGGCCCTGCCCCGCGCCGTGGTACGGGTCCTGGCCGAGGACGAGCACCTTCACCCGGTCGAAGGGGGTGGCCTCCAGGGCCGCGAAGACCTGCTCGTGGGGCGGGTAGACCGGCCCGTTCGCCCGCTCCTTCTCGACGAACTCCGCGAGTTCCTTGAAGTAGGGCTGGTCCAGCTCCCCGCCGAGGACGGGGAGCCAGGACTCGGGCAGCATCTGGGTCACGGCGACAACCTCCGGTACAAGTTCAATTCAACTGCTCTGAACCTACCGGGGACCACTGACAACGCCTCAGCCGCCCGCTCCGGTGGAGCGGCTACCAGCTGGTCTTGCGGTAGAACTCCCACATCTGCATGACGGTCTGCGGGTCCAGCGCCCGCTCGGCGCCCGCGATGTCGTCGCGCGCGGCGACGTACAGCTTGCCCTGCCACAGGGGCAGCAGCCGGACGTCCTCGGAGAAGATCTGCTGCGCCCGCTCGAACTCGTGGACACCGGCCGAGCGGTCGCCCTCGCGGCGGGTCTTGGGCAGCAGGTCGGTCAGGATCTCGGCCGGCTCGTACGGGGTGCCGACCGCGTTCTCCTTGCCGACGAACGGCGCGATGAAGTTGTCCGGGTCCGGGAAGTCGGGGAACCAGCCGCGGCCGAAGACCGGGTACTCCTGGCCCTTGTAACCCTCCTGGAAGGCCTTCCAGGGCTGACTGCGCAGGGTGATCCTGAAGAGCCCGCTCTCGTCCAGCTGGCGCTTGAGCTCGGTGAACTCGTCGGCGGTGGAGGAGCCGTACCGGTCCGTGGTGTACCAGAAGGTCAGGTCGACCGGCGTGGGGATCCCGGCGTCCTTGAGGATCTTCTGGGCCTTCTTGACGTCCGCGTGGCCGTACTTGTCGTAGAAGGGCGTCTTGTGGCCGACGACGCCCTTGGGAACCATCGAGTACAGCGGCTCGGCGGTGCCCTGGTAGACCTTGGAGACGAGCACCCCGCGGTCGACGATCTGGGCGATGGCCTGGCGGACCGGGAGCTTGGCGACCACCGGGTCCTTCGGGTTGAAGACGAGGTAGCGGATCTCGGCGCCGACGTTCTCGACGACCTGGACGCCCGCCGAGTGCGACTCGGGGGTCTGCAGGTCCCTGACCTCCGGGGCCGACAGGCCTCGGTAGGTGGCGTCGATCTCCTTGGCCTTGAGGGAGGCGACCATCTTCGTGGAGTCCGCGAAGTAGCGGATGGTCACGCCGTTGTTACGGCGGTTGGCGAAGCCCGTGTAGCTCTCGTTGCGGCCGAGGACGGCCTCGGCGCCCTCCTTGTACGAGTCGAGCACGTACGGGCCGGAACCGGTGACCTTGCCGTCCTCGCGCACCTTGTCGGCCGGGTATTCCTTGGGCGCGACCAGCGAGGCGGCGGGCGAGCCGAGGACGAGGGGGAAGGTGGCGTCGGGGGTCGTCAGGTGGAAGACGACGGTCAGGGCGTCCGGGGTCTCGATCTTGTCGAGGCTGCCGAAGAGGTCCTTGGGGCCGACCTTGGACCCGATGGTCCGGATCCGGTCCAGGGAGTGCTTGACCGCCTTGGCGTCGAGCGGCTCCCCGTTGGAGAACTTCAGGCCCTTGCGCAGGGTGCACCGGTACGACTCGTTCGCCGCGTCCGTGAACTCGCAGCTCTGGGCGGCGTCCGGCTGGGGCTTGGTGGAGCCCGTGGGGAAGGCCAGCAGAGTCTGGTAGACGTTCCGGTACAGCTCCCAGGAGCCGTCCCATGCCGCCGCGGGATCGAGGGTGCTCGGTGCGCTCGTCGTACCGACGACGATCCTCTTCGCGTCGTCGGCGCTGTCATCCGAAAGCAGGCCGCAACCGGCGAGCAGGGATATGGACGCAAGGGCCGCAGTGATCTGCAGGCATCTGGTCCGGTTGAACACGTGCACGCTCCTCGATCAGCCAGGGGTGCGGCAGACCCTACCGCAGTGCCCCACAAATCCAATGGGTTGGTTTCGTGGGGCACTTGACCGGTTCCGTGCCTATTCGGTATGCATTTGCCTCCCTTTCAGAGGCAAATCCGTCCGATTATCGGTCAGTGCACACCGGCATTGAGGAACATCCCACCGTCGACGACGAGAGTTTGCCCCGTGATCCATTCCGCTTGTGCAGATGTAAGAAACGCGGCGGCCCCTCCGATGTCCTCCGGGGTCCCGAGCCGGCCGAGCGGGTAGGCGGCCGAGGCCTCCTGCTCCCGGCCCTCGTAGAGCGCCTGCGCGAACTTCGTCTTGACCACCGCGGGGGCGATCGCGTTGACCCGGACCCCGGGCGCCATCTCGTGGGCGAGCTGGAGCGTGAGGTTGATCATGGCGGCCTTGCTCATCCCGTACGCGCCGATGAACGGCGAGGCGGAGACGCCGGCGATGGAGGCGATGTTCACGATCGCCCCGCCGTTGTCCTTCTGCCAGGCGTGCCAGGTCCGCTGGGCGAAGCCGAGCGCCGAGATCACGTTCGTCTCGAAGACCTTGCGCGCGACCCCGAGGTCCAGGTCCGCGATCGGACCGAAGACCGGATTGGTGCCGGCGTTGTTGACCAGGAAGTCGACCCGGCCGAAGGCCTCCATGGTGCGCTCGACGGCGACGGCCTGGTGGGCCTCGTCGTGCGCCTTGCCCGCCACCCCGATCACCCGGTCGGCGCCGAGGCGCTCCACGGCCTCCTTGAGGGCCTCCTCGTTGCGCCCGGTGATGCAGACCCGGTCGCCGCGCGCGACCAGCGCCTCGGCGATGCCGTAGCCGATGCCCCGGCTCGCCCCGGTGATCAGCGCGACCTTGCCGCTGTCGATGCCGTGTTCCTTGATGTCCGTCATGGCCGTACGCCCTGCCTCTCGTGGACTCGTCAGTTGAGCGGGCCGCCGGCCACGTACATGACCTGGCCGGAGACGAAGCCGGCGGCCTCGCCCGTGAAGAAGGCGATGGCGTTGGCGATGTCGTCCGGGCGCCCGACGCGCTGGACGGGGATCTGCGTGGCGGCGGCCGCCTGGAAGTCCTCGAAGCCCATGCCGACGCGGGCGGCCGTCTGGGCGGTCATCTCGGTGACGATGAAGCCGGGGGCGACGGCGTTGGCGGTGACGCCGAACTTGCCGAGCTCGATGGCCAGGGTCTTGGTGAAGCCCTGCAGACCGGCCTTGGCGGCCGAGTAGTTGACCTGGCCGCGGTTGCCGAGCGCCGAGCTGCTGGAGAGGTTCACGATGCGGCCGAACTTGGCCTCGACCATGTACTTCTGACAGGCCTTCGACATCAGGAACGCGCCGCGCAGGTGGACGTTCATGACCGTGTCCCAGTCGGTCTCGCTCATCTTGAAGAGCAGGTTGTCGCGCAGCACGCCCGCGTTGTTGACCAGGATGGTCGGGGCGCCGAGCTCGCTCGCCACGCGCGCGACGGCCGCCTCCACCTGCGCGCCGTCGGAGACGTCGCAGCCGACCGCCAGGGCCTTGCCGCCGGCCGCCGTGATCGCCTCCACGGTGTCCTTGCAGGCCGCCTCGTCGAGGTCGAGTACGGCGACGGCCCGGCCCTCGGCGGCCAGGCGTACGGCGGTGGCCGCGCCGATGCCCCGGGCCGCCCCGGTCACGATCGCGACACGCTGCTCGGTGGTGGACATGCTGGATCTCCTCGCCCTTGAGAGACGGCCGCCCGGAGGTGAGCAACCGCTTAGTAGCTTCAGCTGAGGAGACGCTAGGAGCCATGGCACTCCGTGTCAACGGGGACGGATTCGGCCCCGCCGGCGTTCGGGGCCCGGGGCCCGGGGGCGGAGCCCCGCGGCGGCGCACCCGGACAACCGACGGGACCCCGGTCAGCGGACCAGCAGGTCCAGCAGCCGCTCCACCTCGGCGGCGGGATCGGCCGTCAGGCCGGTGTGCACCGGCCCCGGCTGCACCACCGTGCTCCGCGGCGCGATCAGCCACCGGAACCGCCGCCCCGCGTCGTCACCCGCGGCCTGGCCGGCGGCCTCGCCGCCCGTGCACACGCCCTCCACCCCGCGCAGCGCGGCCCGCACCCCGGCCACGTCGGCCCCGGGATCCAGCGCGAGGAGCTTCCCCTCGTCGAGATGGGTGCGCGCCGCCACGTACGAGCGCGCCCGGCAGTAGACGATCACGCCGGCGTTGAAGCACTCGCCGCGCTCCATCCGGGGCACCACACGCACCAGCGCGTACTCGAACACGTCCCGCTTGGTCACTCGCCGTCGCTCTTCTTCTTGGTCTTGTGGGGCCATTCCGTCAGGTGCTCGGTGAGCCAGCCCGGCGGCTTCTGCGGAGCCTTCGCCTCCGCCTCCATCGAGATCCTCTCGTGGATCGTGGCCGCGCGCGGCAGCAGCGCCTCCACATAGGCGCGGCGCAGCGCGTCGGTGGAGTCGAAGCCGGGCTCGTCGACCAGCCACTCGTCCGGCACGTCGGCAGCCACCTCGGTGAGCAGCTCCTCGGTGACCAGCGGTGCGAGTGCGGCAGCGGCGGCCGCGATGTCCGGTCCGACGGGGGCCAGTACGTGGTCGGAGGCGTTGTACGGCTTGGCGGCGGCAGCCTCGGCGGTGGGCCAGTTGTGGTGCCAGATCATGGTGGCGCCGTGGTCGATGAGCCACACGTCCCCGTGCCAGACCAGCATGTTCGGGTTGCGCCAGGACCGGTCGACGTTGTTGATCAGGGCGTCGAACCAGACCACGCGGCCCGCCTCGACCGGATCCACCTGGTAGGCGAGCGGGTCGAAGCCGATCGACCCGGGCAGGTAGTCCATGCCGAGGTTGAGCCCGCCGCTGGCCTTGAGCAGCTCCTGGACCTCCTGGTCGGGCTCGCCGAGCCCGATGACGGGGTCGAGCTGCATCTGCACCAGCCGCGGGACCCGCAGGCCCAGCCGCTGGGCGAGGCGCCCGCAGATGACTTCGGCGACCAGGGTCTTGCGGCCCTGGCCGGCTCCGGTGAATTTCATGACGTAGGTACCGAGATCGTCGGCCTCGACGATCCCCGGGAGCGAGCCGCCCTCACGCAGGGGCGTGACGTAACGGGTCGCGATCACTTCGGACAGCATCCGCCCAGGTTACGGCGGTCAGGACGCGGGAGCCCACTGCATAAGCAGCGCTTCGGCCGTGGTGATGGCGGCGACCAGCGAGAGGGAGTTGCGGATCACCTCGGCGGTGCAGGAGGCGGGCACCCCGGCGATGGCGTCGGCCGGGACCACGACCTGGTAGCCGAGGTTCACGGCGTCGAAGACGGTGTTCGGGATGGCGATGTTGGAGGAGACCCCGGTGACGACGAGGGTGCGGACGCCGAGGTTGCGCAGCAGGGCGTCCAGGTCGGTGCCGGCCATCGGGGAGAGCCCGTGCAGCCGGCGGACCACCAGGTCCTGCTCGGCCACGACGATGGGGGCCGCGACCTCCACCGCCCGGCTTCCCGAGAGCTGGCGCACGGGCAGCTTCCCGGCGGCGCGGAACAGCCGCGCGTTGGTGTTCGCCCCGCGCCCGTCCGGCCGCCGCTCGGCGACCGCGTGCAGCACCTGTACGCCGGCCCCGCGCGCGGCGTCGGCGAGCGCGGCCACCCGCCCGAGCATCCCGGAGTCCCGGGCCTCCTTCGCGAGCTCGGGCAGGGCGCTCTCCTCGCCGACGACGCCGTTCTGGCATTCGACGGTGAGCAGTGCGGTGGTGGCGGGATCGAGATCCGGCATGGCTCCCCCTGGCGTGACGGCCGTCGACCCCGCATGATTCCTGACACACAGTCAGATGTGAAGGGGCGCGGGACGGATGGACGAGACACGCGTGCACAGGACCCAGCGGCGAGGCCGCCGCATCATGATGAGCGACGAGGAGGTGGACGCCTTCCTGCGCGAGCAGCGGACCTGCCGGGTGGCCACGGTCTCCCCGGACGGACGCCCGCACGTGGGCGCCCTGTGGTTCGCCTGGGACGGCAGCTCGCTGTGGCTGTACTCGATCACGCGCAGCCGGCGCTGGTCCGACCTGCGCGAGGACCCGCGGATCTCGGTGGTCGTGGACTCCGGCGAGTCCTACGACGAGCTGCGCGGGGTGGAACTGTCCGGCAGCGCCGTCTTCGTGGGCGAGGCCCCGCGCACCGGCGAACCGTGCCCCGAACTGGCGGAGGCCGAGCGGATCTTCCCGGTCAAGAACTTCGGCATCGAGGAGATGCCGCACGACGGGCGGCACGCCTGGATCCGCCTGACCCCGGAGTCGGTCGTCTCGTGGGACTTCCGCAAGCTCTAGAGCCGAGGGGACTCAGAGCGCGGCGGCGGCCTGCCGCAGCGCCTCGACGGCGGCCCGGATGGAGGGGCGGCGGTCGGCGTCCGCGCGCCAGACGGCGTACACGTGGCGGCGTACGGAGTCGCAGACCGGCAGCAGCCGGACCCCGGGCGGCACCGGGCCGCGGCCCAGCTTCGGCGCCACGCAGACCCCGAGCCCGGCCTCCACGAAGGCCAGCTGGGTGTGGTGTTCCTCGGCGATGTGGGCGATGCGCGGCTCGATTCCCGTACCGCGGAGGGTGAAGACCAGCCACTCGTGGCAGAACTGGCCCTCGTTCCAGGAGATCCAGTCGTCGTCGGCGAACTCGGCGAGGGAGATCTCGGTCCGGTCGGCCAGCCGGTGGCCGGCCGGGACCGCGATGTCGACGGTGTCGTCCAGCAGGTGCGTCCGGGTGAGTTCGGCGGGCACCGGCATCCGCTTGTTGTGCCAGTCGATGGCCAGCGCCAGGTCGAGGTCCCCGCGCACGACGGCGGCCATGCTCTCCTCGGGCTCCTGCTCGCGCACCAGCGCCCGCAGTTCCGGATGGCCGTCGCGCAGGGCGGACAGGGCCTGCGGCAGCAGTCCGCGCATCGCGGTCGGGAAGGCCCCGATGCGCAACTCCCCGACGGCGCAGCCCCGCTGGGCCTCCACATCGGCCTGGGCGAGCTCCACCTGGGAGATGATCCGGGCCGCGTGATCGGCGAGCAGCCGCCCGGCGTCGGTGAGCCGGACCCCGCGCCCGTTCTTGGCCAGCAGGGGCTGGCCGACCTCCCGCTCCAGCTTGGCCATCTGCTGGGACACGGCGGAGGTGGTGACGTGGAGTCCGTCGGCCGCGCCGCTGACCGAGCCGTGGCGGGCGAGGGCGTCGAGGGTACGCAGGCGCTCCAGGTTCAACATGTAAGCGATGCTACGCCGTCACTCCTAGAAAATCTCGCTTGTCCTACGAAGTTGATACGAGCACAGTAAGCGTCATGAGCGCACCCACGGCCCCCCGCCCGACCCTCGCGGCCCCCTCTCCGTCCGCCACCACGACCACCCGGCGGGGCGTCCTCCTGGACTGGCGCGTCCGCTTCGCGATCCTCTCGGTCATCTGGGGCTTCAGCTTCCTGCTGATCAAGGTGGGCACGGAGGCGTACGCACCCTTCCAGGTGGCCATGGGCCGGGTCCTGTTCGGCGCGCTCGCCCTCCTCACCGTGCTGCTGGTCCGCCGCGAGCCGCTGCCTCGGGGGCTGCGCACCTGGGGCCACCTCGGCGTGGCGGCGCTCCTGCTCAACACCGCCCCGTTCTCCCTCTTCGCCTACGCGGAGCTGAGCATCCCCTCCAGCCTGGCCGGCATCTGCAACGCCACGTCCCCGCTGTGGGGGATGGCGCTGTCCCTGGTCGCCCTGTCCGAGGACCGCCCGACGCGCCGCCGCTTCGCGGGTCTGGGCCTGGGCTTCCTCGGCGTCCTCACGGTGCTCGGCGCCTGGCAGGGCTTCTCCGGGGTCGACGCCAAGGGCACCGCGTTCGCCCTGCTGGCCTCGCTCTGCTACCCCATCGGCTGGATCTACGTCCGCCGCACGCTGGCCGGGACCCCGGGCTCCCCGGTCGCCCTGACCGGCGCCCAGCTCCTGGTCTCCACCCTCCAGCTCGCCCTGGTCAGCGCCCTGTTCACGGCCGCCCCGACGTCCTTCCCCCTCTGGCCGACGCTGTCGGTGATCGCCCTGGGCGCCCTCGGCACGGGCATGGCGCTCCAGATGCAGTACGGCCTGGTCTCGGAGGTCGGCCCGACCACCGCCCAGATGGTCACGTACTTCATCCCGGTCATCGCCACCACGGCGGGCGTCCTGGTCCTCGGCGAACAGCTCCACTGGAACACTCCGGTCGGCGCCGCCATCGTCCTGGCGGGCGCCGCCCTCACCCAGACCCGCCCCGGGGCCCGGCGGCCCGCCTGACCCCTGGTACCGTCCCGGCGATCACCACACCGCCCGGGGCACCTCTTGAGCTTGGCCACAGTCCTTCTGACCGCCGGTCCCACCGCCCTCGTCGGCGGCGGCTGGGTCGCACTGGACATCCGCGGATCGGCCGCATGGCCGGCCCGCCGGGGCGAGGCCGACGCTGAACTACGCAGGCACTCCCAGGGTGACCTCGGCCCGGCGACGAGGACCGTTTCGGCCGGGGTCATCCGCCACCTGGCCACATTCATGGCCCTGGGCGGAGTCGCCTTCACCCTGGGTGGCCTCCTCGAACTCCCCTGACCCTCTGACCCTCTGGCCGCGGGCCCGGCTCCACCAGCCCGGCCGTCAGACGGAGCGGCCGCCCCCCGCCGGGCGGACCGCCGCGGCGACGGCGTCGGCCAGGGCCGGGACGTCGGCCGCCGCCAGCGGCGAGACCGTCAGCCGGACGCCCGGCCCCGACTCCACGCGGAACCGGGCGCCCGCGGTCACCGCCCAGCCCGCCGCCAGCAGCCTCGTCACCACGGCCGTCTCGTCGGCCACCGGCACCCACACGTTCATCCCGCTCCGCCCGTGCGCCGCCACCCCCCGCTCCCGCAGTGCGCCGACCAGCGCGTCCCGCCGTTCCCCGTACGAGCGGGCCACCGCGGCCCGGTCCACCGCGCCCGAGGTCCACAGTTCGACCACCGCGTACTGCAGCAGCCGGCTCACCCACCCGGGGCCCAGCCGCTGCCGCCCCCGCACCCGGTCCAGCGTCACCGCGTCCCCGGTCAGCACCGCCAGCCGCAGGTCCGGCCCGTACGCCTTCGCCGTGGACCGCACCAGCGCCCAGTGCCGGGTGATCCCGCCCAGCGGATGCAGCGGCAGGTCCACGATCCCGTGCCCGTGGTCGTCGTCGATCACCAGCACCCCCGAGTGGCCCGCGAGCAGCGCCCGCAGCTCCCCGGCCCGCGCCGCGCTCACAGCGGCCCCCGTCGGGTTCTGCGCCCGCGAGGTCACCACCAGCGCCCGCGCCCCGGCCTCCAGGGCCCGCGCCACCGCGTCGGTCCGCGGCCCCTCGTCGTCCACCGCCACCGGCAGCACCCGCAGGCCGAGCGCCGGCACCAGGTCCAGCACGCTCCCCCACCCCGGGTCCTCGACCGCGACCGCGTCACCCGCCCGCAGGTGGGCGGCGAGCACCCGCTCGATCCCGTCCAGCGCGCCCGAGGTCACCGCGACCGGCCCGGCCGGAACCCCGTCCGCGTCGAGGTCGGCCCGGGCCAGCCGCGCCAGCTGCGGAACGACCGGGTCCTGCCCGTAGAGGGTCGGCGCCTCCGCGTACCGCCGGGCCGCCGCCGCCAGCGCCCCGTCCAGCGGGGGGAGCAGCGACACGTCCGGATTGCCCGCCGTGATGTCCCGTACGCCCGCCGGCACCTCCATCCGCAGGGCGTCCCGGGGCGCGCTCGACGGGCGCGCCCGGACCCGGCTGCCGCGCCGCCCGTCGGTTTCGATGACCCCGCGCTCGCGCAGCGTCCGGTACGCGGCCGCCACGGTGTTGGGGTTCACCCCCAGCTCCGCGGCCAGCTCCCGCATCGGCGGCAGCAGCGCTCCAGGCGCGAGCGCGCCCTCCCCCACGCCCGCTTCGACGCTGGCCGCGATATCCGATGCGCGACGTCCTGTGAT
This sequence comes from Streptomyces sp. NPDC048258, assembly GCF_043201995.1. NCBI lineage: Bacteria > Bacillati > Actinomycetota > Actinomycetes > Kitasatosporales > Streptomycetaceae > Streptomyces > Streptomyces sp. NPDC048258. The sequence goes on from NZ_JBICZH010000009.1 coordinate 324,198, forward strand.
CCGATAGTCTCCTAGCACAAAGCACAGTATGCACTAGTACAACGGAGTTCGCATTATGACCGCCACGCCCGTCACGTCCGCCACGGAGACCTCCGAGCCGACCACCGCGACCGCGACCGCGAACGGGTACGAGCCCACCGACCGCACGGTGCCGACCCGCTCCCGCGACCGGGCGCGCTACGACCGCGAGACGGTGCACTCGATACTCGACGAGGCCTACATCTGCCACCTCGGCTTCGTCCGCGACGGCGCGCCGGTGGTCCTGCCCACGCTCTTCGGCCGGGTCGGCGAGGCGCTCTACATCCACGGCTCCACCGGCTCCCGCCCGCTGCTCGCGGCGGGCAAGGCCGACCCGGGCCTGCCGGTCTGCGTGACCGTGACCCACGTCGACGGCCTGGTGCTGGCCCGCTCGGCCTTCCACCACTCGCTCAACTACCGCTCGGTGGTCGTCCACGGCACCGCCTACCAGGTCACGGACGAGGAGGAGTGCCGGATCGCCCTGGACGCGCTCGTCGACCACGTGGTCCCGGGCCGCTCCGCCGACTCCCGGCCGGCCAACGCCAAGGAGCTCGCCGCCACCGCGGTGATCCGCCTGGACCTGACCGAGGTGTCCGCGAAGCTCCGTACGGGCGGACCGAACGACGACGCCGAGGACCTGGACCTGCCGTACTGGGCGGGCGTGGTCCCGGTCGCCCCGGCGTACGGGACGCCGGTCCCGGCGGCCGACCTGGCCCCCGGGACCGGCGTCCCGGACTACCTCGCGGCGCTCTGACCCGACACTTCGGGGGCGCGGACGGGCCGAACCACCGGCCCGTCCGCGTCCGTGTGCCGGTCCGCCGGGCGCCGTGCCTCCGCCGCGATCAGGGCGCCCACGGCCGCCAGCAGCAGTACGGTGCCCAGCACCACGGCGCCGGTCAGCCGCTCCCCGAGCAGCAGGACGGCGATCACCGCCGCGCTCACCGGTTCGATCAGCATGATCACGGACACGGTGGCGGCCCGCACGGCGGCGGCCCCGGTGAAGTAGAGCGCGTACGCCAGCGCCGTCGGCACGGTCGCGACGTACAGCAGCAGCCAGAGCACCCGCCCGAGTTCGGCGGTGTGCGGAAGCAGCCCCTCCACGGCGGCGAACGGCAACAGGCACACCGTGCCCACCGCGACCGACCAGGCCGTGGTGACGAGGGGGTCCCCGCCCGCCCCGCGCCGCCCGAGCGAACGGGCCCGCAGGGTCATGCCCGCGTACCCGGCGGCCGATACCAGCGCCCAGCAGACGCCGAGCGGGCGCACCTCACCGCCGCCGCTGCCCAGCACCAGTACGGCCAGCCCGGCCAGCGCCCCCGCGACGGCGGCCACGCCGCCCCGGCCGAGCCGCTCGCCCATCCAGTGCCGCGCCCCGAGTGCGATCAGCACGGGCCCGGCGCCGAGGGTGACCACGGTGCCGACCGCGAGGCCGGTCTCGCGCACGGCGGCGAAGTACGCGGCCTGGAAGAGGGTGAACAGCAGCCCGGTCACGATCAGCGAGCCGGCCGACGGCCGCGTCCGCCCGAGGCCGGGGTGCGAAGGCCGGGAACCGGGCCGGGGACGGCGTACGGCGAGCACCCCCAGCAGCACCACGAGCCCGCCCGCGCACCGCCAGAACGACAGGGCGAGCGGACCGAGGTCACTGGCGAGGAAGAGGAGCGAGGCGGCCGCCCCGGCGGTGCCCCAGGCGGCTCCGGCGATGACGAGGTACAGCAGACTGCGCCCGGCAGCGGGCGAATGGTTCGACACGTGGTTCTCCGCGCATGCGTGAAGGATGAAAGAAGCAGGTCATCGCTTCGCGGGCAGCGCGCACCCACCCGGGAACTCCCCGGGCAGGGGATCTCGTTCGAGGAAGTGCCGCCCGCGCTAGGCGGCGGGAGGCGGAAGCACGGTCGAAGGCATGATCGCCACCCTAGGCCCTCGCGGTCTCGCGGTCCACCACGGCCGGATCGGCCGCGGCCGCGGCCGGGGCCGGGGCCGGGGCCGGGGCGGTGGACGGGGACGGGGCCGGCCGGGAGGACTGCGCGATGAACGCGCCGCCCAGCACCAGCCCGCCGCCGACGATCTGCCAGGTCGAGAGGTGCTCGCCGAGCAGGATCCAGGCCAGCACGGTGGCGACGACCGCCTCCAGGAAGGCCACCACGCCCGCGACCTGCGGTGAGAGCCTGCGTACGGAGACCACGCCGGTCACGTACGCGAAGACGGTCGCGATCAGCACCACCCAGCCGAGCAGCACCGGAGCGGGGACCATAGTGCCGCCCACGGCGGCCTCCCCGCCCAGCACCTGCCAGTCCATCTCCCACGGCCGGGCGATCACCGTCATCACGAGGGCGCCGACGAGCATGCCGTACGCGATCACCCCGAGCGGGTCCGGGGCGTCGTCCCCGTCCGCGCCCTGGTCGGCGAAGACGAAGTAGAAGGCCTGGCACAGGGCCGCGCAGAGGCCGAACAGCACGCCGAGCAGGTCGAGCCGCAGCCCGGCCCAGATCTCGACCACGCAGGCCAGCCCCACGACGGCCACGGCCGCTCCGGCGGCGGCGCCCCGCGTCACGGGCTTGCGCTGCACGAAGCGGATGTAGCCGAGCAGCAGCGCCGGGCCGAGGTACTCCAGCAGCAGGGCCACGCCGACCGGAATCCGGGACAGCGAGGCGAAGTAGAAGGCCTGGACACCGGCGACGGCGACCAGCCCGAAGCCCGCGAGCAGCGCCGGCCTGCGCACGATCAGGTCACGGTGGCGCCAGGCCAGCGGGGACAGCACGAGCGCTGCCCCGGCCACCCTGAGCCAGACCATGTGGAGGGGGTCCAGACCCGCCTCGATCAGCGGCTTCGCCGCCACTCCGGAACCACCGAACGCGACCGCCGAGACGAGGGCGAGACCCAGTCCGGCGTTTTTCCCTGACGCTTGCATCGGGCCATCATGGCAGGGCTCGTCAGGAGCGTCACGGTCATGACACCTGTTGAGACGCAGATGACACCACCGCCACCCACCCCTCCGATATCTGACAGGTCGTCAGTATTGAATGTTCCGCCCGCCGGGGCTACGTTCCGCCGCACGTACCCGACGAGAAGGGGTGGTCGCATGGCCGAAGTCACCGCGGAATCACGCATCGAGGCGTCCGCCGCGCAGCTCTGGTCCCAGCTGACGGACTGGGACGCGTACGGCCAGTGGAGCATGACCCACACCAATTTCCCGAAGGGCGGCCCGGAGACCCTCGCGATCGGCTCCACCTTCGCCGAGAACATGAAGATGATGGGCTTCCCCGCCGAGGTCGTCTGGACCGTCTCGGAGCTGGAGGACGAGCGCGTCTTCGCCATCACCGGCAAGGGCCCGATGGGCGTGGCCGTCCTCACCCGGTACACCCTGACCCCGGACGGCACGGCCACCACCGTCCGCATCGACGGCGAGTTCACCGGGGCTGCCGTCTCGCTGATGGCGGGCAAGCTCAAGGACTCGGCCACCGCCGCGCTGAACGAGTCGCTGCGCAAGCTGGCCGGCCTGGTCGCCTGACCTCCCGAACGCTTCCGTACGCACGACGGCGCGCCCCGCGAGTCACTCGCGGGGCGCGCCGCTGCGATCGTCCGGGCCGACCGGTCAGTGCTCGTCGGCCAGGATCAGGTAGAGCTTCTTGCGGGCGTCGTTGATGACCGCGACGGCCTTCTCCCGCTGCTCGGGGGTGCCGGTCTTGAAGACCTGCCCGAAGGCCTCCCACAGGCCGACGCCGGCCGAACGGATCTCGTGCATGGCCTCGAAGTCGACGCCGCGCCCCGCATCCGCCCAGGGGGCGTCGGGGCCCGACTCGGCCTCGGTGCGGCCGGCCTCGGTGAGCGTGAACAGCTTCTTGCCACCCTCGCTCTCGTTGGTGATGAGCCCCTCGTCCTCGAGCAGCTGCAGGGTCGGGTAGACCGAGCCGGGGCTGGGCTTCCAGGTCCCGCCGCTGCGCTCGCCGATCTCCTGGATCATCTCGTAGCCGTGCATCGGCCGGTCGGCGAGCAGCGCCAGGATCGAGGCGCGCACGTCACCCCGCCGGGCCCGGCCCCGCGGTCCCCCGCGGCCGCCGCGCCCACCGAAGGGGCCTCCGCCGAAGGGCGGTCCGAACGGGCCGAAGGCGGCGCGGCGCCCCTTGAACTCCTCCCGACGATCCGGCCCGCAGTGGCCGTGGCCCCGTCCGTGCTCATGTCCGTGGTCGTGTCCGTGCTGTCCGTGTGAACGCATGACCGCGCTCCTTCCGTCTGTTCGTGGTGTCGTATCGGTTGTCCGATGCCTCCACTATCGATGCTCTATCGCGACACGTCAACGATATATCGGAAACTTTCTGAGCGAACAGCTTCGAACAAGGCCAGTCACCCCGATTGGCCTTTGTCGGTGATCAAGAAACCGCCCTACCGTCGGGGGATGCGCATCCGAATCGTCGACGCCTTCACCGACCGCCCCTTCCACGGGAACCCCGCCGGAGTCCTGCTCCTCGACACCGGGTTCCCCCCGGACGCCTGGCTCCAGCAGGTCGCCTCCGAGGTGAACCTCTCCGAGACCGCCTTCGCGCACCCCCTGCCGCCCGGCGGGGACGCAGACTGGGCGCTGCGCTGGTTCACCCCGGCCGCCGAGGTCGACATGTGCGGCCACGCCACGCTCGCCACCGCCCACGTACTGGCGACGGAGGGCCTCGCCACGGGCCGGATCCGCTTCACCGCGCGCTGCGGCATCCTCACGGCCGAGACCGCCGAGGACGGGGCGATCACCATGGACTTCCCGACGTCCTCACTCACCCCGGTGCAGCCTCCGACCGCGGTGGACCACGCCCTCGGGGGCGCCCCGATCCTCTCCGTACACGACACCGCCGCCCACATCGGGGACCTGCTGATCGAGCTCGCCGACGAGAAGACCGTCCGCGAACTGGAGCCGGACCACTCCGCCCTGCGCGCGTTCGCCAAGCGCGGGGTGATCGTCACCGCGCCCGCCGAGGATCCCTCTCTCGGGTACGACTTCGTCTCCCGCGGCTTCTTCCCGGCCTTCGGCATCGACGAGGACCCGGTCACCGGCAGCGCCCACACCGCGCTCGCCCCGTTCTGGGCCGAGCGCCTGGGCCGCACCGAGCTCACCGGCCTCCAGGGCGGCGCCCGCAAGGGCCTGGTACGGGTGACCCTGGCGGGCGAGCGCACCCTGCTGACCGGCCACGCGGTCACCGTCCTCGACGGGGAGCTCCTCACCGCCCCCTGACCGGACCGCCGCCGGCGCCGCGGCGGGCCGGCCCCGACCGGCCGCCCGTCACGGCGTCGGCAGCCAGCCCACCTTGCCCGCGAGCAGCGCGTACCCGCCGAAGGCCACGATGTCGAGCAGCGCGTGCGCGACCACGAGCGGTCCGACCCGGCCCCAGCGGCGGTAGGCCAGCACGAAGACGACGCCCATCACCACGTTGCCGATGAAGCCCCCGATGCCCTGGTAGAGGTGGTACGAGCCGCGCAGCACCGAGCTGGCCAGCAGCGCGGCCGTCGGCGACCAGCCCAGCTGGTCGAGGCGGCGCAGCAGGTAGGCCAGCACGATGACCTCCTCCACCACGGAGTTCTGCACCGCGGAGAGGACCAGCACGGGGAACTTCCACCACACGTCGGGCAGCGCCTCCGGCACAACCGTGAGGTTGAATCCGCCGGCCCGCGCCCCCAGGTAGAAGACCAGCCCGGCGCTCCCGATCCCGGCCGCCACGAGAACACCCCGCGCCAGGTCCCACCCGGGCCGCGTGCGGTCGAACCCCAGCACCCGCAGCCCCGGCACACCCTCGCGGGTCAGCAGGTGGGCCACCAGCAGTACGGGTACCAGGGCGGTCCCGATGCCGAACAGCTGCCAGGCCAGGTCCAGCCAGGGCCGGCCGGGCGCGTAGGAGCCGTTGAGCGTGGCGGCCTGGTCCTTGAGGCCGCCCGGCTTGGTGAGCGAGCCGATGAAGCTGATCAGCGCCGAGACCGCGCTGGCGCCCAGCGACAGCGCCAGGACCAGCAGGGTCTCCGTGCGCAGGAGACCCCGCCGCCCGTCCTCGCGCAGCTCCACGACCACCGGCTCCGGCTCCGCCCGCACGCCCGACTCCCGTCCTACCGTCCCGTTCCGACCTCCCCATACTGCCCCTTCGGCCACGGAACGGGATCACCGGACTCAGCGCACGGCCGGCCCCGAGGCGCCCACCTCTCCTTCCCCCAGCCCCACGGGCCAGGTGTGCACGGGGTCGCCCTTGTGCATCAGCTCGCTGTAGCGCCGGGTGGTCGCGGCCAGCGCCTCGTCCCGCTCCAGCCCGGAGGCGAGCGCCCGGTGGTAGGTGTCCACCTGCCAGGTCGCCCCGTTCACCCGCCGCCGACAGCGCTCCTCGATGATGCCGAGATAGCGGTCCCGGTCCGCGGGCTCGATGCCCCAGGCGTCCAGTCCGGCCGCCGCCATCGGCAGCAGCTCGTCCAGGACCAGCCGGACGGCGGGCACGCTCGCCAGCCCCCCGCCCCGGCCCCGGCGCGGCCAGCGCAGCCGCGCGTCGATCCCGTACCGGCAGGCCGCGTCGAAGTTCGCCTCCGCCTCGGCGAAGGGCAGCCGGGTCCACACCGGGCGCGGCTCGTCGGCGAGGGTGCGTACGAGTCCGTAGTAGAAGGCGGCGTTGGCGACGACGTCGGCGACCGTGGGCCCGGCCGGCAGCACCCGGTTCTCCACCCGCAGGTGCGGCACCCCGTCGGCGACCCCGTACACGGGCCGGTTCCACCGGTAGACGGTGCCGTTGTGCAGGACCAGCTCCTGCAGCCCCGGTATCCCGCCCTCGCCGAGCACGCGCAGGGGCTCCTCCTCGTCGCAGATCGGCAGCAGCGCGGGGAAGTAGCGGATGTTCTCCGCGAAGAGCTCGTACGCCGAGTCCACCCAGCGCTCCCCGAACCAGGTGCGCGGCCGCACCCCCTGCGCCTGGAGCTCGGGCGGCCGGGTGTCGGTGGCCTGTGTGAACAGCGGCGGCCGGGATTCCCGCCACAGCTCACGCCCGAACAGGAACGGCGAGTTGGCGCCGACGGCTATCTGCGCGGCCGCCACGGCCTGGGCCGCATTCCACACGTCCGAGAACCGCGCCGGGGTGACCTGAAGATGCAGTTGTACGGAGGTGCAGGCGGCCTCCGGCACGATCGACCCGGAGTTCCAGGTCAGCCGCTCGACCCCGTCGATGTCGAGCGTGAAGTCCTCACCGCGCATCATCAGGATCTGCTCGTTGAGCAGCGAGTAGCGGTCGACCGCCGAGAGGTTGGCGGTGACCAGGTCCTCGCGGGAGATCGTCGGCAGAATACCGATCATCACCACACCGGCGTCGATCTCCGCGGCCTGCCGGTGGGCATAGCCCAGACCCGCGCTGAGTTCCTCGGCGAGCTGGTCGAATACCCGGCCGCCGAGCCGGTGCGGGAGGACGTTCACCTCCAGGTTGAACATTCCGAGTTCGGTCTGGAAATCAGGGCTCGCAATCCTCTCCAGTACCTGCGCATTCACCATTCTCGGCAAACCGTCGGCACCCGCGAGATTCAACTCGATCTCCAGCCCCATCATGTTCTTCGGGCGATCGAACCTCTTCTCTGCCAGAAGCCGCTCCAGCCCCTCCAGGCACTCGTGAAGCTTCCTTCGATACCGCTGCCGATCGGACAGGTCGAATCCGCCTGCCACGACCTTCTCCCCCATCGAAGCGTCCCCTCCTCGATTGGGCCTGGCCCTGTGCACCCAGGCCCGCATGTACGGTCGATGATGCCCCGGCAGAGTGATCCATAACGCGGAGGGGGCGTGCGTGGCGAGGAGCGCGCGCCGGTTTGGCCGACGGGCGCTACGGCACATTCACCTGGCAAGTCACTTCGCGCAAATTCCGCATCGACTTTGCCTGTTCCGGAAAACCGGTGCTTTTCAGCCGAGCCCCCGTCCGGTAACCTCCGAGGTCAGCGCGTCATGTCCGCGTGCATCCGGCATGAATGCCACGTCAGCGGGACCGGTAAGCGCCTTGTCGGCAATAGGCGGGACAGCTAGCCGAAACACTGCGTGAACACATGTCGTATAAACTCCGCAAACGAGGCAGAGAGTTGGCGCGCGGCCATTGCCCCTCAGCCCCCCTCTGGCCCCAGAATGCGACAGCGCCGTCCGCACCGCACCTGCCCCCGTTCCACAGGTCTCCCAAGTGAGAGGCGACCCACCATGCCGCTGCATGTCCCTCCGGCTCCCGCGCCCGCCCTGCGCTGCGTCCTCGCGGCTCTCGGCTCCCCCACCGCCGTCCACGAGGCGCACACCCCCGCCCTGCGCGCGATCCAGGGGCCGATGACCCCCGAACTCCCGCTTCCGGTCCACGTCCTCGACCGACTGGGCGTCTCGAACCTGGCAGCGGGCGGCAGGCCGCCCCGTACCCGCCTGACCGGCTGGCGGTTCCTGATCCGCAGCGGGGACCGGTACGTCGCGGCGGCCGATACCCGGCTGACACCGGACGGCTGGGCGTTCTCCCACTTCTTCGAGGGCCCCTACGTGGCCGCCACCGAACGCGCGCTGCGCCAGGCCGAGTCGCTCGGCACGGCGTACCAGCCCCGGCTGCTGTCCGTACCGGAGCTGTACATGCTGACCCTGTGGCTGCACGGCGCCGTGGGCGCCGACGCCTCCGCCGGCCTGCCCGCCGGCGAGGATCTGCTGGTGCCGCTCGCCCCGGCCCCGCCCGGCATCGCCGCGTACCGGCCGCATCCGGTCTCCGAGCTGCTGCCCGTACTGACCCACCGGCTGACCCCAGCGACGGCGCCGGTCCCGCCCTCGCTGGCCGCACCCGCCGCCTGACCCGAGTGACCCATTCGGCCTAGCCCGCTCGGGCCACTGGCGAACCATCCGAAATGACAGGGGAGTTGGCCTGAACCGCCCGCACGAGTGATGCGTCATCAATCTATGAGGACAGCTGGCGGGAAATGCCTGCGAAGCGGCTGTCGTGGGGGAAGACTGATGACAAGCTCCCCGCGGGTGCGGGGATGACCCAGGGGGACGGCCATGAACCACGTATCGAGCCGTAGCACGCAGACCACACCGCAGCGAAAGAACGCATCCATGTGCCAGCACCAGCCAGCCTGCCCGTCAGCCGAATCCGCCGACCGGGAGGCCGCGCTCCCGGTGGCCAACCACCCGGAACAGGGCTGGAGCCTGCTGTGCAACGGCGTCCTGCTCTTCGAGGACACCGGCGAGCTGCTGCCGGACGGCCAGATCATCGCCCCGCACCGCCCGCTCGCGGGGGCGCAGGCGGCCTAGCCGACGGAGCGACCGCACGGAGCGACGACCGAGGAACGACGAAGGGGCCGGCCCGGGAGAAACCTCCCGGACCGGCCCCTTGTCCATGCTCAGTGGTCGTACTCGTCCAGCGGCGGGCAGGAGCAGACCAGGTTCCGGTCGCCGAAGGCGCCGTCGATCCGGCGCACCGGCGGCCAGTACTTCTCGGCGGCCGTGACGCCACCGGGGAAGACCGCCTCGTCACGCGTGTACGGGTGGTTCCACTCGCCGCCCAGCGCCGCCGCGGTGTGCGGGGAGTTGGCCAGCGGGTTGTCGTCCACCGGCCACTCGCCGGCCGCGACCCGCTCGATCTCGCCGCGGATGGCGATCATCGCGTCGCAGAACCGGTCGATCTCGGCGAGGTCCTCGGACTCCGTCGGCTCGATCATCAGCGTGCCGGCGACCGGGAAGGACATGGTCGGCGCGTGGAAGCCGTAGTCGATCAGACGCTTGGCGATGTCGTCCACGCTCACACCCGTCGCCTTCGACAGCGGGCGCAGGTCGATGATGCACTCGTGCGCGACCAGGTTGCCCGGGCCGGTGTAGAGCACCGGGTAGTGCGGCTCCAGGCGCTTGGCGATGTAGTTGGCGCCCAGCACCGCCACCTGGGTGGCGCGCTTGAGGCCCTCGCCGCCCATGAGGCGCACGTACGACCAGGAGATCGGCAGGATGCCGGCCGAGCCCCACGGCGCGGCCGAGATCGGGCCGACGCCCGTCTCCGGGCCCGCGGTCGGCTGGAGCGGGTGGTTCGGCAGGTACGGGGCCAGGTGGGCCCTGACACCGACCGGGCCGACGCCCGGGCCGCCGCCGCCGTGCGGGATGCAGAAGGTCTTGTGCAGGTTCAGGTGCGAGACGTCGCCGCCGAAGTGACCCGGCTTGGCCAGGCCCACCAGGGCGTTGAGGTTGGCGCCATCGACGTAGACCTGGCCGCCGGCCTCGTGCACCTGCGCGCAGATGTCGGCGACGTGCTCCTCGAACACACCGTGCGTGGACGGGTACGTGATCATCAGAACGGCGAGCTCGTCGCGGTACTGCTCGATCTTGGCGCGCAGGTCGGCCGCGTCCACCTCGCCGTCGTCGGCGGTCTTGACGACGACGACCTTCATGCCGGCCATCACGGCGCTGGCCGCGTTGGTGCCGTGCGCGGAGGACGGGATGAGGCAGATGGTGCGCTGCTCGTCGCCGTTCGCGCGGTGGTAGGCGCGCACGGCCAGCAGACCGGCCAGCTCACCCTGGGACCCGGCGTTGGGCTGGATGGAGACCTTGTCGTAGCCGGTGACCTCGCAGAGACGTTCCTCCAGCTCAGTGATGAGCGTGAGGTAGCCCTCCGCCTGCTCCACCGGCGCGAACGGGTGCAGCTGGCCGAATTCGGGCCAGGTCACCGGCTCCATCTCGGTGGTCGCGTTGAGCTTCATGGTGCAGGAGCCCAGCGGGATCATGCCGCGGTCCAGCGCGTAGTCCTTGTCCGAGAGCTTGCGCAGGTAGCGCAGCATCGCGGTCTCGGAACGGTGCTGGTGGAAGACCGGGTGGGTCAGGTAGTCGTCCGAGCGCAGCAGGCCCTCGGGCAGGGTGTCGTCCGTGGTCGCGTCGAGCGCCTCGATGTCCGCGGTGACACCGAAGGCGGCCCAGACGGCCTCGACGTCGGCGCGCAGGGTGGTCTCGTCGCAGGCGACGGAGACGTGGTCGGCGTCGGCCTGGTACAGGTTGACCCCGCCCTCGCGGGCGGCGGCGACGACCTCGGCCGCACGGCCCGGGACCCGGGCCGTGATGGTGTCGAAGTAGGCCCCGTGCACGATCTCGACCCCGCCGGCCTTCAGACCCGCGGCGAGCAGAGCGGCGTAGCGGTGGGTGCGGCGGGCGATCGTCCGCAGGCCGTCCGGGCCGTGGTAGACGGCGTACATGGCGGCCATGACGGCCAGCAGCACCTGCGCGGTACAGATGTTGCTGGTGGCCTTCTCGCGGCGGATGTGCTGCTCACGGGTCTGCAGCGCCAGCCGGTACGCCTTGTTGCCGTCCGCGTCCACGGAGACGCCGACGAGGCGGCCGGGGAGCGAGCGGGCGTGCTTGGCCTGGACGGCCATGTAACCGGCGTGCGGTCCACCGAAGCCCATCGGGACGCCGAAGCGCTGCGTGGTGCCGACGGCGATGTCCGCGCCGAGCTCGCCGGGGGAGGTCAGCAGGGTCAGCGCGAGCAGGTCGGCCGAGACGGTGACGATGGCACCGAGCTCGTGCGCCTGGTCGATGAGCGGCTTGATGTCCCGTACGGCACCGGAGGCGCCCGGGTACTGGATCAGCACGCCGAAGACGCCGCGCTCGGCGATCTCGGCCGGGATGCCGTCCGACAGGTCCGCGACGACGACCTCGACGCCCGTGGGCTCGGCGCGGGTCTCGATCACGGCGATGGTCTGCGGCAGCGCGTCGGCGTCGATCAGGAACACGCCGTCCTTCACCTTGCCCACCCGGCGCGCGAGGGACATGGCCTCGGCGGCCGCGGTGCCCTCGTCGAGCAGCGAGGCACCCGAGGTCGGCAGCCCGGTGAGGTCGGCGACGACGGTCTGGAAGTTCAGCAGCGCTTCGAGGCGGCCCTGCGAGATCTCGGGCTGGTAGGGCGTGTACGCCGTGTACCAGGCCGGGTTCTCCATGACGTTGCGGAGGATCACCGGCGGCGTGAAGGTCCCGTAGTAGCCGAGACCGATCATCGACGAGAGGACCTGGTTGCGGTCGGCGAGCGAGCGCAGCTCGGCCAGCACCTCGGCCTCGGTCCGCGCGTCGGGAAGGTTCAGCGCTTCGGCGGTCTTGATGACATCCGGCACCGCGGCGGCGGTCAGTTCGTCCAGGGAGCCGTAGCCCACCTGGGCGAGCATCTTCGCCTGCGCCTCGGCATCCGGGCCGATGTGGCGCTGCTCGAAGGGGATGCCTCGCTCCAGCTGGGAGAGCGGAATGCGGTTGGCGGTCATGTACGGAGGCCTCCTGGTCGTATGACCTGCGAGGGGCACCACGGCGCGGGCACCCGGACGGCCTCCCCCTCTGTCATCTCAACCTGAGAGTTTCACCGGCCGCTCGAGGGTCGCTCGAGAGAACCGGCTTTCACCGTCGGTGAGGAGAGGAACCGGCACAGCGTGCCCGGTACCCACTCCTGCTTTCCAGAGTGGCCTCGTCCGTGCGGTACGTATGCCTGAGAGATTCCGGGGAGGATTTGCTCCTTCGGCGCCTCCGTCACGCTCACTCGGAGGACTCTCCCGCACAGGGTCGACAGCCATCACCCAGCCTACCAGCGAGGATCTGGACACTCCCCGAGTGGCCTCAGCCCCCGAAATGCACTTCTGTAGTCATTACGGAGGAGTTGCGACCATTTGGAGGGACCGTGCAGACCGACATCGATCCGCGCAGCCTGATCGGCCGCAAGGCGTTCGACCGCAACGGCACCAAGATCGGCACCATCGACGAGGTGTACCTCGACGACGCCACCGGCGTCCCGGAATGGGCTGCCGTGCGTACGGGTCTGTTCAGCCGGGACGCCTTCGTCCCGCTGGAGCCCAGCGAGCTGGTCGGCGACACCCTGCGGGTGCCCTTCGACCGCTCCCTGATCAAGGACGCCCCGGATTTCGGCGTCGGCCGCCACCTCTCCCCGGAACAGGAACTCCAGCTCTACCACCACTACGGCCTGGACGTGACCCTGCCCACCGACTTCCAGCGCGACTTCGGCCACCTGGCGGGCGACGAAGGCTAGTGCGGTGAACCCTGCCGGTCACAGCGCCGGCTGCTACTCCACCGTCGGCCCCTCCCCCACCAGCGGCAGCGGATCGGACGGCTCCAGCTCGGAGTCGTCCACCCGGAAGGTCCGCACCCGCCCGGGCTCCGATCCGGGCTGCTCGAACCGTACGGTCACCCGCCCGACCCCGCTGCCCTGCACCCACCCGGGCCCGTACACCACGTGCCGTACGTCGCTCCCGGCCGCCCAGCGCCGCTCCGGAGCGGGCTCCGGCTCCCCGGCCGCCTCAACGCCCTCCAGGGCCCCCACAGCCCCGTCCGGCTCAGTGGCCGCCCCTGCCTCACCGGTCTCACCGGACTCCCCCGACTCACCGAGCGGCTCGGCGGCCAGCGACTGGGCGAACAGGTCCTCCTGCGTGTAGTCCGCCAGCCCGGTCACGCCCACCCCGAGCAGCCGCACCCCGCCCGTGGTGTCCACGCCCTCCAGCAGGCGCGCCGCGGCCTCACGCACCACCGCGGGGTCGTCCGTGGGCCCCCGCAGCGTCTCGGACCGCGTCAGCGTCGAGAAGTCGTACCGCCGGACCTTCAGCACGATCGTGCGCCCCGAGTGCCCGGACGCCCGCAACCGCTGCACGCACCGGTCGGCGAGCCGCTGCACCTCGGTCCGGATCCGTACCCGGTCGTGCAGGTCCACGTCGAAGGTGTCCTCCACCGACACCGATTTCGCGTCCCGCTCCGCGACCACCGGCCGGTCGTCCAGTCCCAGCGCCATCCGGTACAGGCCCACCCCGTGCGCGCGCCCGACCATCCGGACCAGCTCGTCCTCCCCGGCCTCCACCAGGTCCCCCACCGTGGTGATCCCGGCGCGGCGCAGGTGCTCGCCGGTGGCCGGCCCCACCCCGGGCAGGGTCCGCACCGACATGGGCGCGAGGAGCTCCCGCTCCGTCCCAGGCTCGATCAGCAGCAGACCCGCCGGCTTGGCCTCCTCGGACGCCACCTTGGCCAGCATCTTCGACCCGGCCAGCCCCACCGACCCGCTGAGCCCCGTGGCGGCCCGGATGTCCGCCCGCAGCCGCTCCCCCGCGGCCCGGGCGCTCGGCCCGTCGAAGGCGACCCCGCCCGCCTCCAGGTCCACGAAGGCCTCGTCCAGGCTGAGCGGCTCCACGAGCGGCGACAGCTCCCGCAGCAGGGCCATCACGATGTCGCTGACCTCGCGGTAGAGGCTGAAGCGCGGGATCAGGCAGGCGCCGTTCGGGCAGAGCCGCCGCGCCTGCGCCATCGGCATCGCCGAATGCACCCCGAACCGCCTGGCCTCGTACGAGGCGGTGGCGACGACCCCGCGGGGCCCGAGCCCGCCGACGATGACGGCCTTGCCCCGCAGGCTCGGCTTCGACGCCTGCTCGACGGAGGCGTAGAAGGCATCCATGTCCAGATGCAGAATGGTCGGCGCGGCTCTCACAGCACCGATGCTGCCCTACGCCTCTGACAACGGGCCCGGTGACATCAGACTGGTGGCATCGGGCCCGGTGGTATCGGACGCGGTCCGGCCGGGTTCACACGGCCCGGTTGCGCCGGGCGGCCAGTTCGTCCGCCGGATTGTGGCCGACCAGGGACTCGCCGGTGTCCACCCGCTCCCCGTGCAGCTGCGACAGCGCGTTCTCCACGTCGCGCCACACCACGCCCACGGCGATCCCGAAGACGCCCTGCCCGCCCTGGAGCAGGCTCACGACCTGATCCGGCGAGGTGCACTCGTACACGGTGGCGCCGTCGCTCATCAGCGTCATCCGCTCCAGGTCCGAGAACCCGCGGTCACGCAGGTGCTGCACGGCCGTACGGATGTTCTGCAGCGCGACCCCGGTGTCCAGGAAGCGCTTGACGATCTTGAGGACGACCACGTCCCGGAAGCTGTACAGCCGCTGCGTCCCCGACCCGTACGCGGGCCGCACGCTCGGCTCCACCAGCCCGGTCCGCGCCCAGTAGTCGAGCTGCCGGTAGGTGATTCCGGCCGCGGCACACGCCGTCGGCCCGCGGTATCCGATCTGCTCGGGCGCCGGGTCGCCGCCCACCGGTCCGACCGGCGTCGACTCCGGCTGACGGCGCGCGGAACCGGCCGCACCGCCGTGCAGCGGGTACGGTCCACCGTCACTCCGTGCGGGGATGCCCCCGGTCGTACCGTCGCCCGTGATCCTCACGCCGACCCTCCGTCCTTGACCTGCCACCTTGAAGGTAGGCAGTCACCAGGGGTGCGTCAACGATCGCCACACTCGGCACGCCGAGTGATAATCACCCTGAGAGTGGTTTCCCGTATCCGATTGCGGGGAAAGGCTACTCGAATGGGCTGTTACTTCCCCGTGGACGACGCGGCCGACGCGTCACTGCGGGCCGGTGCCGAAGTCCTCGGGCGAGATCTGGTCGAGGAACTCGCGGAACTTCTCCACCTCGTCCTCCTGCTCGTCCGGAATCGCGATCCCGGCGTCGTCGAGCACACCGTCACTGCCGTAGATCGGCGTCCCCGTGCGCAGGGCCAGCGCTATGGCGTCGGAAGGCCGCGCGCTCACCTCGACCCCGCTGGCGAAGACAAGCTCCGCGTAGAAGACACCCTCCCGCAGATCCGTGATCCGGACCTCGGTGAGCTCCTCGCCGATCGCCTCCAGCACGTCCTTGAACAGGTCGTGCGTCAGCGGTCGGGCAGGGGCCATTCCCTGCTGCGCGAAGGCAATGGCGGTCGCCTCCCCAGGACCGATCCAGATGGGGAGGTACCGGTCGCCTCCCACTTCACGCAGGAGCACGATCGGTTGGTTGGAGGGCATTTCCACCCGGACACCCACAACGTCGAGCTCGTTCACACAGCAACCCTAGGACCTGCTCGGCCGGTTTGGGTAGTCGGGGCCCCCTCGGTCACTGGAGCCGGACCCCGAGGGCGGTCTGTACGAGCGCCTCGTGCAGCCTTACGGAGAGCCCCGCGAGCTCTTTCGTCGTGGCCTCCGCATGCGCCCTGGTCTGGGGATTGCGGTGCCGTCGCAGCGGCGCCACGACCTGCTCGATCAGGCCCGCCTCCCGGTCCGCGGCAGCCTTCATCGCGCGCAGATGCCGAGGCTCCAGCCCGAACCGCCCCAGATCGGCCACCAGCCGGGCCACGGTGACCGCCTCGGCGTCGAATCCGCCGCCGGGGGCCTCGGCGAGCAGCCCGTACGACTCCCACTCGACGAGCTGGACCTCGTCCACGTCGGCGGCCGCGATCAGCTCCGCCCGGCCCACCCGGGCCACGGTGGGCCGCTCCCGGCCCACCTCGCCGTACACGGCCGCGGGGCTGGCGGGATCGACGGATTCCCCGTGCGGCGTGGGCCCCGGGATACGGATCTGCTCACCGCGCGCGAGCGCGTCGAGCTGCTCGCGGATGACCTTCAGCGGCAGGTAGTGGTCGCGCTGCAGCCGCAGGATGCGGGCCAGCCGCTCCACGTCCTCGGTGCTGAACTTGCGATATCCGGAAGGTGTGCGTCTGGGCTCGACGAGCCCCTCCGCCTCCAGGAAGCGAATCTTCGAGATCGTGACTTCGGGGAACTCGTCACGCAGCGTGGTGAGCACCGTGCCGATGCTCACCAGCCGCCCGGCCGAGCCGGAGGTGCCGGCGGTGCCGTTCTTCGCGGCACCGCCGGTCGGGGTACGCAGCAATGGAACCTTCCCTTGAAAGGTCAGACGCCCCGCAGGCTCGCGTAGAAGACCAGCCGGTACTTGCCGATCTGCACCTCGTCGCCGTTGTGCAGCGCGACGGAGTCGATCGGCTCACGGTTCACGTACGTGCCGTTGAGGCTGCCCACGTCGGCGACGGTGAAGCCGCCGTCCTGGCTCCGGCGGAATTCGACATGGCGCCGGGAGACGGTGACGTCGTCCAGGAAGATGTCGCTCTGCGGGTGCCGGCCGGCCGTGGTCAGCTCGCCGTCCAGCAGGAAGCGGCTACCGGAGTTGGGGCCGCGCCGCACGATGAGCAGGGCGGAACCGGGGGGCAGCGCTTCCACCGCGGCCTGGGCCTCGGGGGACAGCGAGGACGACACGTGCTGTTGTCCCGACACCTCGGCCTCGTAGGCCTCGAGGCCCGAGATCGAGATGGTGGACGTGGTCTCCGAGGCACGCTCCGGCGTCAGACCCGCCCGCAGCGGCGCGCCGCAGTTGGAGCAGAACCGGCTCGCCGCATCGCTGCGGTGTCCGCACCTGCTGCAAACCTGCTCGGCCGACATGGACGGCTCCTCGCGCCGCGGCTGCCCCGCGGAGGCATTGGTGGCATACGGGTCGGGGGCAAACCCTCCACCCGCACTTGAGGTTGACGGTTCACCGAAACCTATGCGTCCGGTACCGGCAGGGTCAACGGACGACGCGCCGTGGGCGCCCGAAATGTCACCCGCGCCCGCGACCTCGTCACGGAAGAGCGGCCGGTCGCCCTGCCCTTCCGCCTCACCGCGGCCGGCACGGTGACGTGCCGCACCGCTTTCCTCACGGTTCTTCTTGCCGAACAACTTCTCAAACAACTTCACGGGCGATTCCCCTTGACCGAAACAGACCCGCCCGTGGGGCAGGACGAACTCCGAATGCAACACCTGCCGACCCGGACATTCTCACAACGTCCGTAACCACCAGACAGTTTCCACCACACACCGCGACTTCTGTGCGCCGACCCCCCGCAGGCCTCCGCCCGCGTGAGCCGGTCCACTCTCCGCTCCGCAACATCACGATGACGACCGAGCGTAGTCAGGCTGCTTCGCAGCCCGCAAGGCATCCACAACGATCTTCGCCGACCGTGTGACGGCGACGGTCGCCTGTTCCTTCTCCAGTGTCTGGACGACCCCGCCCGGGATGTTGAGCGCGGGCTCCAGATCCTGCGGCTTGCCGATCACCCTGAACTCGTAGGGCTGTGTGATCTTCTTACCGTCGATCCCGACCCCACCGTTCTCGTCCGAGAAGTACGAGCCCGCCACCACGCGCACACCGTTGATCTGGATCGCCTCGGCCCCGGCCGCCCGCAGCTCCTGGAGCGTGTCCAGCAACTGGTCGGACCGCACCTGGCCCTTGGGATCGGTGATCTTCAACGTGATACCGGGCCCCTGAGCTGCCACCGTACCGGCCAGGATGCCGAGTTGGCGCTCCTTCTCCACCGTCTGCTTCCGGGCCTCCTCGGCCTGGTTGGAACTGCTCTCCAGCTCCTTGCGCTGGTCCTCCAGCCGCTGCTTCTCGTCCTCCAGGCGCTTGGTCCGCCCGTCGAGCTCGTCGAGGATCCGTACGAGGTCCTCCTGGCGGGCCCCGCGCAGCGCGCTGGAGTCGCTGTTCGACCGCACCTGGATGGCCAGCCCCAGGCCCAGCACGAACAGCAGCAGCGCGACGATCAGTTGTGCCCTGCTCACCCGCGGCGGCCACAGCCCGGCCGCGAGCCGCTGCCGGCCCGTCTCCCGCGTCTCCTGCGGCTCCTGCGGTTCGGGCTGCGTGGGCGGGACCGGGTGCATGGGAGCGTCGGACCCTTCGGGCCTCTCGGACCCCCCGGATCCCCCGGATCCCCCGGATCCCTCGGATCCCTCGGATCCCTCGGAGCGCTCCGGCGGAGTGTCGTTCGTACTCATCGGCCTCACGCCCGGAACACGTGCCGGCGGATGGCCGCGGCGTTGGAGAAGATACGGATGCCGAGGACCACGACCACGCCCGTGGACAGCTGCGAGCCGACCCCCAGCTTGTCGCCGAGGAAGACGATCAGCGCGGCCACGACCACGTTCGACAGGAACGACACCACGAAGACCTTGTCCACGAAGATGCCGTCCAGCATCGCGCGCAGACCGCCGAACACCGCGTCCAGCGCCGCCACCACGGCGATCGGCAGATAAGGCTCCACCACGGCCGGTACTTCGGGCCGGACCAGAAGTCCGACCACCACTCCGGCCAAGAGGCCCAGTACCGCGATCACGATGCACCCTTCTGCTGCTCTGCTGCTGTAGCCGTACGTACGGTCAGGCTCGACGCGGCCGGCAGCCGCACCTCGTCCTGGGGGGCCAGCGAGTACCGGATCCCGTAGTTCTCCTGCAGCACGTGCAGGTACTGGCCGTCCGCCGAGTCCTGGAAGGCGGTGCCGAGCCGCTTCTTGTCCCCCACCGCCAGCACCTCGTACGGCGGCACTAGCGGCCTGTTGTCGACCAGTATCGCGTCACCCGCGGCCCTGATCGCCGACAGCGCCGTCAGCCGCTGCCCGTTGATGGAGACGGCCTCCGCCCCGGACTGCCACAGCCCGTTGACGATCTTCTGCATATCGCGGTCGCGGACCCGCCCGGTGTCCGAGAAGCCGGCGCTCTCGCGCGGCCCCCCGCCGCCGCCCGACGAGGCGTCCTTGGCGTCGTCCACGACCAGCTTGATCCCGGGACCGCGCACCTCCGTGGCGCCCGACAGCAGCGCGACGATCTCGCCCTGGCCCCCGCCGGGCTGCTTGAGCGCGGCGCGCTGGCGGTCGGCGACATCGGTCCGCAGACGCTCGATGTCCCGCTCCAGGCCTTTCGCGCGCTCATCCGCCCGCTCCACGCGGTCGATCAGTTCCTGACGCTCCTTGGCCAGCACCGGCGCGGCGATCCGCGCCTCGGCGGCACCGAGCGTGACGACCATGGCGGCGAGCACGAGCCCGGCGGCGAGCCCCAGTTTGGCCTTGAGGGTGCGCGGGAGTCCCGCCGTACCGTCCGCCTCGCGCCGGGCCGATGCCTCCGCATAGCCCTCGTCGAGGCTGTGGTCCATCACGTGCGTCAGCAGCGACATGGAGGCGTCCGGGCGCGCGGGCGCAGGAGACGCCGAACTCCGGTTGTGGGGCGGCTGCGACATGCCGCACATCGTCGCATGTCGGCGCCGCACACACCGAATGCACCTGTCCCGCGGGCCCGGGCGGGGATTTCTCCCCGCCCGGGCCCGCGGGACGTCGGTCATCTGCGGATCACCGCACGGCACTCAGTGCCCGGCACCGTCCACGACGCCCGCCCACTCGTCGAGCAGGGCCTGCGCCGAGGCGGCGTCGGGACCTTCGGCCCACAGATGGGTGACGGCCTCGGCCGGGTCCGGCAGGACCAGCGCCCACCGTCCGTCGGCCTCCACGACCCGCACCCCGTCGGTGGTGTCCACCTGCCGCTCGCCCGCGGCTTCCACGACCCTGCGCATGACGAGTCCCTTGACCGCCCACGGCGTCGGCACGTCCCGCTTGAGCACGTGGGCCCGCGGAATGCGCGCGTCGATCTGGCTCAGGGTGAGCTGCGTACGCGCCACCAGCCCGAGCAGCTGCACGAACGCCGCCGAGCCGTCGAAGACGCTGCTGAACTCCGGAACGATGAAACCGCCGCGCCCGTCACCACCGAAGATGGTGTTCTCCGCCCGGCCCACCCGGGTCAGGTCGTCGGGCGAGGTCGTCGTCCACTCCACCTGCGTGCCGTGGTACGCCGCCACCTGCTCGGCGACACGCGTCGTGGTCACCGGCAGCGCGACCTTGCCGCTGCGCTTCTCCGCGGCCACCAGGTCGAGCATCACCAGCAGCGCCCGGTCGTCCTCGATGATCCGCCCGCGCTCGTCCACCAGGGAGATCCGCTCGCCCACCGGGTCGAAGCGCACGCCGAAGGCGGCCCGTGCCGAGGCCACGATCTCGCCGAGCCGCACGAGCCCGGCCCGCCGGGAGTCGCTGGTCTCCGTCGGTCTGGTCTCGTCGAGCCCGGGATTGATCGTCAGCGCGTCCACTCCGAGCCGGCCGAGCAGGCTGGGCAGGACGAGCCCGGCGCTGCCGTTGGAGGCGTCCACGACCACCTTGAGCCCGGCGTCGCCGATCCCGGTGGTGTCGACCCGCCGCAGCAGCGAACCCGTGTAGGCGTCGAAGACACTGCCCGGGAACTGCAGGTCACCGATCTCTCCGGGGAACGCCCGGCGGTACTCCTGGCGTGCGTACACGCGGTCGAGCTTGCGCTGTCCCTGGAGCGAGAGGTCCGCCCCGCGTTCGTCCAGGAACATGATGTCCACGGAGTCCGGCACACCCGGCGAGGTCCGCAGTACGATCCCGCCCGCGCTGCCGCGTGCGGTCTGCTGCCGCGCGACGGGCAGCGGTACGTTCTCCAGGTCGCGCACGTTGATGGCGCTGGCCTGGAGCGCCGAGATCACGGCCCGTTTGAGCGCTCTGGCGCCTCGGGAGTGGTCGCGGGCGGTGGTGACCGTCGCCCCCTTCTTCAGGGTCGTCGCATAGGCGCCCGCGAGCCGGACGACCAGTTCGGGGGTGATCTCGACGTTCAGGATCCCGGAGACTCCGCGCGCACCGAACAGATGTGCCTGTCCGCGGGACTCCCAGATCACCGACGTGTTGACGAAGGCACCGGCCTCGATCGTCTTGAACGGGTAGACCCGCACATTGCCCTGGACGATCGATTCCTCACCGACGAGGCACTCGTCGCCGATGACCGCGCCGTCCTCGATCCGCGCGGACCGCATGATGTCGGTGTTCTTGCCGATGACACAGCCGCGGAGATTGCTGTGGGGTCCGATGTACACGTTGTCGTGGACGACGGCCTTGTGCAGGAAGGCCCCGCTCTTGACGACCACGTTCGACCCGATGACCGTGTGCTCGCGGATCTCGACGCCCGCCTCGACCTTGGCGTAGTCCCCGACGTACAGCGGCCCGCGCAACACCGCGTCCGGGCTCACCTCGGCCCCTTCGGCGATCCACACGCCGGGCGAGATCTCGAAGCCGTCCATGTCGACCTGGACCTTGCCTTCGAGCACGTCGGCCTGGGCCTTGACGTAGCTCTCGTGGGTGCCGACGTCCTCCCAGTAGCCCTCGGCCACGTAGCCGTAGATCGGCCGGCCTTCCTTCATCAGCTGCGGGAAGACGTCTCCGGACCAGTCGACCGAGACGTCCGCGTCCACGTAGTCGAAGATTTCCGGCTCCATCACGTAGATGCCGGTGTTGATGGTGTCCGAGAACACCTGGCCCCAGGTCGGCTTCTCGAGGAAGCGCTCGACCTTGCCTTCCTCGTCCACGATGGTGATGCCGAATTCCAGCGGGTTGGGCACCCGGGTCAGGCAGACCGTGACGAGTCCGCCCTTTTCCTTGTGGAATCTGATGAGATCGGTGAGGTCGAAGTCGGTGAGCGCATCGCCGGAGATCACGAGGAACGTGTCGTCCTTCAAGGCCTCCTCGGCATTCTTCACGCTGCCGGCGGTCCCGAGTGGCTTCTCCTCGTTGGCATAGGTGAGCTCCATTCCGAGCTCTTCGCCGTCACCGAAGTAATTCTTGACGAGCGACGCCAGGAACTGCACGGTGACCACGGTCTCGCTGAGCCCATGCCGCTTGAGCAGCCTGAGCACGTGCTCCATGATCGGCCGGTTGGCCACCGGCAGGAGCGGCTTGGGCATGCTCGAGGTCATGGGGCGAAGGCGGGTGCCTTCGCCACCGGCCATCACGACGGCCTTCATGTCGGAAGAGTCCTCCTTGAGAGACGACGTTCTCGCCGACCTCACCCGGTCCGGACGGTGACTCCGCTACTCCTCCGCGTCATCAGGCGCCGAGCGAGCTCAATCGGCCGTGGCGTCCGCCTTCACCAGACGACGGACCTGCACCACGTACAGCACTCCTGCCCACCAATACAGAGTTGTACCCCATCCCGCGAACGCCCATCCGAAAACTGACCCCATCCAGGCCAACCAGCCCGTGCCATCACTGAGGAGCAGCAAGGGGAACGCGTACATCAGGTTGAACGTGGCGGCCTTGCCGAGGAAGTTCACCTGCGGCGGGGGATAGCCGTGGCGGCGCAGGATCCACACCATGACCAGCAGCATCAGCTCACGCGCCAGCAGGGCGCCGGTGAGCCACAGGGGCAGAATCTCGCGATAGGTCAGACCGAACAGTGTCGACAGGATGTACAGCCGGTCCGCGGCCGGATCCAGCAGCCGCCCGAGGTTGCTGATCTGATTCCAGCGCCGTGCGAGCTTCCCGTCGAGGTAGTCACTGATCCCGCTGAGCATGAGGACGGCCAGGGCCCAGCCGTCGTACTCGGCCAGGATCAGCCACAGGAACAGGGGCACGCCGGCCAGGCGAGCCATGCTCAGGATGTTGGGAATGGTGAAAATTCGGTCAGTCTGAACCCGAGTCTCCTGGACCTCCACCCGGGGGCCTCCACTGTGACTGTAGAAATGTCGAACGATGCACCTTGACCCTACAGGAGTCCGCACACGTGTCCCGAACGCAGAAAAGCCCCGCACCGGACCCCGAAGGGTCTGGTGCGGGGCTTCCGCAATGATTGTTCGGCGGCGTCCTACTCTCCCACAGGGTCCCCCCTGCAGTACCATCGGCGCTGAAAGGCTTAGCTTCCGGGTTCGGAATGTAACCGGGCGTTTCCCTAACGCT